>NZ_FOUB01000057.1 GCF_900114745.1 Nitrosomonas communis | reverse complement strand
ATCCTTCGGTTGCTGCGCAAGAATCCGCTCATACAGAAGGAAATCTCTTTGGTAACGCTCAAGCAAACCATATTGCGGCAATGCTCTGCGTAATTTCCGTAGCAAAATTCCAGCAATGATTCTCAACCGCTTGAGTGTTCGTTTTGCCTTCGCTCTTTTGGTGACGTGACGAAAATGCCGGATAGCCAAGCGTAATGATTTTACTTCTTTGACGAAAGTGCGTCGCCGGGTCACATCATGCGCTTTGGCAATCTTGTTGAGGCGATTGATGATCTTGATCGCCAACTTGCTATTGGTTGGGTATGTGATGTTCTTCTCATGTACAGTCATATCCACCTGAACGGCCTCTTCCAGCGCCGAGTCCCCATGCAGACCAACGCTCATTTGAAAAATCCAATCTACGCCTTCAGCACCGAGACGCTTGCGAAAATACACCCGCTCCGTGCTATGGCAAGGCAACTTCTGCTGAAATTCTTTCATACCGCAAAATGCCGGATAGTAAGGATTACGCTTCCATTGCAATACCACCGATTCATCACACAAATTCTCTAACTGTTTCAGTATCAATAGCCCAACTATCAAACGAATCGGCTTACTTCGTGCTTAGGCAATGCCGTGTAATGAATGGCGAAGGATTCTTCAAAATCTTGCCACGGTATCGCTGATGCAAGCTTCAACAATGGATCAGTAAGATTAAGTTGCATCAACAAATCCGTTCCAAACAAATTCTGTTGATGCATCCTACTGCTACTTCTTAGCATTCTTAATCACCATTTCGACCAGAAAACACATGAATATTTTAACATTTCTGGTCGGCATGATCATCGCAATGAATAGAATCTATTCCTAATATCAATAGCTTGTCGATATTTCAGGGCCGACTGATTATACCAGCGTATTAATACGCTCATCATCAACATATGAGGGAGTTTTTTATTGAAGGGAGTTTCTGTGAAGAAGCTAATCTTGTACCGAAATGCCGTCTGTAGAGGCATGACCGCAAGAGCTGCGCCGCTTTATCCCTGTAAAAATACGAAAGAGTATAAATGGCAATGTCAAAACTGACCCTTCGACTTAAGCAGGAGCGCGGCTAAATAGTCCAGTTCCGCGGTGGTCACGCCTTCCACGGGCCTGACCTGGACCTGACCGACGGTACGTTTTCCATCATCAAAGGTGATACGCCCGCCGCCGTGCATATGGGTGTCGAAATCCAGTCCCATCGGGGATCTTCCGCTATACCCCACGGCATAACGATGCACGCTTCCCAGGTTCTCCTTGCCGATGTATAGAATATATTTTTTACTGCGAAAAATCCCCTTGACCTTCTTGACCTCATCCGAGTTTAGCTCCGGATCATAGACGAACTTCTTCTCATTTTCTCGGTAGGTCATAGTCAGGGTGACGCCTTCGTCGATACCGCCTTCCAGCCATTCGAAAAACTGCAATTTTGCCTTTTCCAGACCAAGTTTTCGATCGGCCCAGTTCTTGACTTCGATTATGGCGAGAACGTTGAGGTCACCGGCGTCGTCGATATAGCCGATGAAGTTGTCCGAGAATTCTCCTTGCCCTTTAACGATTATCCCGGTGACTAGATCGATATTCTTGGCAAAGGGCAGGGTTGCGTAGGTGGCAATCAGCTCACGGACGATAGCGCGCTGTTCGACAAGTGCGATAATTTCACCAATATTGCCTTTTGCATTGTTCATGTGACCAAGGTTGACGAGGGTGTTCGAATAGTTATCCGATGCAAAAAACTTGTCGAGCCTTCGGAATAGCAGCTTCGGATTGGCTTTGAGCATGGTCAATAATATGCCAAGCTTGACGTCGTCGAGGGAGTCCGGGCGCACGACATCGGCGAGCTTCACGAATATTTTGACGCCGCCTTTACTCTTGCCGATGTTCTTAAAGTAATTTTCGCCCAGCATCAGACGGAACAACCGCGCAGATCCGCCACGCGTTCGCCGCGCCCATTGACTTGGCGTGACCTCAGCCTCGGTTCTACTATGAATGTCGAGATACTTGTAGTACTGCTCCTGGAGTTTTCGGTGCCTAAAATGACCCAGGATTTCGTCGAACAGTTCGTCCCATTCAAGATGATATTTTATATTGAGTTTCTCAAACAGCGGAAGGACTTCGTTAAGCAGTTTAAGGGGAATGCGCTTGCCGTCAGCGAGGTGCGAAAGCGCTTTGGTGAATATCTTCTGCTCACTTTTCGACAGGCTTTCCACCTGTTTGACCATGGCTTCGGCCGTGCCGGGTATGAGATGTGCAACTTCGTCGATCTGTTTTAGTTTGAGTATCGTCATGGCATTGACAGATCACCGCGGCTTCGCCAACGTCCGGAGTATGCCTGCGCCAACAAATGGGATCAGCAGTCCTATGCCGGTGATCGCGCGCTCTAGCGTCGTCAGATCGTTCCCCCACTTGTCATGACCGGAGAGAAATTCGGCCAGATCGACCGCGTCGCTAACATAAGGAATAAAGCTGGCGCCGACGTCAATGAAGCTCTGCAGATAGCGGTGATAGCGTATTTCCTGGTCCAACGGCGGTAGCACAGGCTTGATTTCATCGTGACTATCGACGCTAAAAATTACACCTTGATGGGGAATATCAAAAATGTCCCATCCATCGGACAGTCTGACTTCGAGCTTATCGGCGATGACATTGTAGAGTTCCTCAGTCGGGCGGTTTTCGCCGAGCGGAAAGACATCGAGCGGAAAAGGGTCACCATCGGCGATTGCCTTGCGGTAGAAGCTCAGGTAGCTGATTGTGACAGGCCGTGTCTTTCGAATATGTATGAAGGTCGGATTGTGACCGTCATATTCGATAGAGTAGGCGAACCTTGCGCGACTACTTTCCCTGCCAATGGTCGGCACTTTAATGACGATATGCGAATCGGTCGTGACATCGATGATATAAAGCCCGTTGGGCAATGCCATGACGATGGGGGGCTGGATCTTGACGTCGAGATAGAAGAAACTATCATCTTGGATGAATATGGTCTTTTGCGCTGCGCCTCTGATGACCGGTTGAGGGGAAACTTGGATGGGTTTTGACCCCGCTTTGGAAAATGACGAATAACGAGAATAAGGCATCGGTATCAAAGCACTGCGGTTGAACACGTCCCAGTAGTCTTCCGGCAGGTAATCTATGCCAGAATAATTAGCCGGATTTATCTTGTAGCCCTGTAGTGGCACCAGAGTGGGATCCTGCACCCTGATGATCTCTACTTTTGGCTGAAAGATGCTCGGATTTTCCTTCGAATCGAAACCCGTCTTGTAGATGCTGACGCCCGGGCCGGCGACAATTCGGATCACGGCATAGGTGTCGAACAGGAAACCGTTCGAAGCGTCCGGGTGGATAAGGTAATAGCGGTTTTCCGCCTGCATCTCGATTATGTCGTAGGCGAAGGGAAGCCATGTGCGGTATTCCGGTAGTTTATCTAGGCATTCCAGCTCAACTTCCTTCTTACTACCGTGGAATTCGTAGACGATCTTCAGGTAAAAGGTCCGTTTTTTCTCGTCCACTTTAAGCGCTGTATGAAAATATTTCGTGATGTCGAATCGGTACTGTCTAGCCGCTGGCAAAGGCGATTTCATACGCACATCCTACGCTCTAGGGTATTCAACTGAAATCTTCCGGCATGCCTTCGCCGCTCCATTTGAATCTTATCCGAAAATTCGCTTTTTCTTCATTCAGGCTGATAGCTGCTGAACCACGCGCGAATGTTACCACACCGAAGGAGACAAGGATTTCGCCCGGAATCTTTTCTTCGGGCAACTTGTTTAGTTCCGCACCCAGCGCCTCGACCATCGCCGCCACAACCCGAGCGACCTCACTCAGATTCTTTGTGCCGCTCGGCCCATCCTCCTCGGAGACCTCAATGTTGACGGTACCGCGGGGTGCCTGAAAGGTTACGATTCTGGCCATGGTCACGACTCCTCTATCGGGGGCAGTTCGCTGTCCGACTGCAGCCAGACCAGCGAGGTCGGTTCTTCGATGATCCAGGTGTCGGGATCGTCGGGACTGATATCGACGTCCTTGTCGATATTGTTGGTTATTCCGTCTGCCCTCAGTTCGTCGATATAAGCATTGTACAGTTCGAGCTCGGTTTCCGGATCGTTGTCGTCTCCGCCGAAAGTATTCGTGGTAAACGTATCCCCCGGTTCCGGTGTCTCGAACAGCGGAATATCACCGTCGTGCTGGAGCTTACCGGTCAACTGGTAATAGAGCACGGTCTCGGTCGCTTCGAGATGCACCGGCACCAAGACGCGAGCGGCACCAGCGCGCAGGAAATCGTTAAACAACGGGTCGTTATCCTCCAACGGGAAAATATCAAGCCAGTGCTTGCGCTCCGCCCAAATGTAGGGATAGAACTCGAAAGTCATGTTGAACCAGTCGAAGGCCTCGTGTAGAAAGGAGATTTCCGGCGTCATCTCCAACGTGTTTTCGATATGTATCTGCGGAAAATTATCGGGGATATCGGCATCCTGATTATGCGAGATCATGGGTACACCGTTGAACTGAAATCCGGTCCAGAGGGTAATACAGGCCTTCTGTAGTTCTTCAATGATAATTTCACGGTTGATCTTGGGGTTCTTGCCGCTGATTTTCACACCTTGTTCGATCTGGGCGGCTGCGACCCTTTCGTCGTAAGCCTGTTTCTCTTTATTATAGGCGTTCATAATCGCGCGGAAGGTCTCCAGCTGCCACGCCTCGAAAGCCTCGGATCTCAACTTGCACACGATCTCGGTAACGACGATAAAGGAGTGAATTCCGTGGCCGCGAACGACGATCGGTAGTACCCCGCTCGCATCTACCGGCTTGTCCCCAAAGGCGGACCGTCCCTCATCGGCACCTTCAAATAACGCTCTGCGGCCGGCACAGGTGAGAATGTAATAATCATCTAGTTGTCTACGGAAGTTCATCTCTCTCGGCTTTAGATCATATATAACATAGCCGTCCGGTATTTCCAGGTCATTGTCGACGATGGCAAAATCGAGTTCCGGGTCGACATCACGCGCAATCGACTTGATCAGCGTGATGAACTCAGGCGGCGGTGCCTTTATGCCATCGGCGCCGTACTGGGTCACAAGTGTGCGATAATTGTCCCGCTGGATGTGGCCTGGTTGGAGTAGCTGGCGAAAGTTTTCGGGGTGCACCGGTTTTTCCGGCTCATCGGGCATGACATGATTCTCCAGATGATTCTGCTGCGCAAATATATAGAAGGAGGCGGGCCACGGCAAGATAAATCGGAACCATAATCGCTTGCCGTACTTGACTACCTTTGCCCGATAATATTTATTCACCCAGCGGTAAATACCCGACTGATGCTGACCTTCAGTGTTTTCGAAGCCATGTTTGTTGGTTTCTTCGAACTCTTCCAGAGTCTTTGTTATTCGTTCGCTGCGCACGCGTTCGATGATACGGTTGAGTGAACGTTCAATGATATCCTTGGCGTAATTGGTCGAATAAGTGGTGGTCTGCTCTTTCGATTGATTGGTCGAAAACCGAGCGTAGGCGCCGATTTGCACAGGCCCAAATCCGGCGGAGATTTCCGCGCCCGCCTCGAACTTGGTCTCGGAGCGGATGACCTCCTGGGCCTGTTGTTCGATCTGGAAACGCTCCGTAGATTCCATTTCGTGCAAATTTTCTTCGCTACGTTCGAATTCTTCGGTGAGTATTTCCTCGACGCGACGGAAGCGGCGGTGCTCGCGGCTGCGCGTTTCGAACGCCATGACGTTTTCGATATGCGCGATATCGCCCGGCTCGAATCCAATCAACTCCATTTTAACAACATTCAGATCACCAAGCCCAATCGGTTCTATTTTTGGCTTCATGGCTTTTGCTCCTGATAGCAGTTGGCAGGCTTCGCAGCAAACTGCTGACGATTTTTCCTTCTGACCAAAACCCCGCCGATATTGACGATCTTGGTTTGCGTGGATGCCTCTCTGAGTCGGTCGAACTGCCGTGATATGCACTCGTCGATGTGGGTCATTATCGACTGTATCGATTGCCCCTTAACGTGGATTCCGTGCCCTACGAGTAACTGCTGATCTTCGGAGGATAGATCGCCGGGCGAAACCGCCAAGGATCACTCTCGCGGCCGTGTGGTGATTGCGCACCAGTTTCGGCCTCATCGATAATGACCGACTCGGACTGTGCCGAGATAGCGATCTTTTCACCGAGCCGCTCTTGCAGGCGCACGTTGATATCGCGCAGCTTGTCGATCATATGTCGGGCATCTGCTGCGATCGCTGCATTAGCAGCGGTAGTCGCATCGGCCGTCATTCCGCCTTTATCGGCAAGTGATGCCCGCCTTGGCTTCTGTCCGGCCACCAGAAGCGGTATTACCTGGCGGATATCTCCGAACTGGCGGACCAGACCGACGATAGCCTCTGCTTTCTTTATGCGATCCAAGAGATGAAACAGACGTATCCAGAAGACCATGGCGGGACGGTCAAACGGGCGCACGGTTTCCATGATTAAATTGGCGAAATAGCTTTGCCAAAGCGATGCCCGCATGGAAGCAAAATCGCGCCCGTTCAGAAAAACGTCGAGCGCGAAATCTGAACCGAGCGATTGTTTGAGGCGCTGGTTCAGCCGCTGTGCGAAATCGCTGCTCTGATCGGACTGCCGCACTTCAGCAATCAGCGCCTGTAGCGAACTTTGCAAGCTCAGGAACGGCTTCCACAGCGGGCTTTAAATACGTAATTGCCCGATTCCATGAATTGTAGCGCGATGCGCCGACGTGCTTCGTCGATCGGCTCGCCTAAATCGATCAGATGACGAATCGCGGCGACCAGACCGGTGTCATTCGACGTGATTGGTATTGAATTGTCGTCAAAACGTGCTAAAAATACGCTGTGCCGGTCCTGAACGACAGGCCCCCTCAGCGTGACGAAACGGACGGGATTGCGTTGCTTCATCCTGTTATCCTCCATGCATCGGAAAGACAAAAGCTTTTTAAGAATAAACACTTTTATAAAAATATAATCTATCTGACAACGTTTTATCTGTCAACCCGAGTCTCTTCCAATATGAAATGAGTCTGAAGGGGGTGCGTATTTCCAACTAGAAATGAGTCTGAGCAATTAGATTCTGAATTAGTCATTATGCAAGGCATGGAGATTGATATGGATGAAGCAAGGCTACAAACGGTGGCATAGGTTAAAGCGTTTCTAGAAAGGACGCATGATATTGCGCTCAAGATTCCCAAAGCGGAGCAGTATAGGTTTATCGAGAGGGCATTAAAACGGTTAGGTTATACTGGACTGTTTCGGTGCGACAAAGGTGTAGTGTTACGCTATAGTTAATCCCATATAAAATGAATCTAATTTCATAAGCGGCATAGAGCTGCTCGACGTAACACTACTCTCTTTTTCTGATGACTTTGGCCTGAGCCCATTTGGGTTCAATGTCATCAAAGCGTGGGGAATAAGACGGCAGGTATTCAAGTGTGTGCCCGGCATCGGCAAAGGCGGTTTTGATATCCTGCCGTTTGTGGAAGGTCGCGCTGCCCATGACAATCACGCAAGCGCTGACTCTAGGCCGATTGGTTCGCTCATACTGATACGCGTACGGATGATTTTTGATGTCCTGCGCCAGAATCTCCATGTCGATCTTAGTTGCAGGTTTGTTGCGGGTTGTCCTAGGGTCGGGAGTCTTGATCCAGCGCGTCACGCTGGCGGTTCCCACACAAAAACGCTGCGCCACTTGCGCGATTGAGAGGTTCTCCTTCTCTTGAATGGATAATACTTTATGGCGAAATGATATCGGATAGGTCATCCGTAAATTATAATCTATTTATGTGGGTTTGGTTATAATTGCAATATGGAGTGAAGCGCATTGCATCTTAAATGTTTTATTCGATATGATAAGGATTTCACTCTACGTGGACTACCTCATATCCCTCTGTATCGATTCGCGCAAATCAGCTACGGCAGTATGATTAGGAAGTAGCTGATAAAGGCTTAAGATCAGATCGAATGCTGTTATAAAGTAATTGACGTCGCTGCGAAAATCAGCGTACACACGGCCCTGCAGCAACGGTGGCAACGAAGTAGTTTTTTCACCTTCCAGTAACAATGGTAGTACGCTTTCTTTCTGTGTTTCGGTGCCGAGAAGACGGTTCGCGATTAAATCGACCTCAGCCGACACGACGTAACCTGTATAAGGATCTTTGTTCTCGTACTTTTTCCGGTAGAGTGGTGTGCCGACCATGATGATTCGATCGCTCTTCTCGATTCGTTCGATGAACCGCGATACACTCGCGCCAATTTGCATGTTGTGCCATTTGTCCAATATCACATTGATTCCCGCATTCTGCAGATCCGTCGCCAGTCGTTTCTCGACCCAATGTTCATGCTCCAGTACGCCCCAAGCGTAGCTAATGAAACACGCCGGGGGTATGATCTTCTGATCAGTCGCGTAGGCGCTTACACGGAAAACCGCTTGTTCGAAACGCGTCCTCTGCTCGGCAGTGCGACGCTGCAATTCCACCTCGGCTTGGACTTCACGCGTCAACTGGATCGGCTCTGCCATTTTCGGCAATGTTAATTCCTTTCCGCACTCGTTGCAGAAAACAAAGGTTTTTTCTTCTTTTAAACGCTGGCGCACCACTGATCGATCTAGCAAGTGCCCGCACTTCATATTGCTGCAACGCACGGGTTCATAACGCCTTACCGTCAGGTTCCGTCTGGCCAGGAAACTCTCGAAAAGCCCTTGAAATAGGATTCGTACCGGCGCGCCGACCGAGGGATCGAAGCAGAGCACAAAGTCTAGCTCGCCATCTCGTTCTGCCTCTTGGCGGAAGCCGCACACCAGGCTATCGCCCACTTCATAGCGGGCGTTGTTATGCCATTGAACTGTGCGAGTAAAGGTGTGCGTATAGCCTAACAGCACCACCAGCGAGGCAAACACGTTCTCTGTCGGACCACTTACTGTATAGGCCACGTCTTCCTCAATCGTTTGCTCCTGTTCCAACGGCTTCTTCAGGTTGATCAGTTCAGGGAAGATCAGATAAGACTCTATGCGCAACGGGTCAGTCTCGCGGAAACAAATATTATGCTCCAGGAAAAGCAGCGCTGCCGAATCCAGGAGCACGTCGCGCTCGCCAGCATGTAGGTCTGTCAGTTCTGGAAAAGCATAGCCGCCTGACAGCAGCCGTTTCTCCTCCAAGGCACCCAATCCTTTCAGATTACGTCTTGCTTCCAGCACGAAAGATGACGCCAGATTGTTAAGCCGTTCCGGTTGGAGCAGTACACGCTGCTCTCCTTGCGAGGTTCGTAGCCGTTTGACATAACCATAATTTTCTAGGTGATCCACAGCGGTTAGCATCTCAGCATCGGTGAAATGCCAGTTAGTATCGGTAGCTTCCAACCGACTTCGGAGTACCTTAGGTGTGACAATTGTCTGATTGTCAGCTTCTGCACCCTTGAGGCCAAGGACATAGTCCTTGATCCGTTTAAAGGTTGTAGTTGTGACCGTCGCGGGTTTGTCATCCCAAGGAATCATAGATTTCATCCGATTAACCAATTCATCAATTCCTTCCCCAGTGAGAGCGCTGGTCGTGATGGGACCGACGATATTGTTATTTTTACAGAATGCGTTCAGATCCTCTGGTGTCAGCGTACAGCTTCCGCGATCCGCTTGGGCAGCCACTAGGATGATGGGGCAACGGCGTTGTTCTGTTTGCAGTTGTTTAAGCCAGAAACTTACGCCGTGTAGTGGGTCGCGAAGATCCGAGGCATCAAACAACACCAGCGCCAGATCGGTATCATCCATGAACAGTGCATGGACTAGCCGGTAGTCCGGCTGACCCGCGAAATCCCAGAGAATCGCTTCACACTTCGTTCCATCACTGCGGCGCTGGCCTAGGGCGGGAAATACCCAAAACTGCTGCCCGTGCGTCGATGCTTGCTCTTTGAAATGACCGTGGATCAGGTGATAACCCAGTGCCGATTTACCTACGCTGTGATCACCTACCAGCACTATCTTAGCCGTCGTGTGGTGTACCGCGTCTACTAAGTTCATCCTCTTACCCAGCAGGATGTCGAAGTTTAGCTCCCAGATGTCAATCAGACGGAATTGCATTTCTTCCGGCATGTCTGATTCTGAACTTGCTGTGGCTAACAGCGGTAGAGTGGGGTGAAACGCAAGAAATTCCTGGGCATTAAGGGAGCATCCAATCACAGGAATTCGCGCGATTACCTCCCAGTTATCACAGCGCCATATCCATATGTGTCTCAGATTCTGAGTATACTTATCAGAATGGAAGCCTTCTCTAGCAGCAAGTAAACGACCGTCGGGCGAAAATGCCAGGCCATGTAAAATATCAACCGGCCCCTCCAGCTTATGGAGTAGCTTCCCGCTAAATACTTCCCACAACTTCACTGTGTCATCGAAACCAGCACTGGCAAGCATGTCACCCTGCAGATTAAAAGCTAAGCTATTGACCGCGTTCGCATGCTCATTGAGCCTATGAAGCTGCATACCGTTTGTCACCTCCCAGAGTTTCACCGTTCTGTCGAAACTTGCGCTGGCTAGCGTGTCCCCCTGCGGATTAAAAGCCAAGCTAATGGTCCAGTGTGTATGCGCTTTCAGCGTATGGAGAAGCTTACCGTTTGTCACTTCCCAGAGTTTCACCGTTCCATAGATACTTCCGCTAGCGAGTTTACCGCCCTGCGGATCAAAAGCCAAGCTAATGACATCGCGCTCTTGGAGCGTATAGCGTAGTTTATCGCTTATCGTTTCCCAAAGTTTCACCGTTCCGTCAGCATTAGCACTGGCTAGCGTCTTGCCCAGTGGATCAAATACCACACTATTGACCTCGCCCCCGTGCATTTTGATCGTATGAAGCAACTTACCGTTTGTTGCTTCCCAGAATTTCACTGTTCCGTCAGCACTTGCACTGGCAAGCGTGCCATCCTGCGGGTTAAAAGTCACCCTTATGATTTTTGCATCATGCCCTTCAAGTGTGCGAAGCAGCTTTACGCCTGCCGGTAGTTCTACTTTTGTTCCGTTGCTAGTTGTCAATGTTGTCAATGTTTAAATTCCTTCTTGGAATATCTATCGTCTGCTGCTCACTATTTGAGATCTCCGAAACGTCGTTATCTATTTAGGTATCGTCCAAAATATTCCCATATATTAACGTGAGTTCGACAAAAGAAAAGCTGTAATAAGAAACTGAATTCTCCTTATGATGATGAACTGAGGCCATCTCTTAGTACCACGAGTTGAGAGAGAATTTAAATTTGGTAACACGATAAAGGTGAAGAAACTTGCAACGTTCAGGAGAAACGATCTAAAGCTGAAGATAGAGTGAATCTGCAACGCGAGATTGATGTATTGATAGCAAATGACAATACATTACTGAACGCCTGCAAACAGATGGGCATTAGTGGCAAGAGCTATCACCGCTGGCGCAAGATTTACCTCATGTAAAAGCACAACTCGGAGTCCGGCGCTCACTCCACCACATACTCATCAGATTATTTCGATAATATCTTTATATAACAATATATTATCCATTGATAACTCTTACCTACCCTACCTCAAGCCAGTGACCGCCGGATTAACAGTCCGGGGCTCAGTCGCTTATGCCTACAGATAGATGAAGAATCCAAAGTAGTTTTTCTACCTGGCACCGAACCGGCGCGCACCAACCGAACCGTGGCCGAAACTGAGCCATCTATTATGGCGCACCTCCACCCTCCTCGCTCATGCAAAACAACGGTTTGCGGCGGCTTCTACCGAACTTTTTCTGAGCATCGGCCGAAACCCAATGGCGGCGAGCACGGGCGGGAAAATCGGCAGAAGTGACCCGGAATTGTCCAGGATGATGCTCGAAAAATTCGGATGGGGGTAGAACCATCCCCACCCCGAAACGGGTCAGCAGCGGGCAACTACGCGTGCGCCGTGGGCCAACCTGAGCCCTACTCACTTACGGAGCCTTGGAGGAGAAGTGGGCTGACCAGCTCACCAAGACGGATAAATCTAGTAATTCCATTTCTACTTCATAAGTAAAATAATAGAAGCAACTTGTGAAAGGAAGTATAGTGATGGCACGAGTGGCAAGTGGTAAAGAAGTTTTAGAACAAGCAAAGGCATTATTGGTTAATGCCCGAACAATAGAAGAATTAAACCAGGCACAGGCTGTAGTGCTACCTTTGGAACTTGGCTTATCAATGGAGCAGACAGCTACCGCAATAGGTACTTCAATAGGCTGGGCGTGACAGCTTCGAAGGCGTCTTATTCGCAATGGCGGCATACGTGACACAACCAAGCCCACCCGTGGTGGACGACGGCGCGAGAATCTTTCCCGTGAAGAAGAAGTTACCTTTCTGGCGCCTTTTATAGAAAAAGCAGCGGCTGGAGGTATTTTGATTGTAAGCGAAATCAAGCAAGCATTAGATGCACGCTTAAAACGCAAGACATCGCTCGCAGCTACTTACAACCTGCTGCACCGCCATGGCTGGCGCAAGCTTGCCCCTGACAAGCGCCATCCCAAAGCTGACGCGCTCGCTCAGGACGAGTGGAAAAAAACTTCGCGATACCCTCATAGCAATTGACCAGGAGTGGCAAGCAGAAGGACAACTGCGGTTGATGTTTCAGGATGAAGCTCGCTTTGGGCGTGTTTCCGATACACGCTGATGTGGGTGTCCCAAACCTATACGACCACTATGCGAGGCCATGATCACCCAGGAATATGTCTATGCTTATGCTGCTGTCTCTATCGCTGATGGTGAACTGGATACGCTTATCCTGCCTCAGGTTAATAGTCATTGCATGCAGCTATTTCTGGATGAAGTAGCGTCACGTCATCCCAATGACCGGATTATCCTGGCACTCGATGGGGCAGGATGGCATCGTAGTCACACCCTTAAGCTTCCACATAATCTGCGTTTACTGATGCTGCCACCCTACTCTCCGGAACTCAACCCTGTGGAGAATCTTTGGGATGAGCTACGGGAGAAATCATTCCATAACCGTGTATTTGACAGCCTGGACGCGCTTGAAAATCACCTGGAAGCAGCAATGCGCGACATGGAAAAAGATCGTGAATGTGTTCAATCCATCGTTGCATGGCCTTGGATTATAAATTCACTTATGAAATAGAAATGGAATAACTGAGTAACAATTATTACATTAACGTGAGTTCGACATAAGAATCACAACACTACGGCTGGAGAAGCTTGAAGGAGTCTGATATTAAGCGATAGTTTCTTTTCACGAATAATGATAAAACTCTTTTCCAAATTCTGATTGCTGAGTCGTGAGGATAGCAGGCAGTCTCAGTCAAATCAGGCGTGCTGTGCCAACGCACACTTATTTTGCATCTGCCTATAACGCCGGGATTTAGGTTCATCAGGTTAAAGAAAATCTCTCTGATTCTTCCTCTCACGCAACCGCGTGGGATGTAACAGGTAGGGTTGAATGACGGGAACTGTTGGAACGGTTAGAAGGAGGTTGTACCACAGGCGGTTGGAAATTGCCGGGCAATTGTCATTTTTTTGCATACTCTCTCATGTTTTTACACATTTTCTTTATAGCTAATTAAGGTTTCTGCTTATTTTAATTTTTATCAAGAGAATATATATTTTTTCTAACTTAATTTATGTATTAAATCAGGTATTTAGCTCAAACTGAGCTGTTAAACCTAAAAAATTAAGTTTGATTTTGCGTGTGATTTAATGAAGGCAAAGGCGTTAGTTTTAACGCTTAAGTAATTGCTGTAAAAACAGCAAGTCCATATTTTTTAATTTACTCAATATCCAAGGAGAAGATTCAATGAAAGCTAAATCATTTAAAATATTTGTCGCTGCTTTTATATCATTGTTCGCCTTTACCGCAACGATGCCTGTCTTTGCTCAGACCAGTGATGATGAGGGGAAACCACAAATACAATTTATCCAGCCCACCAACTCGTGTGGAGTTACAGTCAACAATTCACCTGCTGGGTTTGGAGTAAAAATAACACAGCTTACCTCGGGGGAGCCGTGTGAAAACGCTGGACTCGAAGTGGATGATATAATCATTGCTATCGAAACTCAACCAAGACAATTTGAACCTGTAAGTACGCGGAGACAATTGGAGAGGGCATTGGAAAATACACATGGAAACGTTAGATTTATCATTCAAGATCACCGAATAGGAGATATCTTTGTGATTCGTGTAAGACTCCCGTAACGACAATATCTGGTTTTCTCGGCCAGGCATACACTCTTCCCATGGATTCCAGCGATCGGCTTGCAGTGATGACATAATGACGAATCTATGTGGAGGAGTATCAATGAAGAACTTACTGTCACAGCCTTAGCATACGGTTTTTGCGTCCATCAGCCAGAGTCGACGTGTTTTTAGAACTATAGTCAAATGTGGTGTATGGAGATTCAAGCGGTTACCTGTTTTTGATCTTCTGCTTGTTAAATGCCGTTAACAAATTTAATTCTGGATCCAACAAGTTAATCAAGAGATGTTATGAAATCTCTTATCTCAACACTATTACTGTTATTATTACTGTTCCCGCCTTTATCTTGGAGTGAGAATGCATATTTTTCTGAAAATATCCTGAGTATTGAAGAAGTTTCAGTTCCACCTGGTAAAATTGTAAATGCTAAACTCAAATTAGCAGAAGATGGTCGATGGGATTTATTGCAATACCAATATGCTGAAGAACAAAAACAAAAGGAAGTAAGACAGATTGCATTTGGGTTTAATAGCGGCTTTTGCTTTGGATATTGCAATACTCATGTATTGATTAATCCATACAAAATTACACTAACAAAGATACCCAACAGATTAAATTCAGCCGACGAACAACTGCCAAACATAATTACAGAAGTTACGCAAAGTATAGATTCTTGGAATTCTTTGGTTAAATTAATAGATTTTTCATCATTTGAATCATTACCTGACACTATTGGATGTCCTGGATGTGCTGATGCTCCTAGTTATTTCATCCAGATTGATTATGACAACAAAAATAAGCGCATAGTCTTCGAAGAACAAGATGTACCTGGCGGCGAGTTATTTATCAGATTGAATCAAATCCTTTTAGAACAGGATGCCAATTTACAATTGGGGATTGAGAAGCTTTACAGAGTTCAGGTCGGAACTCTGTAGCTGAAAAGTCGAAAACGCTTTAATTTTGTCTGCGCCTACAATGTAAGGGATTAGATTCCATATTTTATCGCCTGCTTTCCACCATTCCCAAGGTGGAACTTGCTGAGCTTCCAAACTCCATAACCCGGCCCTATTCTGCCTAGCCCGCCTCTCTAAAGCATAGAGATTCTGATCACTGGCATATTTTCGGTACGCCCAAGCTGCACCAAGCCTTACCATTTCTGCATTGGCATCGATATCGTCCGTATAGACACGCCCCACTTTACGCCCATAGCGATCTGTATCCTGCACTTTGACACTTACCGTTTTTCCATAGACAAGTCGCGATAATTCCTGCTTGGCACGCGATCCATAGGGTTGGGCTGACTCAGGAGTATCGATCTCAGCGAGCCGCACTTTGATTTTTTGCTTGCGATCATCCAGGATGGTTATCGTGTCACCATCCGATACCCCGACTACACGCCCAATATGTTCCTGAGCCACTGCAAATAATGGCAAGAGCGAGATGCATAGTAAGAGCAGAAATAAAATCTTCTTGAAATTTATGAGGCTCACTAAATCTTCCTATTCAAACGTGAGTTCGAGATAATAAAAGTAGCAAGAAGGATCTGAGCTTCCTATGATAAATTGATTTGGGGGAAAGTTTGGCCCTTCTTCATGAGAACTAACCCTCACTTGTTAACTATTGCTGGCGACAGCTTTCCTAAATCATTGCAGCGTGTTCTTGTCTCCGCTGTCATTTATGAAGAGGTCACTGGCACTTGGTTGGGTGTTGGCAATGAGGTAGTCGCGAATGGAGCAAGCTTTTTTGCTGGGAATGTTAAAGACAAGCCAGCCGAGTCCTGCATTCATGAACCCGAATCTGATTCTGCCATCCTTGAGCTTTATAATGACCAGCCGCGGATCGTCTTGCACAGACATGCCTTCAACACTTTTAACTGGCGGTGTCTTTGGCACTTCAGGAAGCATGCCTGCTCTGACAACCGCAAGCTCGGCTATTAGCGTTGTTAGCTCGTGTGCAGACAATGTTCCATTGAGTGACAAGCTGATAGATTTTTTATCTTCGCTTATTTTCATGGCTTATCCTTCGCTGTGAATAATCTGGTGGAACTCACTATTCTATCAGCATAGAAGAGGGTGCCAATTCAGCCAATGTGTAATAGAACTATAATGAGTGCGAAAACTCAAGCAAAGTCGCGCTGGGTTTAAGCAAGATAATCCCAACATTATCGTCCCTCCACGGGCAACCGGAAGCACACAAGATGACTATCCTCCATCCCCACCCCGCACCCGCCCCGCAGCGGCCCACTATGCGCGCCTGTGGGGCCGGTTTGCGTCCCACTCAACCCGGAATCGATGAAAAGCGGCAGGTGCATCTGCTCAAGCAGGTGTTCGATGTAGATATTGAGTATCGTCCGCAGTATGGCACAACCCTAAAAATCATGACTGCAATCCAGTAACTCAGCAAAATGATAAGAGTTCACGGCCATCTCGGTTTGCCTGTCTGGGTAACGCCCAGAGCATCTACTCAGGTTCTTGGTCCTATCGGATTTATCTGATCTAAATCCAGCAATAGCAGACATCCATTTAAAATTGAATGTAAAAGTGAAATAGCGTATCTGGTAGGAAACCTCTTTGCACGATTGAAGTAGTATCGGACAGTAGCAACACGATACGACAAGTTGAGAAGAAATTACGAAGATTAGGTAGCTATCGCTTGCGGATAGCTCTGTGACTACCTAAGTGAAATATTTACAGATCATCATGAACGATTTGTACCATATTCCGAACGACAATGGCTGTATCAGGAACCAGTCTTATCCGCTAATGCCCTCTTAATTGGAGGCAATTAATTATACAGATAATCATAGATCTAACACGCAGGCGACAGCGATGAACGCTATCGCCTCACGATGCATTGTTATTGAATCGGATGACGCTGTGCTTCAGTTAGTTGATTGCTCCAGGAAGCGGGCAAATTTTGCACCCAGCCATTGTAAACCAGCGGAACAGGCAGGATACCTTGTCCGCCCATTCCTGCATTGCCGGTTATATTGGCATCTTTAAGGGTTGCGCTCGAAGCGAAGAGTCCCACTCTGCCTGCAATTCTAGCGTCGGAGGGATCACCATCAGCGTTTGGATCAGGATCAACCACTAGCAAACTATTCGAGAACTTGCTTGCAACATAAGCATAGTACCCTCCCCCTTGCTTGGCGCCATATTGCACCCCATGACAGCCTGGATCACAGGGCAGCATCTTGACTACTGTATCTGTAGTCGCCAAGCCTGGCCTGGTATCGGTGATGATAATGGTTTCACTTAACATGTTGGCTGTCACCATGCTTTTCCCGTCGGGAGAAACTGGCGATTGAATGGGCATTGCTCCCAGAGGACCTGAAATGTTACCTGATATAGGATCATAGTTTTCAAGCAGATTGATATGCTTGATAATAGTATGCGTCTCCATATCGACAGCTATAATTGAATTGTCAAGCAGATTGGCCACATAATACTTGCTTGCATCCGGCAGCATTCCTGTTGCCACAGGATGACTAAATTCATTGCCTACCGGCAGAATGGCATCAATGGTATCGGTACTGAAATTGTATTGCGTGGTATCGCCGGTAATGATATTGGGTGTCACCATGGTAGCGCCGTCATGACTCATCCAATGCGCATGAGGATTGCCGCGACCGATATCGATGCGGCGCAATACATTGGTGGCCAAAGGGGCCAGCTCCATGACAGAATCTGTCCGGGTATCGCCGCTGTTAGTAATGTGCAGATGATCATTATTCGTCAACGTCATCACATGGGCCGGTGCCTCACCCACTGACACATTACGGATCAATTCGCCGGTTTCACGATCAAACACGGTTAGTTTACTGTCAAACCATTGTGCCGCATAAATAACGTTCTGGTCTTTATCGGTCCACATATTATGGGGATTATTCATGTTGATCGAAGGCATAGCGACTTTGCGCCTCACTTGCCAGTCGGCCCCATTAATGGCTGACACTGTTCCCGCTTTAGTTTTTCCTGATGTGGTTTCAAACTGGGTGGCTACCCACACTTCACCTACTGCCGGAGTCGCTGGATTGTTAAGTGGTTGCAGTGCCAGATCGTTCCCATAACGGGCATTCAGTACATTCGGTAGATTGACAACCCCTGCATCGACGCGTACATCAACGTTGGGATAGGCGATATGCCAGGGCGCACTACTCGCATAGTTCTGCCAGTTGGCAGGATTAGTGGTGATAAAGAAGGTCCGCAGTAAACGTGTGGCCAGGTCGCTGCTGCTGGGAAAGCTCACTCCCGTAATCAGACTGAGTGAAGAACCTAAATCTAAACCGGTGGTAGCTGGGTCATCTACAATCACCGCCCCAAGCATGTAAGGATGAATACTGCAGGTAAAGACATACAAGCCTGGAGTCGTGAGTGTCAGATTGTCACCTCCTTTTTTCGGCTCGGTATTAAATGGCATGCCGGCCGCCCCAGTCGGATAAATCACACTGGTTCTGGTATGTACTGTATTTGAATTGCCTGAGAATTTGACCTGCACGCCTGGTGTTGCCACTGCAATCGAACGACTACCGGCTAACTCTGTACCGGTATCATACCAGCGGCCAGGGTTGTCGGTCAGTGAAAATTGAACCTCGTTATCAGCAGCAAAAATATTGCCTGCAGACAGCGATGACAGGATCCCCATGACGCAAATCGTCATATTCATTATCTTTCGGTTTAACGGCATATACAACATAGACTACTATTTCCCCTATAATTTAAGTTAAGAAGTACTTTTTCTTCTTTATCACCGGTTAATCCATCTTCCTTCCCTGAGAAGACGTGTACCCGGGGCGACATTATGTCATGCAATTGACAAATTGCTGTTAAGTTTTTGTGAAATTCCTGTCATATTTCAGATATCCTGATCTCTGAGTCAGGCAATAATGAGTGAGTGGAATTTGATCCCCAAGACAATATCGAGCAAGGTCAGCCCTATAGTCAGGTGAGTCTCGGGTGAAAGACGAAGTGGTCACAGAATATACAATCGATGGCCCCGCTTGATGAGTGCGAAAGCGAAGGCGCGATGGGCTTAGGTAGAATAATATCCACGCTATCACCTGTCCAGGGGTCGTTGGAGCGCACGGGCTGACTATCCCCATGCCCGCCCCGCAACTGCCTCGCAGCGGCCGACTATGCGCGCCCAAGGGGTCGGTTTGCGCCCCACTCACTCCCGAAATTCCGACGGGCGGGCCGGGGCGGCCGGCACCCTTCCCGCGCCGCGTTGCTTCCATCATTCTGCCAGCGCACTGACTACCTTCTATTACAGCATCTTCCGATTAACCGCATTCCCAGAGGATAACGCCATCAATGACGTCATTTACCGTCTCGTATTTAGCAGCATTAAGCAGAGAAATTAAGCTGCGATTGATCAGACTCACTGTCTTCTGCTCATCAGAGGAAATGAGGCCATTTTGAATACTACATTCTTTATCCAGCCAGATTTGCGGGTAGGATTTTATTCGGTGACCCTGGGACACCAGGATCTCTGCAACATAAGGGGATACCTTGCTCACGGAGGTATACCAATCTACTCTTTTCAGAGTGTGCAGGTTCCCCAACAATGCCAATATCGGAGCCTGCCTTACTTGCTTCGCCAGCCTTTCAGCCATCCATTCGTCCCGGTTGACGTTTAGCTCTCCCCCATCGATGGCGATCAGCTTCAGGCAAGTGCCTCTCCTCTTCATTGCAACCAGATCATCCATCAGCGAGCGGTAGGGAGGATGGTCGACCATCGGAGGAATCTCGATATCTGCTACGATCTTCCTGCCTTCTACGATCTCATCTAGAGTTGTCTGTTGATTGCTGGCAATTTCCAAAGCAATAGTCAGGCACTTATCTTGCTGTAGGTATCTGGATATTAGCTCCCGGAAGAATTGGATAGATTCAGGTCGCTTATGACGCTCACCAATGATCGTAATGCTGTGGGGCTCCAAGCCTTCCACGATCTGGTTTTGGGCTTCGGTTGAATGAGCTGAAAATGAGGAAAACAGCATAATTATGAAGAAAAAGAGGCAAATATACTCTTCATTGGTCAAATTTCGGCATCCAGTTTCTATTTAATTAAATATAAACATGAGGTTATGGAATGTATATGCCAAAATTCTATGAACAAACAGTATAAACCTATCTTTCATATCTACAGATGCGGAGCAACCTGACTTCACGCTTTATCGCCTCGCTTTGCGCCATTCCCAAGGTGGAACTTGCTGGGCTTCCGGTAAATTCCATAACCCAGCCCTATTCTGACGAGCCCGCTTCTCCAAAGTGTAGAGGCGTTGATCGCTGGCATACTTTCGGTACACCCAAGCTGCACCGAGCCTTACCATTTCTGCATTGACATCGGTATCGTCCGTATAGACACGCCCGACTTTACGCCCATAGCGATCTGTATCGTGCACTTTGACACTTACGGTTTTTCCAAAGACTAGTCGCGATAATTCCTGCTTGGCACGCGATCCATAGGGTTGGGCTGATTCTGGTGTATCGATCTCTGCGAGCCGCACTTAGATTTGCTGCTTGCGATCATCCAGTATAGTGATCGTGTCGCCATCCAATACCCCGACCACACGCCCGATATGTTCCTGAGCCACTGCAAATAACGGCAAGAACGCGATGCATAGTAAGAGTAGAAATGAAATTCTCTTGAAATTTATGAGACTCACTAAATTTTCCTATTCAAACGTGAGTTCGGGGTAATAAAAGTAGCAAAAGGAATCTGAATTCTTGATGAAAGATGAATCTAGGAAAATAGTTTCATCATTATTCTTGAGAAAAAACCCTCACTTAATATCAGGAATCAGAATTCCTCAAGCTCTTCCAGCCGTGAGGTAATAATCCTTATGTCGAACTCACGTTAAATATGTTTTTTCTATGGTTACTTTTTGCGCTTTGTTTCGCTATGAAGTTGGCAAAGCCCATGCGTGCCTCGAAATCGGCATTCAGGCCTTGCGAGCGGCGCCAACCAAGAAACGTTTCAGGATCGATACGAGTGCGCACAACAGTATATCCATCCTTCGTAAGATTGTCCTCATCTTGTTCCGCTTCAGCAAGCCATATGTCGAAGCTTTCGGGTAGCTTATGACTATCAGTCATGATTCTGAGGATTGCATCGTAATCTTCGCGATAGTACCAGACCATGCCTATTTTGAAGGGAGGTGATTTTTTCAAGGTTTTCCTTTGTTATTGAATAGCTGGTGAAATTTTATACTTTATCGGCCTCAGTCAACCAAGTAGCTAAGAATGATGAAAAAAAAGATCGTTACTGTTATTTATCAAATAAGTGTTTCATACAGTCGGCATTTTCATCTACTAAAGATAGCTTAATTCATGTAGACGTAAGGATTTGGTTGAAGTATAAGAAATCTTACCGGTGCAATTTCTTGTAATACATCGACTATATATAAG
>NZ_FOUB01000005.1 GCF_900114745.1 Nitrosomonas communis | reverse complement strand
ACGCGATACGACAAACTGAAGCGAAATTACGAGAGTATGGTAGCCATAGCGTGTGGATATCTGTGGCTACCTATGTGAAATGTCAACAGACCCTAGTAAAATTTCAAAAATATTCTAACCATACTTATTATCATTTTCAGAAACATCATTCTAAAGAGTTGAGGAAGCTATGACAGATTCAACAAATCGTAATGAAGGCCGGGAAAAGGAAATATTGGAAAAATTGGTATTTTCTTCTTTGCAGGAGCAACGTCGCACGCGTTATTGGAGTATTTTTTTTAAATCACTGACTTTTATTTACCTTTATATTTTGCTTTTCTGGGGATTAGGCTGGCTCGGGGAAGAAGCTGTTGGAAGTTCCGAAAGACATGCAGCACTGGTTGATTTACGAGGCGAAATCAAGCCAGATAGCATGGGAAGCGCTGAGAATGTTAACGCAGCGTTGCAAAAAGCTTTTAAAGACAAAAACACAGCGGGAGTTATCCTACGAATCAATAGCCCAGGAGGAAGTCCGGTACAGGCAGGCTATATCAATGATGAAATTCGACGGTTACGAGCGGAGTATCCGCAAATTCCACTTTATGCCGTAGTAGAGGATATTTGCGCTTCTGGAGGCTACTACGCTGCGGTGGCTGCCGACAAAATCTTCGTGGATAAAGCGAGTATTGTTGGTTCCATCGGCGTCATCCTGGATAGTTTTGGTTTTACGGGCACCCTCGAAAAATTGGGTATTGAACGACGCCTGCTCACAGCAGGGGAAAATAAAAGTTTTCTGGATCCTTTTTCACCCACTGATCCAAAACAAAAAGAGCATGCTCAGAAAATGCTAGCTGAAATTCATCAGCAATTCATACAGGTGGTTCAGCAAGGGAGAGGTGAGCGCCTGAAGAATACAGCAGAAATTTTCAGCGGCATGCTCTGGACAGGTCAAAAGAGCATAGACCTCGGCTTGGTAGATGCATTTGGCAGCGCCGACTATGTTGCGCGAGAAGTCATCCAAGTCGAGCGCATCGTTGATTATACAACTAAGGAAGGATTAGCTGAACATTTTGCCAAGCGTTTCGGCAAAATGGCCGCCAATTTGCTAATAGGGACTATGGAAAGTTGGCAGTTCCGATAACTTTTGCTTATTTCTCTAGCACCTCAGTCAGCATCCGGGCAACACCTATTTGCCAGTGAGGAATATTCAGCCTAAAAATGCAGCGGAATTTTTCGGTATTCAAGCGAGAGTTCAGCGGTCGCTTCGCAGCTGTGGCAAAGGCACGGCTAGGCACTGGCAGAATAGCTTCAGATTGAGTCTTGGTTGCCCAGCCGTGCTCTCTTGCAAAAGTGAGTACGAAGTGGGCATAACCATACCAAGAAACTTCCCCGTCTGCGACCAGATGATAAAGCCCTGCTACCTCAGGCTGTTTCAATGCCTTCGAAATCGCGTGCGCAGTCACATCAGCAAGCAAGTCCGCTCCTGTCGGCGCACCAATCTGGTCATCAATGACAGTTAACTGATTACGCTCTTGCGCCAGACGCAGCATGGTTCTGGCAAAATTATTGCCCCGTGCAGCATAAACCCAGCTTGTCCGAAAAATCACATGGCGGCAGCCAGCATTGCGAATAGCCTCTTCTCCCTGGAGTTTAGTTTGGCCATAAACATTCAAAGGGGAAGGCAAATCAGATTCGATCCATGGGCTGTCGCCGCTGCCATCAAAGACATAATCTGTAGAGTAGTGAATCAACCAGGCATCCATACGCTGTGCTTCCTGCGCTAAGATGGCCGCTGCTTCAACATTGATCTGGTACGCCAGATCAGGCTCGCTTTCAGCTCGGTCCACAGCGGTATACGCAGCCGCATTAACGATGACGTCTGGCATAACCGCACGTACGGTTTGCCTGATTCCAACCAGATCAGCCAAATCACCGCAATATACTTGACTGGATCTATCCAATGCCACCACCTCACCAAGCGGCTGGAGGCTGCGCTGCAATTCCCAACCCACTTGCCCATTCTTGCCGAATAACAATATCTTCACCCGGCATGCTCCTGATAGTGAGATTCAATCCATTTTCGATACTCGCCGGAGTGTACATTGGCAACCCAGTCTTGATGATCCAGATACCACTTGACAGTTTTACGTATGCCTGTTTCAAACGTTTCGACTGGCCTCCAGCCTAGATCACGCTCGATTTTACGTGCATCAATTGCATAACGGCGATCATGACCTGGGCGATCGGTCACATATTTGATTAATTTGTGATAATCAGCAGGATGAAGCTCATTAAGTAAATCGCAAATGATATGCACAATCTCTATATTGGGTTTCTCATTCCATCCGCCAATATTGTAAGTTTCTCCTGGAATCCCGGCCTGCAGCACACGGCGAATGGCACTGCAATGATCCTTCACGTAAAGCCAATCACGGATCTGCTGACCGTCTCCATATACAGGCAATGGCTTACCTGACAGCGCATTCACGATCATCAAGGGAATGAGCTTTTCCGGAAACTGGAATGCGCCATAATTGTTGGAGCAATTTGTGATTAACGTAGGTAAACCGTAAGTATGATGATAAGCACGAACCAGTTGATCACTGGAAGCCTTGCTGGCGGAATAAGGGCTATTTGGCTGATAAGGATGAGTTTCTGTAAAAGCAGGCGCATCTTTACAGAGGGAACCATACACTTCATCCGTTGAAACATGAACAAAACGGAAAGCCTGTTGAGCTTCCCCTTCCTGCTCTTTCCAGTAATAATAGGCTATGTCCAGTAACCTGAAAGTACCTACAATATTCGTCTGAATGAACGCTTCCGGTTCATGGATGGAGCGATCAACATGGCTTTCTGCTGCCAAATGAATGATGGCACGAGGATGATATTGCTTAAGCAAGGTTGCTATTTTCTGTTGATCATTAATATCACCGTGTATAAAGATATGCCGCGAATCTCCTTCTAATGAAGCCAAATTCTGCAGATTGCCTGCGTAAGTCAATTTATCTAAATTAATTACGGGCTCATCTGACTGTGCCAGCCAGTCCAGTACGAAATTTGCCCCGATAAATCCTGCTCCACCCGTTACAAGAATCATGTTTTTTTCCGGAAAATTATTTGAAAGGTCATTTTGATCGCTTAATCTAACTTATTTGGCCGCCATGTCACTACCCATCCCAATTCTCCCGGCAATGCCTGGAAAGCACAATCCACACCAATGCCAGGCACCCAGACGAGTTGTTCGCCACTGAAAAGTAACGGTAGGGTACCACGCTCCCATGGCGGCAGCGCAGCTTCTTGCAGGAGCTTTTTCAAGCTGCGACGAGGACGTTTGCAGTCAGGCTGAAATCGCTCTCCTCCCGCGCGCAGGCGGACAGTGACAGGCTTCTTAATCAGCTCAGTCGGGTTGATTCCCATACCCTGCTGTTGAACGAATTCAATCATCCCCTCTAAAGGCTCAAGCACCCAGCGATGCTCCCCGCGCCATACCAGGGGAACATTCATCTCGGATTGCATACGTTTTGGTTGAATTCTAACCAAGCCTTTGAAACATCGTATCTCTACTTCGCCAAAAACAAGATGCAGTTTAGTATCGGCTTTCGCCGACAATAATTGCCGCAAGATTTCTTCAAGTTTTAGGGAATTGGGCGGGATTGCTCCGTGCTGCGAGAACAGATAGCGCAACAGATTCTTGGCACGGGAAAAACTGAGCTGGCGCAAACCATCCAGGTGAAGATTACCGGCTGTCATAGCGCATTGGCTATCAATCTCGGCAAGCTCATCCAATAAGTGGGCTGCTTCGCCAAGATGTTGGCTAGCGCGTGAGCATGTCTCCCGATAAGCAGGAAAGCGCTGCTCCAGCAGCGGGCAAATAACATGCCGCAGAAAATTGCGATTGTATGCCGTGTCACTATTACTCTCGTCATCCACCCAGCTAAGATGATGCTGCCGCGCATACTGCAGGATAGTTTCGCGTGAAACATTAAGCAGAGGGCGTAATAATCGGATCGCACTCCTAGAAGCGAGCTTCCTTACCACTGGCATTCCTGCCAAGCCCTTAACGCCCGCACCACGCAGAAGCTGTAACAGCACGGTTTCAACTTGATCATCCTGATGATGCGCCAGCACAATATAGTCAGCTTCAATACCGTTAAATACCTGATAACGTGCCTGCCTGGCTGCGGCCTCAAGGCTAACCTGAGGCACTTTCTGAACTTTTAAACGGAAAATCTGAATAGGAATCCCCAACGCGCTGCATTGATTCTGGCAGAAATCACTCCATTGGGCGGCATAAGCACTTATGCCATGTTCGACATGCACGGCAGAAAGCCTGAACGTCATCAACCTTGAGAGTGTATGAAGCAAATGCAGCAGCACCACTGAGTCAACGCCCCCACTTAGCGCAACAACTAAATGATCTTTCCCGCTAACCTGCGTGCGCAGGTTGCTTTCAACCCATTCAAGAATGGTGTTCGGCCTTGACTTCCTTAAATTTGCCATACCCCATTAATCGATTAAAACGCTTCTGTAGGAGCATTTCATACGGCAGAACCTGCAGCTTTCTTAAGGTATCCTGCAAGGCGCTTTTGACTGAATGCATGATAGCAATATAATCGCGATGTGCCCCACCAATCGGCTCACTGATAACGGTATCGATCAGCTCCAGTTCTTTCAGGCGATCAGCGGTAATCCCCATGATTTCTGCTGCTTCGGACGATTTATCTGCACTCTTCCAAAGGATTGAAGCACACCCTTCTGGGGAAATAACCGAGTAAGTGGCATACTGCAGCATCATGACAGCATCCCCAACCGCAACAGCCAGCGCACCACCTGAACCTCCTTCACCGATTACGATAGATATAATAGGCACTTTCAGTTCAGCCATTACGTAGAGATTCTTCCCTATTGCTTCGGATTGTCCGCGTTCTTCAGCATCGATTCCTGGATAAGCACCCGGCGTATCGATAAAAGTGATCAGTGGTAGCGAAAATTTCTCTGCAAGGCGCATTAACCTCAATGCTTTGCGATAGCCTTCTGGTTTTGGCATCCCGAAATTACGGTAAATTTTCTCTTTGGTATCACGACCTTTTTGATGACCAATTACCATCACAGGCTGCTGGTTAAAATGCGCCAATCCCCCCACAATCGCATGATCGTCTGCAAAATGTCGATCTCCATGTAACTCTTCAAAATCAGTGAACAAGTACTGAATATAATCAAGTGTATAGGGACGTTGCGGATGACGTGCCACCTGAGAAATCTGCCAAGGTGTGAGCTTGGCATAGACATTTTTGGTGAGCGCCTGGCTTTTTGCCTGCAATTTAGCGATTTCAGCTGAGATATCTAATGCTGAATTATCCTGGGCAAAGCGCAGTTGCTCGATCTTCTCTTCAAATTCCTCGATACCTTTTTCAAAATCCAGAAAAATCGTTTTCATGAAAGCTTGCATGTAACTCTAAAAGCAGGATGATACAGGATCTGAAGAGACTTCTGCATAGTAAGGACATGCACAAGTACTCGCTTTCATGTGCTGAAAATTACTTTTGTGTATGAATGAATAATGCTAATAAACGTTTTATACCATATCCCGATTAAAAATCGGCGGTAGCAGAACCAGCTTTATTTGCCCATGCCCCTGCTTTACTAAAAGCAGCCAGATCTCGATCGACGATAGATCCGAAACGGAGGCGATGCTTAATAGCGCTATCGCCTCACGCTGTCTCACTACTGAATCGGATGACGCTGTGTCTCAGTTAGTTGATTGCTCCAGGAAGCGGGCAAATTTTGCACCCAGCCGTTGTAAACCAGTGGAATCGGCAGTATGCCTTGCCCACCCATTCCTGGATTGCCTGTTATTGCATCATCTCTCAGAGTTGCGTCGGAAGCAAAGAGCCCTATACTACCGGCAATGCTGGCATCTGACGGATCACCATCAGCGTTTGGATCGGGATCAACCACTAACAGTCTATTTGAGAATTTGCTGGATACATAGGCATAGTACCCGCCACCTTGCTTGGCGCCATACTGCACGCCATGACAGCCTGGATCACACGGCAGCATTTTTACAGCTGTATCTGTCGTCGCCAGGCCTGGCCTGGTATCGATAATGGTAATCGTGCCACTCAAGGTGTTGGCTGTCACCATATTTTTTCCATCGGGAGAAACCGGTGTTTGAATTGGCCATGCTCCCACAGGGCCTGAAACAGCGCCTGACAGAGGATTGTAGTTCTCCAGCAGATTTATATGCTTGATGACAGTATGCGTACTCATGTCGACTGCTGTAATCGTGTTGTCAAACATGTTGGCGACATAATATTTATCGGCATTCGGCAGCATGCCAATGGCCAATGGGTGACTGAATTCACCACTTACCGGCACAATCGCTTCAATGACATTGGTTCTGAAGTTATATTGTGTGGTATCACCGCTTGTCACATTGGGTGTAACCATATGTTTGCCGTCATGGCTCATCCAATGACCATGTGGCGTACCTCGGCCAATATCAATACGGCGCAGCACTTCGGTTGCGAGAGGCGCCAGCTCCATCACTGAATCTGTGCGGCTGTCACCGTTATTGGTGATGTGAATCAGATCATTATCGGTCAAAGTCATCACATGCGCAGGCGATTCACCAACAGACACATTCCGAATCAATGTCCCCGTTTGGCGATCATAAACAGCCAGTTTACTATCAAACCATTGGGTCGCATAAATAACATTCTGATCCTTATCAGTCCACAAATTGTGCGGATTATTGATATCGATCGACGGCAAAGCCACTTTGCGCGTAACTTGCCAGTTGACCCCATCTATCGCGGACACCGTACCCGGCTTGGATTTTCCTGCGGTGGTTTCAAACTGGGTGGCTACCCATACTTCACCTACTGCGAGTATCGCTGGCTTGCTGAGCGCTTCCAATGCCAGATCATTCCCATAACGAGCATTCAGAGCACTGGCTAAATTGACGATATTTCCATCGATGTGTACATCCATATTTGGGTAGGTAATATGCCAAGGCGTATTACTGGCATAGTTCTGCCAGTTTGCAGGGTTGGTCGCAATGAAAAAGGTGCGCAGCACTCGTGTTGCCAAATCGCTGCTGCTGGAAAAACTTTCTCCCGTAATCATACTGAGCGAGGAGCCCAGATCCAACCCGGCTGTAGCCGGATCATCCACAATCACCGCACCAAACATGTAAGGATGAATACTACAGACAAAAACATACAAACCCGGAGTAGTCAGCGTCACCTCGTCGCCTCCCTTTCTCGGCTCGGTATTAAAGGGCATGCCAGCGGCTCCGGTAGGATAAACTAGACTAGTTCTGGTATGAACGGTATTTGAATTACCCGAGAATTTAACTCGCACACCCGGTGCAGCGACTGCAATCGAGCGGTTACCCGCTAGCTCTGCTCCTGTATCAAACCAGCGGCCGGCATTGTCAGTAAGCTCAAATTTAATCTCATTATCGCGAGCATTATCATTAATCTCAGACTCATCATCTTTAGCAAAAGCATTGCTTATAAATAGAAAAATTAGAATCACCGAAAAGAAAACGATTATCTTCAACGCCTTTCGACCTGATGATATACCGACCATAGATTATCAATCTCCTTATAATTTAATTATAGCTATTCTTTATTCAGCCAATGGATAAGCAATCTTGCCTTGAGAAAACCTGCGACTGGAAAGGTTAAGCAAACAGTGCGCTATGATTGGCGCTGCAATAAAAACGACCTCGTCATTTTTAATGTTAATGTGAAACTTATTTACCAGCAACATTCATGCCAAAATAATTTTAGGATTATTAATCAATCTATTACATTGCAATTTTAAAAGAAAAGCTCGGGCAAATGTCATTAATAATTAATTAATTTTTTAACATAATACATGTTCAACGCATAACATACTGTTTTTTAAATGCTTTTTTATGTCTCTCATTAGAAAGATGTTTTTTCCTATTTAATAAATAATTTAATATTTTCAATAGCTTTATTTTGTCTCCTATTAGAAACACACTATAAAAAATCTCTGAATTAATCGTTTTACAAATCGCTAAAATATTACGGAGAGAATGTTCTATTCTAAAAAAGTGAATTATCAGAACGAAAGCACATGAGGAAAGTTTTATTAATGGAATAGATTTCCACTGACTTAACTAGCATAGCAATGCCAAAGATCTGGGAAACAGTGAGTTATCTCAAGATACGTTTTTCCTGATCCAGAACATAGACAATTACTGATTTGGTAGGTGTCTTATGCCACGCAAGGTCTTCTCAAGCCAGCATTGTCCAGGCACCGGCAGAACGGCTTGCTCTTTGAACACAGCATCCTCTGCCACGAGATATTCATCCGATTGTTAAACAACTGTCTAACAGCCAGACAAGCGAGAAAGGATTGCTGGGGAGGAAGGATTGCTGGGATCAGGGCCAGCCTCTTCATCTGCAATCCAAAAATAAGTATATTACTCTTCCGAAAGTATGCTCGTGCCCTTACTATCATCCGCACTTTGGTCGCTCTTATGATAGAACGCACCATGGGGATAAACAGAAAGCAGGAAATCTGTTACGCTGAATAATGATCTCTATGTGTTTGTAAAATAAGCATTCTCAAACCCTGGCTAAAAGCAGGCAAGCTGGAACGCTCCAGGAATACACACAACTTGCTCGTCAGCTTGCAATAACGTTTGACGGCAAAATAATCATCATGACTGACACAGTCGACCGGGCAAATAACCATATTGACGCCATCGAGCAATATATATAAATGAGCTCTTTTATTTTCTGGATTGCCACGATAGACCATGAAGCGACCCCCAACAGCTTCTACCAGTTGAAGATAGTCTGGATAAAGCGCAGCACGCCCACCCACACATAAAACAGCTTGTCCCGCAAGATTAAGGTTACTACTGAGCATTTCGGCTATCTCCTGGCTGGTATTAAACTTGATCATCTGCTTTGCCTTGATCAGTGGAACCCACTCTGTCTCCGGCCTCATGTTTACTTTGGTATAAACTCCCTTCCCAGAAAGACGGCTATGAATTATCGAGGTGGGCTCTTGTTCAGATACAGGCCGGATTATAGCATCCGATACTGCCCTAAAGGTGGACAGCCATGCATGCAATGTATCTTTTAGCCAAAATAGCTTACCGCGATAAGTAAATTTCTTCTCAGGATTATCTGTACAGTATTTTGTGATGAGTGAAGAACGGTGAGAATAATCGCGCAACGAATTGCCGGAGAAATTATCTATTCCATGAAAGGCCAGCATAAAGATGGGTTTTTTTAAAGATTTCATAGCCCATATCCCTTTAATTGATAAAAAAAATTGGCTGGCTTGCCCAGAAGAAGTTAGGCTGGCTGGCTAAACTAGTCACTGGCAGAGGAGAGAGTACTTCCAGTGACTGATGAGAAACTGTTTTATCCGGTCATAGGTTTTTTTGTTTTGCAAGATAACCCATTCAATTTTTACTCATTATTTCGTGAGGATCAGCTTACCATTACGTGTCCGACGTAACCGATACTGCTCGCCCTGGTGTTGAATAAGTACTTCATTACCTATCACAAACAAGCTATCACTACTGATTGGCTTATAAGGATCGCGCATGAGTAAAGAGTGTGATTCCGTAATAACTTGCAAATTACTATTCGATCTATTCATAGTAGCTAAAATTCAACAATGTTAATGAGAATGATTCTCATTATATATAAAAAAACGAGTAATGCAAGCGCTTGTTAAAATATTTTTCTAAAAATTCCGTTCGGTCTGCAAAGAGCTACACCATCGGCTATTAATGTCTGTAACAACCTCTACGCTTAAGAATTTACTAAAATGAATGAATTTTTACTGCATTGAGGGTCATGATTATGAGTACGCTATTCATATTCTGAACGCATCAAAAATATTAAATAAACAGCAAGATAAGATTTTTCCTATTTAATTAGTTTGGAAAAAACCATCACCAGTCCGCTCTGCTTTGTACTCATGCCTTTTGGGCAAAAAGCGACAACTGGCGGCAAGATGATTGATTTTGATGCGGTTTATCATGATCTGATCGAACTAGCTACCTTGGCATCCAATCTCGTACCCATACGAGCTGACGAGAAAATGACCGGTGGCATCATCCATAAACCGATGTTCGAACGTCTGATATTATGTGAATACGCTATCGCTGATCTCACCACAGCCAACGCCAACGTTTTCTACGAACTCGGCCTGCGCCATGCGGTGCGACCCTTTTCAACAGTATTACTTTTCGCCAAGAGCACAGGCCAGCTTCCCTTTGATGTTGCACCACCACTGCGCAGCATACGTTATGGCATCGGTGCAAATGGCAAGTCTGACAATGTCGCAGCAATTGCCCCGATTCTGACAGATCGATTCAAAGAAGCACACAAGTATATGACGGATAGCCCCGTCTATCAGGTCGTGGAGGGTTTCCCAGAAATTCAGCGACTCAAGACGGATGTATTCCGTGAGCGTGCGATTTATTCGGAGCAGATCAAAAAACAATTGGCTGAAGCTCGCAAGCAGGGGTTGGATGCGGTACGCACACTTGAGCATAGCCTTGGCACGATTGCGGATACCGAGTCTGGTGTGGGAATTGATCTGTTTCCATCCTACCGGGCAGGCCGCGGTGAAGAAGCAGAGAAGATATTGCTCGAGTTAACAAACAAACGTGGCTCAAGCAGTGAAACTTACGGCATCCTGCTAGGCCGCGTCTACAAAGACCGGTGGGAGGCTCCTCTGCCCGAGCAGGCGAAACCCTGCGCGCCAAAGGCCTGCTCAAGAAAGCCATCGACACTTATCTAACAGGCTTTGAAGCGGATTGGCGCGATGCCTATACCCCGGCATCAATGCGGTCACTCTCATGGAGCCGGCCGAACCTCTTGATCCACGCAGGGAAAAGCTACTACCCGTGGTCGCCTATGCGGTTGAACGGCGTATTGCCACCAGCAAACCCGACTATTGGGATCACGTCACGCGCCTGGAACTCGCTGTATTGGCAAAAGACGCAGAAGCGGCTTTGAATGCTTTGGAAGATGCGCTCGACGCCGTGCGAGAATCATGGGAAGCCGAAACCACCACCCGAAATCTACGGTTGATTAGTGAGGCACGCAAAAAGAGAGGGGAGGCTGCTCGGATGGGAAGGAAAAATCGAAGCTGCGCTAATAGACCATGCAAGCACATAATTGGCGAAACTTCGTTTTTACAAGTGCTCATGAGCCAAAGTATTGCTTAAAAACCTTTTAACGCTATTTTGCCAATCATCCTGCCGCTAGCAACTTGATCAAATGCGGATTGCAGCGTTTCAACACTGAGCTGTCCACCCTGCTGAGTCAGAATGGAACGAATAACACCCGCATCAACGGCCTCTGCCAAGCGCTGCAGATAGATACCTTGCTGCGATTGATCTGGAGTTTTAAACATCGCTCGGGTAAACATAAACTCCCAATGAAAGCTTGCGCTTTTGTTTTTAAAGCGATTCATATCCATCGGCTGACGATGGCTCACCAAGGCACAGACTTTACCAAAGGGTCGAATACAAGCAGCCATATTATCAAGATGGCCATCCGTATCGGCAGCACACAAAACCCAATCTACCTCTTCCTCAAGCTGTGGGCGTAACGGCTGGCTATGGTCTATCACCTGATCTGCACCCAATTGCCTGCACCAAGCTTGACTCTCAGTACGTGAAGCCGTCGCCATCACCATGCCCCCCACTTGCTTAGCCAATTGAATCGCCATGGAACCTACCCCACCTGCACCGCCAATAATCAATATACGCTTGCCTTGATTAGCAGCAGCATTCAAGCTCATACCCAAATGGTCAAACAAGGCTTCAGAAGCAGTCAACCCAACCAACGGCATGGCCGCCGCTTCCTGATCAGATAAGCTTTGCGGTGCTTTGGCAACCAAGCGGCTATCTACGGCTTGTTGTTCAGCAAAGCACCCCGCGCGCATGACATCACCCGCATAAAATACCCGATCACCCACCGCGAAGCCCTCAACCCGTTTACCTGCCGCCAACACTTTACCACAGGCATCAAATCCAAGAATTTTCAATCCAGCCTGATCCGGCTTGATACTGGCCTTGAGTTTAATATCGACAGGATTCACTGCCACTGCTTTTACCCGCACCAGCAGATCATAGTCACCAATAACGGGAGCAGGAAGTTCAGCTAATTCAAAAGCCTGTTGAGAATTTATACCTAGTGCGTGCATATAATAGAAAGATATAAAATAGATTTCTCAGTTGAGAGTTAATCAGTAATATATTTTAAATATTTTATCCATAAGGCCAGAATAAAGCTAAGCATTAAATTAACCCCATCTCAGTTATTTTCTGCTTAAAAGGTAGCGTCCCGTTTTTCTGATTCATTTCGTTCCTTTGGCTCGTTCAATAAAGTGATGCACGAAGTCCAAGTAGTCTCTTGATCCAGGGATACTGCTCTTTCGCGTCTTGATTGAATCCCCAACTGTCTCGAGTGCCTTGATCCAGTCGGATATTTTCAATGGTTGTTCCTGTATCGTGCAGTTGTCCGATGTTGTTTGCTCAAAAATTTCCTCAGGCGCTTGAAATAAGTTGTCTATCAATTTGGCCATTATCCTCTCGCGCTCATTTGTCTCGGGAATGTCCGGTTCCCCGCCTCCCACTTTCTTCCGCGTTTTGATAAGCGCCGATCTAATTTGAGAATCGGTGAGTATCTACCCTTTGCTCCTGGCTTCATCGTCGGCTTGACAGATCATTTGTTCAATCTGGAAGAGCAGGCTGGCATAAAACGGATCCTTCATTCGATCTGTCGGATTGTTTTTCATCTTCTATCCCTAGCGAATAATTAAATCAGGCGGTATGGCTAACGGCTCACTAAAAGAGCCGGCATGGTGTTTGAGCAGCTTATTCATTTTTCGTAAGAACAGATAGTACCAGAGTAACACCAGCTCGTGTAGGGCGTAATAGTGAAGCGTATTGCGCCGTATGTTAAACCTTGTGAAGTCATTGAGACCCTCAATTAGCATTTATTGATCTAAATCAATAATTGGGGTTGGTTTCATTGATCTAGATCAATGAAACCAACCACGATTTGGCTCATATTTATAACCTTGAATCGGTTCATATTTTTTTATGTTTACACATAATATAGGAGTAAATAGAGATATGAGTTCATTAGACGAGACAACAAGCGACGCTAAAACACTTAGAAATTTTGCTATCAATATCGCAGTCATATTTGGTGTAACGATGACTTTGATTATGATATCAGAATACTTTGCTGGTACTTAGACCTGATGTATCAGCGAGCATGCAGCGTGAAATTCTGCTGCACAGTTTTGGATGCGATAAATCCTGCCGGACCATACTGATCCGGCAGGGTAATCTGGAAATAAGCTCGAATTATGAATGCATGCTTGAGAAACATGCATTTTATTCAAGGCATTACTGAGATCACCCATTAGCTCATGTAGGGCGTAATAGCGAAGCTTATTGCGCCGAATATTAAACCTTGTCATAGCGGCGCAATATGGCTTTGCTTATTACGCCCTACGGCACTGTTATGCGGCTTACGGCATTTCATAGTGATTTGTTTTCCCTTGATTACAGGCAAAACACAGAGTTGGTAGATTTCCAATGACGGTCTCGCCACCTTTTGACCACGGTTTGATGTGATCCACTTCAAGCACAATACCAGGTGTAACCGATGGCGATGCCCCACATGCACAACAACGAAAGTTGTCACGTTGGAGCACCTTGAAACGCATTCGCAGGCCTGGAGATCGAGATGTTTGACGGGAAACTGCTCCAGAGAAATCGGAAATTGCTGGTGCGGCTATGTCTTCAGAATTAGCATAGGAAACGAATGTTTCCAAAGCTTTCCTCCAGAACCAAAACACCGTTCGCAAGTGGCAACGTGGAATTTGCACACAGGTCTTTGAACTTCGGAGTAAGTAGGCTGCCGACCAAGAGTAATCCACAAGTCATAAAGAGCCAAAAATAACTGTTCGTTTGGAATATTCCGCTCTATCGGGGTTTCCAGACCCGCTGCTTTCACCGCGCTATTCCAAGAGCCAAAGCATCGAATGGCGGCCGTTACGCCGTACTTTCCATGGTCTTTGTAAGTGTGCTGCTTCACTTGTTGCTCCGATTGCTCGGACGCAACACGGCGAAGATCAGTCAATAGATCATCGTCTGAGATGTTTTGCCTATCTATCGTAACTCAGTTCAAATCGCATGGATCAGCCTTTGTCGCATAACTAGAATTAAATCTCCGAAATAACGCAATCTATTACGTCAAAAATGAAACCTAACACGACAAGTTGCATTCTTTCAATTGGCTTTTATCATAACAAACTTTGTTAGGCCCATAACTATAATGAATAAACCACGGATTTTATGGCCAGAGTGAATTAAGCTCAGACTCAAGCATTACTGCTCTCGTATCAAGTAAGTATATATTCCCTCGATAGGCGTTTCATCCTCTTTCACAATAAATAATAATAGTCCCCAGCAAAATGGAAGGGAAATTGAGTCCTATATTTGTGTACGTTTTTCGTATGCTTATTAATGCTGATAAGTCAACAGCTATCCCCTATTTTTCCTGGCTCTCTTAAGCTGTTCACAATATACTGCATATTCCGGTTTATACTTTGCTTATGCGGATCCTCTACCGTTGCCTGTTTCCATATTTTCGCCCTCGGATGGGATTGACTCTATTTGTGATAATGGCTGGCACCTACGGAGCGTGGCTGCAAACAAAAAAACGCTTAATCTGTAGATGCGCCTCTATTTGACAAATCAACACGATATAGAGAGACAACGTAAATATGAAAGTTACTTTGTACTGCCCAGCAAAAAATTTTTCGACAATGCCATCTTTCTGACCGCTCCTGAAATTCAAAAATAAGGAATTTATGAATCACATCTTGGTAACCGGCGCGACCGGGCAAATTGGTTCTGAACTGGTTCCTGCGCTGCGAAAAAAATACGGCAGCGATCATGTCCTCGCGGCCGGACATAAAAGAACACCCTCAAAAGCTTTGGTAGAAGAAGGGCCCTACACCTCGCTTGATACGGCCGATATCGATGCGCTTACAAAAATTGTGCAAGACTTTCGCATTGATACCATTTTTCACCTGGCCGCCCTATTGTCGGCCGTCGCTGAAAAAAACCCGCAGACTGCCTGGAAAATCAATGTGGAAGGACTGCAAAATGTTTTAGAAGTAAGTCGCACCTATGGTTGCGCCGTTTTCTTTCCCAGTTCGATCGGCGCTTTTGGACCAGGCACTCCGCGTGACAACACGCCTCAGGATACGATTCAGCGCCCCAACACCATGTATGGTGTGTGTAAAGTAGCTGGTGAACTATTGTGCGATTATTACTTCACCCGTTTTGGCGTAGATACCCGCGGTGTCCGCTATCCTGGATTGATTTCCTATGAAACGTTACCTGGCGGAGGAACGACCGATTACGCCGTCGAGATTTTTTACCAGGCTATTCAGCAAAAGCAATACACCTGCTTTTTAGCTGAAGGCACAATTCTCGATATGATGTATATGCCTGACGCCGTGCGGGCTGCCATTGAGCTGATGGAAGCCGACCCACAGCAGCTAAAACATCGCAATGCATTTAATATTAGTGCGATGAGTTTTACGCCCGAAGAGCTGGCAGGGCAAATTCAAAAACACATTCCTACTTTTACCCTGCACTATCAGATCGACCCGCTGCGGCAAGCCATCGCCGATTCATGGCCACGCCACATGGATGATCAGGCTGCGCGGGAAGAATGGGGATGGCAATCCCAATATGATCTTGCGACCATGACAAAAGACATGATCGAGCGTCTAACAAAAAAGCTAAGTTAAACGTTGATAAGGAGCTGAGATGTCTCTTGAACAATTGAATGCGTATTGCACCTCGAAGCTGGCCGAGCTGAAGAAAAGAGGTGCGCACAAAGGGGTTGAGAGAGTAATTGCGAAAATCACCCTGCCCGACTGGGTAAGAAATGGTCGATTGCCCACTCCGGCAGAAGATGAAAACTTTGGGCCGCGTTATCTTCTAGCAAGTGATGAAAAGGCGTACTTATTGATGAACTCCAATTCCTACTTGGGTCTGGCGTTACATCCCAAGGTGATAGCAGCAGAAGAAGAAGGCGTTAAACATTTTGGCACAGGCCCCGGGGCCGTTCGTTTTATCTCCGGCACATACCAACCGCATATCGAACTAGAAAAGTGCCTGGCGGCATTTCACGGACGGGCATCCGCCATGGTTTACAGTGCGGCTTATGCAACTGTGATGGGAGTTCTTCCCGCGTTAATCGATGAACATACGCTGGTAGTAAGCGATCAACTGAATCACAACAGCATCATCAATGCCATTCGCTTGTCCCATCCAGCCAAAAAAGAGATTTATCAACATCTCGATATGGCAGAACTCGAACGCATTCTCGGTACTTATACTTCTGCTTCTGGAAAAAATGCTGTAGGCGAGCCTGAGATCAAGCGCGTGCTGGTCATCACCGACGGCATTTTCAGTATGCGTGGTGATTGTGCACCACTGGATAAAATTGTCGCGATCTGCCGGAAATATGAACAGAGCTTTGCCGACGGCATTATTACCATTGCTGATGATTCACACGGTGTAGGCGCGTTTGGCCAAACTGGACGTGGAACCGAAGAATACACCCAAAGCCAAGTCGACATACTCATTGCCACGCTGGGTAAGGCATTAGCTGTCAATGGCGGTTACGTGGTTGCCAGCACCCCTGTGATTGATTATCTGCGGGAAGTCTCCCCTTTTTATGTGTATTCAAATCCGATTACCCCATCCGAGGCGCTGGCCGCTACAGCCTCACTGAAGATACTGGGAAGCAAGGAAGGGCCGGAACGTTTAGCAAGATTGCGCAAGCTGACGGCGCGCTTTGAAAATGGCTTAACTGAACTGGGATTAGAAACCATCCCTGGCGAACACCCGGTAACCCCGCTTGTCATGCGCGACACCCAGCAAACAGCGCTTCTGATCAAATATCTCTTCCAGAATGGCATTTTAGCAACCGGTTTAAATTACCCAGTCGTCCCCAAAGGGGACGAAGAAATCCGTTTCCAAATTAATGCCAACCACACCACTGGCGATATCAATTATCTCCTAAGTGTTTTGAAAAATTTCCTGACCTATTCGCGTTCTCGCTCATAGCCATCCCGACCTGGATTTCCTCCGTAATGAAGCTGACTCTGAATGGCAAAAAAGAATAAACAAAATTATTTTTCGCAAACCGTCTTAGCGATGTGACTAAGAGGAGAATTGGTTGGATAACTAAACCAGTCATTTGATGGATCATGCTGAGCACCGATTACACCGGTTTCCGCTTTGGGATCCGAATAAAGCAGCATGGTATAAGAGCGGGCTTTTCCTTCTTTACAGTCAAGCTCATAGAGGCTTTTGACTGATTGATATCCGCCTGACTGCTTCTGATCATAACTGGATAATACCCAGACTTTTCTGAAATGACCGTTCTTTTGCACGCTTTCTGGATCAAAATAATGAGTCTCCCCTTGTTTTGCACCCTTATCCATTCTTACCCATTCTGCCTGCGCAGGCGTTATGAGAGATACAAGAAGGGCCAGCAATAATATTTTTTTTATCATGTCTACTTGATGTTGATGCCGCGCTGAAGCAGTTCGCGGATAGGCGCTGAATAATACATTCTATTTTATCAGAGTAACTCATTCCATTTCTAAATCAAGACTGACTTGTTGGCTTCACCTTTCCGTATTATTGATACCGTCTGCGGCTCGCCTTCGCGTCATTGTTGAATAGAATTAGAATTATTACCTCGCTGTTATTTGGTTCACAGTTAGCTTAAATTATTCAGCTCACCAAAAAATTCCGCATCATCCCCATATCTTCATGCTCCAGGTTATGGCAGTGATAAAGATAAAGACCGGTGTAATCTTGAAATGGCTTGATAATCATGACTTCTTCCCCAGGCATGACCAGCACGGTATCTTTCCAGCCGTTATTAATGAAACCATCCTTGACAGTAGCATAGCCGCTACCATGCGAATCCTTGATTGAACGGGAAAGTATCTGGAACTGCTGCTCGTGCAGATGGATCGGGTGCGCCATCTCCATCATCCCGCCTCTGCCACCTCTCCTTCCCCCTCTCCCCTCCATACCATCCGCATCATCCTCCATTCTACCCATTCCCCTTCTACCTCCTCCGTGCATGCCATGCTCTTCCTGGTAAATCCTGATTTTCTGGATGGTATTGACTGGAACTTTTTCCCATTCAGCCACAGCCAGCATTTCAAACGATCGATGGTTAAGTTTGGGCGACATATGGATCATGCTCAAGCCAATCTGGATGGGTTTGTCGGGATTGGCAACATCACGGTCAGTCAAACGCTGGAATTTGACCAACTGAGCCGGTAATTGAGGTGATTCGCTGGTTTTCTCAGCAATATGGAATTTTACCAACGGAAATTTACTTCCTTGCGCGAGCCCACCTCTCATCATACCCATCCCGCCTCGCATTCCGCCACCCATATGCGGCATGACGCCGTGATATTCGAGACTTTGCAAGATGAGATCGGAGCCAACCTCACGTCCACTGAAGTCAACCCATAATTCAACCCGTTCAGCCGGCGCCAGCATGATGTAAGGAAAAGTTTCAGGCTTTTCCAGCAAAGCGCCATCGGTGCCGATTGCGGTCAAGGGCGTCCCATCTTCCCAGCCGAGTTTGTAAATCCTCGAATTCGAACCATTCAGCAAGCGCAGGCGATACGCACGGGTTTTAACCGGAATGGTACGATTGATCTGGCCATTGATCAAAATAGTATCACCCAGAAAACCCAATATGCGCTCACGCCGGCCATGCTGGAGATATTGCAGCTGATTATCCGCAGTGAAGCGCCGATCCTGAATCACGATCGGAAGATCGTATTCATCGCTAGGTAGCGCCAGTTTTTGTTCCTGCTCATCGCTTATGGTGATCAATCCTGCCAGTCCCTGATAAACCTGGGTGGCAGTCTTTTCATGGGTATGTGCGTGATACCAGTTAGTGCCAGCAGGATTCTTGATTTCAAATTCATAAATATAGCGCTCACCCGGATTGATGGCGTACATAGGGTGTCCATCCATCTTCTGCGGCACGTGCAAGCCGTGCCAATGCGCAACGGTCTGTTCAGGCAAATCGTTATAGGCAATAATACGAACTTTCTGGCCACGCACAAAATTCAGCGTGGGGCCGAGATAGCTTGGCATGTAGGTTAACGTGGTGGTGGGACCTTTAAGTAATTTGGCATGGTACTTGAGTACGTTGGTGGCCGCACCTGGTTTGAGGGAAACAGTGTCGGGCCGCGCAGTAAGCTCGATTTCCACATCAGGCTTGAAAGCGTTGTTGGGCGCATTATTCATTTTTGCTGCTTCCGCCAGAATAAAACCCGGCCACGCTGCCACCACCGTGCCAAAGGCAGCAAACTGCAGAAATTGTCGTCTTTTGCTATCAAAGTTTGCCATTATTTATCCCTCCACCTTCATTCATATTAAAAATGCTCAAATTACATTAATCGGTATTTTAAAATAAGAAAGCCCGTTATCTTCTGCAGGGGGCATTTGACCTGCGCGCACATTGAACTGTACGGAAGGCAGCATCAGCACCGGCATTTCCAGGGTCGCATCACGCGCAGTGCGCATAGCAACAAATTCTTCTTCGCTGATACCATCATGGACATGAATATTATGAGCACGTTCTTCCGCTACTGTGCTTTGCCACTGAGCAGCACGACCTTTGGGCGGATAATCATGGCACATGAATAGTCTAGTTTCTGAGGGGAAATCCAGTAATTTACGGATGGAACGATAAAGCTGACGTGCATCTCCTCCGGGAAAATCAGCACGAGCAGTGCCTATATCAGGCATAAATAAATTATCACCGATAAAAATGGCATCTTCAAACTGATAAGCCATGTCGGCTGGCGTATGCCCCGAAACTGAAATAGCTTTACCAGTCAACTTTCCCACACTGAATGATTCGTCATCCGCCAGCAAATGATCGAATTGCGACCCATCCGGGATAAATTGGGCTTCCATATTGAACAGCTTCTTGAAAGTTTGCTGCACCGCTGGGATGTGATCGCCTATCGCCGTTTTTCCTCCGAGCTTGCCTTTCAGGTAATGCTCAGATGAAAGATGATCGGCATGCGCATGCGTTTCGAGAATCCAACCCACAGTCAAAAGCTGCTCATGGATGAATGCAATCAATTTATCGGCAGAAGCTGTATTCGTTCTACCCGCTTTTGGATCGTAATCGAGCACAGGGTCAATAATGGCACAACTTCCACCTCGCTCATCAAACACCACGTAGGTCACCGTCCAAGTAGCCGGATCAAAAAATGCTTGGATGTTTGGTTGCATGGTTTTCTCCTCTTTCCTCAGCCCAAATAGATTCATATAAATTGACTATAATATATTCATTAACATAATATCAATTATTATTATATATAAAGATAAATCATGGAGAACTCTCATGACCATTGATTGGACACACTTCACACCCGGATCTGCGCTGGCTGGCGGTATGGTAATTGGTATCGCGACTGCGATCCTATTATTGCTTGCTGGTCGAATTGCCGGCATTTCCGGTATAGTCGGCGGTTTATTCAGGCTGCAGGAGGGTGATATCGGCTGGCGACTTGCTTTCGTTTCAGGACTCATCCTGGCGCCTTTCATCTGGCAACTGTTTAATGAATTACCCCCCATTCAAATAGATACCAGCTACCTAATAATGGCTCTGGCAGGATTGATCGTAGGTCTGGGTACGCGTTATGGCTCAGGCTGTACCAGCGGTCATGGCGTATGTGGGTTATCACGCCTGTCGCCCCGTTCGATCGTTGCTACACTCATATTCATCATCACAGGCGTGGCCACGGTTTATCTCATCAGACATCTTCTGAGCTGATTTCGCTATTGAAAAGGAGCTACCTATGAGCACGATATTCATCGCATTACTCTCTGGCTTGATCTTTGGCATCGGGTTGATTTTATCGCAGATGGCAAATCCGGCCAAAGTCCTGTCATTTCTTGATATGACCGGCTTCTGGGACCCCTCACTGGCATTTGTCATGCTGGGTGCGATCAGCGTTGGTATGGTGGCTTTTGCCTTAGCACGTCGCCGCGGCAAAACCTTCCTGGGCTCATCCATTTCTCTACCTACTTCCCGCGTGATTGATAAGCGGCTGGTATTAGGTAGTCTGGCATTTGGTGTCGGCTGGGGTATGTCAGGCATCTGCCCAGGGCCTGGTCTGGTGCTGGTTGGAACAGGCAGTCTGCACGGGATAGTATTTGTCGCAGCCATGCTGATTGGTATGGCTATTTTTGAGCTACTGGAACGATACCGTGCCGGCCAGGCCAAGCAACAAGATGGATAAGCTGACGCACACCCCACACAAAACATTTTTGCAATCCCTTTTAAACAAGAAAATTTGAACACTTTTTATGCTGAGCAATCAATTAACCAAAAAAGAAATAGCTAATCCTGCTGATTTGACTGACATGGTGTCAAATCGGGCATCTGCTGCACAGGCGTGCGCCTTGCTGAGAGCGCTGGCTAATGAAGATCGTTTACTCATTCTTTGCCAGCTCGCACAAGGTGAAAAAAATGTGGGTGAACTAGAGCAGTCGCTCGGAATCCGGCAACCGACCCTTTCACAGCAACTTACCGTTCTGCGGGAAGAAAAGCTCGTAAATACTGAGCGCAAGGGCAAATATATCTATTACCACCTCGCCAGTCAGGCAGCATTCGAAATTATGCAAACGCTGTATCACCTTTATTGCACCGATAACAATCCTCACCCTCAGCAAAAAAGTAGTCATCTTAAGCTAAAAAGACCAATCCCTTCTGGAGGAGAAAAAAATGGGTATAATCACGACCAAACTGGATGAAAAGCTGTCTGTTACTGGTCAGATCAGTCTGGATGATTTGTCAGAAATCGCTGCAGCAGGTTATAAATCGGTTATCTGCAACCGTCCCGATTATGAAGGCGGAGAGACGCAACCAACCAGCACACAACTAGAACAGGCAGCGCGCTCGCTTGGTCTTCAATTTGTTTATTTGCCGGTCGAGATCGGGGCAGTCTCGATCGAAAAAAGCGAAGCATTCCGCAAACTACTGATTGAATTACAAAAACCTGTGCTTGCTTTCTGCAAAAGCGGCAGCCGACCAAAAGCGCTGTATGAAATGAGCAGACAAAAACAGGAAAAACCAAAAGGTGAAACAGAAACTGTCACTGCTGCCTGCAGCTGGACAGGCGAAGCCCCTGCTACCACTCCGCTGCCACCCCCTGCTGAGGAAAAGCTGCTTCCGGTGATACCTGCGTGCAATTGGGGCAATGCTTTTGATATCGTGGTGGTAGGAGGAGGAGCTGCGGGAATTGGTATCACGGCCAGTCTGTTACATCGTCAACCATCCTTACGCATCGCTATTATTGAACCCAGTGATAAGCATTATTATCAGCCCGCCTGGACCCTGGTCGGCGGAGGGGCTTTTGAAATCGCGGAAACAGTGCGGAACATGGCTGATGTCATTCCACCGAAAGCAGAATGGATTCAGGTGGCAGCGAGCGGTTTCGATCCAGACCAGAATCTGGTTCATTTGGTTGATGACCGCTGGATCGGTTATCAACAATTGATTGTATGCCCAGGCATACGTCTGGCATGGGAAAAAATTGAAGGTATCCAGCAAACGCTTGGCAAAAATGGCGTTACCTCCAACTATCAATTCGAATTGGCACCTTATACCTGGTCGCTGACGCAAAATCTCAAAAAGGGCAAGGCGCTGTTTACCCAACCACCGATGCCGATCAAATGTGCTGGGGCACCACAGAAAGCCATGTACCTATCATGTGATCACTGGCTACATCAAGGTGTGCTAGATAGCATCGAGGTCGAGTTTAATAACGCTAGCGCAGTACTGTTTGGGGTAGCTGATTTTGTGCCGTCACTGATGAAATATGTGCAGCGCTATCACGCCAAACTGGTCTTCAACTCTAACTTGGTAAAAGTTGATGGTGACCACAGAATTGCCACCTTCGAAATCAAAGACAGTGAAGGCAAAATCTCACGCGTAGATAAATCATTTGATATGCTGCATGTCACGCCACCCCAGGTCGCGCCGGATTTTCTGAGCAACAGTCCTTTGGCAGATGCGGCAGGCTTCTGTGAGGTCAATCCTAAAACTTTGCAGCATGTGCGTTACTCCAATATTTTCTCGCTGGGGGATGCCTGCTCCTCGCCTAATGCCAAAACGGCAGCCGCTGCCAGAAAACAAATCGTGGTCGTAGCTGATAATCTGCTCGCAGCCAGAGAAGGCAAAGAGCTTCCGGATGTTTACGACGGCTACGGTGCCTGCCCACTAACCGTGGAGAAAGGCAAGGTGATTCTGGCCGAATTTGGTTTTGGCGGAAAATTGCTACCCACTTTTCCGCTCGATCCGACCGTCCCAAGGCGATTCGCCTGGTTTCTCAAAGCCAAAGTGTTCCCTTGGCTGTACTGGAACGGCATGTTGAAAGGCCGTGAATGGCTAACCCGTTCAACCGGTGTAAGCTGAGCAGCGCATGGACGCTAACTTAATCAGTATTCTGCTCGGCTCATTTACCGGCATTGTACTTGCCCTGACAGGGGCAGGTGGCACTATCATCGCAGTGCCATTGCTCATGTTTAGCCTGGACCTGACGGTAGCACAAGCTGCTCCCATTGGTTTACTGGCGGTCGGCTTGTCGGCAGCAATTAGCGCATTGCTGGCGTTCAGACAGAAAAGAGTCAGATACCGGGCAGCCAGTTTCATTGCTTTGATAGGCGCACTTACCTCACCCGCCGGGATATGGCTGGCACAGCACTTACCTAATATATCCTTGACCTTATTGTTTGCTGGCGTACTTATCTTTGTTGCCCAGCATATGTTTCGCCAAAGCATGCATGAAGGTAAAAATGCGATGAGCATTCAGCATTCCGCTTCTCCTTGTCAGGTGGATAAAGCTAGCGGACGTTTAATTTGGACAATGCCATGTTTCAGAGCATTGGCATTGTCAGGCACCACAGCAGGTTTTCTATCAGGTCTGCTGGGCGTAGGAGGAGGATTCGTGATCGTGCCCGCCCTCAGGAAAATCACTAATCTTCCCATATTGTCCATAATGGCGACCTCGCTGGCAATTACCGCATTGATTGCGACTACTGGCGTCATTTCAGCAATAGCTATTGGCGCGATGCAATGGTCAATGGCCCTATTCTTTTGTACTGGTACGATCGCAGGCATGCTGCTTGGCAGAATATTTGCCGAGCGTCTTGCCGGCCCCAGATTACAGCAAGGCTTCGCCACCCTTGCTGGCGGTATTGCACTTGCCATGATTGCCAAAGTGATTTGGATTACTTCTCTAACCTAAAAAACGCAGTTGACCAGCGTTTCTTAGGTTTATCTTTTATTAGCGCTATTCGCTCTTTCCTTGAAATGAGCATATGCATTGAACCTATCGGAGGCTTTTACAATTCTGAAATAATCTACTACAGCACCTGATGTTTATCAAGGTAGCCAAGACCAGATCTCGATAGTTACGAAACGAATAAGCGCTCTCGTAAAAGCAAACAATACGATAGTTTCATTTCCCTGAATCTTGGCATAACCAGTTAACCCTGTTTTTATTGCCCCATCCGGATTTGATATATGCCCTCTAACATAAACTACACGTCCGTAGTCAGCTGTATTTGCGATAACTTCGATCTCATCCACTATTCCTTCAAACTTCCGATTGGGATAAGCATACAATTTCAATGTAAGTAGTGCCTTATCGGAAATCTCAAAGAGATCGGATTCGGGAATAGCTGCTCTCACTATGACAGTATCTGTATCTTCGATATCGGCAAATTTTTTCCCTGCCTCTAAGTAACTGCTGCGCTGATATTGAAGATCCGTGGTAACTATACGTCCTCCAATCGGTGTAACTAGATTGGTTCGACGTAACTTTTCTCTATGGTAACTTGCCTGTCGTTGTAATTTTTCTAATTCTGTCTTAAGGGTTTTGATTTGGAACGGGTTAATTTGAGCTTTGAGGGCTTTCATACTTGCGATCGCTTCATCAAGAAGTTGCTCATCTCGCTCCGCTGCTACACGCGCGTCCTCGAAGGCTTGTAAAGAAATAAATCCTTTCTCAAACAATGATTCTTGTTTTTTTAATTTTTCTTGACTATATTGCGCATGTAGCCTTGCGGTTGATATTTTCTTTTCCGCTAGCTTAATATCTTCAACAGAAGGTGTACTCCGGTAACGTTCAATTTCATATTTTTTACCTTCAATTTCAGCATCCAGTATATGCAGTTGGTTGATTTGATTGTAATCTGCAATGCGCGCAAGCACAGTTCCAGGCTGAACTCTTTCCCCTCCTTTGAAATATACCTCTTCAATAATGCCCTCAATATCAGCAGTTACAGATACGCGTGCCGATGGAAAAACTTCTGCATTTCCGCCAGTTTCGTATTGATAAGGTAAAAATTGACAACCAATTGTAATGAAAATCAATAAGTATTTACCCCAATGATGGAGTAATTTCGATTCTGATTGTGGTGTTCGATGCATGGTGTTCATTTGTGACTGCTTTATGGAAACAACATTAGGATTAATTTGTTTTTTTGTGGCACCCCTTCGCATTACCATACTTATATAGATACTAAGAAATAAAAACAGCGCAACACCAGCCCCATGATAATGGGACTCTAAGTATGTAAATAATTGGTAAATGATATAGCCGACTACCCCCAAGAATAGAATGGCTGTTGCTAAGCCTAGCAGAATCATAAATGAGGTATGGCGTGAGTAACGCTTGACAAGATCGGGTTGTCCAAAAATGAAACGCCATAACGCTTTTCGGGAGCGTTGCTGCATGTCCGGGATTTCTAGCCACGTGGAGAGAAAATTTGCTCCTTCCCCAGGCCAAAGTGGGTTTGCAATGAGCAACAATCCGATAATAGATACACAAGCAAATTCGATTGCTATGGTTGATAGTGAGGTGCCTGATGTTCGGGTAAGGATCCAAATGAGAGATGTCCCTGCGAAAACCCATAGCCTGACTAATGTTGATGTTGCTATTAGCCAAAGCCGGTTTCGCCTGGTTATAGCATCAGATAATATGATCTGGATATTAAATCGCGGAACTAAGCCAAGAAAAAAAAACAGACTAAAACTGGGGGAGAGTAATCCGAAATGGCGCGCTACAAGACCACGAGCAATCTGTGAGATAAAATTCAGAATCAAGGCTGCGAAAAGTAATCTACCGAAAAAACCAAATCGTGCATTCGCAAGCGATAAATCAGCAAGAAAAGCATTCCAATTTGATAAAATCGTCATAACGGCTACAGCAAAAATCAATGGAGTTAACCACGTAACAAAGCGGAATAAAGAAAAAATTCTCAGCAGGTTGTCAAGTAATTTTTCTGGGTTAAATAAGTGCAAAGCGTTACGCTGTAATGGAGTATCTTCATCTACATTTTTAGTAGGTTGAGAAGTTCTCAAGTCTTCTTTTGTACTCGACTGAATTCTTTGCTCTTGATTTTTACCGCTATCCAGCAATCCCCATTCTGAAAGCAAGCCAAGGAATTCATTGATGTTGTCGGACGTGAGCTGCAACTCAAATTGTGAATTGACTGTGTTTCGAACGAACGCAAGATCATAAGGCTTTCTAAATTGCTCGATTAAAAACTGCTCGACCATACCGAATTCATATTCTTTCCCTGCACTGGTATCTAAAACGTAGCATCCAGCAGAATTTTTCTTTGGAGAAATGACGAGATCTTCGCGCAAAAGCTGCATCATGTCGGACTCAGGTTTTTCTTGAGATAATCATTCCGCATGTGAGTGATTTACTGAATTGTGGCTCTGATTGTGCTTGAAGACTCAGATTTTGCTTTGCCGAGAAAAAATGATGTTGATTTGGCTGAATTGGTGCCAATAGCATGTTTTCATCGAAACATGAGGTATTACTTTGGATATGCTTCATAAATGACACAATACATTTCGGGATTTCCGCGCAAGATTAAGTAATAACATTGGTATGTTATTAGCAATCGAGATGTTTGTGCCCAACCATTACAACATGTGTTTGCAATGCAACCAGCATCATATCTATAAGATATATCTTGTTCAATCATCATAGTCTTTATGAAAGCATAGATATATGCCATCATAATGAGGTGTTATCTACTAATAAATTCTTTTAATACACTATACTAGTAGAAAAAAAGGAAGGATTGCCTATGATCTTACGTGCAAATTCTAACGTACATTTTGCAATTATGACAACAGCTAAGTCACTCTTCTTATAGAAATCTTAATCTAGATAAAAAGTTTATTGGATTTATAATCACTTGCTTTTTGCCTAACAAAATTATGAGTGTTTTAAAGAAAATTACCTATATAGATTACTCATTTCAGGAATAATCAACTAAATGTTTCCGGTATAATCAGATATCATCAAAAAAGCTATCGTCATATAGATGAATTTGAATTGCAGGAATGTATTAAATTACTTCTCAAATAAATATATTGTCTCTAAATCGCATGAATACACTTAATTAATATGCAATCAATATTTGGCAGACAAGAGAAGCAAAATCTCTCATATATGATCTTAAGTTGCAAATGATAATTCTCAATTAAATACAGCAAGTGTAAATGCAGTATCACTAGAATCAAAGTTCCTCCTTTTATTTTATCGTAACACAAGCTGCTTACCACCCCCATTTCAGAGAAATAGTTTGATGCACGATCAAATAAACCATTCATAATTCTGAGATAAATTCTCATTTCTTAAGCAGAAATATAGAAATTTTTCCAATAAAGTCAAGATCTTATGAAAACATCCACAAACAATTTAAACCATGGTGCGCAGCAACAGAGCGACGAGGATAAATTATCTATTAATGACAATCGATATGAATTATCTCCTTTACAGGAAGGAATGTTGATTCATTCCTTAGCAGATCCTGGAGTAGGTATGTATATTTCACAGGGAGTTCATTCGTTTGAGCAAATTGATGTGGAAGCCATGATAGAAGCCTGGCAAATGATCGTTGATCGCCATGAGGTGCTACGTACTTCTTTTGTTTGGGAAAATATGGATAAACCCATGCAAGTTGTACACTCAAAGGTGAATGTAAAGTTTGAAATGCACGATCTGAGAACACATAGAGACTGGGAACAAAAGATAAAGGTACGCGAATTACTGGCAGCAGATCGTAACAAAGGATTCAATTTAAGCTGTGCACCTCTATTTCGTCTGCATTTAGCGCAACGCTCCGAACGGTCTTATTATCTTGTATTCACTCATCATCACCTCTTATTAGATGGTTGGTCTATTCCAATCCTATTAAACGAAGTTCGATCTCTATATCAAGCTATTTTACGTAAGCATGAAATTTCCTTGCCACAACCCAAGCCTTTCCGGTTGTATATTCAGTGGTTACGCAAACAGAAACTAGACAGTGAAAAAAAATTCTGGCAAGAATATTTGAAAGGTTTCAAACAGCCCACGCCACTACCGTATGACCTTGGTCCGCATCGGCAGGTAGGATATCCACTCAAATTTCAGGAATGGAGTTTGGAAGTTAAAGATCCCTTATTCACTACCCTAAAAACCACAGCAAGAAATTGTCATGTTACACTCAATACACTGATTCAAGCAGCCTGGGCAATTTTGTTGAGTCGCTATAGCGAACAAGAGAATGTAGTATTTGGCTGCTTACTATCTGGCCGATCTTCTGCCATGAATGGGATTGAAGCTATGATTGGCATGTTTCTTAATACATTGCCAATGCTTGTAAAGGTCGACCCTAAAGCACCGCTCAATAAGTGGCTTAAATATTTACATGATCAGCAAAATGCGCTGCAAGAACATGAATTCAGCCCGTTGAATCTTGTACAACGCTGGAGTGAGATTCCACCTGGTACGAGTTTATTTGAATCTGTTATTGATACCAATAATACACACCAACCCCAAGCAGAAACCGATGAAGCCTTGTTGACACCTATTAACCAGAGTGTCCCAATACTTTTATTTGCAAAACCAGCAGCTGGCAGGCTGATATGTGTTCTTATTTACAACGATCGTCGATTTACCAAGCCTGCAATTGTTCAAGTCGGTGAACAATTAATCACATTGTTAACCTCAATGTGCGAAAACTCTCTGCAACCAGTGGGAGAGCTTACCATGATTTCGGATGCTGAGATCAAACGTATCACAGCATCATGGAATGATACCCAGACTTTTTACCCCAGAAACAGTACTTTGCATCAGTTGTTTGAAGCTCAAGTTGCGTCTAAACCAACTGCTCTTGCTGTAAAGTTCCTTGATCAATCACTTAGCTATGAAGAATTGAACCAGAAGGCTAATCAATTAGCACACTATTTATACGCGATGGGGATTAGCAGGGGAAAACTTGTGGGGTTTTGTCTTGATAGATCTTTGGATATGGTCATAGTGATACTGGCAGTTTTGAAATCAGGGGCAGCATATATACCACTTGACCCGAATTATCCTTTAGATCGCTTGAAAAGGATGCTTACTGATTCCAAGGCAGAACTATTACTTACCCAAAAGAAATGGTTGGCTGAGCTTGAAGGAATAGCACCGCGTCACTTGTGTGTCGATATCGATTTCAAGAACTGGGCATACGAAAAAAACACCAATCTTTTCATTGATCTAAGCCCTGAAGATATCGCATACATTCTGTATACCTCCGGTTCAACAGGAGTTCCTAAAGGAATAATGATACCGCATCGTGTGACAGTTAACCGGATGTTCATTGAATTTGATCCGTTTGAGCCTGACGAAGCGCTTTGTGCCAAAACTTCTATCTGCTTTGTCGATTCAGTTTGGGAGTTATGGAGCGCTTGGGCTAATGGTCTACCGGTAACTTTGATACCTGAAGCACAAATTAAAGATCCAAGTCGACTACTTGACATTCTGTCCTCTTCCGGGGCCACTCGTATCGTGCTGGTACCCTCTTTATTACGTTCGATGCTGGATGCAGAACCTGACCTACGTTCCAAAATACCCAGGCTGAAACATTGGATCTGCAGTGGCGAGGCTTTACCAGCAGACTTGTCAGCACGGTTTATGCAAGCATTGCCCCATGCTGTACTGACTAACCTCTATGGCGCTACCGAAGTCTGGGATGTCACGCGTTGCGATACACGTGATGAATTACCCTACGAGACTATGCCGATTGGTAAAACCATGGGTAATATGCAGACGTATATATTAGACGAAAAGATGCATCCAGTTCCAATCGGCATCATCGGGGAACTATACATTGGGGGTGAACACATGGCTCACGGTTACTGGAGGCGTCCCGATCTGACAGCCCGGCAGTTTGTACCTAATCCATTTAGCCGGGAGCCAGGTCAACGCTTGTACAAGACCGGAGATCTTGGACGTTGGTTGCCTGATGGCAATATCGAATATCTGGGTCGACGTGATCATCAAATACAACTGCGCGGCTTTCGCCTGGAACTAGGGGATATCGAAAGCGTTATTCGCCAGCATCCGAGCATTTCTCAAGCTGCTGTGGTTGTCACAGATGACCAACGCTTAGTAGCGTATATCGTCTCTGATAGAGATCCGCCACCCAGTTCGGTGGAACTTCGTAAACATGTAAGATTGCGCTTACCGGAACATATGACGCCTGCTTTTTATCTTCCGCTAAAAGATTTTCCGCTCACTCCAAATGGAAAGACCGATCGACGCAGATTGCCCAAACCTAAGGCCGAATCGCTTAAACAAATTATCGAAAAGGAAGCCATTTCACGTCCGCCAGAGTCGCCAACCGAGAAAACAGTGGCTACAGTATGGGCAAACAATCTAAAGCTTGATAAGGTGGGAGCTGAATCGGATTTCTTCCAATTGGGTGGCGATTCATTGATGGCCGTTCGCATTATTACTCAAATAGGGAAAACCCTGAATATTAGCATACCGCTAAGTGTGTTGATGGAAACCCGAACCGTAGCAGATTTGGCAGGCTGGATTGATAATGCTATTTCTAATGGCCTTGCAAATCCTTTGACTAAGCTTCCCGATATTTCTAAAGTTGACCATAAGAAAGCTCCCTTATCCTATGCTCAACAGCAAATGTGGTTATTAGATCAGTTAAACCCGGGCAGCATTTCGTATACCGTACCTAATATCTTGGGTTTCCCCTTCAAGGTTGATATTGAAGCTTTGAACATGGCCTTGGCAGAAATTCTACGACGCCACGAAACATTACGTACCACTTTTGCGGCCATCGATGGAGAACCGTTTCAGGCTATTCATGAAGTGCATCAGGTAAAGATCCCTATAGTAGATTTAACAGATTTACCCATTGAAAATCGAAACCAAGTTGCCCAGAAGGGTATACGTGAACAAATCCGTTTGCCATGGAATCTGGCTACTGGCCCATTATTTCGCTACCAACTAATAAAGTTTGCAGAAGATGACCATATTTTGGCAATGACCCTGCATCATATTGCTACCGATGGTCACTCCATGAGCATACTTTCAAACGAGATTCGAGTGCTCTATAAAGCCTTTCAAGAGAGACAGCCATCACCGCTAAAAGAGCTACCAATTCAATACGCTGATTACGCCATTTGGCAGCGCGACTGGCTTAAAGGTAAACAGCTTGAACATCAGATAAATTTCTGGAAGCGGAAACTTAGCGATACTAGTGTTTTGGAATTACCAACGGATCATGCACGCCCGACAGTACATCGATACAAAGGCAATCATTTCAGTATTTATCTGGATGAAACTGTTTTACAAAAGATGCGCGAATTGGCGTCAGAAGGAGGAGCTACTCCCTTCATGGTATTGCTGGCTTCATTTCAATTACTGCTTGCACGTTACACTGGCCAGAATGATGTTTGTGTAGGTACCCCCACATCCAATCGCGCTCAGCCACAATTAGAAAAATTAATCGGTTATTTTGTCAATACGTTGGTGATTCGAACCAAGATTGAAGGAAACCCTAGTTTTCGTGAATTACTCGATATTGTTCGCTCTGAATGTTTGGAAGCTTACGACCATCAGGAAATACCCTTCGAAATGCTGGTGGATGCACTGGGTGTGCAACGAAATCTGAGCTACAACCCTTTGTTCCAGGTATTGTTTGTACATCAAAAGCTTAACCACGAGGAGCAGGTTGGCACACCCACCCGGCATTTAGCTCCAACACAAGAGACAGCCAATTTCGATCTGGTGCTAAACGCTCAGGAATCTATGGATAAGCTGGAATGCAAACTCATATATAACTCAGATCTATTCGAACCTAGCACGATCGAACGTTTGGGTGCTCATCTCGAATTATTGATGAGGCAATGTGTAACTGACCCGGATCAGTCAATTTCACATACCTCGCTGTTACTTCCCAGTGAACGTTTACAAATTCTACAGTCCTTCAGTCAGCAGAAAACCCTTCCCTTTGAGACGCGTCTAGCCCATCAGATCATCGCAGCCAATGCACACGCAAACCCAGATAAAATTGCAGTGCAGCTCGACGATAACACGCTTACTTACGCTGAACTTGAACGGCGTGCCAACCAGATGGCGCACCATCTTAAAAAATTGGGTGTAGGTTCCGAAACTGTGGTGGGCTGGTGTGTAGAAAGAACACCCGAGATTTTTATCGGTTTGCTTGCAATCATGAAAGCGGGCGGTGCATTTTTATCCTTAGACCCAGCATATCCTCCAGAACGCATGGAGTATATGCTGCGAGATACAGCAGCATCTCTAGTCATCACCCAAAAAAAATTATTGGCACACATTCCATCTGATTGCTGTCCTCTTGTTTTGCTGGACGAAGATCAAGATATTATTTCTGGCTATGAAACTACACCGCCTGATAATGAGGTGCAGCCTGAGAATCTGGCTTATATCATCTACACTTCTGGTTCTACCGGTTTACCCAAAGGTGTAATGATAGAACACAGAAATCTAGCCAACTTGATATCGGCACAAATTCAAAAATTTGCTATCACTCCAGAAAACAAGGTGTTGCAAACACTTTCCTTGAGTTTTGATGCTGCTTTGGGTGAAATTTTTCGCACACTGATGGCAGGTGCAACATTGTATTTGGCTCATAAGGACAATTTAATGCCGGGAGCCCCAATGATTGAGTTACTCAAAAACCAGCATATTGATTCGGTGACCTTGTCTGCAGCTGCATTGGCTGCATTACCCAAAGTCTCGCATGAATTGCATGAATTGAAAAAAATTACTGTTGGTGGTGATACGTGTGCTCCCGAATTAGTTATGCATTGGGGAAAAAATCGGAGATTCATGAACGGATATGGGCCTACTGAGACTACCATCGGTGCCACCCTTGCGATTAATTGGGAACCCCATAAAAAGCCTCCTCTTGGAAAACCACTACCTAATGTTGAGGTCTATGTTCTGGACCGCTGGATGCAACCCGTTCCGGTTGGCATCCCTGGTGAGCTGTATATTGGTGGTATTGGTGTTGGACGTGGCTATCTTAATCGCCCAGAGCAAACCGCTGCCAGTTTTATACCCCATCCGTTTAGTACCCAACCTGGGGCACGCCTATACTGTACAGGCGATTTAGGGCGATGGCTGCCTGATGGTCAACTGGGTTTTCTGGGACGCGCTGATCATCAGGTCAAAATTCGCGGCTACCGTATAGAATTAACTGAAATCGAGGCTGCGCTAAGCCGACATCCTAATGTCAATCAAGCTATAGTAATCTTACATAAAAAAGCGGATATTAAGCGTCTGGCGGCATACGTGACCCCTAAGGGCGATTTAAGACCGACTGGAAGTGACCTTCGCGCATATTTAAAAAAATGTCTTCCTGATTACATGATTCCTGCTTTCCTAACAGTATGCGATTCTTTACCGCTGACTGTTACTGGAAAAATAGACCGCAATGCCCTTCCTGAGCCTTCAAAGGATGAGCTAAGTCAGGCACAAGAGTATGTTGAGCCTAAAACGGTTATTGAAAAGTTTTTTGCTGGTATTTGGGCTAATGTACTTGGTCTAGAAAAGGTTAGCGTTAATTCTAATTTTTTTGAGCTTGGTGGCGACTCGATTATGAGTATCCGTGTCGTAGCGCGAATAACCGAAGCAGGTTACCAACTGACGTTGAAAGAGATGTTCAAATATCAAACTGTGGCTGAACTCGCTATTGCATTAAGTGCTGATAGAGAAATAGTGGCAGCGGAACAAGGTCTAGTAACTGGCAACATTCCACTAACGCCTGTACAGCAATGGTTTTTTGATCTAAAGCTGGTTAACCCGCATTATTTTAACCAATGGATGGTTATTCCCACCCCCCCTGTTTTAGATTGTGACAAGATGCGTAAGGCTATAGAAGCAGTTACAGCGCACCATGATGCCTTGAGAATTCGGTTCAATCAAGACGATAATGGCAATTGGACACAGTATAACTCAGATATTCTAGAGCCTATTCCCTTCTCCATAGTTAATTTGTCGAATAATCTAGACATTGAATGTGAACAGATCATCCATACTGAATTTGAGCATCTTCAACAATCACTGAATCTCGAATATGGACCTTTATTTCAAATATGCTGGTTTAGCCTCGGAGCAAATCATAGGGGGCGTTTACTGATAATTGCACATCATTTAGTCATTGATATCGTATCTTGGGCAATACTAATTGAGGATTTAATGACAGCATATCGGCAATTAAATGATTCGAAAGAGGTTCATCTGCCGATAAAAACCAGTTCATTTAAACAATGGGCACAAGCTCTTGTTGAGTACGCCCAATCACACAATATAAAAGAAGAAGTACCATACTGGTTGAGTATTTCAAAACAAACATTCCAGTCTTTACCGGTTGATAACATTGACCCTGATCATAGTCTTGCCACTACCCAGTCTGTTCTCGCAGAAGTAGCGCCGGCGAAAATTCAACATCTTCAAAATGTGGTGGCACCATTTTTTAAAACTCAATTTAGTAATATTTTATTAGCAGCCTTGGCTATTTCACTTAGCCGGTTTAGCAGTAATACACAAATTCAGATTAAAGTTGAAGGACAAGGGCGAGAAGATATTGGTGTGGAACTGAATCTTTCGCGCACACTGGGGTGGTTTACCAGTTTCTATCCGTTATCGATTACAGTATATCCTGATCTTCAGCTCATGGAGCAAGTCAGCGCTGTAGTTCATCAAATAGAGACAGTACCTAACCGCGGAATCGGTTATTCGGCGTTGTGCTATTTGAATCATGATAAAGAGTTGCAGACTAGTATCAATTTGATACCTGAATCAGAGATTGTATTTAATTTCAGCGGTCAATCTGGAGCACGTGACTCGAACAGTGCTCCTTTATCCGATAAGGATATTTTTCCTTTAGGGCAACTTGCTGAGACAGGAAAAATTCAGCTTGCTGAATCTGATCAAGGACAACGGCGTCATCTCATCGAAATTGGTGCGGGTATTCTGAATGGTTGCTTATTTGTTCGATTCACTTATGGTGGCAAAAGATTTAAGAAAAGCAGCATTGAAAGGCTGTGTCACACTTTATTAAGCACACTTGAAGAAATGATTGAGTTTCCGGTTATATGAAGGTTAATGACTATATTATTACCAGTGGCGGCCCTTGGAAGGTCATCGTTACGCTAGTCAGACTCGAATCGATCAGATTAGATGGCATAAATTTCTAAGAGTCTGTTTCAAAACTCCTGAAATAAGGCTGAGTGGCGGCCAACCCTTTATCCTTCGCCTCACTGGTAGTGTTATCGAAACTTTACCAGGAGGATCAAACAGTATGGACGTCCATCACCCGGAAAGAGTATGCGCATAACCGGTCAGGTTAAGCAAGTAATATGACAAACGCGTCATAGGAAAAGATCAAACCTCATTTACCGCCGCCATCCAGAATGGGGCACTCCCGCAAAGCCTGTCTTTGTGCCGTGGTTAACGTGATTTACTATTTGCTGCAATCGGGTTGCCAGTGAGACATGCGGCCTAAAGTCTTTCCGCCATGGCAGACGATCAGCCGTTATTATTCCATTTCCAAATCAAAAATGACGCGAAGGCCAGCCGCAGACAGTATAAATAATACGGCAAGGTGAAGCCGACAAAGTCAGTTTTGATTTAGAAATGGAATTAGACCTTCAACAAAACATTCATGTCTTAAAATATTCTGATCTGGATGAAATGAAATTGAATACCAAGAGCATTGAATCAATTAAAGCGCTTCTGAAAAGTACCATGATTCGCATCTCTAAATAGTTTTGTATAAAAACGCCAGTTAGCTCCACCTATAGCTTGATAAAGTTTCATAGGCTCATGACCAACGTTGGGAATAACACGTAAGACATGAGGCATTCTCAGCCGTGTTAAATGTGCAGCAAAATCCAAATTAGGTCCTTTTATGTTATCTTGCTCACCGATTACGATACGAATAATACTTTTACGAGCACGTATTTTGTCAGCATATTCCTCACCTAGTATCCATGGACTCATAGCTCTAAAATAGGCAGGATCATTTCCATAAACATTCTTCATTATCCTGACGCGATCAGGGGCCTTTTCTTTAGGCCCTTTGGATGCGGTAAAATCCAATTGCATTGGTCCAGCTCCCAGTATAGATACTGCACCAAAGATATCAGAATACTTAATACCCAAACGTGCAGCACCATATCCCCCCATGCTGAAACCTTCAATAAGCCTACCATGACGAGATTGGATGGTACGGTAAGTCTGATCTATATGAGGTATTAATTCATTGATGATTACTGTTTCCATCGGTACAGCACCGTCTTTTGAATTACACCACATACTTTCAGCCATTCCATTGGGAAACACCAGCAGTACTGGTGGTAATTTGCCATTTTTTATAGCTTGGTCAAAATACTTGGCCAGCATTGGCAAATGCTCTACGCCACCGGTGTGCCCATGCAACCAATAAATTACCGGAAAACGTCTCTCTTTCTGAATATGGTATGCATCTGGAAAATAAATATGATAACTAACATTTTGTTTAGCTGCATTGCTGTGAAAAAATTGTTGCTTTAAACCCGGTGCAGTAGCGGGAGGTGTAATCCACTGGATGCTGTATACATTGGCTGCATTCACGATACCTGAGGTCAAGATGACCGAGCAAAATAAACTAATGAGCGATGTTTTTGCTCTAATGATAGTAATGATTATATTTCGATAACTTTGAGCTGATGATACTTTTCGAATTAAATTGCGTAAATTATTCAATCCCATCTGTCTTCTCATTCACCATTACTATTGTCAATTTACACCAAAGTTTCCGTGATATTTGGTTAATATAAGCTGGAACTATACTTCACTAGCATATCTATAATTGATTTTCTGGAATAAATATTAAATTGAATACCAAAATCATACGAAGATGATATTCAATCTTTATTTGGGTTTTTATTTTTATTCTGCAGAAAAAAATTAATAAGCATTTCTTTTTATTAAAAATGTAACATCCTAAGCCTGTTTAATAGAAGAAGAGGTTACAATTCTATCGAAAATTTCTTTATAAGCTTTTGCTGTTTGCTGCTCTTCGCCTGAACGATGAGGAATAGAGAGCAGTTCTGGATATTTTTTTTCTAGATCCTTGCCATGAAAAATCGCAGCTTTGAACTCATCAATCGCATCGGCATATAAATTTTGACGCATCATAATCTCAGCAAGTAGTCGATGTACTTCTCCTAAATTCCGATTGCCTTTGCTCAACTCAACTAGGATTTTCTTTCCTTCTGATAAATTATTTTGTTCCAGGTACATACGAGCAATCCCTAGCTTAGCGGCTAGAAGACGTGGTGCAATCTCATTTGCTATTTTAAATGCCTTTAATGCTAGATCGTATTCACCCATCGCCGCGTAGGAACGTCCCATGATACAGTGAAGCTGAGCATTATCTGATTTTAAGTCAATTGCACTTTGGCACGCGGTAATAGCTTGCTTGTAATTTCCTTGTGCCACAAGCAACTTTGCAAGACTTAGAAATGCTTGCCAAGAATCAGGATTACTCGTGGTGGCTTTTGTAGTTTCTTGTAGAGCAACATCGTGAAGCCCTTTACGCTGATAGATTCTAGCCAGCATAAGCCGAGCTACTTCAAGCTGGGGATTTTGCTCGAGCACTTTTTTCAGGCAATCAATTGCATCTTCATGTCGACCAGTCTTGGCATATACTCGACTCAATCCTAAACTTGCATTTACCATTGCAGGATTAATATTTATGGATTCCTTGAATTTTTCTATTGCCTTTTCATTGAGGTTTTGACGTGCATATACATTTCCGGACATGATAAGTGCAGGCACAAAATTCTTTTTTACATGAAGAGCCGCGGAGTAGTGTTCGAGCGCATCATCATACTGTTTTTTAGCAGCAAGAATATTGCCTAAACCCACATAAGCAGCCGCAACATCAGGATTTTTCTTCAAGATAGTCTCAAAAACTTGTTGAGCCTCATCAAAGCGTTTTGCTTTTATTAACCCTTGAGCAGCTTCAAACGATGCATTTAGATCCTTCCCTCCCCCGAATTTGCCAATATTTTTATTAGTTGTCGGAATTGATGTCGTGGTTTCCTGATCTACATTAATAGAATTACTGTTTTGCTCCACAACTTCTGAGGTTTGGTTTTTTGTTTTGGCATTCCACTGAAACATATATTTTCCTTTTTTAAAAGACTGCTACACTGGGTTAATTGGCATGTTATATCACTAATTTCATTTCCAAATCAAAACTGACCTTGTCGGCTTCACCTTGCTGTATTATTGATATTGTCTGCAGCTCGCCTTCGCGTCATTTTTGATTTGGAAATGGAATAAGCTTGTAAACAATTTACTCATGAGAGGATTATGTAATCAAGGAATGTGGTAATGAAAATAATAGCTGAAGGTTTAACCTCAGTCATATTATATAAGCTTAACTTTTCGTCTTTATAATCCTATTCTTTTAAAAGGAATAATAAAATATTCAAATAATATTCTTTTATCATATTAAATAAAATTATAAAAGATAAGTTAATCCATGATTATGGATGGCTCTCTTGACTTAAATCCCCTGGCATTAAAAATTGCATTCAAGCAAACTGAAGATGAGTTCCCTAATATTTTTTAAATAGCCATCTGATGGAACCATACATTAAAGGTCTTTTTCAGAGTTTCTTCAGTAGCCCAAGCTATATGCGGGGATAATAAAGTCTTCTCGCTTTTGAGCAAGGGGTGGTCTATATTTATTGGTTCATGCGAAAATACATCTGCACAATATCTATGCAACTTACCAGATCTTAAAGACTTAGCTATAGCTATCTCATCCACAATATTTCCTCTTGAAATGTTGACTATGATCGAATTGCTGCATATCTTCTCAACATGACTCTCATTCAACATATGGAAAGTGTCGCTCTTGATGGGAAGAGCAAAAATTATGAAATGACTGTTTTCAATTAAATATGGAAAGTTGACAAAAGTTACATTCTCAATATCTTCATCCTTATTCAAATGCTTACGTGTAACTAAAATTTTCATTCCCCATCCATTGCATAGCTCAACTATCCGTCTGCCAATCTTCCCAAAGCCCACAACGCCAAGAGTTTTGCCTCGCAATGTGAAATTCGTACTGGTCGCTTGATTCCACTCCCCATTTTTAACAGATTTGTCAAATTGAATCATGTTCTTACAAGCACATAGCAGTTGAGTAACTGCAAACTCAGCAACTTCATTACAATAAAGGTCTTTAGGTAAACTTAAAACTTCAATACCACAATTCTTTGCTTCATCTAAATCAATCAAAGAATCAATAGACTGATATTGAAAATTAATTAATTTCACTTGCCCCTTTAATTGCTGTAATAAATATTTTGAAAAGGTTAAATGAAAGACATCTATCATCAACACGTCAATATTTTTAATTTTTATTGTATTTACCAGTTCGCCCTCAGTAAATGTACCCTCTAAAAATTCTCCCTTAATATAAGATGGGTAATATTTCTCGAGATTCTCTTTGCAAACCCCGATATAAAGTAGTTTCATATTAACTTTAAGCTGCTAACTTTACAAAATCATGAAATCTTTGCAGGCATTTATTAAGTCTGTCAGCTACCAGATCCATTTCATCATCGGTAATTACTAATGATGGAATAATTTTGATACTATTAAAATTGATGCCACACGCATAAGTTATCACATGCTCCTTTAAGCATTGAGAAACGAATGTTTTAGCTAATTGATCCGATGGCAACTTTGATATCGGATCAATAATATCGAAGGCTATCGCAAATCCCATTCCTCTTAAATCAGCTACATAAGGGCTATTGCTTAAAAAAGCTATTTTTTCGAGGAAAACTTTACCTTTTTCAACCAAACCATCAAAAAGTTTTTCTTTTTCTACTAATTTCATTAATTGATTCGCTATTCCTAACCCAAAAGAGCTATTGTTGAATGTGGTTTGGAAGGCAGTGCCTCTAGGAGACACTTTCGAGTAAAGTTCGGGACGTGCTATGACAGCACTAACTGGAAAATAGCCGCCTGCTATTGATTTTGATAGAAGTACGATATCTGGCTCATGTACTCCAAATTGCTGATGCGCAAAAAAAGAGCCTGTTCTTCCGAAGCCCACTTGTATCTCGTCAATAATTAATTTTACATCTTTACGTTTGCAAAGATTGCTTAGCTCTAAAAGAAAAGAATCTTTGGGAATAACGAATCCACCTGCACCTTGTACCGGTTCAACAATAACTGCGGCAACATCATAATCCAGGATAAGTTTTTCAATTCTTTCTAGAGAATCATTAATCGTTACATTATTATGCTTGCTAGGAAACGGAACGGAAAATGTATAATCTGATACAGGAATTCCAAATTGATCCTTTACTACCAAGCGTTTATCTGTTACAGAGACTGCCCCATCACTTACACCATGAAAGGAGCCATCAAACGAGATAACATATCTTTTACCGGTAGCATAACGACATAACCTAATGGCATCAGAAACAGCTGCCGAACCTCCTACATTGAAATAGGTAACATAATTTTCACTTTTGCTTACCTTTTTGGAAAAATATTCACTCAATTCAAGTTTGTCTTTTGTATGAAATGAATGAATTTGATCTACCCTTTCTATTACTTCCTTGACTATACTGACAATTGGCGGATAGCAATGCCCAAAATTTACAGAACTATAGTTAAGCACTAAATCCAAATAGGGTTCATCCTGTTCATCAAACCAGACCCACATTCCTTTTGAACTTACAGGCATTAGAAACTCATCGTACATTTTCGATTCATCACTAGGGCACGCATAAGTATCTCTTATATATTTATATTCCATTTTGGTCACTTTCTTTTGCTTAAAGTTAAGGTAGAAGATTGTATTGAGATGAACATACTTCACTTACAACTGCCCATTGTTGAGGGAGATAACCGCTTTCAGCCCATCTCCAAAGTTCCTCCTCATCTATGGAGAAACATATTACTGGTGATTTTTCTGTTGTAGTGCTATTCGATTGTTTATAGGCTAAAGATAAAACATGGTATGGAGAAGGGTAATATTGCCTCAGCTTCCAGAGTGAGTCGGGCGAGATGGCGAATTTTTCTATTATTCTTATTTCATTCATCGGCAATGACATCCCCCTGCCATCAGCCTTCATCACTGCCTCCTTCGCAGTCCAATGCCTCATGAGAGCTAACATACTATCCGGAGCTTTTCTAATTGCTTCAATTTCCTCGTTTGTAAAAACATGATTCATCCAGAGCATATCCAATTCGATAGTTTGCAAGCGCTCTACATCGACACCAATTGATTCAAACTTCGAACAGACAACCGCCACCATGCCATGTGTATGAGAAATATTAAAATGTATTACGTCTTGCCCAACCAATTCTGGTTTACCGAATTCACTGGTGCTAAATTGTAAAAACGCCGGCTCTTCATCAGTAGCTTCGGAAAGCATTAATCGTTTCAACGTGTGAGCAGCGATGAAACTCCTTTGATCATTGATTCGCAGGAAACGACTGACTCTATTTTTTTCCAATTCATTCAACAAATGGATGCTGGGCAGAGGAGTATCATCCGAACAGGATAACTCAACGACAACCAGCCAAGGATCCCGCTCTGGTACAAAACTCATGCTAGCTTGATATGAATGCAAGAATGACAAATTTAATATTCAACATCAAATTCAACTAACTATTTAAGTTACTCTAAATTGTGAGTTTGTAGGTCAAGATAGAGATTCTTTTTCCATTTTACGGCGAAGTGAAAGTGGGCGCATATCTTCCCAAACTGAAGCAATATACTCTAAGCATTTTTGTTTCCCACCAGATTGACCAACTTTATGCCAACCTAAAGGTATTTCTCTGTCATTAGGCCAAATTGAATATTGTTGCTCATGATTAACAACAACCTCATAGAGATCATCATTAAAATGCTCGTTTTCTAGCTTATTCATAAAATTCTTTGAAAAGTTAAATGCCAAGTCTAGCTTTATCTATATTACATATTTATTTTTCATTATAATTATACATCATAAATTTATTATTTTTAATTGTGGGATTGAGCATGTTTTCCTCTTTCTTGGCATCAGTTTTATTTGTTATTTTTGTTTATGCTGTAGGAATCATGCTTGCACCTTTTCCTTACTGGAGAACCTACCTCCTTCTCTGGAAAACGGTCTTATGCTCACCGAGTACTTGGCGCGCCAAGCTAAAACAGATTGCTTTTCTGATCAGAGTTTTGATCACTGTACCCTTTTCGACATTTCTTTGGTATCTGGATGAAATCCTCTATCCTCATTACCGCAAGCGCATCATCCAACCCATCTTTATCATTGGGATGCCGCGTTGCAGAACGACTTTTTTACATCGAACGCTAGCCGCTGACGACCAAAACTTCTTTGCAATGCGCCATATTGAATGGCGTTATCCTTTTATATCAATGCAAAAATTTATTAAGGCTCTGGGATTAGACAACAATCTGAAGAACTTAAATTACTGGTCCAAATCGGAAGCTGGAAAACTAGCTGCGAAAATGCATCCCAATACACTAGCAGACTGGGAAGAGGATGGAATATTTTTCGAGGAAAATTATCTTCATCACTTTTTTATTTTTCTGCGCTTTCCATATCCGGCCATCCTACCGCACTTAGATAATTTCCCAGAACTTCCTCAAAGCGTACAACAAAGAATGCTTCGCAGCTACAAGAAGGTTCTGCAAAAGATTCTTTATTTACGTGGGCCGGAGTCAAGATATTTTGTCTCTAAGGAAGTCACAAGTCACAAGAAAATCCCAGCGCTGATAAAAATGTTTCCTGAAGCACGCTTTATATTAATCGCGCGCCCTTCTAATTACTTTATGCCTTCCTTACTCGCTTTGATCAGAATGTCGACTTTATCTAAAACCGGTATTGATCCACTGTCAATCCCTGAATGGTCAGATAAGGTAATTGCGCGCATGCGCGAAGATAGTAGCCGGTTGGTGCATCTCTGCAGAACGACAATACCCGCTGATAAGTTAGTGTTGGTATCATCTGAGATTTTCTCTGAAAACCTTGATATTGCGGTTCTGGCAATTTATCATGTGCTGGGACTTCAATATGGAAAAAATTTCGTTACTTATCTCGACCATCTAAAGGCACGACAAAAATCTAGGCAACGCGGTTATGACTATGACTCGATGAAATTGGAAGGTTTTGAAGAATATGATGCATTTGAACAAGAAATTTCAGCGCGCATTAAAGCAAACTTTCCTTCACTGAAATCAACGGTGGAGTTACCCCCTTTTAATGAACACACTATAGTTCCGCATAAAGGAATTAAGAGATGGTTTGAACATACAAACCTGCGTATCCGCCGAAGTTTCGCCAGCAGGTAATAGGGTTTGGTTATTATTCCTTTCCAAATCAAATATAACGCGAAGGCGAGCCGAAGACAGGATAAGTAATGCGGCAAGGTGAAGCTGACAAAGTCAGTTTTGATTTAGAAATGGAATTACACCTTTCGAGAGAAGAAACCCTCGCTTAATATCAGACTCCCTCAAGCTCTTCCAACCGTGATGTAATGATTCTTATGCCGAACTCAAGTTACTTTAGTTTTGCAGTGTGAATATATATTCCGCGCGGGCACGGATACGGAATATATAAAGCAGTTATGCTCCTTTATAACCCGCAATTGTGACCGTGCTGAGTATATCACACGATACTCAAGCTCGAACGATGCACTTCCGCACGTCGGCACATCCTGCGAGCTTCTTTATAAAATCGAGTCTTCTATTTGCTTGAGCGATGCTTATCAGCGTACCATGCTACTAATAACATGATAGCTGCAAATACTGCCAGTCCAATTATAGATTCAATCGCCATTATCCGCTCCTTTACGCAGAATAAAGGAAACAATCAAGAACATGCTTGCCAGAAATATCAGTGCCAACACACCAAAGAGAGTTATTTTCTTATCAATCAAACCACCTAGTAAGGCCGCAACAACTGATGCAGTAGCCACATTATCTGATACTTTAGCTAAGCCTTCTCGCTGCTCCTTGTTGAATACGAGAAACTTCATATAATCAGCTTACACCAATACTTTTGCAAAAGCAAAGATGGGAAATTGGGTTATTGCAACGCAAGGCAGGTAATTCCATCTCCAAATCAAATATGACGCGGAGGCGCGCTGCAGACAGTATAAATAAGGCAGCAAAGGAGGCGCCAACAAGACCAGATTTGCTTAAGAAAATGGAATAACTTTTAGCACCAGCACATCTTCTTGTACCACTGCAATGTTGCTATCAAGAATTTGGCACTCTCTAACAACATTTCACAAAAACAATTATGTTGAGTGCCACACCAAGCCGGTTAAGGTTTTCAATTCTAGCTGTTTATCGCAAAACTCCCATCGCTTTAAGCAATGGCATTGCTTTAGTTACAAAGCTCGCATAGTTTGCTTTGATTTCTTTTAAACTTTCCTCATCATTTTCGATGACCTGTCCTTCTTTGACCATGCGTTCATTGTTCTCTTGGAAAATTTGCCAAACGAACGCTGCGGGATCAGCTATTTTTCGCTCCTTAGCTAGCAGGAAAAGCTGTTGCATGCGGTTCACTGATACAGCGCCACCTGTTACAGGGGCAGCCAAATAAGCGATGTCACGGCTGAACACCGCACGGTTAAGAATCACATTGTTGAGATGATCGCTGCTCGTGCGCACCTTCTTTACCGTTTCCTCATCTTGACAAGGAGCCAGATGGCCCATACCCACCAGAATGGTAACTGCTTGCAGCACCTGTTGAGCGTTCGCTATATTAGCCATAGCTGTACACAGACTACGGAGAGTCTTAGGTGCGAACTCACGCTCGGCCAAGGTAGCCAGAAGGGGATCATAGATTTCTGGTTGTAAATTCCCCTCCAACCAATTCCCCACAATCTTGCGCGGAATATCTTCCGGCCAGTTCATCAATACGAAACGTGTATTAAGCAGGCGCTGGCTCTTTTCCGGGTCCGTCAAGCGGCACACCCCGCGCATAAAAATATCTTTACGGAACTGAGCAAAGGTAAAATAGTCACGCATCTGCTCCTTGAGCACGGGATGTGTGACTTCTCTCATCATCTCCTGTGCTTCAGGGCTGAGGTTTATGGCATCGACTGCATTGAGCGGAGTGGCTGAAGCAGCAAATTCGAGTTTGGCATCTGCCAGGCGGTCGGCCACATCCGCAAAATACATCACGTTCCAATCGCGGTTGAAAAATTCATGCGCGATGTAGTTTCGGTTCTGTTCCTTGATCTTGGTCAGCCGTTCCTTAACTCCTGGCACTGCGCGTGCGTAGGCTGAATTGGCATCCAGTAAACGCTCTGAAAACTGAATCGCAGAATCCATGCGCGCAAATGCACCTTGCGCACGACTAGCGAAACGGTCATGCAGTGCGAACAATTGGCGCAGCGGCGCAGCTGGCGCCCAGCCAGGGAAACAGTTATAACTCAAGTAGAGCACACCGCCTGGTTTCAGGAATTTACGTGCAAAATTAACGATTTGCTGGTGATTCTCTATGCTCACCCAAGTCCAGATACCGTGCAAAGCGATGTAATCCATTGGAGGCAGATCGGCATGCAAAAATTCCTCAAAGCTTTCATCGCGAATATCGAGCGGCAAGGCAGCAGCTCGCGCCAAACTTTGGGCAAATGCCGCATGTTCAGGATTGAAGTCCGTTCCAAAGAAGCGCCCTGGTGTCGTAGCGCCATGCAAATTAAGTGACAGCCCTTGCCCAATGCCAAGTTCACAGTAATTCGGTGTGGCTGACTCGGGTGGCATCACGCCTTGCAGCAACAGGCAAAAACGAATGAAAACAGGCGAGATCTCGCGGTAATAACCAAACGTGTAACCGACTTCAGTGAAATATCCTTGTGACCAATCTTTATCCATATTTTCTATTTAATTAAAAACCCTGCCAGTCTTGCGGCTGGCAGGGTTCTTGTTTTAGACAAGCAGAGGCGAGCCCCTGCCTGTTCTATCAGGCGAAACTGAAGTTGGACGCACCGAATTGGCCGTCGGTCACACCAACCAGGTTAATCGTCATATCCGACGTGCCATCACCATTAAGGTCAACTTTCACCGCACCGCCCGGTTGGGCTCCAGCTGCGATCGGATTAGCATCGGCCACATTAGTAAAGCTAACTTGTGTAGCGCCGGTACTGGTAAAGGCTGCGTTGCCAATGAAGCTGGCAGTGCCCGTTTGCAGGGCGGCAGCAAATTGAATGGAATCCGCAGCCACATCAAAGTTATTGATTACGTCCAGGCTGCCGTTGGGAGCAGGCTGGCCATCGGATTCTGCCGCCGCATTGTAAATCAGCTTGTCAGCGCCAGTACCTAAAGCGATAACGTCACCACCCAGACCGCCGGTAATGATGTCGCCCTTATTCGAAGCAATGTAGGCATCACCACCTTGACCACCCGTAAACGTCACAGATTTGTCGTTGTTTTTGAGATCCACAAATACACCTCCAACAGCACCGACACTATCCTTCACTACACCGGTCGCATCAATGGTGGTTATATTTTTGCTGGCACTCAGACCGTCACCAGCTACACCGGCACCAATACCTATCCCATCCGAGCCGGTTACCTTCAGAGTAGTCAGTGCAGTATCGGCCAATTTATTGAGTCTCGCACCAGCGCCAGACGTCGCGTCGGTTGCTAGAGTGATAGTTTCCACGCCACCAGCATTAACCGTCACTTTGTTGGTATTGAGATCGACGCCTTTACCAAAAGTCAGAGTTGCAGCATTTTCAGCGCCGGCAACAGCACCTTTGACATCAACTCCAATTGTACCTCCGCCTACGCCTGCGGCACCCTTGAAGGTTACATTGGCGTTATTGGCCAGGTTCGTCAGAATCAGAGATTTACCATTCAGAGTAAGCGCATCATTAAAGGTAATGTTGCTGATACCGAAAAATTCGCCATTCACGGTTGCGTTCGCAGCCAACGGGCCACCCAAATTGATGCCAAGGGTTTCTACGTTCTTCACTGAACCTGCTTTGTTAATAGCTTGCAAGTTGGCCAGCGTGGCGATTAGCGTGTCATTATCACTGCTCTTGCCATCCTTGTCCACCGTGCCGCCGCCATCAATAGAATCGGTAACAGTGAAATTACCCAGAGTGAGCGTATCATTGCCGGCGCCGCCGGTGAATTTGACATCCTTGTTGTTGGTAGTCAGATCGAGCGTGAGGCCACCGCCGTTACCTGCAGCATCTACCGTAGTGACATTGTTGAACTCGCCGCCTGGGGCCACAATATCCAACGAGCCGCCGCCAGCAACTTTAATCGTACTCAGTCCGCCAATGGACTTTCCTGTTCCTCCTCCGTCAGAAAATTGCACAAAATTTTTGCCTTCCGCGATTACGGACAGCGTCACATCTTTTGCGGTATTGGCTGTCGTCGCATGTCCCACGGATTCAAGCACACGATTGGTCGCGCCGCCACCAGAAGAGACAGTAGACAGAGTGAGCGTTCCACCTGCAGCAATTGTGCCATCTTTGAAGGTAGCGTTCTGGATAGCGCCCCCCTCGACATTCAGGGCCCCGATAGCAGCATTGCTTTGAATGTTTGTCAAATTCAGAACCGAGCCTTTAAGGGCGCCAGAGTTCCACAACTCCGTAGCACCAGTCACATTTGACAAGTTCAGATTAGTCGCAGCAGGATTTACATTTTTAAAGACGATTTTTTCCACGTCTTTGATAGTCGCGCCTGCAGGCCATGCATTACCATTAACAACAACCAAGTTAGCGGTATCAAAACCAGCACCACCGTTAACATTATCGCCATTGGTCAGTGTACCACTCGGTGCATTATCCACCACACCATTGATTTCATCGTTGCCAGTAGTGGTTTGAGGATTATCCACACCGGTAGTAAGATGGAAAGTGTTATCAGGACCAGTACCCTTTCCGGCTACAAATGCTTCAGCTTCAGCTTTTGTCTTAGGAGCGGTCGGCGTTACGCCTATCAGCACATTTTGCATTGCATCCAGAGTTTCACCTTTTCCATCTCTGGAATAGACATCAGCCACTGTAACCTTGTTTTGGAACAAATCAGCGGTAGGTTTGAATGCTTCAGCAGGAGTGCCCAAAAGATACGTAGCTGCTTCAAGCAGGACACTTCCTATGCTCGCGCCTGATTCAAGGCGGCTAATGAAAAAGGCCTCTGCTTGAGCATCTGGGCTGGCCGCATCCGTATTGCCTGCCGTCAGGCCGAAATTTTTCAGCAGGTTGGCCGCAATCTCTTCATTGGTCACGGCACCCTTCAGAATACCTTCCTTAAACTCATCGGTTGCCACCAGAATATCAGCCAGCTGTTGATTGGTCATGCCAGACTCAACCGCTTTAGCCAAATCCTGCATTATTTTTGCACTAGGGGCGGCATTAAATGTGGCCACCGTCAGCGCAAGTATATCTTCCTTTTGTTGTTGGGAAATAGCCATAACACGTATTCCTTTTAAATAAAGTTAAAAAACTTAAGACAAAAAACCAAAACCATATGTCACGAAATTGCTGAGTATGAAATAAATAATCCTTGCAACCTGTTAAATGTCAGATTTCGCGTTTCTATTTACCTTGTTGCCATTTCACGACATTGACATTGGTCCTGCCGCCCGAAATCGCCACAGTTGACAAGTTTGGAGGATTCTGCCGAAAAAAACCATTGCATGCAAGTGATCAAATATTTTTGAGTGGATTATGTTGTTTATTTGCAACATTCTTAACCTTAACTATAGAAAAAAATAACAACCTGCTGAAAGAAGATTAGAGGATAAAAAAATGCTCATTTACATCTTTTAATTTGCATATTGTAGGAAGATGCTTGCGTTTTCGGTCAAAGCTACTTTTAGTTACTTTTAATTAACTACCCAATTCCCGGAAGGGATCAACTTTGACATACCGCATTCTGCCACTGTTTATGCTCGACTTAATATTATTTTTATATTTTGTATCCGTTTAGTTGAAAAAGAAGTGATTTTTCTCATATTAATAACTTGCAGTCAGCAGCAAATCTTCATTTTTATTCTTACACCGATCGCTTTTTTAGAGGCAACTCTGATAATGACCCATAACTAACAATTTTTTCTCTGGCGATTCCGAATTATAAAAAAGAAGTAAAAGTGCTTACACAATTTATGAGTTTATACGCTAATATCCCCATTTTTGCTCTACGAATGAATTGATCAGGGTGTCATTATGAAACCAGAAAATGTTGCGCACTATCTGCGGAAAAATCCGCAGTTTTTTGCCGAATATGCTGAAATGCTGGCGGATATCAGAATTCCTCATCCTTATGAGGATCGAGCGATTTCGCTCAGTGAACGCCAGATGGTTTCACTACGGGAAAAAAACCGCTTGCTGCAAGAAAAACTGCACGAACTCATCAGTATCGGAGAAAATAACAATATGATTGGTGAAAAAATGCACCAACTGACAATTGCTTTGATGGAATCCAATTCTCTCGAAGAAATGCTGAATGGGTTAAATGACCATCTGCGTGAAAATTTTTCCATCCCACAAGTCATTGTTCGTTTGTGGTTCTTGAAAGATTCCCCTGACGATAAGCGACGCCCTGAATTCACGCCTGTCAGCGAGACCGTGCGTACCGCTGTTGAAAGCATGGCAAAACCTTACTGCGGCCCGCATTTAACAGATGAGATCAAGCAATGGTTTGGAGATGAAGCACCTCAGTTACGGTCTTTCTCCCTAATTCCGCTATGCAGGAAGCATACCTTTGGCTTACTGGTGATGGGTAGTCCAGAACTGGAACGGTTTTATCCCGATATGGGCACGCTTTATCTGGAAAGGTTGAGCGAGCTCATTGCAGGCGCGCTCATTCGCCTCGGGTGTTGGAATACTGAAGCACAGGTACATGAACTCCCACGCTCCTGAAGAGAAAACAGTCCTGGTCAGCGCATATCTCGCCCATCTGACCAATGAGCGCAGATTGTCAGTACTGACAGAAAAAAGTTATGCAAGAGATCTGGCTATTCTGCTGCAATTATCTGAAGCAACCTCTTTAAATCAGCTGCGCGCACACGACATCCGACATTTTATCGTCAAACTTCATGGAGAGGGCCTCTCCGGCCGGAGTCTTGCAAGAATGCTCTCTGCCTGGCGAGGCTTCTATCGCTATTTAAGCCGTCATCATGGCTATGTCGATAACCCTTGCAATGGCATGCGAGTCCCCAAATCTCCCAAAAACTTGCCACACGCGCTTTCTCCAGATGAAACAGTAAAACTGATGACTTTCGCGCAGGAAGATGGGCTAAGTATTCGCGATCGTGCCATGCTCGAGTTATTTTATTCATCTGGCTTAAGGTTGGCAGAATTAACGCAACTCAAACCCGAAGATATCGATTTTTCTGAGGGCACTGTGCGGGTTCGAGGAAAAGGGAACAAGACTCGGGTGGTGCCGGTCGGCAGTCATGCCTTGCAAGCGCTACAAGCATGGCTGAAGCAACGCGCCGCCATGCTGGCGCCTGGAGAAACTGCACTCTTTCTATCGCTCCGCGGCAAACAAATCAGCCCTCGTGCAGTCGAGTATCGCCTCCAGACTCGCGCCAACCAACAGAATCTCAGCACTCACACCTTTCCTCACGCCTTGCGCCATTCGTTTGCTTCGCATATGCTGCAATCGAGTGGGGATTTACGGGCAGTACAGGAAATGTTGGGGCATGTCAGTATCAGTACCACTCAAGTTTATACTCACCTCGATTTTCAACATCTTGCAATGATCTATGATAGCGCCCATCCTCGCGCCAAAAGAAAAAAATAACCGTAGTCAACAAGTAGTTGAAAAACGTACCCAAGGCAGAATTGGCACTGGGCTTAACTTAGAATGGACCAGCATGATCCAGCACGATCCGATACCTTGCCTTACCTGCTGCCAGATGCCCGATAGCATCATTGACTTTATTGAGCGGGAAATGCTCTACTTGCGGTGCAATATGGTGCCGGGCGGCAAAATCCAGCATGGTAGCCAGCATAGCTGGTCCGCCGGTGGGTGAACCTGAAACGCTTTTCTGTCCCATGATCAACTCAAATGCCGGAATAGGCATCGGCTCCAGCACGGCGCCTACCACGTGCATACGACCATTCGGTTTCAGCGTTTTGAGCAGCAATGTCCAGTCAAGCGGCACATTCACGGTAACCATCAGAAAATCAAGCGAATTGGCTACTTTGCGGATTTCCGCGTTGTTACGACTGGCAACAACGTGATGGGCACCAAATGCCCGGGTTTCTTCCGCTTTTGATAGATTCGAAGTAAATGCCGTCACTTCGCACCCCCAGGCACGGGCGAATTGCAACGCAAGATGACCGAGGCCGCCAATCCCAACAATACCTACCCGGTCTGTCGGTTTGATACCATGAATAAGCAGCGGGGCAAAAACAGTAATGCCACCACACAACAGCGGCCCGGCAGAAGACATTTCCAGCGCACTAGGTAATGGAATGGCCCAGAGCCAATGGGAGCGCACGCGCTCTGCAAAGCCGCCATAATGGCCGATAATGGTCGGTGCCGCTTGCAGGCAAAGATTATGGTGACCGGTCAAGCATTCATGACAATGCATACAACTATTGACATTCCAGCCAATACCAACACGCTGCCCAATCTTCAGTTCTTTGACGTGATCACCGACTGCCACAATACGGCCCACTACTTCATGCCCCGGAATAACGGGATATTTCGATAACCCCCAATCATTATTAATAATTGAAAGATCAGAATGGCATAAACCGCAGAATTCGACCGCAACTTCAACTTCTTCCAATCCTAGCGGACCAGCATCATAAGTAAACGGCTCGAGTTTTTGCTTGGCACCGAGCGCAGCCCATCCGCTGATATGATTAGTCATCAATATTCTCTCTTGCTTTCAGAACGCATCCATCGTTAAAGAAGCCATTAGTAAACTTATCAGGCAAGTCCGTACATCATAACATTTGCTGCCATCACTCTGAGATTCTATAGTTGACGTCATGCATTTATTTCCATTCTATCGCTACCTTCGAATAATCGCCCACCAGCGCGCGATATTGAGTAATGTCATAAGCGAAGCGGAAACATAAGTCCAGGCGGCTGCTTTGAGTAATCTACGGGCATGCGGTGCATCGCCTTGTTTGAGATAATTTCCTTGCTCCAAAAGCGGTAGAGCACGCACAAAACTTGCATTCATTTCCATTGGGAGGGTAAGCAAGTGTACTAACGTTGAAGTCCCTAACGTTAATAACCCACCGGCCAAAAATAATGCACCGGCCAGGGGTGCACGAGCCAATGCCACTACAAGCGGCGCCAACATGAGGATACTCGCCCCCATTTTTTCCGCTGGTGCAGCCAATTGCACTAGCCTGGTGCGCATTTTTAACGGTAAATAATCATCCCGATCCTGAACGGCGTGCCCTACTTCATGCGCCGCCACCGTAATCGCGGTGAGCGATCGACCATTGAATTTCTCCGGAGTGAGGCGAACCACCTTTGCCTGGGGGTCATAATGATCACCCAACTCTGTAGTCTCGATTTTGACTTGTTGTAAATTTGCTCGATCAAGCAGGGTGCGGGCCAATTCTGCGCCCGTACAAGCATAGCGATCATGCGGCTGGCTATACTTCTCCATGATGTGTTTCACCCAATAAGAGGGTCCGACCACTAAAATAACTAGCAGGATAATCAATATCAGATAGAACATAGCGTTTTTTTAGACTGCAAACAAAGAAAGTTAATTTGGACGATACGTTATTTTATTTTTAAATCAGACCTGACGCGAAGACAAGCCACAGGCAGCATAAATAATATGGCAGGGACAAGCCGGCAAAGGTCGACAAAGTCTGGTTTGATTTAGAAGTGAAATTATATGAGATTCGCTTGGATAGCATCAGTTCAGATTATTATTCATGGCTTTTTTGCTTCAGCGCTTCACTTTGATTACACTTCTCCTTTTGCCGATTAAAATAGACATATGGAAAACGCAAGCAAAATATTGAAAAAAGCACATGAACGTGCTGAGGAGATGGATTTACCTTATAAAGGGGCTTTATTCCCTGCCGAAGCATTCGCATTGTTACAAGCAACGCCCAATGCCAAGTTGATTGATGTTCGCTGTAAAGCTGAACTGGACTGGGTTGGTCGCATTCCTGGCGCAATCGAGGTCGAATTGAGAACTTACCCAAGCATGCAACCTAATCCAAATTTCATTGATCAGGTTGCTGAAAAAGTACAGCAAGACGATGTGATCATGTTTCTTTGCCGTAGCGGCGGACGTTCAGATTATGCAGCCACCATCGCTACCCAGTCAGATTTTCCTAATTGCTACAACATACTAGAGGGTTTTGAAGGCGATAAGGATGAAACGGGCCATCGCGGCCGCAAAGGCGGCTGGAAGGCAGCAGATCTGCCTTGGGTACAAAGTTAACGTTTCGATGGTTACTTATTTTTCAGTAGAAGCGCCGTCCTGGCGCTTGCTCAAGCGGCCAGAAGCCGCTACTACTTGGTTGACCAGACGTAGGGAACAATAAGCTGCGGGCATTACGCAGTAAATCTGGTGTAATGCGCTGCGCTTATTGCACCCTACATTAAATTAGACTGTTGACCAGGCAATCAGTCCGGTGTAAGCCGTTACCAGGATTATGATACCGAATCCGATGCGATACCATGCGAAGAGAGCGAAATCATGGTGGCTGATATAGCGCAGCAATCCACGGATCGCCAGCCATGCACTTATAAACGAAGCAATAAAACCAGTCGCGAACATACTCAAATCTTCCATTTGCAGCAAGTCTCGACTCTTATAAACATCGTAAAAGGTAGCGGCAAACATAATCGGGATCGCCAGAAAAAAGGAGAATTCGGCCGCTGCCTTACGTGATAAGCCAAAAAATAAACCTCCAATAATCGTCGCCCCCGAACGGGAAGTGCCTGGAATCAAGGCAAGGCACTGGGCACAGCCAATTTTCAGCGCATGTTTCCAGTCCATACCTTCTGCCTGCTCAACATCAACTATATGATCACGGCGCTCTGCCCATAAAATTAATATGCCCCCGATGATCAACGCCATGGCAACCGGTAAGGGATGAAATAAGTAAGATTTGATCGTTTTGATAAATAAAAAACCGAGGATGGCAGCAGGCAAAAAGGCAATCAATAAATTTAACAGGAAACGATTCGATTCTTTTGTACCTATGCCGGTCACGATTGCTGTCAGTCGGGCGCGATACTCCCAGCATACTGCCAGTATCGCCCCCAATTGAATGGCCACGGTAAAAACCTTGGCCTTGTCATCATTAAAATCAAGCAAATCACCCATCAGGATCAAATGACCTGTAGAAGAAATTGGCAGGAACTCAGTCAACCCCTCAACAATTCCAAGAATCAGCGCTTTGATCAGTATCGGCCAATCCATGTCGGCCTTTTGTTCAAAGATTCAAAAAATAACAATGAACGATATGAAAAAACCATCATAATTTACTGTAAATCTCCGCGCCTTTTTCTTTAAACTCAGTAGATTTCTGCTCCATGCCTTTTTTTAACGCATCATCCTCGCTAATGCCTTGTTGCGCTGCGTAGTCGCGTACATCCTGAGTAATCTTCATTGAGCAGAAATTGGGACCACACATCGAACAAAAATGGGCAAGTTTAGCCCCTTCCTGTGGCAGCGTTTCATCATGGAATTGTTTGGCTTTGTCCGGGTCCAGGCTGAGATTGAATTGATCATTCCAGCGGAACTCGAAGCGCGCCTTGGAAAGCGCATTGTCGCGAATCTGCGCGCCAGGATGCCCCTTAGCCAGGTCAGCCGCATGCGCTGCAATCTTATAGGCAATGATACCGTCCTTGACATCATCTTTATCAGGCAATCCCAAGTGTTCCTTGGGCGTCACATAACATAGCATGGCGGTACCATACCAGCCGATCATGGCGGCACCAATGGCAGAAGTAATATGATCATAGCCTGGGGCAATATCGGTCGTAAGCGGTCCCAAGGTATAAAAAGGTGCTTCCTGACAATATTTAAGCTGTAGATCCATATTTTCTTTGATCAAATGCATGGGGACATGACCCGGCCCTTCGATCATCACCTGCACATCGTGCTTCCAGGCAATCTGCGTCAATTCACCCAATGTTTTCAATTCAGCAAATTGTGCTTCATCATTGGCATCATAAATCGAGCCCGGCCGGAGTCCGTCTCCCAGCGAGAAACTGACGTCATAGGCCTTCATAATGTCGCAGATTTCCTCAAAATGGGTGTAAAGAAAACTTTCCTGGTGATGCGCAAGACACCATTTAGCCATGATCGAACCGCCCCGTGAAACAATGCCAGTCATGCGCTTGGCGGTCATGGGAATAAATGGTAAACGCACCCCAGCGTGAATGGTAAAATAATCTACACCTTGCTCCGCCTGCTCAAGCAAGGTATCGCGGAATATTTCCCACGTCAGTTCTTCTGCTTTGCCATCAACTTTTTCCAATGCCTGATAAATAGGTACCGTACCGATCGGTACCGGGCTGTTACGAATAATCCACTCGCGCGTTTCATGGATATTTTTACCAGTGGAAAGATCCATGACCGTATCCCCTCCCCAGCGAATAGCCCAGGTCATTTTCTCGACTTCTTCTTGAATGCTGGAACCCAGCGCAGAATTCCCGATATTGGCGTTGATTTTGACTAAAAAATTACGCCCAATGATCATCGGTTCGGATTCCGGGTGATTGATATTGGCGGGAATAATGGCCCGTCCACGTGCGACTTCATCGCGCACAAACTCGGGAGTAATCAAGCGCGGGATCGCCGCACCAAAATCGTGGCCAGCATGCTGGCGAACGAGTAAATCATTGCTTTGCGCCTCTATCATTTCTCGCCGCTGATTTTCCCGGATCGCAATATATTCCATTTCAGGGGTAATCATGCCACGGCGAGCATAGTGCATCTGAGTCACATTAACGCCTGCCTTGGCGCGTCGCGGCGGACGCTTGAGATTGAAGCGCATTTGCGAGAGCTTCGGATTATTCAAACGTTCTCGACTGTAAGCTGATGTCAGCCCTGACAGCAGCTCAGTATCGCCACGCTCATCGATCCATTTTTCACGCAGGGGAGATAATCCGGCACGAATATCGATTTTGACGGTAGAATCCGTATAGGGCCCGGAAGTATCGTACACATAAATGGGAGGATTTTTTTCTGTGCCATTGCTGATGGCGGTATCCGATTGACTGATCTCCCGCATAGGAACCTGAATATCAGGACGAGTACCCTGTACGTAAATCTTGCGCGAATTGGGCAATGGCCTGATCGCAGCTTCATCCACCTGCGCAGTTTGGCTGGTAAACTTTTCTAACTTTGAAATAATTGTATTCATAATATGCTCCTCAAAATACCGTAAGGAGCAAGTGGAATATCCCTAGCTTCCCTACGGCGGCATTATCCGCATCAGGTATTAAGGGACTGTCTCACCGACACTTGGAGCCTGGAAAAAAATGGATTTTGCTAACAAGTTTATTGCGCACCACAATTTAATCTCCAAGTGCGGACCCCTAGCTGAAGCTGTGAAACTAATAGAAATATGAAATAATTGCAAGCCTGATTATTTCATCCATAAAAATAATGATTATGAAACTCGACACTAATCTCGAACAAAACCGCTTCAATATGGTGGAACAACAAATCCGGACGTGGAATGTTCTGGATCCAGCCATTCTCAATTTACTATACAAAGTGAGGCGCGAAGAATTCGTGCCAGCAGCCTACCGTTCCCTTGCCTTTGCAGATATGGAAATCCCTTTAGACCATGGTGCAGTTATGCTGACACCCAAAATGGAGGCGCGTATCCTGCAGGAATTACATATCAAAAAAACCGACAAAATTCTCGAAGTAGGCAGCGGCAGCGGCTACATGACAGCATTGCTGGCAGAGCTGGGTGCCCAGGTGTACAGTGTTGAAATTGTACCAACACTTTGTAGCATAGCCAAAATGAATCTCCAGACCCATGGCATTACTAATGTCACTTTGGAACAAGGGGATGCAGCCCAGGGCTGGCCTCAGCACGGTCCTTATGATGTCATCGCCCTCACCGCATCCACACCCATATTATCCGAAGCTTTCCAAAAAAGTCTTAATCCTGGGGGACGTCTGTTTGCGATTGTTGGCGAAGAACCTTTGATGGCAGCAACGCTTGTCACCTGTGTGACGCCTGGCGTCTACGAGACAAAGATGCTGTTTGAAACCTGCACAGCCCCCCTGAGAAACGCCCTACAACCTCAGCGGTTTACTTTTTAATGCATTCGATCGTACACATTAGCTTACTTTTCACAGAGAAGGATATTTGTATTAATATCGCTCACTATCTGGAAGAATTTTGCTAAAAGTACTCATGAAAAATCCGTGGCACCTGGTTGTTATGCTCGTTGCTATCGGCATAATCCTGCAAACACCCACGCAAGCAGCCAGCCTCATGAATATTTACCGTGAAGCGCTGGAGCAGGATGCGCAATATGGTGCCGAGCGGGCTGCTTATATCGCAGCGCAGGAGAAACTGCCGCAAGGCAGGGCAGGATTGCTCCCTAACATTAATTTCACTGGAACAGCTCAGAATCAGTATATCGATACCAATTTCGGTCCGGAGAGAGTAATCAAAAATCGAGGCATCGTACTTGCCGCCACTCAGCCGCTTTTTCGCATTGAAAATTTTATCATTTATGAGCAATCGAAAAATCAGGTTGCACAAGCTGATGCAAGATTTGTTCTGGCTGCCCAGGATTTGATATTGCGCGTATCGCAAGCATATTTTGACGTGCTCATTGCCCAGGCCAATCTTGAGGTCGTGGAAAGCCAGAAAAAAGCCATCAGTGAGCAACTGGAACAAGCCAAGCGCAACTTTGAAGTGGGGATTGCCACAATTGTAGACACGCATGAAGCACAAGCTCGCCATGATCTGACGATCTCGCAAGAAATTCTGGCCAGAAACACGCTCGAAGTTAACAAGCGCGCCCTGCAAGGAATCATCAATCGATTCCCAGATCAGTTGATCAGTACCAGCATAGATAAAATAGTATCAACTTCGCTTATCCTACCCTACGAGAATATGGAAGAGTGGGTAGCCTTAGCCGAGCAGAAAAACTTCTCCCTTAAAATACAACGGATCGCCTTTGATCTGGCCGAGCAGGACATCAAAAAAGCGAAGGCAGGACATTACCCAACGCTTGATCTGGTCGCCCAGTATAGCAATCAACAAGGCGTTGGCGGTGCAATTACCGGGATTGGTATCGATTTAGAATCGAAATCGGTAGGTCTGCAACTTAATGTACCTATCTTCCAGGGGCTTTCAGTGCAATCTCGCATTCGCGAAGCTTTAGCCAACCGGGATAAAGCACGCCAGGATGTGGAAAATACCAAACGGACCATTAGCTTGCAGGTACGCCAGCAATTCCTGAATGTGACTAACGGCATTGCCCTGCTCAAAGCTCAAAAGCAGGCACTCGCAACAAGCAAGAGCCAGTTGGATTCCACTGTGCTAGGAAAGGAAGTAGGCATCAGGGTAGAAGTAGATGTTTTAAATGCTCAACAGCAATTCTTTGCCGCACGCAGAGATTTGGCGCAAGCGTATTACACCTATATGATGTCGCGATTACGCCTCAAAGCCGAAGTCGGGGAACTCGATGAAGAAGTATTGAAAGAAATTAACGAACTGCTATAGAAAAAGTTTTATCCTTTGTTATATAGTAAGTTGATAAAATATATTAAGAAGCTGACCAGACAGTCGCTGCCTGTGCAAGCAGGGAGAGGAAAGTCCGGACTCCAGAGAGCAAGGATGCCGGTTAACGGCCGGCCGTTGTGAAGCGAGGAATAGGGCCACAGAGACGAGCGTATTAAGTTACGGTGAAACGCGGTAACCTCCATCCGGAGCAAGACCAAATAGGCAGGCTATGACGCTGCTCGCTGAGCCTGCGGGTAGGTTGCTTGAGTACACAGGTAACTGGGTACCTAGAGGAATGACTGTCCACGACAGAATCCGGCTTATCGGTCAGCTTCCCCAATCTCCCACGATAACTCGATTGCTTTTTGCTTGTTCCATTTCTAAATCAAAACTGACATTGGCGGCTTCACCTTGCCGTATTATTTATATTGTCTGCGGCTCGCCTTCGCGTCATTTTGATTTGAAAATGGAATGATGTCGGCTGAGATGCGAATGTGGTTAATTTAAATGAAATGAACCATTTAATCTGAATACAATCACCAAGTGTATAATCCTAACATCGCAGTTGAACGCTTGCGCAGTTGAACGCTTGGTTAGTAAGCCAATCCCATGACAGATAAAGATAGCTTTAAAAACTTCTCACTTACCTGCATAGTAAAATCGCTGAGGCAGGCAGAATGCATCGCATTAGCAGAGAATGTGGCAATGCTCTTAGCTGCAGGGAAGAGACTTGCCTCACCGCAAAATTGCCCGTTACACGTTCATCCCATTACAGAGTTCAGGAGAATCCGTGACTGATCCTTTCAGCATCTTGCAATGATCCATAAATTTTTCCAACGTATTTTCATGCGCAATTCATCTACTGCCAACACTGTCCCAGTGTTGCGTACGATACTACGCAAGGAACACTGCATTAGCCGCAATCAAATTAGTCCAGGTGCATTAAAGGTAACTGGAGTGTTACAACAAGCCGGGTTTTCTGCATTTGTCGTCGGGGGCGCCATTCGTGATTTATTGCTGGGATTGGAGCCCAAGGACTTTGATGTCGCAACCAATGCGACTCCCGAGGAGGTGCGCGCGTTATTCCGCCGTTCTCGTATCATTGGACGACGTTTTCGACTGGTACATGTCACCTATGGCAGCGAGATTGTGGAAGTGTCCACTTTTCGTGCCAATTATCCTATTAATGGCAGTAGTATGGAAATAAATGCTGAAAGCCATGCTGATCAACACGGGCGTTTGCTGCAGGATAATATCTTTGGCAGTCAAGAAGAAGACGTGATGCGGCGGGATTTTACGGTTAATGCGTTGTTCTATAATCCCGCTACTGAGGAAATTCTTGATTATCTCAGCGGCTATGAAGATATTGAGGCGAAACGCTTGCGTATCATTGGCGAGCCTACCCAACGTTACCGGGAAGATCCGGTGCGCATGTTGCGAGCAGTTCGACTGGCTGCCAAGCTTGATATCCAGCTTGATGAAGCAACGGCAGTGCCCATAGGCGATTTGGCACCATTGTTGCAGAATGTGCCAGCAGCCCGATTATTCGATGAAATGCTAAAACTATTGATGTCTGGCCACTCGCTTGCTTGTGTTTTGGATTTACGTATGCGCGGACTTCATCATGGTTTGCTTCCCATGCTGGATGTCATTCTTGAACAACCCCTGGGTGAACGCTTTATTACTTTGGCACTTGAGAATACCGATAAGCGCGTGCAGGAAGGCAAACCCATCTCGCCAGGCTTCCTGTTTGCAACGCTACTCTGGCATGAAGTGCTGGCAGCCTGGAATAAACGCCAGGCTAATGGGGAGAAACCTATGCCTGCACTGCATTTGGCTATGGCTGAAATATTGACATTACAACGTCAGCAGCTCGCTATCCCACGACGGCTGGATTCAATCATATATGATATCTGGACATTACAGCCGCGCTTTCTGTTGCGAGCAGGACATAAGCCATTCCGCCTGCTTGAACATCCTCGTTTCCGTGCGGCGTATGATTTTCTCATGTTGCGCTGTGAAAGTGGTGAGATCGATATGGAAGTGGGACAGTGGTGGAAAACTTTCCAGCATGCTGATACCGCTACTCGCGAAGCGATGCTGTTAAAGGAAACGACACCAAAACGACGCAAAAGAAACCGTCGACGCAAATCAGCAGGAACGACAGACCATAGAAAAGTGACGTCGCCAATTTAGCGGCCACCATGGAAAAATGATCTGATGCCATCCACTTCGACTAAGTTAGCCAGACAGGCCTTTATTGGACTAGGCAGTAATTTGGAAAACCCTTTATTCCAAATCAGACGAGCTATTTCGCTGCTAACAGAGCTTCCTGACTCCCGCTTGATAAGGCAATCTTCCCTATACCGCAGCGCAGCGATTGGTGCAGTTGATCAGCCTGATTTCATTAATGCTGTCGTCCACATCGAAACCATGCTTATGCCGCGGGCTCTCCTTATGGCTTTACTTGAAATTGAACGGCGTTGTGGGCGTATTCGAACTTATCCCAATGCTCCGCGCACCCTCGATCTTGATTTATTGTTATATGATGATTTGCAATGTCATGAGGAAGGTTTGGTTTTGCCACATCCCCGCATGCATGAACGCGCGTTCGTATTACAGCCACTGATGGAAATCGAACGTGATTGTAAAATTCCTGGCCAGGGGTTGGTTACCGAGCTACTGGTCGCATGTACACAACAACGACTTGAATATATTTCATCATTATGATACTTGAAAAATATCACTACATTGCTATCGAAGGCCCAATTGGCGCTGGCAAGACCAGTCTTGCCCAGAATATGGCTGACCGTCTGGAATGTGCTTTAATGCTGGAACGCCCGGAAGAGAACCCTTTCCTTGAAAAATTTTATAGCGACCGCTTACGCTACGCATTACCTACGCAGCTATTCTTTTTTCTGCAACGTATCGATCAATTCCGATACGTGACGCAGGCGGACGTTCTTTCAAAACCAATGATCAGTGATTTTTTATTGGATAAAGATCAATTATTTGCTCGTATGACACTGAACAAATCTGAATATGATCTCTATCAGAAAATTTATTCTCAAATACAGCCCCAAGCGCCTTCTCCTGATCTCGTCATTTATCTTCAGGCTTCACCAGAAAAGCTGTTAGAGCGCATCAAGCGTCGTGGCAGTACTTATGAGAAAAACATATCCGAAGAATATCTATATAAGTTATCCAGTAGCTACACACAGTTTTTTCATCAATATGAAAAAACGCCGGTCATCATCGTCAACAGCGAGAATCTTAATTTTGCTAACAACACGGCTGATTTCAACTTGTTACTCCAGCGTATCAGCCAGATGAGAGGTGCGCGGGAATATTTCAACTGTGGCCTTAGAGAATATCTGTAAGTCATTATGGACTAAATCGTCATGAGAATAACTCGAGATACCCTACAAAAAATGCACGCAGCAGGTAACAAGATCGCTGCACTTACTTGCTATGATGCGACCTTTGCCGCCCTATTGGAAAATGCTGGCGTCGATATTCTTTTGGTAGGCGATTCATTAGGAAATGTCATGCAAGGCCATAGCACCACATTACCCGTCACGATGGATGATATGATTTATCATACTCAGTGCGTGGTGCGCGGATCAAACAAAGCATTCATCATGGTTGACATGCCTTTTGGTACTTCCCAGGTATCACCTGAAGAAACTTTCATGAATGCAGCCAGACTCATGGCCGCAGGCGCACAGATGGTCAAGATTGAAGGCGGTCAAATTATGACTGACACCATCGACTTTCTTACCCAGCGCGGCATCCCTGTATGTGCTCATATCGGCTTGATGCCACAATCGGTTCATCAGTTGGGCGGCTACAAAGTTCAGGGACGAACAACGAATGAAGCTGAACAACTTCTGAATGACGCTATGCTACTGCAGGAAGCAGGGGTAGGCATGTTGCTTATGGAAACGATTCCAGCGACTTTAGCTGCTAGAATTAGCCGGGAGCTGTCTATTCCCACTGTTGGTATCGGCGCGGGGGTAGACTGCTCTGCTCAGGTACTCGTATTGCATGACATGCTGGGAATTTATCCAGGTAACAAACCCCGGTTTGCCAAAAATTTCATGGTAGGCACTGACAGTATCCAGGCAGCGATCGAACATTATGTGCAAGAAGTCAAGACAGAAAAATTCCCGGCAGCAGAGCATACTTTCTAACCATTCATTTCTCCTAAAGCGCTGGTCGTGGAAATCATTACTAATATTGCATCGTTGCGAACTCGCCTTAAACGTGAATCGTCCATAGCGTTGGTACCAACCATGGGCAATTTGCATCAGGGTCATTTGTCATTGGTTCAACTAGCACAGCAGCATGCAGGCTGTACCGTCGTTAGTATTTTCGTCAATCGGCTACAATTTGCCCCACACGAAGATTTCGATCGATATCCACGCACGCAAACAACTGATTGCCATCTTTTGGAAAAGCTTGGAGTGGAGATTGTATTTTTACCTGACGAAAAAACGCTTTATCCAGCTCCTCAGGAATTTCAGCTACTGCTCCCGGCTATAGCTGATACGCTGGAAGGACAATTCCGCCCTGGTTTTTTCCAAGGTGTAGCAATTGTTGTGCTGAAATTATTTAATATCATCCAGCCACAGTTGGCCGTTTTTGGCAAAAAAGATTATCAGCAACTGTATCTGATACAAAAAATGGTGCAGCAATTGAATCTGCCCATCAAGATCATGGCTGGTGAGACAGTACGCTCGCAAGATGGTCTTGCGTTAAGTTCACGCAACAGCTACCTGAGCGAGTCAGAAAGACAGCAGGCTAGTTATTTGTTTCGCACCCTGTTTCATGTGAAACAAAAAATAGAACAAGACGATCATAATCTCCGGCTATTAGAAGAATGGGCAACATGTGAGCTCGCCAAGCAGGGATGGAAGGTCGACTATATTGCCTTGCAACAGCGTAAAACGCTCCTACCAGCCAATAACAACGACACTGATCTGGTCATCCTCGGCGCAGCCTGGCTGGGCCAGACCCGCTTAATCGATAATCTGGAGATTGCGCTTACTTCATAGCGGGGAAACTCTAAGCAAGTCATCAAGCGGGACGAAGTGCAAGTAGACGGAAAACAGAAATAATTCCATTTGCAAATCAAAAATGACTTTATCGGCTTCACCTTGCCGTATTATTTATACTGTCTGCGGCTCGCCTTCGCGTCAATTTTGATTTAAAAATGGAAAAAACATCCCTTAAGAATAACCAAGCAAGGAGAATGTTAATAGGCTGGTATATGAAAATCACCGCGAAATTTCCCTTTCCCCACGTGGGCGTACCAGATGCTAAGTGGCATGATCTCCTGCGGCATAGCGAAATGGCATGAAACATCCAAACCATCAGCAACCTCATCTTCACAATAGCCAGAATGGTCTATATTTCGCTGCGAGCATTACGCTCATCTACGCAGCGATAGAAGCCAGCGTGGGATGGTGGGCGAATTCGCTGGCATTACTAAGCGATGCCGGGCATATGTTGACCGACACCAGTGCTCTGCTGATCGCCGCACTTGGAGCCTGGTTGGCGCAACGTCGCCCGACGCCACGCCATTCTTATGGGTTAGGCCGTGCAGAGTTCCTTGCAGCTTTAATCAATGGTCTGTTAATACTGGTAATGGCGAGTATTGTTATCATCAATGCCATTGAACGGCTGCAACAACCACTGCCCGTGCAAGGAGAGATCGTGTCTACCGTGGCGTTTATTGGCTTGGCACTCAATGTGCTCGTACTGTATCTACTAGGGCATAGTGAAACTGACCTAAATCAACGTGCCGCTGCGTTACACGTTTTGAGCGACCTGCTAGCCTCTATCGTCGCCATATTGTCTGGGCTGGTAATCATCTTCACCGGTTGGACTTTAATCGACCCGCTGCTATCACTGCTCATTGTAGCGTTTATCCTGTACTCCACTTTGCGTCTGTTGCGTGAAGTGCTGCATGGCCTGATGGAAGGTGTTCCCCTGGGGTTGTCGCTAACGGCCATTGGCACTGAAATGGCAGCCCGGCCAGGAGTGTTGTCGGTACATGATCTGCATATCTGGTCATTGTCATCACAGCGATTCGCATTATCAGCCCACGTGGTGCTGCTTGATCTCAATCAATGGGACAATATTCTGGACGATTTGCGTCATATGCTATTGGAGCAATACGGCATAGATCACGTAACGTTGCAACCTGAAACCCCTGCAAGTGTCGTACGTTCCCCAAGCTGCTGAGCATGTGCACATAACCAAGAAATCACCGGGCTTATTATCTCCGTGCGATCATTGCCTGCCTAGCAAACTTATTCCATTCCTAAATCAAAATTGACTTTGTCAGCTTCACCTTGCCGTATTATTTATACTACTGCGGCTAGTCTTTGCGTCATGTGTGGGCTATTCCTCGGAGTGCCGATAAGTTAGACCAAACAGTCATCAAAAATTGCACTTCGAATTTGAACCTACGCAACTTTTCAGCAGTACATTTTGCGAAATAACGCTTCGCGCAAAATTTTTATACCCATACCATCATACCCATCTCCAGCGGATGAGTCAGCAGCGGATGATAGGGATACATGCGTAAATAATATTCCTTCTTGCCACATAACTCAGGCACATAATTCAGCTCAAACAAGTGTTCCTGCATTTCGTTTATTCCTACAAACTTAAAACGAACATGCTGGTAGTGGTTTAACCTCACTTTCTTATTCTCTTGGCAAATGAGCAGTTCCACCACCACATCGTCAGGTTGCAAGCCATTTAATTGAGCCGCCACTTTGAAATGTAGGGCATTGCTGAAATCAATCCGCTTACACGGCGTATCCTGCCGCCGTAGCGAAACACCTCCCCAAGCTGCACTTACTTTCGCCTTCCAGGCAGCAACCTTTTTGGCATTCGCAAAATTATCTTGAGTATAATGCGCGCCTTGTGCATGAGCGCGGGTATAAAACTTTTTGATATATTCATTCACCATGCGCGTTGCATTGTAGCGCGGCAGCAAAGAAGCTATTGAGTATTTGGCCATTTTAACCCATTCTGCAGAATAGCCGAATTTGCCTCGACGGTAATACATCGGAATGACCTGATCCTGCAGAATTTCGTAAAATGCTTGACTCTCATCTTTATCACGTACACCAGCATCAGTATCATCCGAAGCTGGTTTGACGGCCCAGCCATTTTTTCCGTCAAAGCCTTCTTCCCACCAGCCATCGAGCACACTCAAATTGAGTGTGCCATTCATCCCTGCTTTCATACCGGAAGTGCCGCTTGCTTCAAGCGGGTAAATAGGGTTATTGATCCAAACATCCACGCCAGCTACCAATCTTCTGGCAAGACGCATATCATAGCCTTCAACCAGTAATATCCGCCCTTCAAATTCCGGCAGCCGTGCTACTTGGCTAACTCTTCGAATCAAATCCTGGCCAGGAATATCCGCTGGATGTGCCTTGCCTGCAAAAATAAGTAATACCGGTCGCTCTGGATCAAGCAGGATTTTTCTCAACCAGTCGAGATTCTCGAATAACAGCGTTGCACGTTTATAGGTCGCAAAGCGACGCGCAAAACCCAATACCAGTACACTCGGATTGATTGGATCCACCAGTTTTAGAAGTCGGTCAAGATGTGCCTCCGAGCCGCGATTGCGTCTATTCTGCTCGGTCAGGCGGGCACGAATACCGTAGAACATTTGGGATTTTAACGTCTGCCGTGCACTCCAGAACAGATGATCAGGAATCATATCAATACGTGACCAGAATTCAATGTCACGCATTTTATCGCGCCATTCGTAGCCAAGATATCGGTCAAATAGATTCGACCACTCCTGCGCTAAAAAAGTCGGTACATGCACACCATTGGTGATATAGGAGAGCGGATTCTCCTCTGGCTCAATTTGGGGCCAGAGATCACGGCAGATACGAGCGGAGACATCACCATGGATCTTGCTCACCCCATTATGCGTGCGTGACATATGGACAGCTAACGTGGTCATGTTGAAGTCATCACTACCAGACATATGTCCCAATGCCATAAATTCTTCCCAGGAAATCTTCAAGTCATGACAAAACTCAGCAAAATAGTCATGCATGATCGCCCGGGAAAAGTAATCATGTCCTGCGGGTACAGCGGTATGGGTGGTAAAGACCGTATTGACTGCTACTGCTTCCATAGCACTGGCAAAATCCAGTCCCTGCTGCACCAGATTGCGTGCCCGTTCCAGCATCATAAAGGCTGCATGTCCTTCATTAGTATGCCATACGGTAGGTTTAATCCCCATTTTCTGTAACGCACGGACTCCACCAATTCCTAAAAGGATTTCCTGTTCGATCCGCATCTTTTTATCTCCGCCATAAAGCTGATGGGTAATCAAGCGGTCATGTTCGGGATTCTCCGGTAAATCCGTATCCAGCAAATATAAGTTGACGTGACCTATGATGGCCCGCCACACTTTTACCATTACTTTACGTCCCGGCAAGGCTATTTGCACATGGACTTCTGAGCCATCATCATGCAAAGCTGGCTTCACCGGCAGAACTTCAAAATCTGAATCAGTATAAAGTGCGTGCTGATTACCTTGGGCATCGATCGTTTGGAAGAAATAGCCTTGGCGGTACAGCAGTCCGACTGCCACAAAGGGTAAACGCAAATCACTTGCTGCCTTGCAGTGGTCTCCAGCCAGAATACCGAGCCCGCCAGAATAAACTGGAAGGCTTTCATGAAAACCAAATTCAAAGCAAAAATAAGCAATCCGGTCAGGTGGACTGAAGCCTTCGATATGGTCATACTGCAAGGACTCTGCATGATACGCATCATAGGATGACAGCACACTGTTATAACTGGACAGAAATGTTCGTTCAGATGCAGCCTTGTGCAGTAACGACTCATCGACTCGCCTGAGAAAAGCCTTAGGATTATGCCCGGCTGCTCCCCATAAGCGGGGATCAATGCGAGAAAACAAACTACGTGTTTCACGATCCCAGCTATATCTAAGATTATTGGCCAATTCTTCCATGCGGGATAGCCGAGCGGGTATTTTGGGATTAACAGTGACAGTAAAGGTTGTTTTAGTAATCATTGATTGCTCTCCTTGCCGAGATAAATGCTAAGACTGTCAAGCGCCGATAAAATGCTCACGATAATATTTTAATTCTTTGATTGAATCGTAAATATCTGCTAGCGCTTCGTGCTTACTTTCTTTATTCAACCCAGCCATGATTTCAGGTTTCCAGCGTTTCGCCAACTCTTTAATTGTGCTGACATCCAGATTACGGTAATGGAAATATGCTTCCAATTGCGTCATAGTGCGAGCAAGGAAGCGTCGATCCTGGCAAATCGAATTCCCACACATTGGTGAGGTTGCAGGCGGAACATGATTTTGCAAAAAAGCGAGCATAGTCGCCTCAGCTTGCATTTCTGTCATCTTGGAAGCTTTAACTTTATCAATCAGTCCAGATTTAGCATGAGTCGATTGATTCCATTTATCCATACCGTCCAGTATAGCGACCGGTTGTGACACGACTAATACCGGGGCTTCTGCTACCACATTTAATTGTGAATCGGTCACGACCAGAGCGATCTCAATAATACGATCGCGATCAGGATTCAGACCTGTCATTTCCATATCTATCCAGATGAGGTTATTGCTATCTTGTGCCATAATGCGTTTTCTTGAATTTTAAGAGATTGATTTTGTCATATTGAAAACCATCCGTCACTTAATGCTTAGTGAAGGAGAAATACTTGTGAACAAACCGGCACGGCTTGTGTTCCAATAATTGCGATTTTTATTGTGACTTTTCTTTCATTTTGTCCACTTGTTTGGTTCGTGTTTTAGTAAAACTTGCTGTGCTCGTTTTAGCGAAACTCGCTGTGCTCGTTTTCACAAGGTTTGAGAGTTAATCCATTATATTTTCTATATTATTTTGACTATGCCAACTTTTACTGCTGTATTTATTACCGCATTATTACTAACTACTGTTACCCAACTATGGTTAGCGATCCGCCATATCCGTCATATTCGCGCCTATCGCAACCAGGTTCCGCAAGATTTTGCCTCACAAATTGATCTTGCTGCTCATCAAAAAGCTGCTGATTATACTTGCGCTAGAACCCGCCTGGATTTTCCCAGTACCTTTATCCATGTTCTTCTACTATTAATGCTCACGCTGGGAGGCGGACTCAATACCCTCGCAAGCTTCTGGGCGAACTGGTTTACTGATCCGATCCTCCATGGCATGGCGCTCATTATCAGCACGGTTTTACTGTTAAGTGTGATAGAAATTCCATTCAGTTATTACCGAACTTTTGTCATTGAACAGCAATTTGGCTTCAACAAGATGACACCGATCATGTTTTTTTCTGATCTGATCAAGCAATATACATTAGGCTTTCTGCTTGGGGTACCCTTGTTATTCGTCATGTTATGGCTGATGGAGAAAATGGGTAATAGCTGGTGGCTTTATGCCTGGCTGGCATGGGTCGCTTTCAATCTCTTCCTCCTGGCCATTTATCCGACCTGGATCGCGCCGTTGTTTAACAAATTCTCGCCATTAGAAGACACTTCCCTCAGAGCGAGAATCGAACAGCTTTTGCATAAGTGCGGTTTTGAATCAAGTGGCTTATTCGTCATGGACGGGTCACGCCGCAGCAGTCATGGCAATGCCTATTTTACCGGCTTTGGCAAAACTAAACGAATTGTATTTTTCGATACGTTGTTGTCACGTCTGAAAGCATCGGAAATAGAAGCTATCCTCGCTCACGAGCTTGGCCATTTCAAACGCCATCACGTCATCAAACGTATCGTCTGGTCATTCATCGTCAGTCTGGCCTTTTTGTGGCTATTAGGTTATTTGATGCAGCAGAACTGGTTCTATCAAGGATTAGGCGTGACTGTCCCATCCGTTCCTTCCAACGCAATGGCGCTGCTACTATTTTTTCTGGTGATGCCAGTCTTTACCTTTTTACTGCATCCACTGTCTAGCTTATATTCTCGCAAACATGAATTCGAAGCAGATGAATATGCGGCACAAAACGCTTCCGCCGCTGATTTGATTCATGCGTTAGTGAAGCTTTATCAAGATAATGCAGCAACGCTCACGCCTGATCCAATCCATTCCGCTTTTTATGACTCCCATCCTCCAGCTGCGATTCGTGTTGCCCATCTCAAGAAACTCATTTCCGCATAGAGGTATTTATGGCTGATATCTGTGATCTAACGAACAAGCAATGCAAACCCTGCGAAGGGGGTGTGCCTCCTCTTACTGCAGAGGAAGCAAATAAATTAATGCAACAGCTGGAAGGATGGTCGCTGATGACTAATAAAATCAGCAAGACATTTGAATTCAAAAACTACTATCACACCATGGCATTCGTGAATGCGGTGGCATGGCTTTCCCATCGTGAGAATCATCACCCTGACATGATAGTAAGCTATAACAAGTGTCAAGTCGAATATATGACGCATGCTATCAATGGATTGTCTGAAAATGATTTTATTTGCGCTGCCAAAATTGATTGGCTGTTCAAAATTTGAGCTCAAAATATCCTTCTAAGACAAAACTTACTCAGTCACTGACAGGCCAGGTCACTGCTAGCTACGGCAGGCAATATGGCGTCCAAACAAGTGATGGAACATTGTTATCGTGCGTTATGCGCGGCAAGAAAGGCGGCATCGCCTGCGGGGATCAGGTTAAAATCCTCCCTACCACCTCGGGCCAAGGCGTGATAGAGACTGTTTTATCACGCTCAAGTCTGCTCTATCGCAGTGATGCATTTCGTCAGAAACTGATTGCCGCCAACGTCACTCAGCTTATCATCGTAGTCGCTGTGGTGCCTACTTTCAGCGAAGAATTAATCGATCGTTGTCTAATCGCAGCTGAGAATCAGCGTATCAAAGCGCTCATCGTGCTAAACAAAGCTGATTTGCTCGAACAAGCCCGCGCAGCAGCGACTACGTTGTCGTGTTATGGTTCCCTGGGCTACCCTGTCTTGACTATCAGTGCTGCCCAAAATATCGAACCGCTTAGACCTTATCTGCAGGGTCACACCAGCGTGCTAACTGGCCAGTCCGGTATGGGGAAATCAACCATCATCAACGCATTAATTCCAGATGCAAAACGCACCACGATGGAAATTTCCACTGCACTCGATAGCGGGCGTCATACCACGACGCATACGCGCCTCTATCATCTTGATTTAAAAAGTGCCGTCATTGATTCGCCTGGTTTGCAAGAATTTGGCTTGCATCATATTGATAGCAGTGAGCTGGCCGGAGGTTTTGTTGAATTCCGCCCCTATCTTGGGCAATGCCGCTTCAGTAATTGCCGGCACATGACAGAACCGAATTGTGCGTTGTTGCTGGCAGCCCAGGAGGGGAAAATTAATGCACGGCGTCTAGCTACCTACCAAAAACTGATGGCAGCGGCAGAAAATCGGAAAGCGTGGTAAAAGTTGCTTCACTTGCCATCAAACTGGCCCCAGCAATGAATGATAAATTTCACGATATGCCATCGCACTTGCCCGCCAGCTAAAATCCTTACTCATGCCATTTTTCTGTAGCTGCCGCCAAACTGGCTTATTCCGGTAGGCTGTCACCACACGCTGGATGCCGGCTAGAAATGCGCCCGGCGTCATAGCATGGAATTGAAAACCACTTGCACTGCCATCTGCCAGTGTAGCCTCAGTACAATCCACAACAGTATCAATCAAACCGCCGGTAGCATGTACCAGCGGAGGCGTGCCGTAACGCTGACTGTACATCTGATTCAGGCCACAGGGTTCAAAACGCGACGGCATCAGGAAACTGTCAGCACCCGCTTCGATCAGGTGAGATAGCGCTTCGTTAAACCCAATGTGCGCGGCAATCTTGCCAGGATAAGTATCTGTCAGCTTGACCAACTGCTCTTCCAGCATGGCATTTCCACTTCCCAGCAATACGAGTTGGGCAGGTAGCTGCACAAGCTGTGGTGCGAGCTGCAGGATGAGATCATAGCCCTTTTGTTCGGTAAATCGGCTGATAGCGGCAAACAGCAAAATATCACTGTCGGCCTCCAGTCCCGTTATCTGCTGCAGTGCAAGCTTGTTAGCCTTTTTGGCAGCCAGATTATTGCTGGAATAGTTTTTGTTAAGATGAGGATCAGTAGCAGGATCCCATTCCATCGTATCAATACCGTTGACGATGCCATCAATATGCTGGCTGCGTGCAGCCAGTAATCCTTGCAAACCAAACCCAAGCGGCGCCTGCTGGATTTCCCGGGCATAACTGGGGCTGACTGTCGAAATACGATCAGCATAATAAAGCCCAGCCTTCATAAATGACAGATTACCGTAATATTCCACACCGTTCATATTAAAACTGGCAGCAGGTAATCCCAATTGAGTAACTGTTTCTGGCGGAAAACAGCCCTGAAAGGCAAGATTATGGATAGTCATCATGGTAGCTGCTTTTTTCCCGGGATGAAAATGAAGGTAAGCAGGCGTCAACCCACTTTGCCAATCATTGCAATGTGCGATGTCAGGAAACCAAGTCAGCGGACTGGCATCACTTGCCAGTATGGCGCCCATTTTTGAGAGCAAGCCAAAACGCAAGGCGTTGTCCGACCAGCCTTGCCCAGCGGTATCGAGATAAATTCCGCCTTCACGTTGATACAATGCAGGGCAGTCGATGATGTATACCGGTATATTCTCCGAATGGTTGACTGACAGTTTGGCTGACCATAGCGTAACAGGTGAAAAATGGTGGAGATCATTGAATGTAGCTACTTTCCGTTTGTATTTGAGCCCTGACATAACGGCGGGATAGCCAGGCAATAACAAGCGTATATCTACGTTCAATTCACGCAAAGCAGTGGGTAATGCGGCGCTGACATCACCCAGGCCACCGGTCTTACACAATGGATAGACTTCTGGCGTAATAAACAATACTTGCAGATCATGACGGGAAGAGGGAGACATGTTTGCTCAATAAACGGTTACATAACATGGGTAGCCATTAAAGTCGCTCAAAAATCGCGGCAATCCCTTGCCCACCGCCTATACACAGCGTTACCAGGGCATAGCGTCCGCCTGTACGATGCAGTTCGTAGATCGCCTTGATTGATAAAATGCAACCGGTTGCCCCAATCGGATGCCCAAATGCCACGGCAGCCCCATTAGGATTTGTTTTGGCGGAATCAAATCCAAGTTCACGCGCGACGGCACAGGCTTGCACAGCAAAAGCTTCGTTCGATTCAATCACATCCATATCGGCGAGCTTGAGCCCTGCACGCTTCAGTGCCTGCTTGACAGCAGGGACCGGGCCGATGCCCATATAGCTTGGATCAACGCCCGCATAACCATGAGCAACGAGGCGCGCCAACGGCTTCAGATTCTTTTGCTCAGCTGTTCGCGCATGCATGAGCACCATAGCCGCTGCACCATCATTGATACCGGAGGCGTTACCTGCAGTGACGGTGCCATTCTCCTCAAAGACGCTGCGAAGCCCAGCCAGTTTTTCCAGGTTAACCTGCTCGCGCGGATGTTCATCGGTATCGACCAGCGTCATTCCCTCACGCACGGAAATTTCAATTGGCAGGATTTGCGTTTTAAAATAACCCTGCTTGATGGCAGCAATTGCACGCCGATGACTCTCCATAGCAAACTGGTCCTGTTCTTCGCGGCTGATTCCCCATTTCTTGGCAATGTTTTCCGCCGTCACACCCATATGAACTTGATCGAACGGATCAGTCAAAGCGCCGACCATCATATCTACCGCTTGACTATCTTGCATGCGCTGCCCCCAGCGAAGCGCCGGTAACAGATAACCCGCTCGACTCATCGATTCAACGCCACCCGCAACCGCCACCTCAGTATCGCCTAACAAGATCAGATGAGCAGCGGATAGAATGGCCTGCAAACCGCTGCCACAAACTCGATTCAAGGTCAGGGCTGCAGTAGATTGCGGCAAGCAGCCCTGCAGGGCTGCTACACGAGCGAGATACATATCGCGTGCCTCCGTGTGGATCACCTGACCAAAAACCAAGTGACCAACCTCAGTAGGGTCAACACGCGCGCGTGCGACAGCTTCGCGTACCACCTTCGCCGCTAAAGTAACCGGAGCGACACTCTTCAGCGCCCCGCCGTAATCACCGATTGCGGTGCGCACCCCACTCAGTATCACAACCTCATGTGCTGGCACGAGACATCCTCTTTCTATTGGAGGTTTCTAAAGTACATATCTGGCCAAATCCTCACTTTGAGAGAGTTCTTTGAGACGCGAATCAACATAAACCGCATCGATGACGATCGACTCGCCGCTGCGCTTGCTCGCATTGAAAGAGATTTCTTCCAGCAGCTTCTCCATGACTGTATGCAGTCTTCTGGCCCCGATATTCTCGGTTTTCTCGTTGACAAAATAGGCAATTTCCGCCAATCGCTTGATGGCATCCTCGGCAAAACTCATCTCGATCCCCTCTGTTTTCAGAAGCGCCTGATATTGCCTGGTCAGACAAGCATCGGTATTGGTGAGAATCTGTTCGAAATCGGCTGCGCTCAGACTTCCCAATTCCACCCTGATCGGAAAACGCCCCTGCAATTCGGGAATCAGATCGGAAGGCTTGGAGAGATGGAATGCGCCGCTGGCAATGAACAGGATGTGATCAGTTTTGATCATGCCATACTTGGTAGAAATCGTGGTCCCTTCAACCAGCGGCAATAAGTCACGTTGCACCCCTTGCCGCGACACATCAGCACCTGATGCTTCAGAGCGACTGGTGATCTTGTCGATTTCATCAAGAAACACAATGCCATTCTGCTCGACATTCTGCACAGCACGCAGCTTCAGTTCTTCGTCATTGATAAGCCGTGCAGCTTCTTCTTCGATCAGGATTTTTTTGGCTTCGCGTATCGTGAGTTTGCGCGTTTTCTTTTTCCCACCTCCGATGGTCTGGAACATACCCTGAATCTGTGACGTGAGCTCTTCCATTCCTGGCGGTGCAAAGATTTCCATGCTCGCCTGTGGGATAGCGACCTCGATTTCTATTTCCTTGTCATCCAGTTCGCCTTCACGCATTTTTTTGCGGAATTTTTGCCGGGTTGCGCTGCTCTCCTCGCTCTCTGCTCGAAAATCGAGATCGCGCGCAGGTGGTAATAATACATCGAGAATCCGTTCTTCCGCACGATCCTCCGCCAGCGGGCGCATTTTTCTGATTTCCCGTTCACGTCCCTGCTTGATGGCGGATTCTACTAAATCGCGAATAATGGAATCGACATCGCGTCCAACATAACCCACCTCCGTAAACTTAGTCGCTTCCACCTTGATAAACGGCGCATCTGCGAGCTTCGCCAACCGTCGCGCAATCTCTGTTTTACCGACGCCGGTGGGACCAATCATTAGGATATTCTTGGGCGTGATTTCCTGTCGTAGCGGATCACCCACTTGCTGTCTGCGCCAGCGATTCCTGAGCGCAATCGCAACGGCGCGCTTGGCGCTAACTTGGCCGATGATATGTTTGTCCAGTTCGTGAACAATTTCCTGTGGGGTCATTTGTGACATAGTAATAGCTTCTCAGAAGGAGTGAATCAAATTAATCGAGCGACTCAATAACGTGAACCTGATTGGTATAAATATCGATATCACCCGCAATGGTCAGTGCTTTGGCAATAATCTCCTTAGCAGGCAAATCGGTATTTTCCAACAACGCCCGCGCCGCTGCCTGGGCATAGGCACCACCGCTGCCAATGGCAGCCAGGCTCATTTCTGGCTCAATCACATCGCCCGCTCCAGTGATGATCAGAGTGGCCTCTCCATCCGCTACCACCAGCATTGCCTCAAGGCGCCGTAAAATACGGTCGGTGCGCCAATCCTTCGCGAGTTCAACCGCAGAGCGCATGAGATGGCCTTGATGTTTTTCCAGCTTGCCTTCAAAACGCTCAAACAAGGTAAAGGCATCCGCGGTTCCACCCGCAAACCCTGCCAGAATCTTGCCATGATAAAGCCTACGCACCTTGCGCGCGCTGGCTTTGGCAACGACCGTACCGAGCGTTACCTGACCATCGCCTCCCAATGCAACTTGTTTGCCCCGTCGTACGGATACTATGGTGGTCATGTGTCTTAATCTATTTCTGAAAAAGATCAATTATAACGCTGATTCAAAAGTGACACGTAGTCGAAATAATGAGAATCGATTACTTTTGCAAAAAGTATCAATTATTTCAAAAAATGTGGCCAAGCATGTTTATCGATAGTTTGAAAAAACCTCATGAGTTTTAAAACCTGAATCCGATTTTCCGCAGATCCTGAACTTGTTACATAATCTAATGCAGTCAATTGTTATCGCCTACATAAAGGAGGGGCAAGATGTCAAAAGCAGCTTGATTCTATTAGGGCGCAACAAAATTGACAGAGAAATCATATAAAACCATAATGGTTCCTAAACGGTTTCTAATCATGATTATGCCCACGACACTAACACTAAAGAATATTCCTGATGAATTATATAAGCGCCTCAAAGCATCGGCTGAAGCGCACCGACGTAGCCTAAATAATGAAGTGATTGTATGCCTTGAAACAGTATTGCTCCCGGAGCGAATATCAGTGGAAGAGCGTTTGACACGAGCAAGAGCGCTTCGAAACAGCCTGCCAAAGGATAAATTTCAGCCACAGGATATTGATTCACTCAAACGCGAAGGACGGCCATGATTGTGGTAGACACCAACATCATGGCCTACCTTTACTTATCAGGTGACTTCACACATCTTGCAGAAACGCTGCTTCAACATGAGCCTGAATGGGCTGCTCCTGTACTGTGGCGCAGCGAGTTTCGCAATATTCTAGCTGGATACATGCGGCGGCGTTATTTAAGTTACGAACAAGCCAGAGATATCCAGGCAGAAGCAGAAAACCTTCTGCTGGGGTTAGAGTTTGAAGTTGATTCTCATAGCGTCCTAGCGCTCGTGCGTGACAGTGACTGCTCAGCCTATGATTGCGAGTTTGTAGCCCTTGCTATGAAGCTGGGTACAACTTTATATACGATGGATGCAAAGCTGATACAAGCATTTCCACATCATACCACTGCATTGACAGCTCAAATATAGGTATCTGATCATGGCACGTACTTTCCTGATCGATATAAGACCCGCGTCGAAGGCATGCTTCAAGCGCACTGGCGTTGGGACTATACGTTGGCCCAAGTAAGTGAACATTTTGGTGTAAGCGACGGACCATCAGCCAGGCGGTCAAACAGGTTGAAAAGGGGGAACAGAAATGTCAAATGTAAGGCCTGACCCCCGAGATGCCGAGACATACGTTTACCTATAATACGCATGGGTTGCGTACCACAATGGTGACACCTGATGGCACAACGGTTTTTCATTATGACCTGAATGGCCAGTTGATTGCTGAAACCACTGAAACCGGTAGCCTCATCCGTATTTATATCTGGGCAGAAGATATTCCCATTGCTCAAAAGGATACCGCTTTGACCTACCTGCATGTTGATCATCTCAACACGCCGCGCGTGGGTACAAACACCAGTGGTGTTATCGTCTGGCAATGGGATAGTGATGTCTTCGGCAGCACTACACCCAATGAAGACCCCGATGGCGATGGGATAGCCACTCATGTGAACCTTCGTTTCCCTGGGCAGTATTATGTCAGGAAACGGGACTTCACTATAACTATTCCAGAGATTACGCCGCAAGCACTGGTCGTTATATTACGTCTGATCCTGTTGGGCTTGAAGGTGGATTGAACACTTACGCCTATGTTGGGAACAATCCAATTAACTTAACTGATCCTTATGGTCTTTGGGCTATCGGCGATCCGCTGCCACAAGGGGTAGTTGATGCAACAGCAGGTTTTGGGGATGCACTTTCTCTTGGGTTCACAGATTGGATTCGCGAACAGATGGACACTAATAACGTCGTAGACAAGTGCTCCGGCGCCTATTCTAATGGGACTTATGCCGGGCATGGTTTGGGAGCAAGCCTTGCGGGTGCTGGCCTATATCGAGGTTACCAACTTGGTTGGGAATTATCAATTGGAAAAAATTTTAGGGTTGCACCTTTTGGAAATAGAACAGGCCATTCGATTGGGCGCTTTCCTCATTATCATCGAAGAGGCGTAGATTCTGTGACTGGTCAAACAAGGCCAGGTCAGGGTATTGGAAGACATCGTCCTTGGGATACTACTGATAATTCATTTGGGGATCGCTTCTGATGAGGGCTCCTATTATTGTCGTCGAGCATGGCGATGTCGCAATATTTAACTCAGCGGCGAATGCTGAAATATGGTTAGAACCCATAGATGTGAAAAATGGTGAGTATGTCGCTTACGACAGGGATGGACGTCTGCTGCAACTTGTTATAAAACTGATAGAAAAACCATCGTTCATTGGCGAAGTGAAATCCATTGAATCTGTAAAAATTAGTGGTGCTGAGGAAGGTGTTAACCATGTAATCGCTTTACGGAAAGCATTAATAAATTTTTTTAAGAAAACTGAAGCCTATAACCAAAATGATGAATCGCTGCCATTAAATGAATTAGTTAATAAAGCAGTCAATCAGTACGGATATGCCAAGTAATTCCATTTCTACTTCATAAGTGAAATAATAGAAGTAGCTTATGAAAGGAGATATAGCGCTATTTCGGGGGCAGGCCTTACATTTGACATTTCTACCCTTTCCTTTCAACCCATTTGAGTATTTGGCTCACGATCGTGCCGCTCACAATAGAACGGGGCCAGGTCGCGAATGCGGAATTCGATCTATTTAAATGCTTTCCCCAAAGCTTTCTCGAATAAAGAAGGCAAGCCTCATTTAAAAAATCATATTTTATGCATAATGCTCACAGGTTTATGATAGGGTTTTATTGGATTTATTTAAATCTTTTATTTTGGAGATGCAAACGTTGACATAAGGTTATGGTGCTGATTTTTGCGAGAGCAAATCACTTTACTTGATACTTAAAAGGTAAATGAATGAATAAAACTGTAATGGCTTTTACATACTGGCAAGACGGCGAGATGTGGTTAGGTTACCTTGATGAATTTCCTGATTATATGACGCAAGGGGAATCGCTCGAGGAATTAAAGGAAAACCTGAAAGATATTTATAAGGAGCTGACAGATGGTCATATTCCTGCAGTCCGGCACCATGCAGAACTTAACGTGTTGTGAAGAGAAGAGACTTGATCGTAAGGCTGGAGGAAATGGGATGTATTTTGATCCGCCATGGTGGAAAGCATGATTGGTATCAAAATCCAGAAACAAAAGTTTCTCAGCCTATACCATGTCATCGTGAAATCAAAAAGTACTTGGCTAAGCATATCATTAAGGAATTAAGTTAATCTCTTCTAGATTTAATTCGCCCGTAGCTCTTGCTACGGACTACATCGGGGTAAGGGCCGTAGGGCGTAGTAGGCGAAGCCGTATTGCGCCGCTATGACCAGATTTAACATTCTTGGCTACACGAAGCTATCTTCTACTCTCTACGGTATCAAAACCACTTCTGCTGGCGGTATGCCGTTGAAGTTAGTAGCTGTCGTCCAGGAATAGGCTCCAATGTTTTCACAATAGATAAGATCTCCGATCTCCAATTCTGGCATATCCTCGCTCACTGATATGATGTCCAGTGAATCACAGGTAGGTCCAGCAAGGGTGGTTATTTGCGTGACTCCTCTACGAAAGGTATGGTACTGGTATTTCGCATGATCGAAGATGATGCCGGACAGTGAGCCATACACGCCATCGTCAAGATAGTACCAATGCTTATTGCCACGAATCGATTTGCCCACCACCTGCATAACCAAATAGCATGCTGGCCCAACGAACGCCCGGCCTGGCTCAGCGATCACTTGGACATCCGGACCGAACAAGCGTTTCAATTCCTTCTTTATTTGAATCGACATGGGAGAGAAGATATCCTTGTCCTGGTCAAAGTGTCGGATCGGAAAGCCGCCACCGATATCGAGAATTTCCAGGGGCAACTGCTTAAGCTTAGCCTCATTGAATATCATTGACGCCATTTCAAGGGATGCAAGATAGTTCTCCTCGTTGGTACTTTGCGACCCAACGTGGAAACTCACTCCCACCGGTTTGAGTTTCATTTGAAAGGCTTTGATAAGGAGAGGAATCGCATCGGTCGGCTCGGCCCCGAATTTTAAGGACAGCTCGACGAGCGAGCCGACATTCGGCACCTTTATCCTTATCAAGACGTGCGCACCCGGCGCATATTTCGCGATCTTGTTGAGCTCGTATTCTGAATCGAATGTCATTAACCGCACACCATGCTGGGCCGCAAACTGCAAAGCCTCGGGCCGCTTGACTGTGTTCGCAAAGATTATGCGATCGGGTTTGACGCCGAGATCGAGAACCGCTTCCATCTCCTGCATCGACGCAACGTCAAAACCGATTCCGTACTCTGCAAGTATCTTCAACACGAAGGGATGGCTGTTCGCTTTTACCGCATAGAACGGATTAACGCTTGGCAGTAGCGTCTGAAATTTCTTCACCTGCTCGATGAGTAGGCTCTCGCTAATCAAAAATAGCGGCGTACCGTGCTTTTTCGCAAGGGAGGTGATGGTTTTTTTCAACTCTGTTGTGTTTTTCTTCATCGGCAGGCCCATTTACAAGGCCTTACAGTTGGCATTTCTATTTTCTCTTTTCAGTCTGTTCCACTGTCCGGCTCACAGGACTGTACGGCTGTAGAGTGCAATAGGCGAAACTATATTGCGCCGCCATGACAAGGTTTAAACTTCCGGCTACTAAAAGATATAAATGCTCTTTTTGAATCAAATTTTATAGCCATGCTAAGCGGTAACAAAAACCCAAGCAATAATTTAATTGCATACATTTTTTATGGACATGCATACCTCATATCTGCTTTCAGATAACAAGTTTTAGCCCATGCCGGACACACCAGGGCACATACGCTTCGCTATTGCACCCTACGCAAGCTGCGAGAAGGCTGACTAGAGCAGTATCTGGTTTAATTAAAAAATGGAATCAGAACTGAGGAGAAAAGAATTTATGCCATAGTGTGCCATCGAAGCTGACGACCCAGGCGCCTCTGTTCCTGGCATCGATATTTTTCAAACCACCGACTTCTTCGTATAGAATGAAAGTAATGCCATCATCTGATGAGCTCGATACCGTTCCATCTTTTCCGCTGAACCAGATCAAACCGTTTGGTGCGATGGCAATATCTTCTATACCGTTTGCCGCTGTTTTGTTCCAATTTCCCGCGGCCAGATTCCACAAGGTACCATCGGATTTAACTGCCCATACCATATTTTCAGATTTAACAGAAATCCGACTAAAATCACTTCCCTCAATCTGCATGAAGCGCTGCCCTTGATCGCTACTAAACCATATGGTGCCATTTTTTCTAACTACCCAAACTTTTTTGCTATCGAGGGCAATAGCCACATCTTCTATTTCCTTTGCTGCTGTTTCGCTCCAGCTATCTGTGGCAAATTTCCACAATGTCCCATTGGATTTAACTGCCCATACCACACCATCCGGTCCAACAGATATTCGGCTAAAACCGCTTGTCTCAATCTGTGTGAGTGAGGAGGCGTAGATATTATCCGACTTCCAGACTGCGCCGTTCTTATCGGTCAGCCAGATGATGCCGTCAGGCGCGACAGCAACATCTTTCATTCCGCTTATTGCTGTACGACTCCAGATTTCAGCCTGAGCTAACGAAGAATACATTCCACATAATAGTAGAAATGTGATCAGCAAACTTCGCAATAAGCACCCTTCTCGATGAGCAAATATCATTGGTAAACCTCCCCAGTTTTTCAGCAATCCTGAATCAATCGGAACTCGGCAAGTTATGCAACAGAGAGGCCAGTTCTATATTCAATAACATGTGATACAGTTCATAAAATCTAGATCTGTAGACCTGGCCATCAATACATAGTATAGCAGAGAGCAGACTCTCTACTCCCCTTACGCGTGTTTACGTGCTCCTCGGTACTAATTCCATTTCCAAATCAAAAATGATGCGAAGGCGAGCCGCAGACAGTATAAATAATACGGCAAGGTGAAGCCGACAAAGTCAGTTTTGATTTAGAAATGGAATAAATGATCAGCCATGACTATTAGGCGTATTTAACCAGATATCGATGCGCTGACTTATGGCTTGAATAGTGCAATAGCCATTAGTCAGCAAATGAAGGCCGGTAATATCCTGTCCGATAACGGTGGGAAAACCTCGAACTCCCCATTGAATAGCCTGGTGAAAGTGATCCTGTGTTGTCTGCTTAGCAACATCTGACGCAAACACTTGCGAGAATGGTTCGGCAGAGATACCTACCTCAGTCGCGAGTTGAATCAGCACTTTGGGTTGGGTCACATTGGCTTGTTCAACGTAAAAAGCATGTTGAATGGCAGCGAGTAACGGAAAGGTATACGATGAATCGATGAGCGTAGCGCTGACCAGAGCGCGGCACGCGGGTTCGGTATCGTAAATGAATCCCGCTGGCAGAGCACCTTTAAACATGAAGGGTTGTCCGGTCACACGCTGTACGTTATGCCAGTGCTGCAGTATCTCTGCACGTTTCCCGGGTGCAAGCGGTTCGGTGGTGCCGGCACGCAGCCCGCCCACTACCAGCTTGATCGCCAGGCGCTCGCCATAATTACGCCTGATTGCTTCAATGACGGGTGAAAACCCCCAGCACCAGGAGCACATCGGATCAGCGATATACCACAATGTGCGTCCATTCATGTCGGCAGGTAAAGACAGAAAAAGATAGTTTATGCGGCCGTGCGCGATGCTCTTTTACGTTCATGCTCCAGCAGAAAGCGTTTACGTATCCGAATGCTTTTGGGCGTAATTTCTGCCAATTCATCATCCGCAATAAATTCAATAGCAGACTCCAAAGTCAGTTGGATCGGTGGTGTCAGCACCACGGCTTCGTCATGGCCGGAGGCACGAATATTGGTTAATTGCTTGCCCTTGATCGGATTAACCACCAGATCGTTATCGCGGCTATGAATTCCGATCACCATGCCTTCATAAACCGGATCACCCGGGCTGACAAACATGCGTCCCCGCTCTTGCAGTTTCCAAAGGGCATAGGCGACTGCTTCGCCATACTCGGCAGAAATCAGCACCCCGTTTCTGCGTGCTGCAATTTCCGAGCGCATCGGTGCGTATTCATCGAAAACATGACTCATCATGCCGGTACCACGCGTCATGGTCATGAATTCAGATTGGAAGCCAATCAGACCCCGTGCAGGGATACGATAATCCAGTCTGACCCGGCCATGCCCATCCGATACCATATCAAGCAAATCGCCACGCCGCATCCCCAGCGCTTCCATCACGGCACCCTGATTTTCTTCATCGACATCCACCGTGAGCACTTCGAAAGGTTCGCATTTTTCCCCATTAATTTCACGAATCACCACTCGGGGGCGCGAAACAGCTAATTCATAACCCTCGCGCCGCATATTCTCCAATAAGATCGTCAAATGCAATTCGCCACGCCCGGAAACTAGGAAAGAATCAGTCTCACCCGTTTCTTCCAGCTTGAGCGCCACATTGGTGAGCAGTTCTTTTTCCAGACGCTCGCGTAACTGGCGGCTGGTGACAAATTTTCCTTCTTTGCCCGCAAAGGGAGAGGTATTGACCTGAAAAGTCATGGACAGGGTTGGCTCATCTACCTTCGGCATTGGTAATGCTTCAGGATGATCGACATCTGCCAGGGTAGTGCCGATGCTGAGCTCTTCAATTCCGTTCACTAACACGATATCGCCTGCTAATGCTTCACTCAGCGGCACACGTTCCAGGCCGCGGAAACCAAATACCTGGTTGACGCGCGCTTTCTTGGGGGTTTGATCTCCGGTCATAACCATCACCTCCTGAGCAGGCTTGAGTCGTCCGCGCGTAATCCGACCCACGCCAATGCGCCCAACAAAGCTGGAATAATCAAGTGCATTGATTTGCAATTGCAGCGGTTCGTCAGGATTACCAGAAGGTTCAGGCACATGCCTGAGAATGGTTTCGAACAACGGTCGCATATCCGGGCTGGTTTGCTTCGGATCCAACGTGGCAAAGCCATTGAGTGCGGAGGCATACACGACTGGAAAATCCAGCTGCGCTTCCGTTGCATTCAATTTATCAAACAGATCAAAAGTATGATTGATCACCCAATCCGGTCTCGCACCAGGACGATCGATTTTGTTAATGACGACAATCGGCCGTAGCCCCAGCGCCAACGCTTTTTTGGTGACAAAACGTGTCTGCGGCATCGGCCCTTCCACGGCATCCACTAGCAACAACACCCCATCCACCATGGACAACACACGCTCGACTTCACCGCCAAAATCGGCATGCCCAGGCGTATCGACGATATTGATATGCACACCCTCATAATCGACTGCGCAATTCTTGGAAAAAATCGTGATGCCACGCTCACGTTCGATATCGTTGGAATCCATGACGCGTTCGGCGATGGTCTGATGCGCGGCAAACGTCCCTGCCTGATGCAGCAATTTGTCTACCATAGTAGTTTTGCCATGATCAACGTGAGCAATTATTGCGATATTACGGAGTGGGCGTGACATATAATAAGTACCTAAGAATTAACTTGAAATGGATGCGGACAAAAATAATTATACACTAAATCAGTGACATAATCAGTTATTGTGACTACCCCTAAACTTGAGCTATTCCGCTAATCTTTTTCAGTAAGAATGCGATTCACTGTAGTGGCTGCACATCTGTTTAAGGTACGCGTATTAAAAAACTGAAAAAGATTATCAACTGTTAATTTATCGCCGAGATTCGAGCAGTGGTAATCATTCATTTCTTGATTGATGATTGATCCAATTAGATAGTCAAATGTTTCATAACTTTCCAGAATAGCTGAGAAATTAGCTTGTTTATAACGTATTGCGAAGGTACTTCTGAGCGATCACATGGGTGATTTTGTATATTTCTGCCAATGAGAAATTGAAATTGTATGCAAATGTATGGTTGCCCATCTATTTATTATTCATTAGTATCACGAGGCTATAAAGCTAATGACATAGAGTGATTATCAATATTTATAGCATTACTCAAAAAAGAAGAGATGAGCGAGATACCGAATCAGAACAAACCCTCGTAAGATTAATGACACACTGACGTTAACTCGAAAGATCCAATTCAATTATTAGTTTAGGCAAATTCTATTTTCCTCTTTATTTAAGCGTGCTCTTCCTCTTCGAGAATACTGAATACTGGAGGTATTAGATGACTATCAAAGTCTGGTTTCGCTGGATGGGTCGCTGTCAGAAACAAGCTGCAGGTGAAATTGTTGATCGATTGAATCAACAGGACATCGAAGTTCAAGACTATGATAATGGTTTTTCCTGTATTGCAGGAGTGATTTTTAGTAATGAGGTTACGCCAAAAATCTGCAAGCAATTACGCGAACTTAGCCGTAATGGCCAGATAGCCGTGCTTGCCTGTTGTCATACGACTATTCCGGGTGATGCCGTCTGGCAGCTATTGGAAGCAGGCGCTTCTGACGTCTTGGTGAGCTCGCAAGATAACACCCTCATCCATGAGATCATTTCTCGTCTCCAACGCTGGGGGGCGGTGCATCGTTTGGTATATTCACCCGCAGTGCAAAATGTATTAGTGGGAGAAAGCCAGGTCCTGAAGACGATTCTACGTCAAGTGGTGGAAGTAGCCCATTTCACCGATGCTTCGGTTTTGATCCTTGGAGAAAGCGGTACCGGTAAGGAATTGCTGGCAAATCTCGTGCATGCCTTGGATCCCCGTCCGAACAAGGGCAATTTGGTCATCCAGGATTGCACCACGATCGTGCCGGAATTATCCGGCAGCGAGTTCTTCGGTCATGAGCGGGGTGCTTTTACTGGCGCGGTGTCTTCCCGTGATGGGGTGTTCGCGCTCGCCAACGGCGGCACGCTATTTCTCGATGAAGTAGGGGAACTTCCTCTGACACTGCAAGCCCAGCTATTGCGGGTTATACAAGAACATACCTTCAAACGCGTCGGTGGCAATGCTTGGCAGCGAACTTCCTTCCGCTTGATTTGCGCCACTAATCGCGACCTTTGGGCACAAGTGCAACGCGGTGAATTCCGCGCTGATCTCTATTACCGTATCGCTAGTTATATTTGTCATTTGCCGCCTTTGCGGGAGCGTCCTGAAGACATTCTTCCCTTGGCCAATCACTTCCTGAAGGTATTCCTCCCCAATCAAGACCCCCCTGAGCTGGATGCTCCGGTACAGGAATACCTGCTGCGCCACGAATACCCTGGCAACGTACGTGATCTCAAACAGGTTGTAGCACGTATGCTCTGCCGTTACGCCGGGCAAGGAGCAATCACGGTAGGCTGCATCCCTCCGGAAGACCGACCAAATCATACTAATTGCTGGAGCACATGGTGCGACGATGGCTTTGAGCGTGCTATCCGCGTCGCCTTGACGCGTGGTGTAAGTCTCAAAACCATCAGTCGGGAAAGTAAAAACATTGCTATCCGAATTGCTGTGGATGAAGCTAGCGGCAACCTGCAAAAAGCCGCTCAGCGTCTGGGCGTTACTGACCGCGCACTTCAGATGCGGCGGGCAGCGCAGCGGCAGGAAAACTTTTAGCGTATTTCACGAAAATAACCAACTTACGCGACATGATAGACGGACAATATGCTCTATCTCACATGACCAATAAGCTAAAACCGAGCGTTTTCAGTAATCATTTTCGCTGAATTAGCTAACTTGCCTGTCGCTATTAATGATTTGCCATTTTTAGCTACGCTGATTAAATTTAGAAAATTTCCTCCTGAAATTAAGTTTTCCTGGGATGGCGGCAGTCCTAATGCCTTGATCTTGGTCAGTTCAACTCCAGGATGCAGCCACGGCCCGTCGGAGCCAAACAAGAGTTTATTTGCTCCCGCCCGTTTGACGGCTTGTTTCAGCAAATCAAAGCGCCGTATGCCAGAGGTATCAGCGTAGATATTCGGATGGCGAACCAGATGGTCGATCACAGCAAGTTGAGCACGCCAGTCGTCGGCAAAACTGCCGAGATGCGGAATGATGAAGTTAACATCAGGATATTCTTGAGCAAGTAGCTCGCAGACAGATACCTCACCCGCTACATCGTACAGCACCGGCAAGTTGTAAATGCGCGCAGTTGCACAGATCTCGCGTGTAATGGGGGCATCATGGCGGTGAACTTTGATGCCCACGAAACCATAGCACTCAACGGCAACCTTGACCAGTTCATGCACACGTCCCCGATCACGTGCAGGATGAACAAAAGCAAAGCCGAAAAAACGCTTAGGATTACTCGCTACGATGCGTGCCACCTCTTCATTGGCTATGGCATAGTTTGAATGAAAAGCGGCAAACAGTACCGTTTTGTGTATTCCTGCTGCTGATGCGCGTCGCAGATAATCGTGCAATGATGCCCTGGTGTCCCAGGGGCCAGTCAAGCCATCGCCTGTTCCAGCATGGCAGTGGCAATCAATGATCACGGTGCACCTCCCTTTAAGGAATTAGAATGGATGTGCCATCTCAAAAAATAGAATATTTGCTTAGGAATAGCCGATGAACTGTCCATTTCAGTCATGAAATGTAGTTCCTTCAAAAAGCTGGCGTAGTCCCTATGCAAGTATGATATTTTCATAGCATTTGAAATGAGTATTAAGGTTAAAGACTGCATTATCCAAACTTCACCACGCTGCACTATGGCTATGGGATGCCGGATTCGCTCACCCGCAGCTCATCGACCAGTACAATCGCTTTCTTTCCAGCCGGCGATCGAGCAATGCCAGCCCGCAGAATCGATGGCTCATTAACTGTCGAATCCCAGTTAAGACGGACACGCTCTTCTAGTACGCCATCATTGTCCAGATAAAGCACCGCGGTACTCTCGCGAGTTCCAATCCGCAGCAGATGCAATCGCCATCGACGCCACTCATCGAGTTTAATAATTGCCGAACTGTTTTCGAGCTTTGAGTCATTTGCCACGATTCCTGCTAACAGCAAACCTCCCTTGTGACAGATAATACGTGCCGCAACGCTCAAGTTCTCGCCATCATGAAAACGAAGCAACTGGATCGATTCATCCCCTTTCAAATCCAACGTTGTTGGCTTAAACCGGCCTTCGGCAACCCACTCAAAGCGACCAGTCGGCAACGTTAGTTCGATACCTGCGCGCTGTGGGTTGGTCTCCGTTGTCGAGTTATCGATGCAGAGCATGCCGCGCGTACCTGAGTGAGCAGCGGTGGCATCGTTTGTCACCGTCGTGCCGCTCCCCGTGGTACTTCTCACGCGTCTCCAGCCTGCGGGCGGCATGACGCCATCTTCGAAATCAACAAACTCATCTGTTGCGGTCTGATTTGGAACGGGAATGGGCGCACTCATAACCATATTGCCGCCAACATCGCAAACACGGGCGATAAGAGTATCGCACTCGTCGGGTAAGTTGCGCACCAGAATGCCATAGCGAAGGTCAGTTCGTGGATGTTTTGGATCATTCATACGGGACTTCTGATAGCCTTCCACCCCAATATCGTTGGTAAATATCAATGTGTCGCTGTTTCCTCTCTTCTTGCTGATGGTTGCCTTGTCGTGAAAATCAACGACTCGGGTGTTAATTAGCTGGGAACCGCTCAGAAGGTCCACTTCGACCCTGAGCAAATCGCCCTCTGATTTGTTAGAGGTGCCGAATAAGAGTCGCGTTGTCATACCCATCCCAAACCGGTTGAAGCGATCGATAACCGGTGCAGTAAAATTCATCGTGTTAAAATAAGGGAGATACCGCAAAGGGTGACGGCTAGTTTGCGCCTTGGAATCAGGCGTGTCTTGCAGAAACTCAATATGTAAATGTGGATACGTCGCATCATCCTCACCGACAGTGCCGAGCTCCTGACCCTGCACGACATTCGCACTGGGTGTCACATCCTCGTTGATGCTGTCGAGATGCAGGTGGACAAGATATATTTTCCCGTCATTGGGGTCGTCGACCTCGAGGACAATGTGGCGCGAACTGTACCCATCCTGACCTTTATTTCCGGCAAAGCGCACTGTTCCCTCGCGCATAGCATAAATCTTTGCGCCCTTCTCGGCCGGCAGGTCTATGCCATCGTGGAAATCCCACCGATTAGTATTGATGCGTGGCCCGAATGAAGTATTCATGGCATTGGGCATGGAGCTCCTGCTGAGCGGCCAAATGTAATCTGCACCCATTTTTTCCTCCTCTCAATTCTACGAAATGGCTTAGCATGAACAGATTTCGCTCGAAAGATTTCAGTGATTCATTGCATACTGCTTTCGGCATTCCATCCATGCGATGGAAATGCTAGACCCCATCACGAATCGATCACCGTCTAAGCGGGCGCGATCCTGGTTACCGTTCCCTTCGAACCCCGGTACATAAGCGCTCCGTCCTCAACAAGCAAGATTCCCCCATCAGCAGGATTCACGGACGGAGCGACCGAAGCATTGGCAATCGCGATTACACCCTGCCCTGCTCCAAATTGGCTAGTGGTTCCTAAACCGATATTGCCACCCACGGCCCGTCGCTGAAACACGGCGATGGTCTCGAAGCTGGTATCACTCGCGTTGCGGCCGTTGATCTGAAGCTTGTCCGACTGAACGGCAATCTCATATTTTTCTGCAGGAGCTATTTGATCAGTTTCGACGAACTCGATGTCAGGATTTTGGTCATCGATCCTAATGGAGGCAGCACCTCCATGTTCACCTGCTTGTTTGATATGTAACACGGGTTGGTTATATTCCGGATTTGTGGCCTTTAATAAAAGCACAGCAGACGCAGAATCAAGATGGCCGTCATTCGTCGTGATAACAAGGGCACCCTCGTTCGATTTGGTAGAAATAGCCGTCATCGTATTTTTCCTGTAAGTTAGCGTACTGTTTTAGGCAGAAGACAACCCATCACAATCCTCCATTACAAAATCTTGTCCGCGACCCGATATTCCCGTTTAGTGGGATTCCAAACTTGCCGTTACGTTAAAAGGTGTCCAATTAAAAAGTGAAATACCTCCGTGAAACAGCGATTAAGCTTTTCGTTATCCTCTCAGAACTGAGCATGGCGCCGCACGAAGTTGATGATCGCGAACGCTAAATCCTCGATCAGGCGCAGGCGTTTCCGTTCACACTCAATTTCACTTTCGCCGTCCTGACAGAGACAGATCGTGTCGGCGAGCTCAATTTGAATAGAGTTGATGCATCTTTTTCCGTAGCGTTGAACGGAAAATCTCCCATCCACTGAAGTGTTCTCCTTCCCCTTAGCGTCCGCGGGCGAGAAATCGGACTGAAAGGCCTTGAGCAATCCTTGCAGGCGTGCTCTCCGACTTTCGCACATCAAAGCTCTGGATTTTTACGGTTCCATCATGTGGGCAGGTCAAGATCACCGGCATGGTGCCACGATGTCTATTCATCAGGCGGTCTTGCTCATAGATTAAAGTTTGCATAAATTATCTCCTCGCGCCATGTCAGCGCTTTTTGGTGGTGTCAAGCTGCAATTGCAGGCCGAGTTGCTTGTCATCCAGGCAGGAAGCGACAACCACCTTCGGTAAGAAATATTCTGAATAATCGCGGACGTACAATGCCATCGCAAGTCTTCAGCCACTTGGCAATTCTTGGATCATTGTTGGTGACCGAAACGTAAAAATTATGCCCTGTGCTATATCCAATATACCTGTCGGTTCCCACTTTATCCAAGGGCCGCGACACGTTGACCGATATTTTGGAAATGTTTGTCAGGCGTATATTCACCGTATTTTTTCTCTCTCAATAAATATCTAGCTTGTTCTTTTACATTTTTGCTGTATGCGATACGTGCTTTTTCGATGTAGTAGCCGACACCTGTTGGTCGCATATCGAAGTGCATCATATCGCCGTAATGACCGCCCCAATGCAAGCCCATGGCCTCCATGCCAACGACAAAACGTTTATCAAAATTCAGGATTGCATTTTTCTTGAAATAACCTTTATATTTACCACGCGCAAGGAATCCTGCGAGGTTATTTAGGTTGCTCTGAATTTTTGTTTTTGCTTCCGATAAAGTTAATCTACGCCAGTCAGACGATTGTGAATCTCGTAGGTATTTCAAAAGTTCAGTTGGACTGTCTAATAATTTGAAATAATTCTCCAAGACAGTATCCAGCGCCTGAACATAATCGAATCTGTCTTTAAATTTTCCTCTTGTTTCTTTTTTATAGGCCAATACTTCTGTATTCATCAACAGGGCGGCACTTTTTAAGACATTGTTGAGAGCGTTGATGTCATTTTCTGATTCGATGTAAGGATTTCCAAGATAATTGACATCAACAGCCAAGCCAAACATGTGCATCGAGAATGTAGCGGTTGAGGACGTTTTTCTTGATCCCGAAATGCCTTCTTTACTGTTATTCAACAATATATCGCCTGTTTTTTCCGCACTGCTGCTCCCTAAGATTTTAATAAATTCCCCTTCGATGGTTTTCAACAGTTTCGCCATTTCGATATGAATGTATTGTCCATCCTTAAACCGTCGGCCTAAAAAGGTAATGCGTGTGAACTGTCTGAACCATGTGTCGGGATTCAGTTTTATGGCAATATCTTTTTTCTTATCCTTGAGGGCTATTTCTCGTGCCTTGCGGATAATCTCAGGTAAAAAAACTGCGGGAGCTTCCTTGATAACAACGTAATTCCCTTTTTTAGGTAAACCTGCACTGGCGAGTTTGATTTTACCCTTATAAAGTTCCACTTCCGTTAGTGGGTATTTTGCTGTGGGATTAAATTCGTAATTATGTACAAGGAAAGGCGACTTCGAGGTTTGCATCGTCATACGTCTGTGTGAAGGAAATCTTAATATAACCTCTCTTTGTCGAGCTGGAGATTGTGACAATGATGCAACTTGTTTTACTCGACAAGGTGTATTTTGAATTCGTTCTTTAAGGTAAATGATAGGAACCCAGAAGTGTGGACCTGCATTAGATTTTTTTAAGAGTGGTTGTGTTTTAACCCAATCGGCAAAATCTTTTTTTTTCCACCCATGCACGCAAACATTTTGAAGATTCCGCTCCTTGCTAAGTTTTTCGAGTATTTTCGACCTGCTTGCTGTGTCGTAATAATATATAAAGAGCTTTGCATTTCGATGAGACATTGCCCAATCAGCCCACCTCTTTTCTACTTCCCCATACATACTATCGAAGCCCCAGCATTCCGATATTTTTAACGTGTTCGAGCTTCCCTGCAATTCAGCTATCCGCAACATCGGACTTCCACCACCGGAATGTGCGGCAAGAATTATCCTGCTAATATTTTTGACTTCTTGCTGTGAGCTCTTGCTTACAAAGTGTTTGTTCAATGCGGCTAAGATCTTAGATAAAAAGCTGTCAAATCCTTTGGCAGTTGTCAGATTTCCTGCTTGTGAAAGTGGGCCAAGTGTAGGCGCGACGAATATGACATTTTGCTCACTTGCGCTTACCTCTTCGCGTAACGCAAAGAAGGGAAACTTGCTACCGTTCCAATAATCATCAATTGTGGCGGCGTTTCCCGGATACGCACCTTTATGTCCATGAAGATAAATAATAATATTCACTTCTTTTTTGGGAACATAAGCTTGTGGGATAAAAATGCCGGTCATTGGTTGGATTTTGAAAAACTTTGCGTCTGGCGTTGGTTTACCTGTTTTTTTGTCAACTTTGTTTGGCGCAATGTTTATCCCAAGACCGATCTTGACGCAAAGGGTATCACCGAGCAAAGTTTTTTTGCAGTTTAAAAGCATGGGTACAGACGGGGCATCTTGTATCTCAAACTCTTGCTCATCACTGTTACCGTAGTATGCTTCCCACCCAAGTTCGGGAGCACTCTTATCACTTTCTTTGCTTAGAGATTTATTGGCTTCCAGTTTTTTAAGCCAATCACCAGCTTTTCTCAGCATTTCATCAGCGTTGTGGATACCCTGTTGTGGGTCACGTTTTATTTTTTTCTTAAGTCTGCCTCGATTCTTTAGGTCTAAAGCGTAGCTTGTGATAGCAGCCCAGCTCGAAGGTTTAACGCCGTGTGTATGCATATCTGCAAGAATTTTTTCAGGACCAGAAGGTATCCAATGATGTAGCTTCACTACTTTCCAAAACACTTCGCCATGATTTGGAAGCCCATATTTTTTAACAAGAATGTTCGTTCTCGCAATAAAATAATTTATCAGTTTCACTCCGCTTTGAATCGAATGGTCTTCATCATAGCTGAGCAGTTGATGATTTTTTATTCCACGGTTTTTTGCTTCACCGGGATAAATCTGGAAGTAACCTCTTTCACAAAGATTAGTAATTCTGCCAATTTGTCTTCCCGATTCGATCTCGATCCAACCTAATAGAATGTGAAGAGGAATGTTGCCTCTGTACTTATTAAGTTTTTCGATGAGCGTTTCCGCTTTCGTAGGCGAACATGGCAGTTGCTTCAGCTCAGGGGGTCGACTCGCCCCCTTGGAAATGAGCGTTTTTTCCGTGATAGGGCCAAACTCTCCATCGGGCTTTAAACCATATTGTTTTTGAAAACTTTTAATCGCACGAAGTGTGAGGCTGTCGTGAAAACCATCTTCTCTAAGCTTTGTTCCGGTCTTTATAAGTTGATTTAATGACTTTTGCACCCATTGGATGTAATTTGGGCTACACCAATCATTCTTACATTTTTTTCCTATTGCGAATTCGAGCTCGTTTCCATTCTTTTCCTCAAATAAATCGGATTCGAATTGTGGATCTAACTCAAATGGTTCATTCCGTAAAAGAAATTGATATGTCATGGTACATCTCCTCTCACAAGCTCGTTTGATTATTGGGCCAACTCACAGACAGACGCATCCGACGCGGGCATGAAGTCAGCATGAAACTCACTCCGTCTCCATTTTTCCTTTCATGTTTGTACCCTCTGGCAAAGCTCTACTTTTTCGTACGAACTTAAGAAGAGATCAGCTTTCGAAGTGGCCAGACGCGGGCTGGGGTGTTATAGCCGACGTTCTTCCGGTCCTTCACCGCCTGCCACCACCCCTGGGTCTTGGTGGTGATGCGCTGGTCGAGGGTAGTGGTGACATCGTCGTCAATGTCCGAGCTGAATTGGTCGAGCCAATAGATCTTCCCGTCATTGCCGGTCTTGTCGATTAGGAGCAGCACGCTGTGGTAGCCGTCCATAATAGAGAGACCATAGGCGTACCAACAACCCTTGACTGTCGACAGGTTGAGCACTGCTTTCTGCACGCTCTTCTTGAGACGCTCCGGTCTCAGGGTTCCCGCAGTCTTGTTGCGGCGATCGAAGAAATCAATTGAGATTGCCGGTCTGGCGAAACCCGCCGTGCGAAGCTGTGCCATTGCTTTCTCGATCGTCTCGGTGGTGAGCGCTCCCATTTGCACCTTGCGGCTGCTCTTGCTCCGGGCTTGGGACTCTTTCGTCTTTAACTTCAGCAGCTGCCCTAGCGCCACGTTGAACATCACGATGCAGGAGGCACGATCGACGCTGTTGGCCCCGGCCGCGATGGTATTGTCCTGATAAACCTTCCTGACTCGCTCGACGTCCGCGCCCTTGAAGCAACGGGTCCAGCGCCGCGCAGGCTTCTCTTCCTCTAACTCCATCGCCGAAACACTAATTGGGCGCCTTGCCGCGATCTGCTCCGCGATCGCCGCCAGTGAGGCATCACGACCTACCTCCCACTCCCCCGGCCAGCCATCGAGGGCTCCGTCGGAAAGCATAGTAATTTCAGGATCGAGCGTCTCTTCCCACTCCGAACCTAACCATTCCGGCTCGGCCTCGGTCATTTCCTCGGCATCTTCGAACTCATCGCTGAACGTCTCCCATTCGAATTTGAATTCTGCAGCTGGGTTTGTGCTAGCGGGTTCGGCTGGTTCCGGCATGGCAGGCTCAGCAGGTTTTGTAGCGCCGATTCCTGATAATTTTCCACTTTTCGCTCCTATCAAAGCATCCTTGGATTCCGGCCCCGCGATGCCATCGACTGGCAAGCCCTGTTTCTCTTGAAAACTGCGCAAGGCACTGCGTGTTGGCACATCCATGATGCCGGTAACTGCCAAGCGCAGATTCATGATTTGATTCAATGAACTCTGCACCCACCGCACATACTCGCTGCCATGACGTGGACAGTTAGGCGCTGGACAGGTACAAACATGGGGTGCTGTTATGACGCCCCCAGGCCAGCGCCTATACTTCCCAAAAGGTTTATGAAATGGATAATTACCACGAGATTTAGGTTGGCTTGATGATCCAGGCCTTCGGTAAGCAGCAGGTCTAAGTCCGGCTGGACGCATGGGCATACGTTGGTCCCTTCTGATTTTGGCTTTCCATTCCGCCTCACCTAACTCTGTGTCGAATCCAGCGCTTGTTTCGTACTCGTAATCCGGCTTCCCCCCCGGTTCCCAAAAGCTATAGGTTGCCTCACCCTCAAACCCATTCATTTCGAAGGCATCGCCAACGATTTCGGGTTCTAGATTCAATGCATATTTCATAATTGATCTCCTTCAGATTTTAATCCGAGTTGCAATCATTTCCGATCAATGCGCAGACGGTTCGCCATTTTATTTGTCAATGATGCATACGCAGTCCGCCGAGTATTAGCCAAACGTTGGATAGGACCGGTAACCCTATTTCTTGGCTGCTGCGTAGCCAGTCGTTTTTGGAGCAGTAGGGATGGCTGTGCATAACGCGCTTCCGCTGTGCGGGTATCGACGGTTTCCGAAGTCAGATCGACCCCTGATACTGCATGGTATGCATGCATATAGCGCTGAATTTCAGGCCGCCAGTCACGCGCCCAATTTCTAGCTTGTTCCTGATCGTTAGCAGCGATCCAATCGCCATAGCGGATAGAGAGTAAAATCTGTTCACCATAAGTCCCAAGTTCGTGGAAATGGGTGATTGTGACATCCGTCCAGTCCTGTAGCCGTTTCATGTCATCCACAGCCCCCATCCACGTTTCTTGATACGGCACCGAATAACGGCCCCGCAGAAATTCCTTCATCTCGGGCCGCGCCAGTATCCATTGCATTACCAGCATCTCGTGGCGTGCGGTCCATGGTAGATCGCCGAACTGGTTATGTGCCCCCTCGGCGAGGATGATATGAACTTCCCTCAGGGCATTGAGTAATGAGAAGGCATCGGCGGTGACAGTAGTGTCATCGTCTTCACGATAGAACATCGCCGTACGGTAAAGCAAGTTATGAAACGCCTTGATGAACTGCGAACGACTATCGGCGGAATCCAGTATGGGCACGGCTTTACCTACAAGGGTAATCCCGTATTGATTGTCGTATTCATAGCAGCGGCGTTGAATGCTTAAGCGATTAGGCTCATCCTGAATGAATCCCCAGAAGAGATTATTCAGAGGGCGCAAAGGATCAAGCGCTAGATTTGCCAGTGGATCTTGTGCATGCCGCTTCTTGTTTTGAAAACGCAGAGCAATGGCATTCATCGTTTGCACCAGCATGCCTTCCTCGTGCCAATAGGACCAGATAAGTTCCAGGAGGCTCGGACAGCTAAGCCGATGTTGCAGAATATTATTGCAAAATGGTGATCCCTCTGATTCGTCTACAGTGCGTGAATTCAACGAAGGAAGGGCGCTGACGATTCGCTTCAGATAAGGCAGCGCCCTGCCACTGACATTGCCTACGGTAGCTTGAAGATAATTTTCCAATTCTCCCTGGATTGCTCCAAAGGTAACTGGGTTACCCCGTGCTTTTTCTACTGGTACGGTATCATCGCATTCTCGGTCTCTAAAGCCACTGGGAGTAGGAACGACAAACCGCCCGGTGTTAGGATGTCTCGTGCCTTCGACCACCACTCCGCTTTCAAACAGCAAAAAGGCTTGTGTTGCCAGTTTTAACAGTTGGTAAGCTTCGACGCCGTATATACCGGGTCGGGCGAGCAATTCGTCGTGCCTCTCCGTAACTGAAGGTGATCCAATCGAGCCGGCTGTGGGCGGGGGACCTAGGCTAGATATGGTAGCACCAGTGAAATCTGAACATAACTCAGTGGGGCAAGTTGCTCTGCCTCTGTCTTTGGAATCGCAAAGCACCCGATCAATAAACTCAGCATATCGCTCAAAGCTGATTGCATTCGTTCGATCCCGGATCGCTGCCCAGAGTGCCTGATCTTCAGTTGGCCGTCCCGCAGCGCGTTGCAAAGTTGTGCTTGTTTTTCGGACGAATCCGCCGTCGAAGAACTCCATCGCTTTCTGCACCAGGCCACTGATTTCAGGTGATACTTTTATATCACTATATGTTCCGGTGGAATGGCTAACTCGGATGGTATCTTTATCAATATCATCTTTTTCCATAATATTTCTCCTCAATTAAAATCAATTACATCCCTAGTGCTACACCATCCTAGGTTCATTAACACGCCTTCGATGGCGGTTGGGCTGTCTCAGGCGTTACACAGGCTGTATTGGCCTTCAATGTGCTATACACTGCCCAATAGGTCAGAAGCTTGCCCAAAATTGCGCTCTCCTGTTCCGGACTCATCCTGCCATCGGATCGTGCCTGCCCAATCACCGCAAATACCAAAGTCGGAGCAGTGCGATACATTGCTGCGGGTGTCCGCTGCCAGTGTTCAAAATAAGCATTTAAACGATCAGGTTGACGATTGGCGGTATCCATGACCTCTATCAGCGACTGGCCATGCAAGCTTCGAGGCTGATGGTGAATTAACAGGTCAATGAACTCAGGGATCCCGGCTTCAAGCTGATTAAGCAAGCTATAACCTGCCGTATCCAAGGTTGCCTTTGGATAAAATGACTTCCAGAGTTGGGCCAGTCGATGCCATTGCGGATGAGGATAAAGTGCCTGCCCGATGGCGCAGCTCAGGATGACCCTGATCCAGGGGAAAGGATGGGAATCATTCATATTCATGCGAAAGACAAAAGCCCGTGGCAGACTTACCACCCCCATCAAGCCAAGGGTTGAAGTCACCCCTACCCTGGCAACCGACCAGAAATCCGCAACAATTTCCGATATCCACCGTTCCCAATAACGCCAAATGCTATCCTTGACCTCACGCTCCTGCTGTTGCAATACGACGCGAAGGGAGTTGACGAGATTCAGCAGCGCCGCTGCTTGGTGACCAACCTCATGGATTAATGATGAGGCAATGCCACTGCCAATCATCCGCTCACGCGGCACCCGAATCACGGCCACCGGATTTTCTCCACCACCCGGCAAGCGGGTCCTGGCCCGGCGGATCGCCGCACCCGAACCACGATCTAAATAACAGATCACGGGAGGAGGCACATAATAATCCTCCAACCTCAAGGCATCTGCGGCCACGACATCTAGCCCAGCCAACCTGATACCAGTTTCATATTCACTGCGTTGCGTCAAGGCATCTGCAAAAATATCAAGCTGTGAAAGTGTTGCGTTGAAGCGTAACCGCAGTAAACTCAAACGTTGCTGCGCCTCAACTGGATGGGTGCTCTTGTCGTCCAGGCCTTGCAGCCAATGCAAGTAGGTTTGTACCTGCAACTGCAATGCATGCCGCCCCGCCATCAGATAGCGATCGATCGCGCTTTGAGCCGATAACGAGAAATTTGCCGCCGGCACAGTTGACTCGGTCAATACAAACGGTTTTACCTGAGCCAGCCGAACTAGCATGGCACGAGCCTCCTGCATCAACATCCAGCGCACATAAGCAGGTTTGTTCACCATGAGTGACACTCCAATCAATGCAATGACTACTTGACGCCGTACAGAATGATCTTGCTGCCCCGCTTGACCCAACGCCCGCTGCGGCCACTACCCGGCAGCGACATAGTAGACATGGACGTAGTGAAAGGGGCAGGGCGTAACAGGCCAGGCGCATACTGCTTGGCTGATGTTATCGCGGCGGATTTTGCCGCTACTTTTGAATCGATATTGGACGGAGCATCGGCCGCTTGCTCTGCCGCCGTACTGGCAAAACGTACGAACTGTTTTGCCATTTCAAACTCCTGATCTTCTTCGCTTAGCCCTTCCAGCTCCATACCATAGATTTCGTTTCCAGCTTCTAGCAATTGACTGGCCAGCGCACCGCCTACAGGACCACCAAACGCTGTGCCTAGCATCGGCAGTGCTTTTTGCGCAGCACTCTTCAGAATGCCCTTCAGTGCGTGTCCGGTCGGAGATTTAATAAATTTACCTACCTTGCTTCCGATTTTTTTGAACAACTTTCCGAAAAACTGATCGAGTTCTGCTTCATCTGTAATACCCAGCAATTCCGCTGCCAAGTCCATTTCCTCGGCTTCATCGAGTATGCCTTCCATATCAGCATATTCAAATTCACCGAACTCATAACCAGCTTCAGATTCCATCTCTGGCTCATATTCCATCTCTGGCTCATATTCCATCATTGTGCGATCAATATCATGCATGGCTTAGTCCTCCAATTTTTAGGTCCCCGTTACGCATCGAGTTATGGTCAAATCAGTCATCCAGTTTTGCGTTAACGTGTTTTGGTTTCGTTATCGTCAGGTCAACCTGTTCAACTTTGGTTACCTTCACTATAGATATATGCAAAGATCGCGCCAGAAATGAGTGTTGCCAGAGCACCCGTTTAAAAATTAGTTAACAGATTGAAAATAGGATGAAATAATTGATCGATCTGAGGTATGACATGGAAAAGGAACTGTAAAATTTGGCGAAGTTAGCTTCGCCAAAGGCAATAAATGCTCCTTGGGAGGCGAAAAATATTTCGGCAAGATAGGTGGCGTTAAAAAAGCTGGTGCTAGCCGTATGTTCTGGGCAATTTGAATTGAAAAAAACTTTCAGGATGGCGTATGCTGGTGATTGCGTCGCCAAGAAGCATAATCAAGGCGATGGCTCTCAATGTTAGGAAAATAAAAATGTTTACAGGAATCATCGAAGCAATCGGAGAAATTAAACAACTTACCCAGAAATCGAATGCAATCAGCCTGCAAATTGAGCCAGGCAAGCTCGAGATGGGCGATGTCAAAGTGGGCGACAGTATTGCAGTAAATGGCGTGTGCCTGACAGTAACTTCATTAAGCAATCATCTTTTTACGGTTGATGTGTCCGAGGAGACTTTGCATTGCACATTTGGCCTGGATAGAGTAGGTAATGATGTTAATCTGGAAAAAGCAATGCGCTTAACGGATAGATTAGGCGGTCATCTGGTCAGTGGCCATGTGGATGGGATTGGTGAAGTTACGAAATTCGAGCAAGTGGGAGAAAATTACTTGCTGGCGATCAAATCACCGCCATCGCTGTTAAAATATATCACAGTAAAAGGATCGATTACGATCAATGGTGTCAGTTTAACCGTCAATCGTATCTGTGACGATATCTTGGCAATCAATCTTATTCCCCATACACTAGCTGAAACAAACCTGAAACATCTTAAACCGGGTGAACGATTAAATTTGGAATCGGACATGCTGGCGCGCTATGTAGCGCGTCTGATGGAACTCTCTTCTGGAAGATAAATTAAAAAATATGGCAATTAGCACTACCGATGAAATCATTGCAGACTTCAAAGCCGGGAAAATGGTTATTCTCATTGACGAAGAAGACCGTGAAAATGAGGGTGATCTGGTTTTGGCTGCTGATTTTGTGACAGCAGAAGCAATCAACTTTATGGTTAAATATGGCCGCGGACTGGTTTGTTTAACACTGACCGAAGAACGCTGCCATCAACTCAAATTGCCAATGATGGTTTCGGCTAATTATTCAGTCCATGGCACCAACTTTACTGTTTCCATTGAGGCGGCTAAGGGAGTCACGACAGGGATTTCTGCGGCTGATCGCGCTCGTACTATTCAAGCTGCTGTTAAAGCAGATGCCAAACCCGAAGACATCGTGCAGCCTGGCCATATTTTTCCGCTCAAGGCCCAAAAAGGAGGCGTATTGGTACGCGCTGGTCATACCGAAGCAGGGTGCGATCTGGCGCATATGGCAGGATTGACCCCTGCTGCAGTCATCTGTGAAATTCTGAAAGAAGATGGTGAAATGGCGCGCCTCCCGGATCTCATTGAATTTGCCGCCAAGCATCAACTCAAAATTGGCACCATCGCGGATCTCATTCATCATCGCAGTCTCACCGAAAGCTTGGTCACACGTGTGGCTGAGCGACCCGTTCAAACGACCTATGGTGAATTTCATCTGACTGCTTATCATGATAAAACGGCTAATACTATTCACCTTGCCCTGGTAAAAGGCATACTTCATCCCGATCAAGAAGTGCTCGTTCGCGTGCATGAACCTTTATCTGTCATTGATGTTCTGGATGTCAATGATCGGACGCATTCCTGGAGCATCAATGATGCTATGCGTGCCATTGCTGAGGCGGGGCAAGGAGTGATCGTACTGTTGCATCGCAAAGGCGATGCAGCCATCTTGACAGAACGTCTTTTGCAAAGCAAAGCACAGTATCATGATCAGCCCAAGACTGATTTACGGGATCATGGCATTGGTGCACAAATACTAAAAGATCTCGGCGTAGGTAAGATGCGTTTGCTTGCAACACCCCGCAAAATGCCCAGCATGACAGGTTTTGGCCTTGAAGTGACGGGATATCTGGAAACTCGGAATAAACTAACTGCTTTACAATAGATCCAATCTTTTTATTTTTTTAACTATTAGCACCCTTACTGGAGTGATCATGGCGTATTATGACAATATCCCAGAAGTTGAAACCACACTCGTTGGGGCCGAACTTCGCATCGGCATCGTGATGAGCCGCTTTAATATTGAAGTAGTAGAAGGGCTACTTGGCGCTTGCACTGCGGAATTAACGAGGCAGGGTGTTAAAGGACCCAACATGTTATTGGCTACTGTACCTGGTGCATTGGAAATCCCGCTAGCATTACAAAAAATGGCCTTATCCGATCAGTTTGATGCTTTGATTGCATTAGGAGCTGTCATACGAGGCGATACCTATCATTTTGAAATCGTCGCCAATGAATCAGCCAGGGGCTTAATCACCGTGCAGCTCGATACGGGTATTCCTATAGCAAATGGCATACTCACGACTGACAACGGTGATCAAGCGCTTGCCCGCATGACCCAAAAAGGAATAGAAGCTGCACGCGCAGCGATTGAAATGGCCAATCTTCTGGCAAAATTTGATGAAATAACCTAAGAACACATTCATGGCTGCTGCACAATCAACTTCACATTCAAAATCTGGCTTTAAATACAAGAAACGTCGTCATCTTTCGCGCGAACTCGTGCTACAAGGCATTTATCAATGGCGGGTCGCTGGAAGCGATGCTAGTTTCATCGAGACACAATTACGTGATACCAGCCTTTTTCCCAAAATAGATGAATCTTTTTTTTCCGAATTACTTCGCGGTGTACTTAAAAACGCAACCATGCTGGAACAACACATACAACCCTGTCTTGATCGTTCTCTGACCGATCTCAGCCCTATTGAGTCTTCTATTCTTTTACTCAGTACCTATGAGCTCATTTATCACCTGGAAATTCCTTATCGTGCCATTATCAACGAAGCCATCGAACTCGCTAAAACATACGGGGGAACCGACGGCTACAAATATGTGAATGGGGTGCTGGATAAGCTCGCAGCACAATTACGCACCATTGAAATTCAGTCGCTAGCCAAGAAAAAAATTGAACCGGCATCCTAAGTTTCTTTCTTCCAGTTTTCTGATATATCCTTCATGATAACCTTCATTCCACAGCCTAATCGTGAGTTCCGAGTTTGATATTATCCAGCGCTATTTTACACGACCGACTCCCCGGGCGATTCTTGGCGGAGGCGATGATGCTGCGCTCATTTCCTACACTGCGACGACTGATTTAGCTATTTCTACTGATACACTGGTAGTCGATCAGCATTTCTTCGCCGATACTGATCCTTGCAAACTCGGTCACAAAGCGTTAGCGGTCAATCTCTCTGATATGGCAGCAATGGGGGCCGTTCCCCGTTGGAGCACACTCGCACTGACATTACCTGCCAATTTGGTTAACATGAATAGTGACTGGCTGGAAGCATTTACAGAGGGCTTTTTTACGTTGGCCAACAAGTATCAAGTGGAACTCATTGGTGGTGACACCACCTGTGGCCCGCTTAATATAGGTATACAAATCATGGGAGAAGTCCCCAAAGGTAAAGCCTTGAGAAGAAGTGGCGCAATACCAGGAGACGACATCTGGATTTCCGGGCATTTAGGCAATGCTGCCTTAGCGCTGGCTCATCTGCAACAACGCATCACTTTGGCTCCAGAAGAACTAGCTGTATGTTTACCTGCACTTGATATGCCTATAGCACGCGTCGAACTCGGGCAACGATTAATTGAGCTTGCGCATAGCGCTATCGATATTTCCGACGGATTGCTGGCTGATCTTGGGCATATCCTGGAATGCTCCCATGTGGCCGCCACGATCCATGTAGAAAAAATAGCATGTTCATGGGTCATGCAAAAATACTTATCTTTACCACTCGCGATTGACTGTTTACTAGCAGGGGGAGATGATTATGAACTCTGTTTTACTGCACCCGAGATAAAATTTGCCGAAATAGCGCGATTATCCCAGGAATTGACTATTCCCCTTACCCGCATTGGCAAAATATCCCAAGGCGAAGGATTGCTCCTTCTGGATTCAAACGGCAACGCGATCACATATGAGAAAAAAGGCTATGACCACTTCCTTACCTGAACCTTATCAATCTGACCTCAAGCTTTCTCGTTTACAGCCTGATTTAGCGTTTGTTCATAGCCGCTTTGCCCACTTTATCGCATTTGGTGCTGGAGTAGGATTAATCCGGCTGGCGCCTGGCACGTTTGGAACACTGATTGCTTTTCCATTATTCTGGTCCCTGAATTCGTGGTTCGAACCGATCGCACTGTTACTCGCTATTGATATACTGTTCATTCTAGGTATATGGGCGTGCAGTATTACTGGCAAAGTTTTGGGCGCACCGGATCATCCAGGTATGGTATGGGATGAAATCGTGGCTTTCATGCTGGTGCTTTATTTCATTCCCAATCATGTGCTATGGTATAGCGCTGCATTTATATTGTTTCGTTTTTTTGACATACTTAAACCTCCTCCTATCAAATATTTTGAGCGCAAGTTACGCGGTGGCTTCGGTGTGATGTTTGATGATTTACTGGCAGCATTCTATACTTTACTTTGCCTTGCGGGCTGGAAGTCACTGGTATTATTTGAAAGTTACTTCTAATTTCATTTCTAAATCATACCTGACTTTGTCGGCTTCACCTTGCCGTATTATTTATACTGTCTGCGGCTCACCTTCGCGCCATTTTTGAATGAAATTGGTGAAACGCAGGACTGCGATTCAAATTTCTAGAGGTGATTTTATGATCGATGATCAAATGCTGCTAACTTATGCTCAGCAGTTAGGCGAGGCGCTTACTGAAAGAGGCTTCATGCTGGTTAGTGCTGAATCATGCACAGGTGGTTGGATAGGTCAAGCGGTGACTGCCGTTGCGGGGAGTTCAGCCTGGTATGATCGTGGTTTTATTACCTATAGTAACCATGCTAAGCAACAAATGCTCGGAGTCCAACCTGCCACTCTGACTCAATATGGTGCAGTATCCGAACAAACTGCACAAGAAATGGCATTAGGCGCCATTAAAATGAGTGATGCTCAGCTAGCAGTGGCAGTAACTGGCATTGCCGGCCCGACAGGTGGATCGAAGGAAAAGCCTGTCGGGATGGTGTGCTTTGCTTGGGCATCCAGGCAAGAATTCGCACTCAGCAAAACTCATTTTTTCTCAGGAAATCGTGAAGCAGTAAGACGGCAATCTGTTGGGACCGCCTTACAGGGTATTCTCAAACTCTTAAAGGATATTCCCCCTTCACTCGCTTGATTCTGTACTGTTATGCAGCGTCGCCGCCATTAGGCGATCTGTAAAGGCAATTGCAATTGCGGATAGCAAGAAGGCAATATGAATACCTGTTTGGGCAATCAATGTCTTTTCATCATAGGCACTGGCATTGATAAAAGTTTTGAGCAGATGAATAGACGAAATACCAATGATGGCGGTGGCGAGCTTGATCTTTAATACCGAGGCATTAACATGCGACAGCCATTCAGGTTGGTCGGGATGACCTTCCAGATTCATGCGTGAAACAAATGTTTCATATCCGCCAATAATTACCATGATCAGCAGATTGGAAATCATTACTACATCAATCAAGCCCAGCACTACCAGCATAATCGCTGTTTCAGTAATTTTCATCGGCACGTCGGCCTCTTCATGCGAAACGATATGCAGAATATGCTTCAGTGATTCTTTGTCACCCATCATGGCGCCTAGCAGATCGGTCAATTCTACCCAGAAATGAAATACATAAATACATTGCGCCAGTACTAACCCTAGATAAAGCGGTAATTGCAGCCAGCGCGATAAAAAGAGAAAGCGGGCTATTGCTGAAATTCTTTTTTTGTCAGTCTTTTGATTAATGTCCATAACTTCAGAAATTACTTCAATTTTGCGCACGATAACGTGCATTTATTGTATAGATGCTGATAACAAATTTAAGAAAATTGACCAGACTTATAACACAGTAATTGCAAAGTCTGGCCAGTAAGCTGAGAAAACAATATTTAACTTATAATTTAGCCAATACTGAGGCCACCGTTTGTCCCATCAAGGACGGCGTTGGACAGATGGTGACATTCAGCTCTTTCAGCCGTTCCACTTTTTCTGCAGCACTTTCACCCGCAGAAGAAATGATTGCCCCTGCATGCCCCATACGTCGACCGGCAGGAGCCGTCAATCCGGCAATATAGGCTACGAGCGGTTTGCTCATATTCTCTTTAGCAAAAATACCTGCTTCCACTTCCTGGGGTCCACCAATTTCACCAATCATCAGCGCTACTTTAGTTTCAGGATCCTGTTCCAGCTTTTCTAACACATCACGATGGGAGCTGCCAATAATTGGATCACCGCCAATGCCGACAGAGGTCGAAATACCGATACCCAATCGCCGCATTTGATCGGCAGCCTCATAACCCAGCGTGCCTGAACGGCCAACTATGCCTACATTCCCTCGTTTATAAATATGACCAGGCATGATACCCAGCATAGCGCGCTCCGGGCTAATCGTGCCTGAACAATTCGGCCCTGTCAGCATCATTCTTTGTTCCTTGGGAAAACGGCGTAAAAAACTCTTGACCGTCATCATATCCTGCGTTGGGATACCATCTGTGATAGAAACGCAATACTTGATACCCGCCTCGGCTGCTTCCATGATCGAATCAGCGGCAAATGCCGATGGTACAAACACGATACTCGCTTCGGCACCGACTTGTTCAACGGCTTCTCTCACAGTATTGAAAACCGGCAGCCCCAAATGCGTTTGGCCACCCTTACCTGGGGTAACGCCGCCCACCACTTTCGATCCATATTCGATCATTTCCTGCGCATGAAAGGTACCAATTCTACCCGTAAACCCTTGCACAATAATGCGTGTATTTTCGTTAATTAAAATGGCCACTCTGTTCTCCTTTAACCTTGTTTTGCAACCATTTCGTTGCGTGCCCGAACGACTTTTTCTGCTGCCTCTGCCAATGTTTCTGCGGTAATGATCGGTAAACCACTGTCGGCAATGATTTTGCGACCTTCTTCGACGTTCGTCCCAGATAAACGTACCACCAATGGCACTTTCATATCGATATTTTTAACCGCTTGCACGACGCCTTCTGCAATCCAGTCACAGCGATTGATTCCGGCAAAGATATTGACCAGCATGGCTTTGACGCCTGCATCAGCCAATACCAAACGGAATGCTTTTTCTGTTCGCTCAGCTGATGCACCTCCACCTACATCCAGAAAATTGGCAGGCTCACCGCCTGCCAGCTTGATCATGTCCATAGTAGCCATCGCCAGGCCAGCACCATTGATCATGCATCCAATATCACCATTCAATCCTACATAGCTCAGACCAACCTCTGCCGCGGCAACTTCGCGCGAATCAATTTGTGTTGTGTCGCGTAATTCGGCAATTCGATGGCGACGGAATAAGGCATTCTCATCGAAACTCATTTTTGCATCCAACGCAATTAGCTCGTTGGTTTTAGTCACGACCAGTGGATTGATTTCCAAAATATTGGCATCCAGATCACGTAAAGCACGATAACATCCCTTGATGGTTTTAACCGCATGGTTGAGCAAGTCTTCTCCAAGTCCTAAGGCAAAAGCCATGGTACGCGCTTGAAAATCCTGCAACCCTACTGCTGGCTCTATATGAATTTTAACGATTGCTTTGGGATTGGTGGCAGCAAGACTTTCAATTTCCATACCACCCTGGGCAGAGCCCACCATAATGACACGCTCATGGCTGCGATCTATCATGAAAGATAGGTAGAGTTCTCGGGCAATATCAGTACCCACTTCGATATAAAGCCGGGTGCACAACTTACCAGCTGGACCGGTCTGATGGGTCACTAACTTCCTGCCCAACAGCGCTTCGGCTGCCGCCTCCACTTCATCATTGGTTCTACAAACTTTGATGCCACCAGCCTTGCCGCGTGCACCAGAATGAATCTGTGCCTTAATTACCCAAACATTCCCGTCGATTTCCCGACTGCGCTGTACTGCTTCTTCCACCGTATATGCCAAGCCACCTTCGGCTATCTTGATACCATACTCCGCCAGAATTTCTTTTGCCTGATACTCGTGAATATCCAATGCCTACCCCTTCTATTTAATAAACTGTTCCAAAACCTGCCTTCTGACTATTTATTTTTGGCAGCAATTGCCTCAGCAGCTTTCACAATATTGTTAGCCATTCTTTCCGAAGCCGCATCAATTAAGCGGCCATCAAGTGAAGCAGCACCTTTACCTTGCGCCGCTGCTTCTTTCAATGCCGCCAGAATACGCTTGGCTTTTTCAATTTCAGCTGGAGGCGGGGTAAATACCTCGTTGGCCAATGCAATTTGACTCGGATGAATCGCCCATTTTCCCTCGCAACCGAGAGCCGCCGCCCGTTTGGCCGCTTGCTTATAACCTTCAGGATCCTGGATATCACCGAATGGCCCATCGATTGGTCGCAAGCCAAAAGCACGACAAGCCACTGTGATGCGACTGATGGCTGCATGCCATTGATCACCAGGATAATCCGGATTCAGTCCGCCGATATTGGTAGTGCGAGCGCGATTGCTGGCTGCATAATCTGCCACGCCAAAATGCAGCGCTTCCAGTCGCCCGTAAGTGCCATTGCGCGCGATATCCTCAACATTCGCCATACCCAGCGCAGTTTCGATCAATGCCTCAATGCCGATTCTATTTTTCAGCCCTTGCTGCATTTCCAACTGATTAAGCATGGCTTCAACCATGTAAACATCTGCGTAAACGCCCACTTTGGGAATCAGAATGGTATCGATTTTGTGGCCGGCTTGCTCAACCAGATCAACGACATCGCGTACCATGAATTGCGTATCAAGTCCGTTAATGCGTACTGACAGCGTGATGCCATGCCCTTTCCAGTCCAGATCGTTAATCGCCTGAATGATATTTTTACGGGCCTGTATTTTATCGTCTGGCGCAACGGCATCCTCCAAATCCAGAAAGATGAAATCCACCCCGCTTTTCAGCGCCTTTTCAAACATTTCTGGACGTGAACCTGGCACGGCCAGCTCGCAGCGTTGCACGCGCTGAATCTTGGTTTCATACAATGTGTGACTCATTTCTCCTCCAATAAATAATATAAATCGATAGGTCCGTAGCGCTGAATCAAAAACAGGAAGTGGAAGTGATGAAACATGCTTAAAATTTTTTCTTTTGAAGCAAGCGGCGATGGGCGTAAAGCAGATTAATGACTGTGTTCGTTTCTAGCGATCTTTGCACGTTCAAGCTGGTATTTCCGGCTAAGCAGTTTGTATAGTGGTTTGATTTATGTGTAATTATACCACTGGCTGGGGCTGGATTTGAGTTAGTCTCCATTAGATGAAAATTATTCGGTTAATAGCGAGATGTTGTAATAAAGCCTGATGATGAGAATTTGCAGTATTACTTTTTCAATAACAAAGGCTTATAACACACATTTATTTACAATCTGATGTTACGCAGCCCCACGCTGATAGCGTTCATTGCCGGCATGAAAACAAAGTATTTAGATTGATACACGGATTTTTTGATCAGTACTACCGACTACGCAACGGCGACCGAATTATCAGCCATCTTAGACGGGGAGATGAGTCATGATCAAGTGACACGGTTTTTGTCGGAATGAAAATACACTGACCTGGTCAAGTGTGCTACCGGGCGGAGCGGAATTTGTGCCACTAAGTTATTCGCAAAGCACGTGCGGAAGTTATGTTCGAAGGGATAAACCCAAGCGGTTTTTATCGGCAGCAGTGCTCGATGGTGAACATTGAGCTTGCCGCGCCCCGCGGTCTTACCTAGGCAAGTTCAGCTGAAAGCCTTGTATACAGTGCAGTGCGCTGTTTGCTACATGTGCGTACCTCAACGCATCCAAAGAAGAGAATAAAAATCCAATCGAGGAATTCGAGTTCCGACACATTGTTGCTTTTTATTCTAATGTATGCTAGATATTCGGTAACTTTATCTTACTTGTTTGCCTGGTGTTTCGCGTTGTGAGAATGCAGCAGTTAAGCCGAGAAGGAAGTTCAAGATCGATCACTGAGCGTTGCAGCTTAGCCGCAACATCATGCTGAAGCGTACAAGCCAGAAAAGGAGGAGAATCATGAATTCAACAAACATTGTTACTCATATCTCGGTCTCGAACGTTTCAGTTTGTACCTGATGAACTATGGTGCTCCAATAGCGGGCGCCCACCCTTATAAACGCGATCTGAAAAATCTCGACTTCCCTCTGCTAGATACGGGACATTTTGCACTCGAGGAGGATGGAGATGTCATCGCACAGCATATCTGTGAGTTCCTGGCTTAGCGAGCGTGAAGGAGAGACCCATGTATAGCGAGAGCCTGTACGTAATGACAAATCCCATCTAGCGACTACATCTAACAGGCGTTAGGCGCTGGAATAACATCCGCGAGATAGCTTCATGGCGCCCGTCGATTTGCTATTGCATTGTACCACTATTAAAGGAGTCATGAGATGAGTTCGACAGCAGATAGAGCCAAGATCGAAGCGCTTTTCCAGCAATTGGTAAGAGCACACGCTGATCATGATGCAGACGCCATCGTTGAAGCTTATGCACCGGACGCGGTGATTTATGACCTCGCGCCGCCGCTAGAACGCCGTGGAATGGACCGCGATAGCGTCGCGGCTTGGCTTGCAGGCTGGGATGGCTCGATTCAGATTGATGCGCACGACGTTAATCTCATTGTCGAGGGCGACGTGGCGTTCGCATCGGCGCTAAACAGAATGCGTGGGAGCAAAGGCGGTGAATACCAGGATCTGTGGTATCGCACGACGATGTGTTTTCGGAAAATGAACGGGCAATGGCGCATTATCCACGACCACTCGTCTGTACCCTTCTACATGGATGGGAGTTATCACGCTGCAATTGATCTTAAACCGTAGTGGGTCGCATGAGAGGGAAGTTCATCGCCGATGAAGACTTTCGGGTACCGAAGAAAGTGTGCCACGCTCATCACTAGCAAACATGCTAAACGGAAAGGAAATCATGAGCCAATCGTCTTACTATTCGGGCTTCACCACGCTGAATTCGGAAACCAGCATCGAGCAGCTACCCGTTCTGGGTACAGTACCGGCATGGCTGACCGGTACACTCATCCGCAATGGACCGGCGCGGTTCGAGGTGGGAGAGCAGAGGTACAACCATTGGTTCGATGGGCTGGCGATGCTGCACAAGTTTGCCTTCGCCGCGGGCCGCATCTCCTATGTCAACCGTTACCTGCGCAGCCAGGCGTATGAGGAGGCGATGGCTAAAGGGAAGGTCAGTCGGGGAGAATTCGCAACGGACCCGTGCCGATCCCTCTTTCAGCGGGTTGCATCCTGGTTCTCATCGAAGGTCACCAATAACAGCTCCGTTAACATTGCCCAGTGGGCTGACGCGGTTATCGCCCTCACTGAGTCCCGGCTTGCCGTCCGGTTCGACCCAGACACACTGACCACGCTTGGGACATACGAGTACGATCGCCAGTTTAAGGGACCGCTGGCAACCGCCCACCCACACTTCGATGCGATTCGCTGCTGCCATTACAACTACATGCTGGATTTCGGCCGGCAGAGCAAATACCGCTTCTTCAGCATCGATCAGAAGACAGGCCAACAGTCCCACGTGGCAACAATCCCTGTCAAGATGCCCAGCTACGTTCACTCGTTCGGCATGACCGAGCGTTACCTGATACTGGCGGAATTTCCGCTGGTGGTCAATCCGCTGCAGCTGCGGTTCAGCAGTAAACCGTTTATTCATAACTATGAGTGGAAACCGGATCGTGGGGTCCGATTCCACATCGTGGAGAAGCAAAGCGGAAGGGTAATCTGCACGGCGCGGAGTGCGGCATTTTTCGCCTTCCACCACATCAACGCATTTGAGGAAGGGGATGAGGTGGTTGTGGACATCGTAGCCCATCCCGATTCGACGATCATCGACCAGCTTTACCTGGATCGACTTCGCTCGACCGAGCCGGTTACCGCTACAGGAAAGCTCACACGCTTCCGGGTCGCCGCCGCGGGTGGGGGAGAAAATGTCTTCGGTGAGCATCTTGCGGAAGTTTCCATCGAATTACCGCGTTTTGATTACCTGCGTCGCGTGGGGCGATGCTAGCGCTATGTCTATGGAGCGGGTAATCAGGTGCCCGGCAACTTCATCGACAACTTGGTGAAAGTGGATGTCGAGAAGGGCACAGCCTCAACCTGGCGTGAGGAGTGTTGCTATCCAGGAGAACCCGTGTTTGTCGCGAAGCCGCAGGCGCCAAACGAGGACGACGGCGTGATTCTCTCCGTGGTGCTGGATACCCGTAAGGGCGCTTCCTTCCTGCTGATCCTGGACGCATCGACCTTCGTTGAGCTGGCTCGCGCCGTTGCGCCCCACCCAATCCCCTTCGGCATCCATGGTACCTTCCTCGCGTAGATAGAAGGCGAATTATGAATAACCGAGGTATTGATACCGAATTTATCCTACTCTAATTCTGAAAATGGTATCTACCCATCAAATCCCCTCACAAGCCTCAGCCGCTATCGCCAGTTTGCGATAGCGTGCAAGCCAGGATAATGGAATGGAAGAGACCAGGTTTTGTTGCTTGGCCTGATGGGCAGCGACCAATGCTCCGAGCATAATGGCGCGTCCGCAGCTATCCCCGCCAGCGCGGATATTGGCTTTGATTGCAGTAGTGTAATCCGGCGCATGCCTGGCGATATGAAAAACAAGGGGAAGTCCTTCCATCACATGGCAAGCTGAACCAAAGGACTTTGCGGCAGATAGGCTATCCAGCATCTCCATGGAAAGTGCCTGCTCCAACGTGGGCTTCAGCACATCCCCGGCAACAGCGAGAGCATCAGTCAAAGCCTGAGTCATCGGTTTGCCACTCAATATGCCTTGCAATGCAGTTGCCGCACAGCACGCTGCGGAAACGGCGATTTCATTATTATTGGTAATGCGTACTGCTTCTTTGACACGTTGCATAAGTGCATCGTATGACCCATGGTGCGCAGCAACCAGCGCGGGAATGGCAGCGAGCGCAGGCATTTGATCATCATCCGCACCGGATACTTCCGGGAAGCTGGCAATATCAAGCGGTAATAAAACCCGTAGGGTCTGGCCAGTGGGTGAGTCGATATAACCGACATATTCACCACCTGGTCCAAAATGAGTGCGAAACTCGAGCTGGTAAGCCGCACGATCGAACCCGCTGTGTTTTGCTATATGCTTAAGCATTAACAGGCATACTTCTCCATAGCCCGAGGATTCTCCTGCCTGCTTATTGTCATGTGCAAAAAAGCCGCTTACCCCTGCATAATCGGTTGCATTGGGTTGGCGAAATACTAACGCCCCATTCTTTTCTATGTCTGCAATGCGCGCGGGATCGTAAAGCCAGTGCAAGCCAAGTGATGCTGCATCAGCAATGAGTGCGCCAAAGATGGCAGCAACGTCAGGGTTGATTAGAATGTGCGTGTTCACTTATTAGGCTCCTGATGAGTTTGATGATTTACTTTTAACAAGCAATCCAAGCGGTCTCTTAGAATTTAGAGAGAATGCCATCCAACTGCTCCAAGCTGGTATAGTGGATAACCAGATTGCCTGCTCCACGCTTTCCAGGCTTGATGACGACATTGGCGCCCAGCCTGGAAGAAATGTCTTCCTGCAGGCGTAGCAAGTCACGATCTTGCTTGACCATTTTTTCTACAGGAGCTTGCTCGATGCGTTTGATCAGGTTTTCAGTTTCACGTACTGACAATTGCTTATGAACAATTAAATGGCCGATTTCAACTTGTTTCGCAGCAGGTAAAACAAGCAGCGCACGGCCATGCCCCATATCGATTTTCCCTTGCATCATTAATTCTTGCACAGGCCCAGCCAGATTAAGCAGCCGTAGTAAATTTGAAATTGCACTGCGTGAGCTTCCGAGTGCCTCACCGGCCGTTTGATGAGTCATGCCAAACTCTTTGATGAGACGCTGGATGCCCATGGCGGCTTCTAAGGGGTTCAGATTTTCACGTTGGATATTTTCAATGAGAGACATTGCCAGTGCTGATTCATCCGGTACTTCACGTATGATGACGGGAACCTGGGTCAGCCCAGCCAGCTGCGCCGCGCGCCAGCGGCGCTCGCCTGCAATGATTTCATAATGTTCCGCAGTTACTGGTCGTACCAGAATGGGTTGCATCACACCTTGCACCTTGATGGATTCGGATAATTCCATCAGAGAGGTTTGATCCGTGCTCGTACGGGGTTGATACTTACCTGGCTGCAGCAAACTGATATCCAAATACTGCAAGGATTCTGCTAACGCATGATCGTTGTGATCACTTGATAATAATGCGTCTAGTCCTCTTCCCAGACCTTTTACCTTAGCCATTTGCTTTTGATTACCTGTTTTTTTCTAATTTATCGGGAAAATCCGGTATGTTAAGCTGCATCGCCCATAATCTCTTTCGCAAGGGCAAGATAAGCTTGCGACCCTTTTGATAATTTGTCATGGAATAAAACAGGCACACCAAATCCGGGCGCCTCCGCTAATCGGACGTTGCGCGGAATTACAGTCCGGTACACTTTATTGCCAAAATGCTGTTGCAGTTGGTCGGAGACCTGCTTGGCCAAAACGTTACGAGGATCAAACATGGTCCGCAACAAACCTTCAATCTTAAGCGTAGGGTTAAAATTAAGCCGTACCTTTCTGATAGTATTGACCAGATCACTCAGTCCCTCCAGTGCAAAGTATTCGCACTGCATTGGAATCACTACTGAGTGTGCGGCACACAGACCATTCAATGTCAGTAAATTGAGCGATGGAGGGCAATCCATAAGAATAAAATCATATTCTTCCTTTACAGGTTGAAGGGCTGCTTTGAGGCGCGTTTCCCTCTGTTCCAAATTGACCATCTCCACCTCTGTACCAGCTAGTTCCTGATTGGCCGGAATCAAATCATATTTACCCGGCGTAGAAGCCACTCTTACCTCAGTGATGGACTGCTCGCCCAATAAAACATGGTAAACCGTCTGTAACAAGCTACGTTTATCCACGCCGCTTCCCATGGTAGTATTTCCTTGGGGATCGAGATCCACCAGAAGCACACGCTTACCGATAGCAGCCAAACTTGCAGCCAGATTGATACCGGTTGTTGTTTTACCGACCCCTCCTTTTTGATTAGCGATCGCAAGAATTTTTACCACAACACCAACTCCTTAATCTCGATTTCCGAGATCTGGCTTAATAACGATGAGATGCCGGGCAGCTCTCAAACCAGGCACCATAACACGCAATACTTTTTCAACTTCAAATTGTGCAGGTAACTGCATTAGCTCGGCATCGGGAAATCGGCCCTTCATCGCGATCAATCTGCTTTTGCTATGCTTAGCACATAAATGATTTGCTGATTTGACAAAAGTGCTCAGATCAGCAAAAGCCCGAGAAATAACTATATCGAATTTCTCAGAGGGAAAGAAGCGCTCAGCACGCTCACAAACCACCTCGATATTTTTCAACGCTAACTCAATGCAGCCCTGTTTTAAAAAAGCAGCTTTTTTCTGATTGCTTTCAATTAAGGTCAGATGCCAATCTGATCGGACAATCGCCAATGGAATACCAGGCAGGCCCGCGCCAGCGCCGACATCAGCATGATGAGTCCCGCTAATGACAGGGAGCAATGTCAGGCTATCGAGCACATGCTTGGTTACCATTTCTTCTGGTTTACGCACGGCGGTTAGATTATGGACACGATTCCATTTATCCAGAAAATGGATATATTGCAGCAAGTAGGTAGTAATCCGCCCCCTCTCTTCAGGCAGACCAACCTCAAGCTTATCAAGACCTTCCAGTAGCTGTTTTTCTAAACTCATATTTTATTTTATTTCTGACAACACGAAACCGCGCTTTAGATGGACCAGTAACAGGGAAATGGCCGCAGGCGTGATTCCAGAAATGCGCGCTGCGTGACCGATCGTCTCAGGTTTATGCTGATTCAGCTTTTGTTGCACTTCACTGGAAAGACCGCGTACGCTTCCATAATCGATGTCCTTTGGCAGCCTCGTCATTTCATAGACACTATAGCGAGCGACTTCCTGTTTTTGCCGCTCAATATACCCTTCATATTTAACCTTGATTTCCACTTGCTCAATAACTTTTTCATCAGTCATGCTATCTTCTATGCCTAGCAATGCCATTAATCCGGCATAAGTCACATCCGGGCGGCGCAACAATTCATATAACGAATATTCCTTTTCTATGGTCTTACCAAGTACATTGATTAAATCCGCTTCTGGCAACATACCCGGGCGCACCCATATCTTCCGTAATTTTTCTTGCTCGGTTTCAATGGCCTCACGTTTAAGCACAAACGCTCGCCAACGCGATTCGCTGACTATTCCTAAGCGATAACCTATTTCTGTCAATCGCATATCTGCATTATCTTCTCGTAGCTGCAAACGATATTCTGCACGACTGGTAAACATGCGATAAGGCTCCGTCACACCACGAGTTATCAGATCATCCACGAGTACACCCAAATAGGCTTCGTCACGGCGTGGACACCATGCTGCGCGTCCTTGCACTTTGAGGCTTGCATTTAACCCAGCTAGTAATCCCTGTGCAGCCGCTTCTTCATAACCCGTTGTTCCATTAATCTGGCCTGCAAAAAACAGCCCTTCTATAACTCGAGTTTCTAGTGAGCTTTTAAGTGTGCGTGGATCAAAATAATCATATTCGATGGCATAACCAGGGCGGGTAATATGCGCATTCTCTAGCCCCTTGATCGATCGCACCAAATTAACTTGCACATCATAAGGCAGGCTGGTCGAAATACCATTAGGATACACCTCATGCGTATCCAGTCCTTCGGGTTCAAGAAAAATTGTATGCGAATCTCTATCGGAAAAACGAACGATTTTGTCTTCGATTGATGGACAGTAACGTGGCCCTATTCCTTCTATTTTTCCTGTAAATAAAGGTGAACGATCCAAGCCATCGCGAATGATGTCATGTGTCTGACGATTTGTGCGCGTCATCCAGCAAGCTATCTGGCGTGGATGCTGTGCCACATTACCTAGAAACGAAAATACCGGCACAGGATCATCACCAGGCTGCTCCTGCAGCAAAGGATAATTAATGCTGCGCCCATCGATACGCGGAGGTGTGCCGGTTTTGAGGCGCCCAACGGGCAATTTCATCTCACGCAGTCGTCGCGCAAGGCTGATGGAGGGCGGATCGCCCGCTCTGCCAGCTTGAAAATTATTATTACCCACATGCGCCAACCCAGCCAAAAAAGTACCGGTTGTCAAGATGACTGCTTGGGCAAAGAACTTAACGCCAAGCTGGGTAATTACTCCCACGACTCGATCACCTTGCAGCACCAGATCATCTACCGCCTGTTGAATTAACCATAGGTTAGGCTGATTCTCCAGACGCCTGCGAATAGCCTGACGATAAAGCACGCGATCGGCCTGAGCGCGCGTCGCACGCACAGCCGGACCTTTACTTGAATTAAGCATTCGAAACTGGATCCCCGCATCGTCTATAGCCTCAGCCATCACTCCACCCAAGGCATCGATTTCCTTGACCAAATGCCCTTTACCTATACCGCCTATGGATGGATTACAGGACATCTGCCCTAACGTTTCGAGATTATGGGTAAGCAGCAATGTTTTCTGCCCCATGCGAGCGGCCGCTAGCGCTGCCTCTGTTCCTGCATGACCCCCGCCTACCACGATAACATCAAAGTTTTCCGAAAAGCTCATAAATGTGCGTTGTAAAACCGGTAATCAAATTATTGTCAATTCTAAGCCATTCAGCATTTTTATTCATAAAAAATTAACTTCAAAAATAATGTTTCACGTGAAACATTATTTTTCAATACTGAGCTAAAAATCGCCTACATGGCTATATTGCATTGCAAATCAAGCAATACACTCTGCTGGAGTCTCCTCTCAACCTTAAAAATAAAAGTCACTTATCACCCACTCAAGTAGCACGAAAATTCTTGAACTGCCATGGATCGCTTTTATCCAAATCTTCTTCAAACAGATCCCCTCGTCCGCTAAGTGGTGTCCAGTCACTATATTGCCCCACCATTTTTCCCAGGTAAGGAGCCGCCACTTTCTGAATGTCCTCAAAAGGCATTTCATCGGGCTCAACAATACCTGCTTGCTGGTTTTTCATGGCCCAAATTGCCCCCCCTAATATACCCGCCGCTACTTGCAAGCTAGTGGCATTGTTGTAAGGAGCAAGCTTTCGCACCTCATGAATAGACAGTACCGAGCCATACCAATATACTCCCTTGACATGCCCCATCAACAATACCCCAAGCTCATCGGCACCATCAAAAATATCATCCACAGGCAAGCGAGTTTTTGATTGCAGCTTAAAATTCTTTCCATTGAGCTCGTGTATCGAAAGAACGGCCGCATCACAAGGATGATACGCATAATAAACTGTTGGACGGTAGCAAAGCTTATTTTCTTCTTTGACTGTTAAATAGTCCGCAATGGAAATGGACTCACTATGTGTAATCAAAAAACCGCGATAAGCTCCTTCAAGCGGAGTCCAGCCATAGACCTGCGTTTGAATACCCGGCCGTGCCAAGTAAATAGCAGCATCACAACCAAAACCATGACGCCTTCCATCAAATGGCATATGCTTTTCATGGCTTCCCCACCCTAACTCCGCAGGCTGTATTCCTTCAGAAACAAAACCATCAATTGACCATGTGTTAACAAACTCATCAACCTGCTTCGGCGGGTGGATTGCTTGCGTATCACGCTCTGCACATTGAATAACGGAAATATTGAGCATTTGCGCCAACTTTGCCCATTGGTGCCGCGTTTTCAGGACTTCTAAATTTACGCCAATATCATGCGCGATATTAAGAAGCGCTTGCTTAACCCAATGAGAAACAAGACCGGGATTAACACCATGACAAAGAACAGCTGTCGGACCGCTCCCTAATTTCTCACGCAGCGCCAATGCTTTTTCACGTAATCCATAATTAGATCGCTCAGAAAGTGATAAATTGGTATCAGCATAGCCACCCACCCAAGGCTCAATACAAGTATCGAGATAAAGCGCACCTTGTGTGTGGCATAATTCAATCAGTGCCAGACTGGATACATTCACAGATACATTAAGCAAAAAATCACCGGGCTTTAGAAGTGAGCTAAGTATTGGACGATAATTCTGCGGCGTGAGTGGATTAATCTCGAAGGAGATATTTTGACTTTCTGCTTCAATTCTGCCCCTTTCATCTGCAGCAATAATCCTAATCTGGGCAGGTAAAATATCAACATGCCTTAATAATAAGGGAAGAAATCCCTGTCCAACACTCCCGAAGCCAATAAATATAAATTTACCATTAAATTTGAATAGCTTTTCATTATTAACCATTAGCTTAATCTTTTCTTAATCCTTTTTCTTCTTTTATAATTTACCCAGTTGAAGTTATCATTAGCAATAGTTACATTTACAAAGACAGTCAAATCAATTGTGGTTAAAGTTTACAAATTATTATTATTATGAGCAAACCAACTATAGATAATTATGAATCTGAGCACACCAAATTTATGCGAGAATTATTTGCTAAAAGACCATACTTGGTCGAGCAGCAAAAGGAAGCTCGTGCTATGTGGTGGGATAAAAAACTGAATCAAGAAGAACTTAAGCGTTTTACCGAGTCGAAAGTCCCACAAAGTAGTTATGCTTATTTCGATTGGCTAAAGAAATAGAGTTTTTAAAGATAGAAAGTCTTCTTCAACAATATATGTGTGCTAGCAGCTGAAACCAATTCATAAGTTGGTATGGAGCTAAAGTTGTTTTTACGCTTTAATTGCGGAAAATCACAAGGATAAAGCCATTTGGAAGACGTACCTTTATCTATATTACTTATAGCATTATTTTTATTACTTATATTATCTGGTTTTTTTTCGCTTTCTGAAACCAGTATGATGGCAATTAATCGCTATCGCTTGAAGCATCTCGCTAAACAGGGGCATCGCGGCGCTCGCTTAACAACTCAATTACTAGTCAACACCGACAAATTGCTCGGTGTCATTTTGCTTGGAAACAATCTGTTAAATACAGCCGCTGCGACCCTGGTTGCAGTAATCGTTTCTATATTCTTTGCGCACAATGATTTGGCGCTACTTATCGGCACAATAGGTGTGACACTGGCAATATTGATATTCAGCGAAATTACGCCCAAAGTTATCGCTGCTGCCTATCCAGAGAAAATTGCATTACCAGCAAGTTATGTATTAACCCCCTTGCTAAAAATTTTCTACCCTGTCATTTGGTTTGTTAATCTTTTCGTCCAAGGATTATTAATCCTCTTTCGCCTAAAAGTTAAGGAAAATACAAGTCATAAAATCAGCCCCGAAGAACTTAAAACACTTGTTCTGGAAGCCGGCCATTTCATCCAGAAGAAACATCAAACCGTACTGATTAATCTAGTTGATCTTGAAACCGTTACCGTTGACGATGTCATTGTGCCACGAGGCCAGATCGAAGCCATCGATCTGGAAGCTGATGATGAAATCATCCATGATCAATTACTGACTTGCCACCATACTCGATTGCCGGTATATCGTGGACATCTTGATAATGTAGTCGGAATCATTCACGTACGCAAAATATTCAATCAAATGAGAGGTGGAAAAATTACTGCGACAATACTTGAGAAAGTTATGCAAGAGCCTTACTTCATTCCTTCTGGCACCCCCTTGTTTTCACAATTGCAACTATTCCAGGAAAATCGGAAACGAATAGGTTTGGTTGTTGATGAGTATGGTGAGTGGATAGGATTAGTAACCCTGGAAGATATTCTCGAGGAAATTATTGGTGAATTCACAACACACCCACCTACTCAGACTAGCACATTCATTCGGCAGCCAGATGGTAGTATAATTGTAGAAGGAAGTGTTTTATTACGTGATCTTAATCGGAAACTTGGGTTGCAATTGCCTTTAGATGGACCCAAAACTTTAAACGGTTTGATTTTGGAGCATTTTCAGGATATCCCAGAGGCTGGGATTGGGTTAAATATAGCTGGATATCCCCTGGAGATTATTCAAACAAAAAATCAAGTAGTCAAAGTTGTCCGTATTTATCCAGCTTTGCCAAAGTCTGGGTTAAAGGAATAAATCCAGACGGATTTTTCTTTATCGTAATTCCATAATTGGAATTTAAAGTTTTAAGCGCTCATAGCTCAGTGGATAGAGTACCGCCCTCCGAAGGCGGGGGTCACACGTTCGAATCGTGTTGGGCGCGCCATCAGTCACTCATTATTAAATACTGAGTAATTCTACTTCTACTTCATAAGTGAAATGATAGAAGCAGTTTATCAAAGGAAGTATGGTAATGGCACGAGTAGCCAGTGGTAAAGAAGTTCTGGAACAAGCAAAAGATTTGTTGGTTGATGCACGAAAATTGAAGAATTAAAACAAGCACAGGCTGTAGTACTACCTTTGGAACTTGGCTTATAAATGGAGCGGACAGCTACAGCAATAGGTGGATCAATAGGCTGGGCGTGCCAGCTTCGATTGCGTCTTATCAGCAATGGCGGCATACATGATACAGCCAAAAGCCCACCCGTGGTGGAAGACGGCGCGAGAACCTTTTCCATGAAGAAGAAGTTGCTTTTCTGGCGCCCTTTATAGAAAAAGCATCGGTAGGAGGTAGTTTGATTGTGAGCGAAATCAAGCAAGCATTGGATGCATGTTTAAAGCGCAAGACATCCGCTCGCAGCTACTTATTCCATTTCCAAATCAAAAATCACGCGAAGGCAAGCCGCAGACAGTGTAAATTATACGGCAAGGTGAAACCGACAAAGTCAGTTTTGATGTAGAAATGGAATAACTATCTATTTAACGCACGCTTAAGAAAAACAGAAGCCAGACTGCTTTTTTATCGAAGTCAGTTTGCTTATGCTTAATAAAACAAATTATTGCCGATGCTCAATTCGTTTATACCAAGTATCATATACTTCATTCGGCCATAAAGACTTAATCCAAACAAGAATATCATCTATTTCCTGTTCTGTAAGTTTACCTTCCCAGCCGGGCATACGGCCCTCTCCAGGAGGGCCACCCTTTAAAATAAAACGTTTCAATTCCTCAGTCGAATGATGCCAAGCATGCGCCGTGCCATCCAAAGGAGGCGGCGGGTACCGCCCATTTTCCAATGGCTTCCTCCAATTGGGTGTTGCTTCAGCATTTGGTCCATGACAAACAGCACAATTCTCGCGGAAAATTGCCCGCCCTCGAGTAATCTGGGCGGGATCAAAATTTCGCTCAACTATTTCAGTCTGTCCTTGCTGGATCTGCTGCAGAAGCTTATTGGCAGTAGAAATAGAATCGGTACAACCCGACATTAAAATAAATCCACTTATCGCTAATGTCGGCAGCAAACACTTTTTCTTTTCAAGCCACATAAGCATATAAAAAAGCAAAAATCTTTTAGTTGTAATAAAGACTTATCCGATTTTACTTATAGCTTTTTATTTAGAAGGATAGCTGCTATAAACGGCGGCATCACGTCGTTGATCGCCTTTTTGTTTGACCAGAAGCACATCGTAAGGATCGCTACGTGCGCCTTCCATACCCGGGGAACCATGGGGCATATCAGGAACTGCCAGGCCAACAGCTTGAGGGCGCTCTCGCAGAAGCCGCTTGATATCGCGTGCAGGAACATGACCTTCAATGGCGTAGCCGTTGACCAAGGCGGTATGGCAAGAGCCTAAAGAAGGAGAGATACCTGCGCGCGCTCTTGCCTCTTTATTACCAACATCATGTGTATTAACAGTAAACCCATTATCTCTCAGATGATCAACCCATTTTGAGCAACAGCCACATGTCGGGCTTTTATAAACTTCAACTGTCTCAGCAGCGAAAGTCGACAATGCTGTTAAGGCTAATGCACCTGCCATCATCGATTTCAACAAAGATCGATTAATTTGTATTCTCATTTCATCTCCACATATATCTTGCCGCGCATCCCTTTGAAATGTCCAGGATAACCACAAGCAAAATTAACTATACCACTTTCTGTAAAATGCCATACGAGCTCTTTTTGCTCACGTGGCAGCATATCAACAGAGTTGGGACCTTCACTGATTAAGCCAGGGTTTGAACGCATCATTTGGGCGTGCTTCTTTAAATTTTCCAATGAATCAATAACCATTTCATGTCGCCTCATACCTTCATTCTTAACAATAAATTTGATAGTTTCACCTTGTTTCACATTAATCCTGGAAGGTAAAAAGTGATTATCCATTGTCTTTATTTCTATCGTACGTGTCACGTTGACAGGATCACCTGGCTTACCAATGATCGAAGGATTTATACCATGTTGATTGTGATTCAAACCAGCCGATACACTCACCACCCAGAACATCATAAACGCGAAGAATACTGTTATACGCTTCTTCATATAATTCTGTCCTCTGTGCTCATGGTACAAAACTGTGATTTTAAATCCAATTGTTAGAACGCGTCACTGTTTTATTGTTCCAGCTGTTAAACTATTTATCTTTAATTTGTGGCGACAATAGTGATATAACCCATAAGGTATTTTAGAACTTTCACACTACAACATTTCTTATGATGGAACCCTTATCCAAAAAAGTGCAATATAACACCAACAAACTTCGTAAACGATTACGTCGCCTGGTAGGCACGGCCATCTTTGATTTTAATATGATCGAACCCGGTGACCGGGTGATGGTTTGTTTATCGGGGGGGAAAGATAGCTACGCGCTGCTCGATATTTTGCGCAATCTTCAGGCACATGCTCCCTTGGATTTTGAACTGATTGCCGTCAACCTGGATCAGAAACAACCTGGTTTCCCTGAGCATGTACTACCGGAATATCTCACTCAAATTGGCATGCCATTTCGCATTGTTGAGCAGGATACCTATAGTGTAGTCAAACGGGTGATTGCTGAAGGGAAAACCACATGCAGTTTATGTTCCCGTTTACGCCGCGGCGTACTTTATCGTGTGGCAACTGAACTTGGCGCGACCAAAATAGCTTTGGGTCATCATAGAGACGACATACTCGAAACTTTTTTCCTCAACATGTTTTATGGCGGCAAGCTTAAAGCAATGCCGCCCAAGCTCATTAGTGATGACGGTCATCATATCGTTATTCGCCCATTGGCCTATTGCAAAGAAAAGGATCTAGCAACTTACGCTGAAATTGAGAATTTTCCAATTATTCCCTGTAACTTGTGTGGTTCCCAAAAAAATATGCAACGCCAGGTAATCAAAGAAATGATGCAGCAATGGGATAAAAAATTCCCGGGAAGACTTGAAACGATGTTTACTGCGCTTCAGAATGTGCAATTATCTCACTTAGCAGACAATGCGCGCTATGATTTCCAAGAGCTCAAACCAAATGGTACTCCCATTGCTGATGGGGATAAGGCTTTTGATGAAGAAATATTTGAACCACCGATTGCAGAGCTCCTTCCTCTGACCAAAAATAACTTAAACGAAATAGAAAGTGATTAGACCTCAAATCACTAGCGCTTAAACTTGAATTTTCTGGGAATATCTGGTGGAACAAACTTGAAAGTGATAGCAACTAAAAGCGCAAATACTACATAGCTTGCCGTGAGTACGCCTTCAGGAAAATCATAATATAGCATTCGATGTAACCAGTACTGGATAAAGCTTTGCTCTGATTTGATTCCACGCAACTCGTTTTCCCAACTCGTCAGCGGGCAAATAATACCTATCAGCGACTCACCCACAACAAACAGTATGGCTGCAAGATGGGTGAGTCGAAATACAAAATTTCGGGCAAATTTTAGATGCAGCCACTCACCCATCCAAATAAGAGGAAGACTAGCCACAACGAATAGCACGAACAAAAAATGAATGATCAATATAATGTCCGCTAACTGCATCCCTTCCAAAGTTATAGCAAAGGTTTCAGTACTTTTTCGACTTTATCCATGTGGATGCGGCCTAAATGAGTATCAACAATTTCTCCCGTACGATTGATCATCACTGTGTAAGGTAGCGCACCTTGCGGATTACCCATTGCCTCTGCGAGTGAAAAAGCATCTAAATCCCCCACCACGACAGGATAATTAATAGCAAATTCTTTACTAAACGCGTCTACCCTTTCTTTTTGATCGATAGCAATGCCTACTACAACCAACCCCTGTTCGCGAAATTTATCTTGTGTTTCAATAAATTCTGGTATTTCTTCACGACAGGGTGTGCACCAGGTAGCCCAGAAATTTACGAGCAACACATTTCCGCGCCATTGAGAGAAAGACTGCGTATTGCCTTCGATATCTGGCAAATTAGCAGAAAAGAACGCTTCCACACCCGCTTGCTTTTCGGTGCCACTCAACTGTGGGTTCATCTGATAAGACTTGAACATAAATCCTGCAGTTATCGCTCCAAAAGCGATAGCAACATAAAGCAACCACTTGCCTAGCTTTGACATGCAATCTTTCCTTGTTGATAAATAAACGGTAAGTCAGATAGGCTAAATCAATACTGCATTCAATACAGTTAGAAAATCTTCCTTATTAAGATAGCCAATAATTTTGATGTTCGGTACCTCGTTCCCTTGATGGTCAAGAAATAGAATTCCGGGCGGACCAAACAGTTTGAAACGTTTCAGTAGCGCTGCATCATCCGGTGTTCCGGCAGTCACATCTACTTGCAATAAAACCACATCTTTCAGCCGAGCCTGCACGCTTGCATCAGTAAATGTGAAGCGCTCCATTTCCTTGCAGGAGATACACCAGTCAGCATAAAAATCCACCATAATGTATTTATTTTTTGATTGCTGGATAACCTCATCAAGCTCAGCAATTGTTTTTATCCGCTGAAATGGCAGATGGTCAGCTTGATTTAATCCCGCAGACTGCACCGTTTCATTGTTTCCTGCACCAGCAATACTCAATTTTGAGAGAGGCTGCAGAATATCCCGGCTGCCAGACAACACGCCGATCAAAAAGGCAATCCCGGTCAGTAACGTAATGACTCCTATGCCTTTAAGAAATTTTCTGAAGCCAGATGCTCTTTCAGGTAGTGGATCGATCGCATGCAGATAAATCGCTGAGATGATGAGTAGCGCAGCCCATAGCAACATATGAGCGACTTCAGAAATCACCGGTGATATCAGCCAGATAGCAACCGCCAATAACAGAACACCGAAAAATTGCTTGATTGACTCCATCCATGGGCCTGATTTAGGTAGCAACGCACCCGCTGAAGCACCCAATAATAGCAGCGGTACACCCATACCCAGTGCCATCATAAATAATGACGAGCCACCCAATACGACATCGCGAGTCTGACTGATATAGAGCAGCGCACCGGCAAGGGGAGCAGCTACACAAGGACTGACAATCAAGGCAGACAACGCTCCCATGCCAAAGACACCAGATAAATGCCCTCCTCTCAAATGTCCAGCTTCTTCTGAAAGCTTGCTCTGGAGAAAACTAGGTAGCTGCAATTCATAAAAGCCAAACATCGAAAAAGCTAGTAGGATAAAGATCAGCGCAAAGGTACCTAGTACCCAGGCGTTTTGCAAAGCCGCAGATAGCATCGCTCCTGATAAGCCGGCCGCAATGCCTGCAATGGCATAAGCAATCGCCATTCCCAGGACATAAGCCAGCGCAAGAATAAGGCCACGTCGCTTGGTAAGATGCTGACTTCTATTGGCAATGATGCCGGATAAAATTGGAAACATGGGAAAAACGCATGGCGTAAAAGCAAGCAACAAGCCTATGCCAAAAAAACCGGTCAATATCAACCAGAAATTACCACTCGCAAACATTTGCTCGATTTTGTACGACTCAGTTTCAATGGCTGGTAAGCCTGCGGGTGTTTGGAACAATTCTGCAGCAGCATCCACATTCGCAGCCGCTGCACTGCTACTAATCGTCTCAGCAACTGTATTTAAAGCTGTTTTGATTGTCGGCAGGGTAATATCGCTTTCTTTTTTGATCGGTGCATAGCACACACCAACCGGTTCATTACATCCCTGATAAGTTGCGGCAAGAGAAAGCTGGTTTGCAGCTGGCACCTCTCGTTTTAATGAAATAACTGCCTGGATAGGCTGATAATAAACTTCCGTCTTACCAAAGGTCTGATCCTCCTTCATCTTGCCGGGTGGTAATGTGATTTTTTCTATATGGATACCATCACTTTTCGGCTCAAAGGTAATTTTATCGCGATAAAGGTAATAGTCTTTTGCAGGAATAAGATTGGCAATGAGCGTACGCTCATCTCGCACCTCGATTGAAAATTTAAATGCCTCATCCGGAGGCAGCAACTCCTGTTCTGCTTGCCCAAAGCTCGCACCTAATTTCTGCAAGACCGATAGTACGCTGGAGCGTTTTTCTTCTTCAGCCACTACATTTGTGCTAATAAGAATAAATAAAATCAAAAAAAATTGAATTAAACGCATAGGAATTAAACGCATAGCTGACCCAAATTTGTTTTTTTATATTGCTAATTCAAGAATGATCGGTCACTTCACCGGCAACCCACTGCATATATGCAGGCAATCCCAACTTTACAGGGACTGCAATAATCTCAGGGAGTTCATAAGGATGGATGGCTTTAATGATTTCTTCCACCATCGTATAATGTTTGGCTAATGTTTTGATTAAGACAGGTATTTCATTGCTTATTTCAGTCTCTCCCTGCCATCGGTATATTGAAGTGGATTCGGCCAAAATATTGATGCACGCTGCAGCTCGACGTTCAATGAGTTTTTGAGCAAGCGTTAACGCGCTCGTTTTGTCAGGAAAATTGGTGATAATAAGTATAACTTCCATTTTGTCTCACACACAGGAAGATTCACAAGCCTTTTATTCTTTTTTTATACTAAACTCAAATTACTTTGACTATACAGGAATCTATCAAGTTTATAATAACTGATAGAAATTAATATATAAGATAACCCCATATGATTAAAAGACTATTTTTATTGATTCAATTCCTTTCATTGATTGCACCCGTCGGTATCTTTTTTACGTATATCATAATGGATGAAGGCGATCAATTCACTTATGAGCATTATTGGGTAACAGGGATGAGTTTTATTCCTTTTTTGTTCACTTTACTACTAAAAAGCGTATTTCTGAGTAATATTAAAAAATAATATCTCTTGAATTCAAGTAATAAGTACATAACCCACCAATTTTTCAGCATCTGTGCCTGACAATTCGCGGAACATCTCGTAAGGCGTCCTAAACCCCAGGCGCTTTCTTAGCCTGCTGTTAAGTTTGTGGACAGCCCCGATACCTGCTGGGCAGTCACATCCAGCAGCCCTATTGCTTTGGGAAGTATTGGCGTAACAGCCTATTGGCGTTCTCATTCTGACCACGCTCTCACGAGTGATAGGGTTTGGCAAAATAGGTTTCACATTCAAGAGTATTCGCTACTTCTTCATGCTTAGCGGACTCCTTGCCATTGTCAAAGGTGAGGGTATGCACCTAATCCTTGAATATCCCCAGCAGGGTAATGATACCGCATATCACCTCCTCTGCAGTTTTGTGTGCCACTGGTAGGGCAAGATGTAGCTTGGATTTGCGCTCGTCCAGCGTGACTAATGCGCCCTTGTGTCCTTGGCCCATCATGGTGTCTGCTTCCCAGTCACCTAACCGTTCTCGTCGGTTTGCCACCTCGGGGCGTCTATCAATGTCTATCCGATTAGGAATGCCCTTGCGGCAGCCTGTGATACTGCCATAGCGTTTGCGGTATTTTTTTGCATAGTAGCCGTAAGTTCAGGTATAGCTGACCGCCTGCCTGTTTATCCTTCAGGATATGCTGATAGATGGTTTCATGGCAGGCACTCTTCTTACCTTCCCGTTTCAGCCTGCCACTGATCTGCTCGGGACTCTACTACTGCTGAAGCAGCATGTCGATATGACACGTCAGCTCCATTGTCATTTTAATGGCTTTGGGTTTGTTTGTATGGCGTTGTTTGGCCTTCCTGTTCGCCTGCATATGGCGGTAACCGCGCTGCCCTGTGTTCCGTGCAAGTTCTCGGCTAATGGTGGATTGAGAACAGTTCATATCCCGCGCTATCCGATTCTGCAAATCCCCTTATTTCAGGCGCATTTCGATATAATTCCTCTGCGCAAGGGTAAGTTGTGCATAAGCCATAAGGTCTCCCGTCAGTAGTATGTCGGAATACCTTTTACCATATCTTGCTCTTGATTGCTTCGGCTGACAAGCATTCCGGCTTGATAAAAGGGTTATGCACTTATGATACAAATTTACCACTTAAAATTTCATTTAGTCTGTTTAAGACTATTCCATCTTCACATTTTATTTAGCTTAGGTAATGTACTTTATACAAAAGCAAAGATATAGATGAGCAAGAACAGAGAAGGAGTTTGTTAATGCAACAATTTTTACTAGCCAGGTATATGCTGATCGGTATTACTCTCTGGCCTCATACGACTGTCGCTAATCCAGCTTTAGCTGATTATGATCATTGCTTAAAAGCCTCTGTACAAAATAGCAATCAAAAACATGAATTGAGAAATCAGTGCGAGGAAGCCTCTCCTGATGACAATTCAAATGTGATAACGCTTCCCTCTGATGCGGTGAATAAGATCAAGATTGCTGCCGGTTTCGGTTGGGGAATCTTTAATGGCAGCATTTATAACGGCAATAAAGATTACGCTATCGAACGAGTCATTATAAAGCTGATTCCCTCACAGATAATAGGTACATCCTCTGAAATTCCGCTTGAAACGAAGGAATACCGCATCGATGTGACAGTACTGCCCTTATCCAAAGGTGCGCTTTCCATGGTTTTGGATTCGGATGGCACCCAAGAATTCGAATGGCGCTTAGTCAATATTCTGGGACGAAAGATAAATATAAATTGACAGCATTGCTCCTGCTTCCTCATTTTGATTTCACTATTTTTACTTTATTTCTTTACCAGGGAGAAAAGTTCTATGTTTATTAAAAAGTTGTTCTGGTAGAAGTATTGCTGAGCTGTTAGGACTAAAGATGTTGTATTTGTAGCCGATCATGTCACTTGAACGGAAAATTAGTCACATAGGTTAAGAGGAAGATAAATGAAGGGCTTAGAGAGCTAATTATTTACCATTTAAGTATTTATTTTTATATATTTTTTTAATACACAAGGGCTTTATTATGTTTACTAAAGTTTTGTTAATTGTCGCACTAAGTTTCAGTATTTCGTGTTTCGCAGCAGACACGGCAAAAGATAAACCCAATACATCTAATACATCCAATTCATCCACAAACATCAATAATCTGATACTACCAGCACAGCAATCTGATTCATCCACTAAAAAAGAAATCTCAGAATCGTCAAAAGAAACCGATTCAGGTTCAGAACAAGAATCATCCCATCCAAAAAAGCAATCCCCAATGGTTGATTACTGCAGAGAACATACTTGCTAATCTCATAACTAGTTACCGCCGGAGTGATCATGAAAAGAAAATTACTAAATAATTTATTCGCTGCTGTCATTATATCCTGCGCAACAAGTGCTTTTTCAGAAACACCTCATTGGGATCATGGAGAGCAAGCAACATGGTGGTCCCTGCAAGATACCTCTCAAACACCACCGTTAAGTTTTCCCTTTGCTGAATGCGGTGTAGGGCAGCACCAATCTCCTGTTGATTTGGCTTCTGCAAAAATTGATCAGACCCAGGTTAATCCAATGGAAATATTGTATTCTATTGATACGCCAGATTTTTTCAATACCGGTCATGCAGTACAAGTCAATACATCCACCCATTACACGGGTAAGCTTAAGATTGGAGAAGAATCGTTCCCGTTAACCCAATTTCATTTTCATGAGCCTAGCGAACATGTCGTGGGCGCGACAACTTTTCCAGCTGAATTGCACTATGTTCATGTTAAAAGTGATGGTAGACTTGCCGTTTTGGCAGTTGCAATCAATGTAGGAGAGGAAAACGCAACATTTCAAACCATTCTAGATAATACACCGCCTGATTCAGGAGGCAAAAAACAAAATTCTGGCTTGCAAATCGACCCTGCGGCGTTACTACCAAAACTTGAGCAGCCAATCAAGTACTATACTCTAGCCGGATCTTTAACCACGCCGCCCTGTAGCGAAGGTGTTCAATGGTATATTCTGCCCCAAGTGATCACTATTTCAGATGCACAACTTACTCAATTAAAAAGCTTCTACACAAATAATAATCGTTTACCTCAAAATATAAATGGTCGATCTATACTGACAGCACAATAATTCTGTACTATGAGTTAGATATCTCAATACTAAATAATCGGTTTGCTGTTGAGAGGTAATCCTAAACGGCGGTTTGGCGAAAGCCAAACCGCCGGAAACTTTCTAAATCACAATAATGAGTTTACTTCGCTATAAATCAGGTAATCGTCAAGTGCTCAATACCTTCATTGATGTTTTTGTGCTGGGCTTCTGAGCTGTGCAGTTTTATTTGCAAGCGTAGTTCATTCATGGAATCTGCATTTCTGAGCGCATCCTCATAACTGATCAGGCCCGCCTCGTAAAGCTCAAATAACGCCATATCAAAAGTTTGCATACCGAGCTCTCGCGATTTCTTCATGATCTCTTTAATTTCATGTACTTCACCTTTAAAAATCAGATCTGAGATCAATGGGGAATTCAGCATCACCTCAATTGCTGCCACCCGCCCTTTCCCTTCTTTCCTGGGAATCAGCCGTTGCGCGATCAATGCTCTCAAATTTAATGATAAATCCATCAGCAACTGTGCTCGCCGTTCTTCTGGAAAGAAATTAATAATGCGGTCAAGCGCCTGGTTGGCACTATTGGCGTGCAGTGTCCCCATGCATAAGTGGCCCGTCTCGGCAAAAGCAATTGCATGCTCCATTGTTTCACGATCACGAATTTCACCAATCAAAATGAGATCGGGCGCCTGGCGCAAGGTATTCTTAAGTGCTGCTTCCCAGGAATCAGTATCCACGCCAACTTCTCGTTGCGTGATGACGCAGTTAATATGCTCATGCACATATTCTACTGGGTCTTCAATAGTGATGATATGGCCATAGCTGTTCTGATTACGGTGACCGATCAAGGCGGCAAGCGATGTCGATTTGCCTGAGCCGGTACCTCCTACAAAAATAACCAAACCGCGCTTGCTCATCACCACATCTTTTAGCACAAGCGGCAAACCCAAATCATCAAATTTTGGAATTTGTGTGGTAATCGTGCGGATCACGAGACCCACCCGCTGTTGTTGAATGAATGCATTCACACGAAATCGTCCGATTCCCGCTGGATGAATAGCAAAATTGCACTCCTTGGTCGCTGCAAACTCTGCCGCCTGCTTGTCATTCATGATGGCGCGCGCCAGTTCCACCGTGTGCTGGGGGGAAAGCTGCTGCTGGGATACGGGTGTCATGTTTCCGTCAATTTTAAACGCAGGCGGATAGCCAGCTGTGATAAACAAATCGGAAGCCTTTTTGCTAAGCATTAAACGCAGCAAATCGTGCATAAATTTTGTTGCCTGCTCTTGTTCCATGATAAATTTTAGTATCCTTTCCTATTATTATTCCATTTCTAAATCAAAAATGACGCGAAGGCGAGCCGCAGACAGTATCAATAATACGGCAAGGTAAAGCCGACAAAATCAGTTTTGATTTAGAAATGGGATTACGTACATTAACCTCGAAAATTATCCTTGTTCATAGCTTTGGCTCTTGCCTCCGCAATGGAAACGACATTACGCTTCACCAGATCAGTCAGGTTTTGATCGAGTGTTTGCATTCCCACACTCTGACTGGTCTGAATAGTTGAATACATCTGCGCTACTTTTCCCTCCCGGATCAGATTACGGATGGCAGGAGTACCCATCATGATTTCATGCGCTGCGACCCGGCCAGTCCCATCTTTAGTTTTCAACAATGTCTGAGAGATCACTGCTCGCAGGGATTCAGATAGCATGGCACGAACCATTTCCTTTTCCTCCGCAGGAAAAACATCGATAATACGGTCAATGGTTTTGGCTGCGGAACTGGTGTGCAGGGTACCAAATACCAAATGACCTGTTTCTGCCGCCGTCAACGCCAAACGAATCGTCTCCAAATCACGCATCTCACCCACTAAAATAATGTCCGGGTCTTCTCGTAAAGCTGCGCGCAATGCATTAGCGAAATTATGGGTATCTTTTCCGATTTCACGTTGATTGATCAGGCATTTCTTACTTTCATGAACAAACTCGATCGGATCCTCGAGTGTAAGAATATGGCCATACTGATTCTCATTAATATCATCGATCATCGCAGCCAGCGTAGTTGACTTACCAGAACCGGTTGGACCTGTCACCAATACTACGCCTCGCGGTTGCTGCGCAATTTCTGCAAAAATCTTGGGCGCCTTGATCTGTTCCAGTGTTAGCACCTTTGATGGAATCGTCCGCATGACTGAAGCTGCACCCCGATGAGTATTGAATGCATTTACCCGAAAACGCGCTAGATTAGGTACGGCAAAAGAAAAATCACATTCCAGATGCTCTTCATATAATTTGCGCTGACCATCATTCATGATGTCATAAATCATGTCATGGACGTCTTTATGCTCCATGGCTGGCAAATTGATGCGTCGGACATCACCATGCACACGGATCATTGGTGGCATACCCGCAGACAAATGCAAATCAGATGCATTATTCTTGACCACAAAGGCAAGTAGATCTACTATGTTCATTTATGTTTTTCCCTAGATGCTATGAGTAGGTAATGTTGGTCTACACAAATTTCTTCCTGGTTATCCAGCTCAAAGTAACAGCCTGCTTGTTTATAACGGTAGGGATAAATAAAAATTGAGAAGATATTTGGTAGCTGATAGTTAATCTTATCCAGCGCTACTTTTCCCAGCTAGCACTATTTCATTATTTTTTACTGCCATTATTGCCACTAGTAAATCATGACAACAATTGCCACACGTCTGCAAACAGTTAAAATCCATATTGCAGAAGCTGCCAGGAATGCAGGACGACGACCAGAGGATATTCTGTTATTAGCTGCGAGCAAAACCAATCCTCCTGAAAAAGTAAGAGAAGCCTGGGAAGCAGGACAAACAATATTTGGGGAAAACTATCTGCAGGAAGGACTGATAAAAATTCGTGCGCTTGCTGATTTACCCATAGAGTGGCATTTTATTGGCCCGATCCAAAGCAACAAAACCAAACCCATTGCAGAAAACTTTGCCTGGGCACACAGTGTAGATCGAGAAAAAATTGCTGTTCGTTTATCTAATGCGAGACCTGAATCGCTTCCGCCGCTACAAGTCTGTGTACAAGTTAATGTCAGTGGTGAAGTGACCAAAAGTGGTATTGCGCCTGAACAGGCTGCAGAGCTCGCTGCCTTTGTTGATCAGCTTCCTCGTTTAAAATTAAGAGGATTAATGGCGGTACCCGAGCTTACTTCTGCGACTGCACTGCAACGCGAGCAATTCCAAATAATGCGGAAAATCTTTGAGCAGCTCAAAAAGGATGGATTCGAAATCGATACACTATCCATGGGCATGTCTGAAGATATGGATATTGCGATTGCAGAGGGCGCAACGATTGTACGGATAGGTACCGCCATTTTTGGACCGAGACGTTATGCTATTCCTGAGGAGCTCGCCCCGCGTCAGTAATCAACGCATGATATTTAGCTAGTAATTGCTCATGGCTCTCAGTCACATTTGGATGGGTAACAATACAATTGACGGGGCAAACCTCAACACATTGAGGTGTATCATAATGTCCTACACACTCTGTGCATAAATTGGGATTGATCTCATAAATCTCCTCACCTTGCGAAATTGCTTCATTCGGACATTCCGGCTCGCAAACATCACAATTAATACATTCATCAGTAATTAATAATGCCATCTCAACAACCTCAAAAAATCAGTTTTTCATTTTCTTGCGTAACAGCTCTGCAACAAAGGGATGTACGAATTTGTCTGCATCCCCTCCCAACCTGGCAATTTCTCGTACAATCGTTGCAGAAATAAACATATATTGCTCAGATGGGGTTAAAAAAACAGTTTCAACCTCTGGATAAAGCTGACGATTCATTCCCGCCAATTGAAATTCATATTCAAAGTCAGACACAGCACGTAAACCACGCAGAATGATGTGGGCATTTTGTTGCTGCAAAAACACGGTTAATAAACCAGTAAATCCCATCACCTCGATGTTGGGACAATCTTTTAGCACTTCTTGGGCCATTTGAATACGATCAGCCAAGGAAAAAAAAGGAGCTTTGCCACTATCGGCAGCAACTGCCACGATAACATGTTTAAACAATTTTGCGGCACGGCGCACCAGATCTTCATGGCCACGCGTTAATGGGTCGAAAGTTCCCGGATATACAGCTTTATCCATTTTTTTTCAATTTCAGCAAGTGATGATAAACCTTGCCTGCCCGGCCACTGCGCCATACAAACCATTGTTCATCCAGATCAAATTTATGATCATTTTCTATATAAACCAAACCGTCTCCTGTCATATGTGAAGGAAGCCGCATTAATAATTCAGGCAGCAGATTAAACTGAAAAGGAGGATCTAAAAATATGACATCATATTGCCTCGCATCAGAGGCAATAAATGCCAGCGCATCCATTTGCACTAATTCTACTTGGATTGCATCCAGCTTCTGCCGGGTAGCGTGCAATTGATGCATTATGCTCCTACTCAACTCTACCATCACGACGTGCTCTGCCCCTCGTGAGGCTGCCTCAAAGCCCATCGCGCCACTTCCGGCAAATAAATCCAAACAATGCTTACCGGTTAAATCCTGTCCCATCCAATTAAATACCGTTTCTCGAACTCGATCAGGTGTTGGCCGTAAATACTTCTCATCAGGAAAAGTGATCACCCGGCTGCGCCACTTGCCGCCAATAATTCGAACCTTTCCTTCTCGCAACATAAAACCAACCACATCAAATTTTGTTTTCTCCTAATCAATTATACTGAAGACGAGAGGTACTTTCTGCAATTTGGCAAAAATTCAGACTTTTTCTGGAAATTTCCTGGCTTTTACTCACCCAGCTTCATTAGAATATATAGCCCATAAGATCTCATTTTCTCCAGGAAAAATATTCGTGTTCCTCTATGAACTGCTAATCGGCTTACGCTATACACGCGCAAAACGGCGCAATCACTTCATCTCTTTTATTTCCTTGATTTCTTTGCTGGGTATCACGCTGGGCATGACCGCACTCATCACGGTCATGTCAGTCATGAATGGCTTTCATAAGGAAATCCGATCACGCATACTCGGTGTTGCTTCGCACGTTCAAATCAGCAGCATTAACGGTACTTTAACTAATTGGCAACAAGTTGCCGACATGGCAAGCAAGCATCCGCAAGTAATCGCAACAGCCCCCTATGTCAGCGCACAAGGCATGCTCTCTCATAATCAGGTAGTACGAGGCATTATTGTGCGTGGGATTTTGCCAGACTATGAAAATCACGTCGCTGATTTCGCGCAAATGATGGTGATGGGAGAACTTAATCAGTTGAAAGCAGGTGAATTCGGTATTGCCATTGGCATCGAACTGGCACGTAGTCTGGGTGCATTCCCGGGCGATAAGATTGTCCTGATCTCTCCACAAGGTCAAGTAACTCCTGCAGGGATGTTACCTCGTCTAAAACAATTCACCGTAACCAGCGTATTTGAAGCCGGCCATTATGAATACGATTCTGGCTTAGCATTAATTCACATGGCAGATGCGCAGAAGCTTTATCGCATGGAACCCAACCAGGTATCGGGGGTGCGACTGAAGCTGGAGGATATGTTTCAGGCACCCCAGGTTGTAAAAGATCTCTCATTGATGGTTTCTGCTGATAACTACATCACTGACTGGACACATCAGCATGCTAATTACTTCCGAGCCATCCAGATCGAAAAGCGCATGCTGTCCTTGATTCTGGCATTAATCATCGCGGTCGCAGCCTTCAATATCGTCTCCACCCTGGTCATGGCCGTAACTGACAAGCAATCAGATATTGCTATCCTGCGCACCTTGGGTGCCAGCCCTGGCAGCATTATGAAAATATTCATTGTGCAGGGAACATTAATTGGTGTCCTTGGCACGGTGCTGGGTCTCATTGGCGGAACACTGCTGGCTTATAACGTGGGAGAAGTGGTTGTGTTCATCGAGCGGCTATTTAGTATTCAGTTTCTCTCACAGGAAGTTTACTACATCAGTGAAATACCCTCTGATCCACAGTTGGATGATATCATGACAGTGGCAGTGGTATCCTTCACCCTTACATTACTTGCAACGCTTTACCCAAGCTACCGTGCATCAAGAGTTAACCCGGCAGAGGCACTGCGCTATGAATAACACCGTCATTTCATGCAAAAATCTCTATAAAAGCTACTTTCAGGGCAAGCTCGAAGTACCCGTCTTGCAAGGTGTCAATCTAACGTTGAGCAAGGGGGAAATGGTGTCGGTGGTTGGTGCATCCGGTTCGGGTAAAAGCACATTACTGCATCTGCTAGGCGGGCTGGACTCACCGACCAAAGGGGAGATTCTGCTGCTGGGTCAAGGCCTCACCACCATTAGCGAAGAGAAAAGATGCCAATTGCGCAATCATTCACTTGGTTTTATTTATCAGTTCCACCATCTGCTTCCCGAGTTCAGCGCCCAGGAAAACGTAGCCATGCCGCTGCTGATACGGCGCATGAATAAACAAGAAGCGATGGAGCGCGCAGCGGAAATGCTGCAGCACGTCGGCCTGAGCCATCGCCTGACTCATACGCCTGGTGAACTTTCTGGAGGAGAGCGTCAGCGGGCAGCCGTAGCGCGAGCATTGGTAACTCAACCAGCCTGTGTGCTGGCCGATGAACCTACTGGCAACCTTGATCGCCACACCGCAGAGGGTGTATTCAATTTGATGCTGGAGCTTAATCGCAAAGTGAATGCCACTCTTGTTATCGTCACGCATGATCCGCAACTTGCCAACCAGGCAGAAAGGGTTTTACAACTGGTTGATGGTGTGCTGGTGTAAACCGCGAGCTTTTTAGGAAAAAAAGTGTCATCAATAGAGTAAAAGGCTATATCAATTTCGTATTGGTTTTAATCCTGTCCTGAAATCAATCATCCATCTCCAGATCAAACTAGCACGAAAACGAGCCATAATGAAATAACCCAGCTTTATCACATGCTGATGCCAGGGTATGACTAATAACCAGGCAATAATGCACGAGCATACGACCTGTACCCCTCTACCATAACACGAAGAAAACAATTTTCCTTGTAATCTGGTTAGCACATTATTAATCTGATCATGGAAAAATTTTTCACCAGAAAAAAATGATAACAATTCAAAATTATTTTTAATGCATAACACATGAACCACGTTAAAGCTAGTTATAATCACGCTGCCTTTCAGGAATGATAAGCAAAGCTAGCTTGACCCGAGCAATAGTCGAAATATTAACTACATCCAACCGCAATGGTGAAGCCATTTTCCGAATTTCGCTGCGGGTTATTGCAATATGGCTTATCAACAAATATGATTCAGCTTGCCCTTGGCATACATTAATAATATGCTAATCTCAAGGTAAGGTAGTGTTCCTTTGTCTTCATCAATATTTAATATATTGTGATAAACAATTTTTGAGATTAACGCTAAAGTTATTTCATTTCTAAATTAAAAATGACGCGAAGGCGAGCTGCCGACAGTATCAATAATATGGCAAGGTGAAACCGACAAAGTCAGTTTTGGTTTAGAAATGAAAATACTTGACAGGCATACCTAGTTCACTCCTGTAAGAATGGCATAGAAAGGGAACGATGTTCTTTGCACGGTTTGAAAAACATATCAGTTTTAATTTGCTTTTACATGACTTCTTATTGCACAGGCCCTCAATTCCTCCCTTTTCTCCGAGTCTGATACTTATTTATCTAGTCAGAAATATCAATTATCTCATTTATAAGAAACTTTTAATCCATATAAAACAGATGCATGCCATCATTCAAAAACTTAGAGAGGCCTACTGCTCAGACGGTGTGGAAGTTCCCGAAATTCTTTTTAACTGTACGCAAAGCCAGCAAAAATACGATCAATATCGTCAAATTTTTAATCGTCTCTTCCAATTTATGCCTACTGCCATTGTGCTATGTGAAACAGCTCAACAGATAAGCGTAGCGGTTAAATTTACCAGTAAACATGCTTTGCCTTTACGTGTACGCTCGGGTGGGCATGATCATGAAGGAGAATGCTGCGGCACTGATACCATTCTGCTCGATCTCTCGAAGATTAATACGGTAGAAATTGATCGTGAGCGCAAGATTGCTCGCATACAGCCTGGTATACGCTTTCAGAGCCTGACCACGGAGCTGGCTAAATGTGATGTCATGATTCCGCATGGCACTTGCGCTACCGTGTGCATAGCAGGCTATACCATGGGTGGAGGCTGGGGTCCCTGGACTCGCAAGTATGGCATGTGCTGCGAAAGTGTCGTCGGGGCTACCCTAGTGCTGGGCGATGGCAGCATACGCGAGCTGAGTATGAATAGTGAAATAGTTGGCGATCAAGAACTGCTGTGGGCCATAAAAGGTGGAGGTGGTTTCAGCTACGGCATAGTGACCGAGTTCGTGATTGAAACCTTTGACCTGCCCGATGAAATGATTAAGTTTCAGGTTGAGTGGAACAAATACCACTATGTCCCAGAAAACAAATTGTTTGCTCTGCGCGATGCCACACCTACTCTGCATGTATTGCAGACATGGGAAAAAGTTATTGCTTCCACCCAGCCAGACGCTAACCAATTAGTAGGCACTAATCTGAAAATTGCCGCTAAGCATGCTAGCGAAGGTGAGCACTTTAACCCCCATACTGTAAGCCATAACTGTATGATGTATGGCTACTGGGAGGGAGATGAAAACAGTTTACAGAAATTTATAGATAAACACTTTAAACACACTGGCATCTACACTGTAACCATAATTGACAAAGCTGGGCGCAAGTACCAAGACTTACCCTATGGTGGTGATCACCTGATGAGTTCTTGGGATCGTTATTCGTTTCACAATATGAATTTGCTGAAACAGGGATTAGAAGGAACGCCATTTCCACCTGATGAAGACCAGCCGGCACCCCACAAAATCACCTCACGTTTAGTGAATAAAGAGGGGCTTGGCACAGAAGGCCACTATAAATTATTGGAAAGTCTCACTTCCCCGCTGGTATTAAGCGGCAATGAACAGCTGGGATTGTTTACTTACATTACCTTAGGGGCTATTGCCGGCAACTATTATCAGCATATCATGACCCTGGAGCAGAAAGATAAAAGTGCCTTTCCTTACAAAGATAAACTCTTCACCATACAATACCAAACCTGGTGGAATGAAACTGAAAAAGAAAAGGAAGAAGGTGAGAATAACCATGTGTATACCCGCGTAAACCAGGCGCTCGACTGGATGGAGGTTTGCCGCGATTATGATATTCCCAATACTTCAGGCGCTTTCATCAGCTTTAAAGATAGTTCAGTACCTACCCAAACTTATTTCGATAAAAGCTACCACCACCTTGTAAAAGTAAAGCGAACCTATGTAAACGATCCTTACAATCACTTCCGTTCGCGCAAAACGATTATGTGACCACCGAAAAAAATGACCCCCCCTATTTTGCGAATAAACTATTCATTAAAATTTTTCCCTTTAACTGAGATAGTGTAATGATAAAAATTCTTATTGCTGTTGGTAGTTGTTTAATACTCTCTTCCTGTACATGGGTTAAGGTTACTACAAAAGGCGAAGGGGTACGCTTGGTACACTCAGCCAAGGCAGTCCAGCCATGCAAAAAAATAGGCAGAGTTGAAACTAAAGTAGTCAGTAAAATAGTGTTTAACCGTAATCAAGAAAAAGTTGCAGATGAACTTGCGGATCTTGCGCGTAATGAAGCGGCGCTAATTAATGGCGACACAATTGTTCCTGTTTCAGAGGTTAATAAGGGAAGACGCAGCTTCGATGTCTACCAATGTTTTCCAACTAAAATGTAATGGTTGACATCTTCATATTAGTCAAGGGATGGTGGATGTCAACCGGCTGGCTATTACCGGCGGCAGTGCTGGCGGCTATGCAACATTGTGCGCGCTCACGTTCTTTAAGCTGTTTAGTGCAGGCGCCAGCTACTATGGCGTCAGCGACCTGGAGGCGTTGGCGCGAGACACGCACAAGTTCGAGTCACGCTACCTGGACGGCCTGGTGGGCCCTTATCCGGAGCGGCGTGACCTTTACCTCGCTCGCCTATTCAATACATCGAGCAATTAGCCTGCCCGTTGATCCTTATCCAAGGGCTCGATGATCTCATCGTGCCGCCTGACCAGTCACAGATGATGTTTGGCGCCTTGCGTAGGCGTGGATTGCCGGTAGCATATGTCACTTCTGTAGGAGAACAGCACGGTTTCGTCAAAGCAGAAAACAACAAGCGTGCACTGAAAGCAGAACTCTATTTCTACTCGCGCATTTTCAAGTTTGAATTGGTAGACGAAATTGTAATCTCAGGGTCAGGCTTTACAATTGACCTCGCTATTCTATTTAATCTTCAACAAGTTTAAATTTCAATAAGAAGTCAAATGGCTAGGTTCTGTTGACATTTTAGCGGAGCCAAATTAATGCTGAGGCAAACCATATAAACTCCATATAATTTTTAGTCATTTTTTCATAGCGTGAAGATATTCTTCTGTAATATTTAATTTTGTTGAAGAAACATTCAACCAAATGACGCTTTTTATAAACGAACTAATCCCAATCTCTTGGGTTAATTTGATTACTGCGCGGCGGAATGACAGGCTCAATGGCTTTTTTAGTGAGCGTTGAATAAAAGCATCGCTATCATAACCCTTATCACCCACCAGGGCAGCCGCACCTTCCGTCATCAGGGCTAACAAATTCTCAGCCTGCCCGATATCGCTGGCTTGAACATCCCGCTGGAATTTTCAAGTATTTTCATTGATTTTTGTACGTATCTCATAGGCACGATTTTGTTTCAGCATTTTGAATATAATGCGGCTGCCGGCCAAGCGAACGAATTGTCTGATTATGTGATTTTCCCTCAATCCGTTTTTTTTCATAGTAACCCTGTGATTCAGGTACGCATTTTCGATGCTTGTCTACAGCGGCCATCATCGCACCTTTAGCTCGTGTATTGACATGTTTCGGTGCTTTTGAGCCTCGAAACTTCCCTGAGCTGTTATCAAGGTTGGCCATCCCCAGATAGAGCGCCAGACTGTGTTCACTGGCAAACTGGTCAATGGTGCCAATCTCACCCGCCAACTCTGAGGCACAGATCACAGTAAACCCCGGAATACTCAGGGCAATCACGCTTAAAAGTGCTTGAAAATAGAATTTAGATAAGGTAATAACATTATCATTTAGATTTTAAATGATAGCAAAGCCAACACCTTCCATTATCCAT
>NZ_FOUB01000105.1 GCF_900114745.1 Nitrosomonas communis | reverse complement strand
GGTGCTGGCTATAACTTGCGCAAGATTCTGGGCCACTTGGCGCTTTTATGTGCTCGCTCCGGCATCAATCCTAATCGGTTATTGATGACCAATAGTCCTAACCTACAACTCGGCGATTGAAGAAACGGGGTTTTTCAAGGATAACTAAATAAATAATTAAATCTAAATTAAATTTATTTAGAAGGTTGCTGTGATGTTTTCCATGTCGCATTCTCCATAAGAGTTAGAAAATTGCTTTTTGGAGTTAGTAGAATCTTCTAGGGCAAGAACAACAAGCAGAACCAAGAAGGTTTAATAGATAATTTTATTTTACTAATCAATCACTTATTTTGCCCATAATGGGAGAGAGGGATTCATATAATCAATTTAATTATATGATATTTAAAGTAATTTTTAATATGAATAACTATTCTACCCATATAGTTACCCCATTTCATGCAATGTACCTCTATTTTATGGGTAAATTTGCACTCTAGGTAAGTAACATTTTTGGCTTTTATAGAATATTTTATCATGATCATTAAGCAAGCCAATTGTATGGAAAGATAAAACAAATATTGATATATATCCATGTTTACTAAACGACGGTGAATACACTAATAAATTCATATTCGCTAATCACACTCCCAAAGTACAACTTCATCAACAATATCATTTGCCATCTTAAACTCAGAAGCATTAAGCAAAGATATCAATTTGTTATTAATAATTCCGATAGCCACCACCTCATCTGATGCAATAAATCGATTACGTGTATTACAAGTTTTATCCAGCCATATTTGGGGGTAAGTTTTGATATTATATCTTTGTGATGCCAGTATCTCTGCAACAAAAGGTGATTTCTTAGTCATGGATATATTCCATTGGACCTTTTTTAAGGTATGCAGGTTGCCCAACAAAGCTAGCAATGGATCTTGACCGATATTATCTAATAACTTTTTAGCCATCCATTCATCGCGCCCTACTCCACTTTCAATTCTAGCGTCTATCGCAATAAGTTTTAAAAAAGCACCCTCTCTGTAAATTTTGACAAGATCCAAGATCATTAAACGAAAAGCAAGATGATCAATCATGGAACAATCTGGATATCCTCAACTACACCCCTACCCTGCATAATTTCATTAATTAGCAACTGTTGATTACTAGCAATTTCAAAGCCAACAGTCAGGTATTTATCCTTCTGTAAATACTCGGTAATTAATGACTGAAAACTGTATAGAACCAGGCTGTCTATGGGTTTCTCCAATAATCGTGATGCGGTTGGGCTCCAAATTTTTCAGAATCTGGTTTTGAATTTCGTTTGAATAAGACGCTGCAGAAAATAACTTATAATGAGCACGAGAAAATGCATCACGTATGTTCCATTGTCGTCTTATTCTGATCTGACAATCTTACCAACCTTGGCCTACGGTCATGTATCCAATGATACTGGAATGGAGTCTCCTCGGTGACAATATAGACCCTGCACTCATCATTTCTCTCGGCAAGTAGCGCCTGAATTACCATTCTTGATTCCAGTTTTATCCAGTGAGATTGGTTATCGTGACCTTTTTACAAAAAACTATCTGCTGGAATCAATACTGGTCGGGGATGCCAAGGTTTCCATTTACCTAATTTTATTGAATCAAGCCTTGCCCAACCACCGTTGGGAAACTTCCCTGGCCCTTCATTTTCGCGGTTACCCCAAGCACCCGGATTACACCGCCATGTCGCAGCATTATCGGCAGTTTGGCATTGGGTTGAGGAAAATAGATTTTCTGATTCTGATATTGGATACCGCCATATGCTCAGGCTTTTCAATTGGCATGACTGCTTTAATATCTTCAGGGAGTTCAAAATCTTCAAAAATATACTTATTAAAATTCACACTATACACCCCTCAATTCCAAGTTATGAAAACTAAAACTACCTTTCTAGAATTATGAGTATGTCTTAAATTGACGACGCCGTCATATAAGAAGAGAATCTCCATTTTTGTTAATTACTCAAAGGGGAGAGAAATAAGTGGATCTGATCGACCAGCTGAAAGAGCATGCAATTAGAGTAAGCAAGGTAAAAGATACAATTCAAACAGAAGAAGCAACTAAGAATGCATTGATAATGCCCTTCATCCAAATACTCGGGTATAACGTATTTGACCCTTCGGAAGTTACTCCGGAATTAATTGCAGATGTTGGAACAAAAAAGGGTGAGAAAGTTGACTATGCTATTCTCATGGACTCAAAACCAATTATCTTATTTGAGTGTAAAAAAAAGTGGCGGCGATCTCAGCATAAATCACGCATCTCAACTTTTCCGTTACTTCCACGTTACTGAAGCCAGATTCGGCGTTCTTACTAACGGAATCTCTTATAGATTCTTTACTGATCTTGAGCAGCCTAACAAAATGGATGAAAAGCCGTTTTTCGAATTTAATGTACTTGATTTTAGAGACCAGCAAGTAGATGAGTTAAAGAAATTTACTAAGAGCGCTTTCAATGTTGAGCTAATATTGAATACTGCTAGTGATCTAAAATATACAAGGGCTATACGAAATGTTTTGTCAGATTGGATGACTGCTCCTTCAGAAGATTTTGTTAAGATACTATGCAGCGAAGTTATTAACGGAAAGAGATTTACCCCGGCAGTTAAAGAGCAATTCACTCAAATAACAAAAAGCGCCTTCAGTCAGCTAATTAGTGAAAAAATAAATGACCGTTTAAAAATGGCAATGGAGCCATCATCAGAAACAAAAGTAAATAATTCTGATGGAGAGGACATAATAACTACAGCTGAAGAAATAGAAGGTTTTCACATTATCCGGGCTATTCTTCGTGAAAATATTAATCCAAAGCGGATAACCATGAGAGATGCAAAAAGCTATTGTGCCATCTTGCTTGATGATAATAATCGTAAACCGATCTGCAGGCTTAGATTTAATAACACATCGAGAATGTCGATTGGATTGTTTAATGAAAGAGATGAGAAAATTGAGCAAATATCTGATCTCTCTGACATTTACAAATTTGCGGATTTAATTAAACGAACTGTCGCTACGTATATGAGCCCTCTCGAATCAACATTGCAACAGGACGCGCAAGTAGATTTTGTCGGCTAGCAGTACTAGATAAAAAGCCTGCGATCAGGAACTCACATGGATTAACCGCAGCAACAAAAACCACTGTCAGCGGTAATCACCCAACGCCCCGAGATGGGGCGTTTTGTTTATTTTTTTGTTTATTAAATATCCTTGAATTAGAAATAATTCTTTTTTAACGCTCACCTGTCAAGTTTGACAATACAGCAAATTACTGGCTTACTTTTTTACTCTGGTTAATCCGAATAAATCTCCAATGAGGAATAACTTAGTTGCAGAGTACAATGCAGCGTTATGAAATAAACCAGCATTAGAGATTGTGCGTGCAACAATGCTCAAGCAAAATAGATCACAACTACAAAAGATCGGTGAATTACAGATTTGCTGAGCAGCTCCGTCATAGCCTCAATCTTAACCTTAAGACAACATATCTTCCCAAGCTAACACTGCTCATTGGGATGCAATTATGGCCCAATTCTAAGTATCGACGAAGCCAAGCTGAAGAAATTTAATGAAATGATGAAAATAGAGCCCTTTCAGGGCAACATGTTGAGCAAGCAATAGCTCGTCTTAAAGAAGCTCCGCGATAAGTTGCTCACACTCGTAGTTAAATATTTGCGAATTTGTTTTAATGTTACATGCAGATTGCTCTATTATACAAATGAAATAGTTGATACTGTTGAGCAGAACGGTAATATAAATTCTAAGTAAGCACGATGTGACAGGGTAATAAATTTTAAAAAGTGTTATTATATTTTTTTTAGCACGAATTTAGCAGGTTAAATATTATGATAACCCCGACTAAAACTTCTTCCAATCTTCACTCAAAAAGTGATGAAACTGGTACTAAAGAAGAAAAGATAGATCTTTCTAATCAGGTTCCTGAAAACGATAAAACTGAATCCGACATGATGCTACCGCATGAACGTGATCAAACTCCAGCTGCGGCTGGCACAATGGGCCCCGAGGATGAGCAATCTCGAAAAGTTATCAAGCAAGCACACGATGATACTAAGAAAGGATTAAAAGACACTGATCATCGAGGAATACCTTCAGACATCAATGCCTCAGATCCTGCATCACAATCCCCGACAGAAGATATACGCAAGAATAAATAGTAGATAGTTAACTTTTTTTCTTCAAATTTATGAAAGGAAGTTTCCGGGGTAGGATAGATTTATTTCACCAACATCAACTTCGAATAATTCCTTCCAAGCCTAATAGCAGATAATTGATTGTGGTTTATTCTAAAGTAATTCGTGGAGAATACCTCCATGAGCATAGATTGAGCTTAAAATTTAATTTCGCTTTATTGTTTCTTCTCTGATTTTAAGACGCCTCTGATATTCATAATAGCCAGACTGATCTGTAATATAGCTAATGCCCATGCTGATTGTGGTATCGCCCAAATTAACCAGAGTAAATTACTCAGCAGGAAAAGCCAAAATCCCCAGTTTCGGTTATCTTTTCTTTCCGCTCCGACATACCATGCTGCTGAGATTGTGATTATCATTGCAGGCCATTGAATTAGGTCAAGCAAATCTAATGAAGTCATTTAGTCTCCTCACGTGGGGTTAATACCTGCTCAAATTAGGAATGTATTGTTTAGCTTAATCCGAGTTTTTATGATTAGTTTCCTCTGTTTTAAGCAAGACAGGCCTGGGAATTAGGTATTGACCTGCAGTTCCTACCATCCTATTCACCCAACTTGAATCTGATCGAATGCTTGTGGAAATTTACCAGAAAGCAATGCCTTTACCATCTCTTCTATGAATCATTTTGTCAATTCAAAACTGCTCTTGACGACTGCCTTAAAAAGAGCAGTTCTACTTTTAGCGAGCAGGTAAAAAAGCTCCTAAAACTAAGCTTTCAACTGTTTCCAAAATTCGCAAATGTGACCGCATGAGGTATATATCATATTAATTCTTGAAAATGGATTCTGACGCTGCCATTTCAAGACTTACATATTCTAAGTATTATTAAAAGAGGCGATATGGCAAGTTACAACTGGAAGGATCGTGCAGGTGAAAGCCTGTGGGATCGTTATGAAAGTGCGCCTCTCTCTCAGCCTGCACGTGATTCGATGCAGCACGCGAGAGGGCTTGCTGCGGACTTCATTGGGCGTGCCAACGAGCTTGCACACAATCAAGGTCGAGAGCCACCTGATCAGCTCGAACTAGCACTTGATCTACTACTTAACGCCCGAACTGATGTCGAGAACTCAATTTTTGCTGAACTTTTTGAGGATCAGCAATTCTTTGACGGTCTGGTGGCGCTCCGCCGCACAGCTAATTGGGGAAGCCAGAATAGCGACATAGTATCTGCAGTCGTCTGTCCTCGGGTTTTTATATCGCACCGTCAGGTTGATTACCCGTTGGCTCTACGTATCGCCCGCCTGGCTATCAATGAAGGTATCGAAATTTGGCTTGATGTTACCGACCCGACCCTGACCTGGCTCAATACTATCGGGAGAAAGTGCTTCACTCGTCGTCAGGAGCAACTCCTAATTGCCGTAATAATCGAGATGGCGCTCCTGCATTCTTCGCACGTTATGGCGGTCATGACCGGAAATACGATAGGATCAGGATGGGTCGGGTATGAATATGGCCGCATCAAGGATTCGAGCCTTTATTCCCTGCAAGCTGGTTGCTGGATTCATCCTTCGCTAGGAGCAACACCTTGGGAGTATCTACTACTCGGGGTCAGCACCTGCGATAAAACAGTATCAAGCGCTGGTTTCACTACGAACTTGCAGCGTGGAGTCGCAAGTATGGCAGCACGTCTTGTCTGGACGTTGCAAAGAGCGATTGGCATCAAGAGTGGGGCGATCCACCACTACTCCCCAAAAGCTGATCAACCAGCCATGCGCAAAATAGTCTTTTCAAGTAGAACCCGACAATTCAAATAATTCTCGACAATGCCCTTTTCATAGGAAACGGCTCAAAAACTCTACTTTATTGAGCCATGATCATTTCTAGTAATGACAGTAAAAGAAAACAAAGTAGCATATTGGTAAAGATCACGAGGGTTAAATTACCAATGGAAAGTAAATACTGCTGAGATCATATTACAGACATCCAGAACATCAAATAAGAAGCAAGACCATCAGTCTCCGGCGGACACATCAGCATACGCATCAGAGCAGCTTATAAAATATCATTACAGAACAATTGATTATGTATAGACAACCCCGAGCAGGGTTCGAGCCAGGAACCTCCGTATTAACAGTCCGGAGCTCAGCCGCTTGTGCCTGAACTCAAATTATCTTAAAAAATAATATAGATAAAATGATTGATACCGCCAAGTCACACGGTGAAATCGTTTTACAGAGGCACCTATAATATTGAGTTTAATCTGCCGAATTTCCTCATTCAGCAGATTAAATAACAACCAATAACCCCTAACTTCCAGAACAAACTTCGTCACTCAACATCTGCGCTTTTGCCTCTAACTTCGATGCCAATGACGTTTGATTAGTTGTTCCAGTAATCCTCTTTGGCACCGGTAAAGTCGCATTCTCCTCTGTTGCTTCGTTTCCGTCCTCAACAGGAAAGAATTCTTCGGTCACAGCACTACCCTCATCCTCACTATCCTCAAAAGTGCCATTACTTAAGCCCAGATGGGTCGCATGGTCCAGAGCGTTCTGGTCAAAACCAGATTCCTTCCGTTCAGCATCAATTTGTCGAGCTTGCGCCAAGGTTTCTTCTATGCTCAGGTCACTACGCACTGTGATATCAACATAATAGATCGGTGTGCCATATAGCCTAACCAGTTAAGAATGATTCAGAATGTATAGGATTTAAAAAGCATCTCAACGGTCTGGTTTTGTTGTTTACGCAGTGCTTTGGCCTGTGCCCATTTATGTTCGATGGGATTAAGATCAGGAGAATAAGCGGGTAAGTATTCAAGGGTGTGCCCAGCGTTTTGTATGGCCTCTTGCGTATCCTGCCTCTTATGGAAGGTAGCATTGTCCATCGCAACGACCGCATGTGACGGCAATTTAGGCAACAGGTCCTGCATCGCCCATCCATGAAATACATCGGCGCTGATATTGACTGCAAACAGGCTGACGGTTATCAATAGCTTTCCGATCAGGGCGCCAATCGCGTTGATACGACCTGGCGCATGCCAGTCATGCGTGCCATGACATCTCTGGCCAGCGGGTGCATAACCGTGCGTGCGCGGCGCATCCTGTGCAAACCCACTTTCATCAATA
>NZ_FOUB01000137.1 GCF_900114745.1 Nitrosomonas communis | reverse complement strand
GATGCCTCACCGATTGATATCAAGGAAATGATGGCGCTGGCTAAAGTTACCCCCGCTTCCTCACCCGGAGATGAACAGGCTATTGCACAGATGCGCCAGGAATATATCGCCGGGGCTGACGTGATAGGGTCAGTTCCATTGCCAGGTACCCTGAAAGGGATGGTAAGCACTGCAATGGAAAAACTGATGGGCAAAAGTCCTGAAGGATTTATAGACAAGCTCGGGTGCCGGCTTGCGTTTGAGCGTACCGGAGTCAGGCTTTATGATGCTCTTATAGCAAAGTGTTCAGCTGCACCGATGGGCGCCGATATTCCACTCGAGAGGCTGCACGAGTTCCGGAATGAAGAGTTTCAGCATTTCAAGCTTGTGGAAAATGCGATCCGATCCATCGGCGCGGATCCCACTGCGCAGACTCCATCGGCCGATGTAGACGGTGTGATGTCGCTCGGCCTGATACAGGTGCTGACCGATCCGCGCACATCGGTAGCACACTGTCTGGAAGCCATGCTAACCGCGGAGCTGGCAGATAACGATGGCTGGCGGATGCTTATCATGCTGGCTGAAAAGATGGGTATGGAGGATATGGCTCGGGATTTCCAGCAGGCATTGCGGGAAGAAGACGAGCATCTTACTTATATTCGTCAGTGGTTTAAGGAGTCGATCCTAAAAGACACGCTCGAAACTTCAGATAGAGGAAAGGAAAAAATAGGTGGTGAGGGCGGGCATATTGATAAGCAAGGCTTTGCTTCTATGGATGAAGATAAGCAGCGTGAAATAGCCAGCAAAGAGGGTAAAAGCAGCCATGGTGGGCATAAAAAGTAGAAAGCCAGCGGGTAGCCCCAGGGTCATCAGGAACAGCTGCTTTCTAAAGTGAACTTTTAATTGATATATAACTGATCCCATATAAAATGATTTAGGCCGCATAGACGATGAAGAGCTGCGTGGCGGAATACCTTGCTTTTGTCTGATTGTTTTGGCCGGAACTCATTTTGGCTCAAGCCAAAGCAATCAGATAAAAGCAAGGATGTTTTGTCGAGCAGTTTTTTTCCATCTATGCAACTAGAATTATTTCATATGGGATCAGCTATAAGGGGTAGAGGCACCCAGGGGTAGAGGCGCCAGAAAAAAAATGTCATAACTTTGATATCGCAAAGCTTGCTTGGAGTTGCACAAGCAAGCTATCGAGAAGCTTCGCGTGCAGAATGATAGGCCAACTCGTGCTGATAAAAATATACACGGCGGCAGAAAGCAAAAACTAGCTAAACACTAAATCATGGTGAAAGGCATGTAACGGCTATACAGCCAATCATAAAGGTGCGCTACTGTCATATGAAAGGCCGCTTACCGATCAGTAGAATTGTTGCTTTGAGGTTCAGACGAGGCAGCTAAGAGTACAAAATTCTATTTTAATCAAGATTAATGGTAAGTTTCATTGGTAACCGTGCTTTTCTAGGCTACATTCACACAGTCATCTAAGGTATAACTAGCATCTCGTTTCAAGAACCACAGTACAGTCAGCCCGCCTGGAGAACTTATATACCTATTGGCCGACATCGTTTGGTTGCTCGAAGTGTTTCCTTCTCGAACCAATAAGGGCGGTGAGCTTTGTAGGCGGATTTTCCCAGGAGTAACTTTTTGAGCAGCGCTCAATATGGCTTCACGTGGGCGGTCTGCTCCATGGTGTTTAGCGCCACTATAATTACGAAAAGGCCCACGAAGGCGAAACCAAAAGCGGTCTTGCGCCACCAGTCCACAGGTTTTGAGTGCACGCGAAATCCCGCGGATTCGTCATAACTCGCTTGCTGTCCTTCACCAAGCCTGCCTGCCTGATGTACCAACGTGAATAGAGTAAATAGAGGGAACCCGAGAGCAAGTCCGCTCACCCACATCGAGAAATTGCGGTTGAGGTATTGAGCAAGGCTTAAGGATTTACCATCCAGTGTTTTTACTTTCAGTCCGAGCAAAGCCTTGCCGGGTGTATTTCCAATGGCTCGATATAATAAGGCATCTAAGATCAATGCAATCGGCAGATACAGCAAGCCGAATAATTGACGACTTGCACCAGATTCATAAAACCACTCAACAAAATTAGCGGAATAACGGCTCAATACAGCTCCTAAGATGCAGGCTACGAGCATAGTTTCCCAACACATATCAAAAATACGAGCAAAGAATCGTAACCAGCGATTAGCCATGGGATAACTCAGTGTGTCAGTATCAGCCTTTGGTGGCAAAGATGGCGAGACTACAGCCTTTAACTCATTTAGCTCTTCAACTTGGTCCAGAGGTCGCCAAGCATCCATCCCTTCGTGCCACAGCATTGTTTTAGCATCGATTTTGTCGGATTTGATAAGCCGCTTAAGCTCATCTATTCCAATCGGGCCGATTTTCTTGTCTTTATCGGCATACCACCAAGCGGTCATAGTATCTCCTTGCAGCTAACAAGTAATTATATAATTTTCATATATCTTTTCATGCTTTGACATCAACAAAATTGTTACGTTTGTCAAGTTTGCTCACTGCATATCATCCTAAACGAAGCGATATACAGTTCCAGGATCATGACTATAGGGCTGTCTCATATTATTCGGCTAAATATTGGAGATTCATTCAGAGAAATTGACTGGTTGGTTTTGGCGGATAGCGCCATCTCTAGCACAGGTCTAAAAGCAGTCATTCGATGCGCCAGTGTTACCAATTATGAGCGGCCGCTAATACCGGAAACTACCCGTGTGACTGACCCCGAGTGCTGGCAATTTCAGGCATTGTTATGAGTAGTATTATTTAAAAAACTATATATTCTGAATAAGAAATTTTAAGCGAAATTACAAGAAATACTTTTTGATTAGACTCTATAAAGTATAGTGATTCTTTATCACAGAAGAGTCTTCCGTTTAAATATCCAAAGTTAGCAGCGCATGAATAAATAGCCTTGGGCCGTAAACCAACTCTAGGCCTCATTTTATGTAAGCCTTTATTCTTGGAGGATGAGATGAATAATACAGAAATTGCGAATTTATTAAATGGACTTACCGAAATTTCGCGCGATAGCGCAGACAGTTTTAAAACATGTGCAAACAATGCGAGTGACCCTGCCTTGAAATCATTTTTCATGGATCGCGCACAAAGCTGTGAAGAAGCCGTTAACACTTTAAGTGTCGAGGTACTGCATTATGGCGGTAATCCAGATACAAGCACATCTGCTGAAGAGGGCTTGCTCCATATTTTGACTAACCTTAAGACGGCGTTTACCAAAAAAAATAATCTCGCGGTACTGGAAGAATGTGAAATGGGTGAAGCTGCAGCAGTTATGGCCTATGAAAATGCGCTGAGACAAGAAATGCCTGACAGTCTTCGTGCTCTTCTAGAGCGGCTATATGAAGGAGTTAAAAAAAATCACGAACATATTATGCGCCAACTGAGAGACCAAGCAAGAAATAATTCTAATCTTGCTTAAGTCTTGTTTCAATTATCTACTTAATAAGTATATCGAATGTAATCATAACGTGAGTTCGGGCTAAGGCAAGCAGTCAATGGAACCTCAATTCCAAATAGCTCTTGAAAAAGAGCTTCATCATTATTCTTGAGGAGAAACCATCACTTAATATTAGATAAATCTCTGCATAATTAGCTTTTGGGTAATTTAGTATTTTTAACTAATTGGTTTTATGAGTTACACATACAGAAAAAATTCTAAAAATACAGCTATGCAGATATTTCATCAGCGTGTGCCACTGCAGCCGCACTTGATCGCGAGCGGCTCGAGGCAACTCAAAAAAGAGAGGATAAAATGAACGAAACTGTT
>NZ_FOUB01000041.1 GCF_900114745.1 Nitrosomonas communis | reverse complement strand
AGCGCCAGAAAAATAGCGTTTTGCGCCACACCCAAACGTTTTGCCCGCTCGTACTGATAAGCATCAGGATAATCGCGAATATCCTGCCGCAACACATCAAGATCAATCTTGCGTTGGCGAAACCCTTGAGGTTTACGATGGATGTTCTTAACCCAACGCGTCACGCTCGCCACGCCAACATCAAACCGGGCCGCCACCTCGGCTATCGTAAGTCCTTTTTTCTCTCTGACAGACAGGACTTTACGGCGGAAATCCAGTGAATATGCCATCTTTAAATTATAATCAAAATTATCTGGTTGTGCTATATCTGAACATCATTACGCTATTGGCACAGCTTCATCTGCTTATGTGTCGCCTTGTTGAGATGCTGGCGCAGGAAATGTCTCAAAGACTGAAATGGAATAATCCAGGAAAAGCTCAATTTTTTGCACCAGATCGGCGGACATCGTAATCCGTCTGGAACGGAGATCATCCGGGTTCATATGTTCAATGAGTAAGCCGTGATCGATTGCAATCTGAACATATTTGATGGCGGTACGCTGGCTGATGTTTGGCATCAACTGATACAGCTCAGATTTATGAAAAGTATCATCGAGCCTTAGCCACATTTGTGTAAAAAGGTCATAGTAGTTTAAATCGTGGAAGAGCTTGTCCCCGAGGGCATCCATCCAATATTGATCCGTACTGTTAAGTAATTGAATGACTTGGCGTCGTCTTGCGTTTGTCTGCTTCTCAGGTTTCACCATTTTTCTTCATACCCTTTTCTCTGGCGTTTGCAGTATTTGCATTTGAAGTATCAGAAATATTATACAGCTTTATTGCATGTAATTTTGCATGTATAATTACCGCATTCATGTCGGATAAAAAGCATCTGCAAAAGGAGAACTAAGCCATGATTAACACATTCGAAAAAAGCTGGTTTCGTTATAAGGGCGGCCTACTTCCAACTATCTCAGCATTGCTTTATTGCCAGCTAACTTATTTTGCCGGGATCGCATTAATCTTGTCGCTGAATCCGGTGCTCATGACAATCGGCACGCTCGCAATGGCTCATGGCATGGTCATCGCCGCCTACATGATTCACGAATGCGGGCACAATGCCGTATTTAAATCATCGCATCACAATGCGTGGTTGGGAAGCGCATTAAATTGGCTTACCGGCGGCTGCTATGGCACGTATGATGATTTGCGTGCGAATCATATGAAACATCACATAAATAATGTCGATGCCGTGACATTCGACTACCGGAGCTATCTTGCACGTCATCCGATTCAATTCAAAATTGTGAAGTCATTGGAATGGTTATACGTACCAGCTGTAGAGTTCCTTATGCACGCTGTTCTCATTTTCGCTCCCTTCCTTTTTAAGGAAAAAGAGGATCAACAGCTTCGGGTAATTGGCATAATCATGGTCCGATTCAGTCTGCTACTGGGATTATTCCTATACTCGCCTATTGCTTATGCCTGTTATCTCCTGGCCTATGCCATCTTTTTGACGGTTTTGCGCTTCATGGATGCGCTTCAGCACAATTATGAATTTATTGTAGAAGCGGATAGCAACTTCAATCTGATAAAGCACAAAGGCGACCGGAACTATGAGCAGTCTCACACTTTTAGTAATCCGATTTCAATCAATCACGCCTGGTTAAACCTTCTTACACTTAACTTTGGCTATCACAATGCACATCACACGAAGCCTACCACGCCTTGGTATGATTTGCCAAAATTACATAAGTCGCTGTATGGCAACGAAGCAATTTTTGTTATTCCGTTTCGCAAACAACTATTGAGCTTCCATAAGAACAGGGTAGCGCGCGTGATGGGTGATGATAGTGAAACGCAAAGTAACCGGTTTGCACAACGCCTTCAGGACGGCTCTGCGGTAGGAGCTAACGGCGTATCTTTCCTGAGTTCCTTCTAACCAAATGGTGCCAGCGTGCCTGCCGAGGTATTATGCAAGAAAACCTAGTTTTTGCGTATGGGGAAGTACTGCTTTGATGGCCGAGGGCATGCGTGCAGCAAGCATGCTGATTGCTGGCGGTAGGCTTGAGCATAATGTGTGGCCTGCATCAGCCACACGTTATTAGCCTGTCCTCTTGAGAACAGTGGAGTTCATCAAGGTTTTCGTCAGTTCACACTATCTTCCCATGCTTTCAGACGCTGACATGCCTTTCAAATACCACGGAAACGTGTGCAGCCTTTGACCCCGCGTATAACTAGGAAATACCGAATAGATGATATTTGCAAGCTGCTCATTGAGCTCAGCCTTTGCTTCTCTGTTGTTGAGCTTATGGTTAGCTTTCCCATCAGGATCTGATTTTTGTTACCGATCTACTGCAGCAAGTTAGCTAGTGCTGTGGCGACTTCCGGCAGTTGTTTTTAAACCCTTGGTTTTGCGAAGTAAATTCAAATTGTTGGCACGACAGTGGCTCAGATATATCATTCAATTCTATTCCCATAATCAAATTTCCTTCAGAGGCAAGTTTACGCACTTCAACCAATAGATCCTGATGTAATGTATCGCAAATACAGCCCTTACTTATTTTTTTCCACGAGAGCAGCTACACACGTCAAAATTTATAATAAATCGTGGAGTTTGATGAGTTTTTGATTGCTTTTTGCTTATTAACCCGTTATTTTTTCAAGCTTTACCCCATTACATCAAATCATGACACAACGCGTTGCATTGGTCACTGGCGCATCCAGCGGAATTGGAAGAGCGACGGCTGAGCTTCTTGCCAAGAATGACTATTACGTATTTGCTATGGCGCGGCGCAGTTACAGGCTGGAACAGATCCGTTCGGATAACATCGAACCCATCTGTCTAGATGTGACCGATGCCGAAGCTATCCAAGAGGCGGTCAACCACGCCATAGCAAGCAAAGGCAGAATTGATTTGCTCGTGAACAATGCGGGCTATGGTCAGATGGGTGCGATCGAATGCGTTTCCATGGAAGCGGCCCATCAGCAATTTGAAGTCAATGTTTTCGGCTATGCCCGTTTTATTCAGGCAGTCATGCCCCATATGCGCGCGCAGAAGTCCGGCTGCATCATCAATATCACCTCAATTCTGGGCAAAATCTCCATTCCAGGTTTCGGCTGGTATGCGGCTTCCAAGCATGCCGTAGAAGCATTATCGGAAACCTTGCGTGGCGAAGTCATCAAATTTGGTATCAAGGTGGTACTTATTGCCCCCGGCCTGATCAAAACCGAATTTGCTGCCAAGGAGCTTAAATTGCTCAAAACGGTTGCCCATCCGCCTGCTTATCTAAAATTGCTTACCTCGCTCCCCCGGCTTCTGGCTGGCGAACCTCAAGCCCCGGGGCCGGGAATTATTGCAAAGGCTGTCCTCGATGCGGCTACCGCATCGTTTCCTCCTATACGGCATGCGCTCCCTGCAGATTCCAAAACTGCGGTGGTATCAAGATGGTTGCTGGGTGGCCGTATTTTTGACTGGGCAGTCCGCCTGAAGATGAGAATCTGAATAGCTCTATGCGGCAATATTCAAGCATTCAAGCTTTTTTAGCGTGAAAGAACAGGATCAATCTGATCAGATTCAGTTAGATCTTCATGCTCGGTAACTGGAAAATGATAATAAACTGCGTTCAGATAATGAGCGACGTCTTTGATTTCACCCTCATTCCAGCCAAGACGCATGTTGCTCTGCCAGCGCGCCACCTCTGCCTTCAAGGCACGCCAATCTGCGGCTATTTTCTTTTCACGCCAATGAATTTTAGTATTGTGGCAATGAATACAATGCGTCAAATAAAGCAGTTCGCCGCGGGTTTCGCTTGGCCCTGCTTGTGCATCAGCCTGAGGGTACACAACTAATCCCAGCAGATATATCACCACAACCCAAATTTTCTTTTCTATAGCCACAGTAAGCTTGTAACCCTTTTATTCCATTTCTAAATCAAAACTGACTTTGTCGGCTTCACCTTGCCGTATTATTTATACTGTCTGCGGTTTGCCTTTGCGTCATTTTTGATTTAAAAATGGAATTACCCATGATTTCCTGATTAAACACCACTTCGGCTATTGGCGTATCAGCACAAGCGATACCGTAGCGAACATGTAATGGCAATAGATGATCTTCTCTTGGGTGACAAAATCGAGCAGACGGCGCTTTTTCCCTCTCAATCAATCGCTGTTCGCGCTTTTCAGGTGAAAGAGCCTGGCTGGTGCACGTTTCAATTAACCAGCTATCAAACTCATCGTTTTCTTTGCTGCTATCAATTTCTCGCGAGAAAAATACTTTTAAATTATGAAATGACATACCTGAACCAATAATCAAGATGTTTTTCTTTCGTAAAGACGTGATGGCTTTTCCTAGCGCAATATGCATGCGAGGGTCTAAATTCTTGAGCAGCGATAACTGGAGACAGGGTATCTGTGCCTCCGGATACATCAGCTTGAGCGGCACAAATAAACCATGATCAAACCCTCGCTGTTCATCAAGTCTTGCCGGAATGCCACTTGCTGTGATCAGTTCAAATAGTTCTTTGGCTAGCTGTGGGTGGCCAGGTGCAGCGTATTGAATTTGATAAGCTTCAGCAGGAAACCCGTAGTAATCGTAGATTATTTCAGGATGACTGCCACTTGTTATTGCCGCTATCTCTTCTTCCCAGTGAGCGCTAATAACTAGAATCGATGACGGCGTACCCAGTTTGCTGGTGATCTCTTTCAGAAAAGAAATCATCTTCTCATGTGCTTTATCACCTAGAATAGGCAAAGGCCCACCACCATGTGGTAAATACAAAACCGGTGAAAGTGTTTCGGATGCTGGGCTGACCATATAAAATTCCTGGTGGTAAAAATGCGAAAGCAAGCCTGGCTAATGAGTTGCGGTGCTACATTATTTCATCAGCAACAGATCAAACCAATTACTTTTATTGCAAGATAATGTTAATGGACGCTAAACAAGTGGGCAATAATGCCTCTGCATACAATTTTTGTCTGTTGGCATAAAAAAGCGTCTATTCCGAAAGAGTTAACTAGAATGGGTAATTTATTTCTATAGCTTATAAAATTATTGCTGAGAACTGGGAATGTGGACAGTATTTGTGGATCTGATTATGATAATAACGGCATCAAATTCTAGCTTTAATTAATTCTATTTCTACATCAAAACTGACATTGTCGGCTTCACCTTGCCGTATTATTTATATTGTCTACGGCTCGCCTTCGCGTTATTTTTGATTTGGAAATGGAATAAAAGAGATCAATAAGAAAAAACCGCCCTAAGCGGGCGGTTAAAATATTTTAATCATCATATTTGTTCTATATTGGAATTGTTGTGTTTAGTATATTTAGCGCTAGCCTTTTGATTGTTTCTCATCAGCTTTGTCCGGCATAGACTCACGTTCCATCATCATGCTTGGCGGATACTGCCCTGGTTTTGGTTCCATGCAAGCAGTTAAGGAAGACGCGGCTAAGAGTACAGCTAATATAAGTGAAAGTTTCATTTTGTAGTCTCCTATATAAGCATAGAAAAAATATAAAATAAAATAGATCTTCTAAAATATAAAACACCACAAGCTTTTTCATTAATGAAAAGGCTGTTAATATGATTAACATAGTTAAAACATATTGTCAAGAAAGATGACATTGCACAGAGTTATATGAATGTGTTCTACTCAATCTCAGTCTAATTTTTCCACTTTCGTAAAAGAGTTATGATTTCTGGCTAAATCTGAGCTGGATTCAGATCAAATATATTGCCTAAATTGAGCATCGTTTAATCTACAAGCGATTCTTATTCCATTTCTAAATCAAAAATGACATTGTCGGCTTCACCTTGCCGCATTATTTATACTGTTTGCGGTTCGCCTTCGCGTCATTTTTGATTTATAAATGGAATAAGGCTTAAATAAAGCGCAGAATACTTTCTGGATACCGCCATTTCAAAGCTCGATAAGCACAGCAAATTGGGTAAAGTAACCCCAGGGTCAGGGCAGCAGCAAGAAAAGCTTGCCCAAGTCCAGCACGCTCCAGAAGCAGGGTCAGTAGAGCCAGCACGGCAAAATGGGCAAGGTAGAAAAAAAGGGCCGTTTGGCCAAATACTAGAATAGGGCCATATTGGCCAACGCTTATTTTCGGCTGTAACCACAGCAAGATGGCTAGTATGATCATCATCAATCCTAGCTCCAGCGAAATATAGCTAATGCTCGGTGGATATTTGCTGACATGCAGCCACTGAATAACCGAATGGTCTTCGCGGTACAGCAACATATTGCCATAGTCATTGACGCCACGCACAAGCAAGAAGCAGATCAAAGCTAGCAGACCACCTGCCAGCAACACACGCGCAACTGGCCAACTGTTTTTCTGACGAGCTGTCAGCCAGTCGCCAAATACCCATCCCAGCATCATGATGGCTAGCCATGGAATCGCCGGGTAAAGCACGGTAAATGATTCGCTGAACCAAGGGGCAAAGGTTAGCGCCAGCCACAGCGGTACCTGCTCATGCGGCTGCCAGAACAAGACAGTGAATGCTTCCCCGCCTATGAGCAGAATCAGCGCGCTGATCAATAAAACGCGCCTACCCAGACGATAGAGCAGCGCCGTTAGCATCATGCTGACGCCGATCGCATACAGTACTTGCAGATATAACTTCCCATTTAAGAATGAAAATACTACTATATCCAACAGCGCAATGAATGCGCCGCGAATGAGCAGATCACGATCAATAGCCTTGCTGCCAAAACCTTTTTCACGCCTCTGCACGATACTAAGTGCCATCGCTGTTCCCGTCAGAAACACAAAGGTGGGTGCGCTCAGATGCGTTATCCAGCGTGTAAAGAATTGCTCGGCAACAAAACTTGATCCAACCACATGCATTACAATGGTATCGTTTGCAACACGCCCTTGGTTAAAAAATGCTGATGCGTGATCCAGTGTCATCAATATCATGACAATGCCGCGCATCCAGTCGATTGCTGCAATGCGACCCATGTGGTTCTACCAAGTAGCTAGACTCGCTTTTCAGCTTTCAGGTTGCCGCCCAAAACGAGAAGCATTAAGCGTAATGTCAGCGCGCTGCCATGCCTTCTTGAAGCGCGCCTCGATGAGTGCTGCCTGATCATTTTTTTGCTGAGCGCGCAACGCTTGCATCAAACCGTACAATGCCCAGCCATTGTTGCGATTGCGACGCAAGTCTTCCCAATATACCGTTTCTGCTTCGTCTGCCTGCCCCGCTTCGAGCAGAATGGCCCCCAGCGCTAGTCGTGGCGGAAAATGCCATTCGGCAGGCTCAGTATAAACCAGGCCATCTTCCAGGCGGACCGCACGGTCCAGAAGCGCAATCGCTTCGTCAAATCTTCCTTGAGCGGCAGCGATTTCGCCGGCCAATACCTTTGGCCCGATAGCGAGTACGCTACGGGCAGTATTCTGTGAGAATAACGGCGTATCCCAGCCTGGTTCCTGCATGATTTTGTCGAGTGATGCGAGCTCTTGCTCCGCTTGCTGCAGTTGGCCTGTCGCCACAAATGCGAGACCACGCACATAGTGCCAGCTACCTGTCAAGAATGCATTGGTTGCAGGGGGGGCTGGTTCTTTGAGCACCTCTTGCCAGCGACCAAATCGCGCCAGTGACCAATACGGAATGACACGGAATATCACTGTGATGGGTAATTCATTCAGTGTGGTATCGCTGATCTGAGCTGAAGCTTTGCGGGCTGCGTCGAGCGCAATCTTGCTTTGTCCATCCAATGTTGCTGCAAACCAGAGAAAGTGGATGTTGTGCGGATAATACCCAATCGGATAGATCCCTTGCGCTTGGGATTGTGCAAGATAGTCTTCATCTGCGGCAATAGCGAGTTGATTGCTTTTCATCGAGTCTGCATAGCGCCCGACCCGCTGATAAATATGCGAAGCCATATGGACTGTATGGCCTGCATCTGGCATGAGCGTCAATAATGTATCCGCTGCTTTTTCCGCGCGCTCGGGGGTACAGGTGGATTCCATGAGATGAATGTACATATGCAAAGCGCCGGGATGCTTTGGATTTTTACGCATGACTTCTTCCGTGATCGCGACAACTTCGGTGGTGCCTTCATAGGGCTGCCCGTCTGGCATCCAGTAGCCCCACGGCCGAACATCCATCATCGATTCGACATAAAGTATGGCGATATCGAGATCATCCGGAAAGTGTTGGTGTGCTGACCGCATGGCTGCTGCATAAGCCTGATTATTCGCGCTACGATCTTCTGCTTTACCCGTATAACGTTTTTCCAGCGCACGAATCAGTGCCTGTTCTCTCGGTGTTGCGGTTGCCATCAGCGAAACCGCCTTTTGAACAAGCTCATACGCCTCTTGCTCTTTTTGTGGTTCCATCATCATATTAATATTGGGTCCTAGTACGAGCGCCTGACCCCAATAAGCCATTGCCAAAGTAAGATCGAGGCGCGCTGCTTCGCTGAAGGCACGGCCTGCTTCGGCATGATTGAATCCATAAGCCAGATTCAACCCTTGATTCATGAATAATTGCGCCTGCGGGTTATCGGTACTTACGGGAAAAGTATGGGGGCCAAGATTTAGCAGCTCGGGCACGAGCTGATCAGCTGCTCCCGAATGATTGGCTTGTGGCCTGTGTGCATGCTTATGAACCGAGGTGGGTTGATTTGTTGCCTGTACTAAATTTATCTGAGCCTGTGCGCTTAACGAGATAGTAACGGTAATCAGGAAACTCCAGCTCAGGAAACGAAGCATCTTGTCTATCATAATTGCCCTCTTTGTCTATACAGCAGGTGATCCTACTTTATCATTAACATTGATTTTGTAATAGAACTAGGTAGAGCCGAATGATGGGATCTGGTCTAACTGACCATGAGTCAGACCAGAAGGAACCCGCTCTTGGAGCTTTTTTCAATAGGATAAGGAACGAGCTTTTTCATCTAAAACCAGTCTGCCATTTTCATCGACTTGCATGTTAAAAGTACGCCAGTCCCTTGTTTTAACATGAACGTCATAGGTAGTGACTGAATTCATTATTTCCTGTTCAATTTTCTCAGCTTCCCCACCTTGTAAGTTTGCAATAATCGTTTGTTGAACAGGTTCTGGAAGCTGGTATAGCTTGACCTCTGCTTCATATTTTTGAGCGAAGATGGGTGTGACAAAAGCGGTAAGGGCAATCGCGGTTATAAGTGTACGTGCTTTAATATTCATCTTGATTCTCCTGTGAATGTTGTTAATACAAACAGTTACATAGAGTTTCTGATAAAGACTGTCAACACGAGTGGCTGTTAGTGAGCGGATAGCAACTAATTTGCTCAGAGGCACTCACGATCAATCCTACGTAAAGTAGTAAGAGAAAGCAATGATAATTCCATTTCCAAATCAAAAATGGCGCGAAGGCGAGCCGTAGACAGTATCAATAATACGGCAAGGTGAAGCCGACAAAGTCAGTTTTGATTTAGAAATGGAATAGATGATGACAATGCAGTCATAGCTATAAAAAAAGCCCATCAGCTTAGCTGATGGGCTTTTGCAATAATAATTATTACATTGTTACCGCAAGTACTACAGCAAAGGAATAATCAGCAATGCTACGATATTGATAATTTTAATAAGTGGGTTGATAGCTGGGCCAGCCGTATCTTTGTACGGATCGCCAACAGTATCACCGGTAACCGCTGATTTGTGCGCTTCACTTCCTTTACCGCCATAGTTACCATCTTCAATGTATTTTTTCGCATTATCCCATGCACCACCACCTGTTGTCATGGAAATAGCCACGAACAGACCGGTAATGATAGAGCCCATCAATACACCACCCAGTGCTTGTGGGCCTAGGATTATGCCCACTAACAAAGGAATCAGAACTGGCAGCAACGAGGGTGCGATCATTTCTTTAATGGCTGCTTTGGTCAGCATGTCAACCGCACGCGAATAATCTGGTTTACCTGTTCCTTCCATGATACCGGGAATTTCTCTGAATTGACGGCGCACTTCAATGACGACAGAACCTGCGGCACGCCCAACGGCTTCCATCGACATGGCACCAAACAAGTAAGGTACCATACCACCAATGAACAGACCGATAATGACCAGGTGATTAGACAAATCAAAAGTGAGCAACTTATTAGCATGCTCCAGACCGTAGGTATAATCAGCAAACAGTACGAGTGCAGCTAACCCTGCAGAACCAATGGCATAACCTTTGGTTACAGCTTTGGTGGTGTTACCCACCGCATCGAGTGGATCAGTAATCGCACGCACGGACTCGGGCATGCCGGACATTTCAGCAATACCCCCTGCATTGTCAGTGATGGGGCCATAGGCATCCAGTGCCACAATAATACCGGTCATGGACAGCATGGCGGTAGCTGCAATGGCAATCCCATACAGTCCTGCCAGCGAATAGGCAATCAGGATACTCGCACACACTGCCAGCACAGGTGCAGCCGTAGCACGCATGGATACGCCCAGACCCGCGATAATATTGGTGCCATGTCCTGTCGTTGATGCGTTAGCGATATGCTGAACAGGTGGATATTCGGTCGAGGTGTAATACTCGGTGATGATGACCATCAATCCAGTCAGGATCAACCCGATCGCCGCACAAATAAACAAGCGCATAACCAGTTCACCGCCAGCGATATCAATCCCATCCAGGTTTAATGACAGACCACCCATAAACCAGACAGTGACGGGCAGATAAGCGAAAAACGCAATGCCGCCTGCAACAGCCAGGCCGCGGTAAAGCGCATTCATGATTTTGCCGCCTTCACGCATTTTGACATAGTAGCAACCTATGATAGAAGCGACGATCGAGACCGCACCCAGCATCAATGGATAAACAACAGCATTAGCAGCGTCCGACGTGAACAACAAAGAACCCAGTATCATGGTCGCGATGATGGTAACGGCATAGGTTTCAAACAAATCGGCTGCCATCCCGGCACAATCACCCACATTATCCCCTACGTTGTCCGCAATGACTGCCGGATTGCGTGGATCATCTTCAGGAATACCCGCTTCGACCTTGCCTACCAAGTCTGCGCCAACGTCTGCACCTTTTGTGAAAATACCTCCACCCAGACGTGCGAAAATGGAAATCAGCGAACCACCAAAGGCAAAACCAACCAGCGGATGAATGATATCGCTCATAGCCTGATCAGCAGTTGAATCACTGTATAGCAGTGCGCAATACCCTGCTACTCCCAATAATCCAAGTCCTACCACCAGCATGCCAGTAACGGCACCGCCGCGGAAGGCAATTTCCAATGCTTGATTCAGACCGGTACGTGCCGCTTCGGCCGTGCGTACATTGGATTGTACCGATACGGTCATACCCATGAAACCAGCGACGCCAGAAAGCACTGCGCCTAAGGCAAAACCAAAGGCTGTGCTCCATGAAAGTGCCACGCCTATGGCAAGAAATAAAAGCACACCAACCATACCGATTGTCATGTATTGGCGCTTGAGATAAGCCGACGCACCTTCTTGTACGGCAGCAGCGATTTCCTGCATACGTGCATTGCCGGGAGACTGAGCATAGATACGCCGGATCCAAATGCCACTGAAAACCAGGGCAAGAATCGCGCTGATAATTGCGATCGTTAAACCGTTTGCCATAAAGAACTCCAATTAAAGCCAGACCACCTGAAAAACATGCGAAATTTGGTCTGGAAATTTCGCATCAATCATCTAATTTGAACCAGAAACAGCAAGAGCGCCTATTTTATACGTCTTGCCGTCAGAATGTAACTGTATGAGACTAAAGCTTGAATTCGCCCAATTTCTTACTGACTCCGATGTTCTGCAACCGGACATAATCGGGCAATCCATTCTTATAAGGAGGATAATCTTCTCCATCTATTAATGGCGAGAGATATTCACGACATTTTTCTGTAATGCCAAAACCATCCTCAGTAATAAAGTCTGCAGGCATCATTTTCTCTACATTAGCAACGCTTGATAATTCAGCCATACCGACTTTCCAGCTATAAGGCGTGTTGGAGATACGTTCAATGGTTGGCATGACTGAGTTATGCCCTGCGAGCGCATATTCGACGGCTGCTTTACCCATCGCATAGGCTTGCTCCACATCAGCTTTGGAGGCAATATGCCGTGCGGCACGCTGTAGATAATCAGCTACCCCCCAGTGGTACTTCAGACCAAGACCATCTTTGATAATATTGGCCACTACCGGAGCGACGCCACCTAGCTGCGCATGACCAAACGCATCGCGTAATCCCTGATCAGAAAGGAACTTGCCATCCGAACCCTTGACACCTTCTGATACCACTACCGAGCAATAGCCAAATTGCTTGACATAGCTATCGACTTTAGCGAGAAATTTTTCTTTATCAAAAGTGATTTCTGGAAACAGGATCACGATAGGTATTTCGCAGTCTTTACTTGAAGCCAATCCGCCAGCAGCCGCAATCCATCCGGCGTGACGACCCATGACTTCCAGTACGAATACTTTGGTAGAGGTTTTAGCCATGCTAGCTACGTCAAAACTGGCTTCGCGTGTCGATACCGCAATATATTTTGCGACCGAACCAAACCCGGGGCAGCAATCGGTAATGGGCAAATCATTATCGACTGTTTTCGGAACATGAATAGCTTGGAGAGGATAGCCGAGTGTATCTGAGAGCTGTGATACTTTCAGACAGGTATCTGCTGAATCTCCACCGCCATTATAAAAAAAATAACCAATATCGTGTGCCTTAAACACTTCAATCAGACGTTCATATTCGCGCCGGTTCTGTTCCAGGCTTTTCAGTTTATAACGGCAGGAACCAAAGGCGCCCGAAGGGGTATGACGTAATGCTCTGATTGCTTCGGCGGATTCTGCACTGGTATCAATCAAGTCCTCCGTCAGTGCGCCAATGATACCATTTCGACCAGCGAACACTTTGCCGATTTTGTCGCTATGCGCACGGGCTGTTTCCAGAACGCCCGCCGCAGAGGCATTAATAACGGCAGTTACACCGCCAGATTGCGCATAAAATGCATTTTTTATTGCCATATGATTTTTTTTCTCCCGAGTGATAAAAACGTTAGCACATCTTTTTTATATGTTTTCAGAAATAGCTCAATAGCTTATTAACTTATCAAAAAAATTTTTAGGAATTTTTAGAATTATTTATTTGTGAGCGAGGTGAAGATACTGTGGCGAATGGCTTCCACATCCCCCATACCGGCGACCTTGATATAACGCGGTGCGCCGGGTTTTCCACTGGCGGACCAGTCCGAGTAATATTGGATGAGCGATTTAGTTTGATCATGGTAGACCTGCAAACGCTTCCTTACTGTTTCTTCTCGGTCATCGTCCCGCTGGATCAATGGCTCACCTGTTATATCATCTTTGCCGTCGACTTTGGGTGGGTTGAATTCGATATGATAGGTACGGCCCGAAGCTGGGTGTACCCGGCGACCGGACATACGCTTGATAATTTCGGTATCCACCACATCGATTTCGACGACATAATCAATCTGTATATTGGTTATTTTTAGTGCTTCTGCTTGAGGAATCGTGCGGGGAAAGCCATCAAACAGAAAGCCATTGGCGCAATCAGGTTCAGCAATACGCTCTTTGACGAGATTGATAATGATGTCATCTGGCACCAGACCACCTGACTCCATGATTTTTTTTGCCATGATGCCGAGTTCTGTCCCGGCCTTGACAGCATTGCGAAGCATGTCTCCAGTCGAGATTTGTGGGATACCGAAATGTTCTTTGATATAGTTGGCCTGGGTGCCTTTACCCGCTCCTGGGGCACCTAACAAAATGATTCTAATCTTTTTTCTCCCTATTATCGCCAAGAATATAATAAAAGAATGAGCTTAATGTCAGTAAATTCAAATTATATCGCAGGCTAAGCATATACTTGAAGTTTTTGCTGATTTTTCGTAAGGCTTTCTATACATCATGCAATAAGCTACTGCAAGTTTGTTTTTTCCGGTATTGAATATGCGATAATTCAATGAATTGTTAACAGGAAAAAAAGATGGACGAAAATAGAAATAAAGCGCTAGCTGCTGCGCTTTCCCAGATTGAAAAGCAGTTTGGTAAAGGATCCATCATGCGGATGGATGCTAGCGATGTGGCGAGTGATATTCAAGTCGTTTCTACCGGCTCCTTGGGGTTGGATATTGCGTTAGGTGTCGGTGGATTACCACGTGGCCGGATCATTGAAATTTATGGCCCTGAATCATCCGGTAAAACCACGCTGACTTTGCAAGTGATTGCTGAAATGCAAAAAATGGGCGGGACGGCTGCTTTTATTGATGCTGAGCACGCGCTGGATCCGCAATATGCTCAAAAAATAGGTGTCAATATTCAGGATCTGCTGATTTCGCAACCTGATAATGGCGAGCAAGCACTCGAAATAACCGATATGCTGGTTCGTTCCGGCTCGGTCGATATCGTCGTGGTGGATTCAGTGGCCGCCTTGACTCCACGCGCAGAGATTGAAGGTGAGATGGGTGAACCGCAGATGGGGCTACAAGCAAGACTGATGTCGCAGGCGTTGCGTAAATTGACAGCCAATATCAAGCGCAGCAACACTATGGTCATCTTCATCAATCAGATTCGCATGAAGATCGGTGTGATATTTGGCAACCCCGAAACGACGACTGGCGGAAACGCCTTAAAGTTTTATGCCTCGGTCCGATTGGATATCCGCCGTACTGGCTCGATCAAAAAGGGCGAAGAAGTGATCGGCAATGAAACTCGGGTGAAAGTTGTCAAGAACAAGGTGGCGCCACCATTCAAGGAGGCTGAGTTCGATATTCTTTATGGGGAAGGCATCTCGCGGGAAAGTGAAATCATTGAATTGGGGGTATTGTATAAATTGATCGAGAAAGCAGGTGCCTGGTATTCCTACAATGATGAAAAGATCGGTCAAGGTAGGGACAATGTGCGCGATTATCTGAAAGAGCATAAGGAAATGGCCAAAGAAATCGAGCAAAAAATCCGAGCTGTCGCGGGTCTGATTGAACTGCCTAAAGCCGTTCAGTCAGAAGACAAAATCGGTGATTGATGAATGTCAAGCAAAGCTTACAGACCCGTGCCCTGCACCTGTTAGCCAGACGTGAATATTCCCGGCTTGAACTGGAAAAGAAGCTGGCTGGGCATGCTGAGACACCCGAGGCGCTATCAGAAGTACTGGATACACTGGAACAACGAGGGGTGCTCTCGGCAGAACGGCTAGTCGAACAAGTAGTGCATGGTCGCCGGCACAAATATGGTGCGCAGCGCATTCGCCATGAGTTAAAAGAAAAAGGCATTGCTGATCATTTGATCGATACGGCAATGTCTGAGTTAAAAGCAACCGAATTACAGACTGCGCGTGAAATATGGCGCAAGAAATTCGGTGTGATGCCTGAAAATTTGAAAGAACGGAGTAAACAGGCGCGCTTTCTGGCAGCAAGAGGGTTTTCAGCCGCAACTATTCGCCAGATTCTGGCTTGCTCGGATGAAGAGGGATAAAGCCTTGCCCTCATTGATACGTGTATGAGAAATGGAACCAACATGAAAAGCAGTGAAATAAGACAAAACTTCCTGGAATTCTTCGAGTCGCATGGCCACACCATTGTCGCGTCCAGTCCGCTCGTTCCAGGCAATGATCCGACCTTGCTATTCACGAATGCCGGCATGGTGCAATTCAAAGATGTATTCCTTGGACTGGACAAGCGGCCTTATATGCGAGCGGCCAGCTCACAGCGCTGTGTACGGGCGGGTGGCAAACACAATGACTTGGAGAATGTCGGCTATACCGCCCGGCATCATACATTTTTTGAAATGCTGGGCAATTTCAGTTTTGGTGATTATTTCAAGCGTAATGCTATCCAGTACGCGTGGGAGTTTCTCACCAAAATACTGTCCATTCCCCGGGAAAAACTCTGGGTGACCGTCTATGCCGAAGATGATGAGGCGGCTGACATCTGGTTGAACGAGATCGGGATTGATCCTGCGCGCTTTGTGCGCATTGCCACTATGGATAATTTCTGGCAGATGGGCGATACCGGTCCCTGCGGACCGTGTTCCGAAATTTTTTATGATCATGGCCCCGAAGTGGCTGGTGGGCCGCCCGGCTCAGTTGATGCTGACGGGGATCGGTATATCGAAATCTGGAATCTGGTCTTCATGCAATACAATCGCGATACCAGCGGTACGTTGCATCCTTTGCCAAAACCTTCTGTCGATACCGGTATGGGGCTAGAGCGGATTTCGGCGGTGATGCAGGGAGTACACAGCAACTACGAAATCGATCTGTTCCAGGATTTGATCAAAGCGGCGGCACGTGAGACACAAACGCATGACCTGTCCAATAACTCCCTCAAAGTGATCGCTGACCATATCCGTGCCTGTGCCTTTCTGATCACCGATGGCGTCATTCCAGGTAATGAAGGACGGGGTTATGTATTGCGCCGCATTATTCGGCGTGCGATTCGACATGGTTACCGGCTGGAGCAGAAAACGCCTTTCTTCCATCGGCTGGTGGATGATCTGGCCAAAGTGATGGGGCAGGCTTATCCTGAACTCGTGGCCGCCAAAAATCGCGTAGCCAGCGTACTCAAGCAAGAAGAGGAGCGTTTCGCGGAAACTTTGGAAAACGGAATGCAGGTGCTGGAAGCCGCTTTACGCGAACAAAGCGGCACACTGGCCGGTGAAACGGTTTTCCGGCTGTATGATACCTTTGGTTTTCCGGTTGACCTGACGGCTGATATTGCGCGGGAACGCGGCATCAATATCGATCTTGCCGGGTTCGAGAAAGCCATGACAGACCAGCGCGAGCGTGCACGCGCTGCGGGCAAATTCACTATGCAAGGTGGCATCGAATATCACGGTATTCCTACCGAATTTTATGGCTATGACAGCCTGCAGCAGGAGGGAAGCATCCTGGCCATCTACAAGCAAGGCAGTCAGGTTGATTTTATCGAAGCTGCGGAGGAAGCGGTGATCGTGCTCGACCGTACTCCTTTCTATGCAGAGTCAGGCGGCCAAGTTGGTGATTGTGGTGAACTGCTGGTGGCCAATGGTACTTTTATGGTGTCTGATACACAGAAAATTCAGGCGAACGTGTTTGGTCACAAGGGATTTTTAAGCAGCGGCCGCCTGGTCGTTGGCGATTCAGTATTGGCAAAAGTCAATCCAGTCGCGCGTGCCAATACTGCCAATAATCATTCCGCGACCCATCTGCTGCATGCGGCATTACGCAAAGTACTGGGTCCCCATGTTATGCAGAAAGGTTCACTGGTGGATGCCGATCGACTCCGTTTTGATTTTTCTCATCATGCACCGATGCAGTTTAATGAGCTACGTACAGTCGAGCAACTAGTCAATGAGCAAATACGCCATAATCATAATGTGGCCACGCAGCAGATGAGATACGACGATGCGATCAAGCGCGGTGCCATGGCGCTGTTTGGTGAAAAATATGGGGCTGATGTGCGCGTAGTGGCAATGGGTGATTTTTCAACAGAACTTTGCGGTGGCACCCATGTAGTCCATAGCGGTGATATTGGCTTCTTCAAGATTATCAGTGAATCAGGTGTGGCCGCAGGCATTCGGCGTGTTGAGGCCGTTACCGGGCAGGTTGCTGTGGATTATGCTCAGCAGCGCGAGGCGCAATTACTCGCCATCAGCGATACCCTCAAAGCATCTCCGCAGGAAGTCAGTCAGAAAATTACTCAACTGCTAGATCATGCCCGGCAGCTGGAACGAGAGCTGACCTCACTGAAATCAAAGCTGGCTACGTTGCAAAGCGGAGAACTGGGTAACCAAGTGCGTGAAATCAAGGGAGTGAAAATACTGGCGGCTCGCCTGGAAGGCGCGAATGCCAAGATTCTGCGTGAAACTCTCGATAATTTTAAGTATCAATTGAAATCATGCATCGTTGTTCTGGCAACGGCAGAAGCTGGAAAAGTCACGCTTATTGCTGGGATCACCGATGATTTGACCGCAAAAGTCAAGGCGGGAGAATTAATCAATTATGTCGCCCAGCAAGTAGGAGGTAAAGGAGGCGGGCGGGCTGACATGGCGCAAGCGGGCGGTACTTTGCCAGATAAACTGCCTGATGCATTACAAAGTGTGACCGGTTGGGTAGAACAAAAATTATAGCAAAATAGTATGCAGTCACTCGACTCAAGCAGCTTAACCGGCTAATAGGTAAATTAATCTGGTATGAGGAGAGCAAAATGAAAAACTTATCCAGAAGAAAGTTTATTAAGCTGGGGATCACAGGCGGAGTCGTAGGAGCCTTCATGCCCAAAGGAGGAGTGGCCAAAACGTTGCTGCCGCCTACTCCTCCTGAAACAGAAGGTCCGTTTTATCCGGTTACCTCGCAGGACGATAAAGATTTTGATTTGACGCGTGTTCAAGGCCGTGATGGCGTGGCGCAAGGTAAATACATTATCGTGACAGGAAGTGTGCTGGATAATCATGGTCAGCCAGTGCCCCAGGCTACGGTGGAAATCTGGCAGGCTAATGCAAAGGGACGCTACCGTCACCCGCAGGATCCCAATCCTGCGCCACTGGATCCCAATTTCCAAGGCTGGGCAATAGTGTTGACAGATGAGAATGGCGAGTTTTGTTTTAAAACAGTCATGCCGGGCTCGTATCCTGCATCATCAAGCTGGGTACGGCCACCTCATATTCATTTCAAGATATCTAAAAAGAGCTACGAGGAATTGACCACCCAAATGTATTTTCCTGGAGAAGCACTGAATGAAACCGATTTATTGCTCAACCAGAAAAACCCCTCAGAGCGTTTGTTGATGATAGCCAGAAAAAGAGGCCCATCAGAAACAGAAGCGCTGGATGTTTATGAGTATGCTATCGTGCTTAATCGAAAATCTTAAATTATATTTTTATTAGAATAAAAACATGACCACCAAACATTCCCGATTGCTCATTCTTGGTTCTGGCCCTGCGGGGTATACGGCCGCAATCTATGCTGCGCGCGCCAACCTCAATCCTGTCGTTATCACTGGACTGGCTCAGGGGGGGCAGCTCATGACGACGACTGATGTTGATAATTGGCCAGCTGATGTACAAGGTGTACAAGGGCCCGAATTGATGGAACGTTTCCAGAAACATGCAGAGCGTTTTCAAACCGAAATCATCTTCGATCATATCCATACGGCCAAGCTGACGGAAAAGCCCTTCGTCCTGATAGGCGATCAAGGGACTTACACCTGTGATGCCTTAATTATCGCCACGGGCGCCTCAGCCAAATACCTGGGATTGCCTTCAGAAGAGGCCTATATGGGCAAGGGAGTATCGGCGTGTGCCACCTGCGATGGTTTTTTCTATAAAGGCCAGGATGTCGCCGTGATCGGTGGTGGCAATACTGCTGTGGAGGAAACCTTGTATCTTTCCCATATCGCTCGCAACGTGACCGTGGTACACCGGCGCGATAAATTTCGTTCGGAAAAAATTCTGATTGATAAACTGATGAACAAGACACAAGAGGGCAACGTCACGTTAGCACTCAATCATGTGCTGGATGAAATACTCGGTGATGAATCCGGCGTGACCGGCATGCGCATCAAGAATGTGCATGATGGCACCACCCGTACGCTGGATGTAAAAGGGGTCTTTATTGCCATTGGGCATCAGCCCAATACCGATCTTTTTCAGGGGCAATTACAAATGAAAAATGGCTATCTCATCACCCGCGGCGGCAATGAAGGCAATGCCACCGCCACCAGTATTGAAGGAGTATTTGCTGCGGGCGATGTACAAGATCAGATTTATCGCCAGGCTGTGACCAGTGCGGGTACCGGCTGTATGGCTGCGCTGGATGCGGAGAAATATCTTGATGGGTTAAAGTGAAACCAGACAAAAAAGGATTAACTTCCGACCGGACAATTAACGAGGAAGAGGCTACCTTGTTTCGTGAGGCGATGCGGGATGTCATCCCGCTGACGCCATCCCGGCAAGTCGTTCATCGGCCCAAGCCGCCGCGGCCGATACCTCGGCCTGCGGTACAAACCGCTACCACCGCGGCGAGCCAGGATATGCTGTCAGATCATATCTCACTGGAAATCCCCGATGGAGATGAGTGGGCTTATTTACGCCCCGGCTTACCGCGTCAGACGTTGCGTAAATTGCGGCGCGGTCACTGGAAAATTCAGGCTGAGCTGGATATGCACGGCATGACACAAGACCAGGCACGGTATGCTCTGGTCGCCTTTCTGGATGAATGTAGCAGGTATCGGGTTCGCTGTGTATGTGTCATCCATGGCCGAGGATTAGGCTCAAAAAACCATGAGCCCGTGCTGAAATTGAAGGTTGGCAACTGGCTCGCACAACGTCATGATGTGTTGGCATTTTGCCAGGCAACTCCTGAGTACGGCGGCAGAGGTGCTGTGCTGGTACTGCTTAAATCAGCGGTTTAATGCAACGGAGTTTCCCTGGCAGGCCAGGCCCATAATCGCAATAATATGGCTGCCAAGGCAGCGACCCCGCCTGCCACAAAAAACGCCAGCGGTGCGCTATGCAACTGCCATAAGGTGCCGAACAGTACCCCCGCAGGAATAGCAGCCAGTCCCACTGCCAGATGATACCAGCCAAAAGCAGTGCCTCGTTCCAGAGGAGGCGCATAATCACTGATCAGAGCACGTTCAGCGCCTTCGCTTAGGCCAACAAACAGGCCATAAAAAATACTGACCAACCATAATCCACTACTGCTGGTTACCAGACCAAACAGCAGGAACGATACCGCAAATGCAACCCAGCTAATCAGCATCAAACTGCCGCGTCCATAGCGATCAGCCAGTTGTCCGCCGATAGTCGAGGTTATGGCCTTAGCCAGACTCATAGCAGACCAGATCAGTAGCAGCTCTACTACGCCAACGCCTAGTTGATATCCCAGTAGCAAAATAAAAGTTTCAGAAGCGCGTGCTAAAGTAAAAAGCATTAGCACCATAAGGTAGCGCTGGGTTGGCCTGGATAATAATGACCAGCGCAAGGAGGGTAAGGATGGCATCGCTTCGGAAGTCGTCTCTTTCTTATTTCCAATGTTTTCTTCCTTGATCCCCATGCTCAGCAGCAGGATTGCTACCATGCCCGGTAGCGCAGACCATAAAATTACTTCGATTAAATCCAGCCCCGACCAGGCAAGTATAGCTGCAGCAGCGAGACTCCCTGCTACCGCCCCACCATTATCCATCGCGCGGTGAAAACCATAGGCGTACCCGCGCATATGTGAGGGAGTCGCATCTGCCACCAGCGCATCACGCGGTGCCGTGCGAATACCCTTACCCACACGGTCGATGCTGCGCAGCAGCAGCACGACTGGCCAGGAAACCGCCAACCCCAGTAGAGGACGGGCTGTGTTCGACAACAAATAGCCTGCTAACGTCAGTTTCTTGCGGCGTCCCCCTATCAGATCAGAATGACGTCCCGACCAGAGTTTCAGCAAACTCGCGATCGCATCGGCTATTCCTTCAATCAAGCCTAATGCCACGGGTCCGGCAGCCAGCACGGAAGCCAGCAAAATCGGAATAAGCGGTGCGACGATATCGGATGCAAAATCATTGAAAAAACTGACCAAGCCAAGCACGACTACGGTACGAGGTAATTTTTTCTGTACTGCAATATTATGCTCAGGGAACGGTTTCTGTTTATCCATCCCTATATAATAGCGTAAAATGTAGGCTTAGCCCTGGTAGCTCAGTGGATAGAGCGACCCCCTCCTAAGGGGTAGGTCGGACGTTCGATTCGTCTCTAGGGCGCCAATAAAATCAATAGGTTATTTTATATGTAATTCTTAGACGGTTAATGTGGTTTTATTGCTTGTAGCTGATTTGTAGCAGAATTTGATCAATACTATACTTTACTGGGGTACAATTTTCTGCCTCATGTACAGATTTTTTTCTGGAAATAAGCTGTACTTCAAACCTAAATAACCTAATAAACTATCAGTAGATGTGATTGTTTAGGTTTATTAGGTTCTGTAATATCGTTGTATATTAATTTCTCTAAAATCGCCACATACTTTAGAATCAAACCCATCTAAGAGGAGAACACGACCTTTCGCCATTTTGCTACTACCGGGCGATTGACCAGATCAGGATTGAAACCCTCTCACAACTAACATAAAAATTGTTGACGTCAACCAAAGCGAAGAGTGGTCTACTGACGGGAATGATGTCAGTTTACATGGTCACACGATAAAGCGTGCTACTGTTCCCACTACCACTCCCCACACCTGCAATTCTTCATGTTCGCGCAAACGGATAGGCGGATAAGCTGGATTCTCAGCGTGCAATTCGATCAGGCCATTGCAGGCATACAAGCGCTTGACTGTATATTCATTGTTAACCACCGCTAATACGATATGCCCGTGTTTAGGTTCGACTGAGCGATCAACCACCAGCATATCACCATCGTGGATATGGGCACCCGTCATGGAATTGCCGATAACACGAAAGAAATAGGTCGCTGCTTTATTGCGCACCAGATAACTATTCAGATCCAGTTCTTTCTCAACATAATCGTCTGCCGGCGATGGAAACCCGCCAGGGATGCGATGCTGCAATAACGGCAGGATACAAACGGCAGGGTCAACCTTCGCTCGCTGTAAAACAGGCAGGGTCGATTCGCTGGTGGGTTCAACTGGAACAATAATGGTTATAGCAATTGCCTGGGTGCTTGATGAGGGGTACAGTATAAAGCACTTATTTGACGGGTAACAATACAGCGATATATGCGGATGTTTTGTCTTGGCTTACCCGCTTACAGAAGCTTAATCCTAGTGAGGAGACAACATGCGAACTGAGCGTCAAAAAATGCTGGCTGGTGAGCTTTACGATCCGTTCGACCCTGAGCTAGTTGCTGCACGCGAACATGCCCGCTCGTTATGTTATACACTGAACGCCACGAGGGAGTCGGAGCAGAGCGAAAGACGCCGCATTCTGCAGGATCTCTTCGGCACTGGCGGCGATACCGTTTGGATGCAACCTCCCTTCTACTGTGATTACGGCTCAAATATCCATTTGGGTAATCGCGTATATTTCAACTTCAACTGTACCGTTCTCGATGTGTGCGAGGTCCGCATTGGTGACTACACGCTATTTGGCCCAGGCGTGCAGATTCTTACGCCATTGCATCCGTTCAAAGCAGATCTACGTAGAACGCAGGAATACGGAAAGCCCATTGAGATCGGAGCGGATGTATGGGTGGGTGGCGGAGCATTGATCTTGGCCGGCGTTCATATCGGATCCCGAACAATTATTGGAGCAGGTAGTGTCGTGACGCGCGACGTTCCGGAAAGTGTCATTGCCGTTGGAAATCCATGCCGAGTGATTCGCGATGTTTCGGAATAGTTGCTATGGCGATGGCTTATGGCTTGATGAGGAAGGTTTCTATATCGTTTTTCATCGATGATGGTGCCCTCCTCGGTGGTGTCCGTTCCAGTGCCGGTGACTATGCCCTCTATGGCCTGCCCCTCGGTGTACGTTGTCGAAATGTCTATGTCCACCATGGATATGCCTATGTCCCCCAAAGTACCTTTGATTAAGGTAAATTGATGGGCGATAACTGTACCCAGATGAAAATCCTCCGTAATCTCCCGATCCTCCGTAATAGCCTGCACCTGGATAATAGACTGCTGCTCTAGAGTATCCCATTCCTCCGTAATAAGAAGGAGCTACACATCCGCTGAGAAGAAAAATAAAAATTACGAATAAAAGTGAGATAATTTTTTTAGCATTCATGATCCACTCTTTATACCTGTTTCAAATGAAATTCATCAATAAATGCGATGTAACTAAAATTTCATTTGTTATAAATATTGTATGGACTTAACCCTGAACAGTATCTGAACGCAAAATAATCTAATCCCCAATCAAGCATTGAAGTAGCTCATGTTATTGCCAGAGTAATACCAAATAACGTATCGAAGTGTTGTGGTTTAATAAAAACGGATATCTTGTAAGTCGGTGAGACAATTAATTAAGGAGGTAAAGGATGAAAGAAACAAGCGAGCAAAGGCTTTATAATGAATTTCATTAATTTTAAAAGAGTTTTATTTCTACTCTTACTATGCATCGCGTGCTTGCCGTTATTCGCAGTGGCTCAGGAACATATCGGGCGTGTGGTCGGGGTATCGGATGGTGACACGATCACTATCCTGGATGATCGTAAGCAGCAAATCAAAGTGCGGCTCGCTGAGATCGATACACCAGAATCAGCGCAACCCTATGGATCGCGTGCCAAGCAGGAATTATCGCGACTTGTCTATGGAAAAACTATAAGTGTCAAAGTGCAGGATACAGATCGCTATGGACGTAAAGTCGGACGTGTCTATACGGACGATATCGATGTCAATGCTGAAATGGTAAGGCTCGGTGCAGCTTGGGTATATAGAGAATATGCCAGCGATCAGAATCTCTATGCTTTAGAGAGGCAGGCTAAGCAGAACAGGGCGGGATTATGGAATTTACCGGAAGCCCAGCAAATTCCACCTTGGGAATGGCGGAAGGCAAGGCAGTGAAGCGTGAAGTCTGTGTGCTTCACATCTGTAGCTCTGAAAGAAAGGATGGTTTGCCTGCTTTCCTTTATAGTTATTCTGTTTTCTTTGCTCCAGGCTCATTCAACCGGAGACCAAAAACGGATCGTGGAAGGCTTGGAGCCTCACAGCATTACGATTATTGGTGAACCTCATATGCGCCCTGAATCCACTCAATTCTTCCAAGAGTTAATATCCCAGCTATCTATAGCAGGGTAGGTTCCTGTCTGTCGCCTTGGAGATTGCCAGCAGCCAACATGCAACTCTAGGTTCTGTTGACATTTTAACGGAGCCAAATTAATGCTGAGGCAAACCGTATAAAGCCCATATAATTTCCAGCCATTTTTTCATAGCGTGAGGATATTCTTCTGTAATGCTTAATTTTGTTGAAGAAACACTCAATCAAATGACGCTATTTATAAACAAACCAATCGCAATCTCTTGCATTGATTCGATTGCTGCGAGGCGGAATAACAGGTTCAACGCCTTTTTCAGTGAGCGTTTGAATAAAAGCATCGCTATCATAACCTTTATCACCCACCAGAGCGACCGCGCCTTCTGCCGTCAGAGCCAACAGATTCTCAGCTTGTCCGATATCGCTGGCTTGACCGCCAGTCAGGATAAAATCCAGCGGGTTGCCTAACGCATCGGTAACAGCATGAATTTTAGTGGTGAAGCCGCCTTTTGAGCGCCCCAGGGCTTGTGCTTGCGCCGAACTGTTTGTTGCGCCAGCAGCACAAGCATGTGCACGGATAATCGTACTATCAGTCAGAATTTGTTGTAGGTCGGGATATTGGCGGCAGCCTGCATGCAGAAATTTCCAGACTTCATGCTTGCACCAGCGTGAAAAGCGTTTAAAAACTGAATTCTATTTACCCAATGACTGTGGCAACAAGCGCCATTGTGCCCCACTGCGTAAAATCCACAACACTGCATTCAAAAAACGACGACATATCTCAACGCTTCCGATATAAACACGCTTTTGAAGCAGCAAGAGTCGATATAAAAATTTCCATTGTTCATCGATTAGTTCTGTTCTGCTATTCATTCTCACAGGAAATGAATAAGATACTCGTGGATTATTACGAAATGTCAACAGAACCTAGATGAGGCCGTAGAAGGCAAGACATCTATAGTGGATATCGAGATTCCACCGATGGTGGACTATCCTTCCTACCGCTCGTTGATTGCAATGAAAAGGAGAGGCACTTGCCTGAAACTGATCGCTATCGATGGGGGAAAACTAAACGTCAACCGGGGAGGATGGATGGCCGAAAGACTGGCGAAGCAAATAAGCCAGGCTCCGATATTAGCGTTGTTGGGGGATCTGCACAGCCTGAAAAGAGTAGACTGGCATACTTCCGTGATCAAGGCACCTCCTTATATTGCGGAGATTCTGGTGCCCCAAGCTCACCAAATCAAATCCTACCAGCAATCTGGCAGTTTAAACTTTATAAAGCTCAAAATCGAATCGTTTCTTCTGATGAGCAGAAAACAGTTAGTATGATCAATAACAACTTGATTTCTCTGCTTAACGCTTCTAAAAGGAGATGTAAAATGATGCCATTTATGGCGTTATTCTTTGGGAAGGTGAGTAATTCTTATATCACAGGTGAATAGAAAAAAATAGGAATGAGTGGAAGTCGTGCTTTATCTTCATCTCCAAGCTTATGATAAAACTCCTGCCATAAGGTAATGAAACGGTTTAGATCAATAAGCTCTACATGAACATGAGAAGTACGTGCAGTAGTTTTCGCATCTGCAGTAAAGCCACCCGATGATACAAATATCCCAACATCACCGTCTTTCTGCAACAATCCCATAAGTTGACGAATTTCATGAACTGAAGCTGTCTCTTCGCGGTGCTTGATTTGAACTTTGATACGGGGTGTAACTGTTCCAAGCGGATCACGGTATGCGATTACATCAATTCCACCATCTTTCCCTTTGGGTGCGACGAAAGGCGTGTAATATCCCATCCCACGGAGCAAAGCAGCAACCAAGTCCTGAAACTCGTAGGGATTTTCTGTTGAATGTGCTTTTTTAGTCCCTCGATTGCCAATTGCTCTACTTCCTGAATTGTTGCTTCTTGTCCTTGTTGCCCTTCCTCAGTAACATCTTGACCTTTTATTACTTCAGAAGGTTGATTCTCATTCTTCCATTTTTTATATGCACTAGTGGCAGCATTAAGTAAATCAATTTCTCCAAGTTTCAGCGCATTCTCACCCTCAGGAGTTAGATACCACACTCCTTTTTTCTTTACGAGATATCCTGCTTTAATACAGTCAATGCTATAAAAATGAAGCATTGATTGCCAACGAACATACCCTGATTTTTCATATATGGCTTTAGCCCAGTCATCAAGGTTTACGCGCTTCTCAACTTCTAAAATCACCTCTTTACCTGGAGCTTGTCCTCCTTTCTCGCTCAGAATTTGTAAAGCTGCAAAAATTACTTTAGATGCAAGCTCCCGAGAGCGAGATAGCTTTTCTTTTGCCATATTTTAATTATCCAAGAATTAACTTAAATTGAGCCTTATATTTCTGGGGATTCTTATTCTAGCAGTATGCTGACAGAATCGTGGAGCCGATGTAGAGGAAGGTGAATGTCAGTTGGCTCGACTGTCTGCGGTTCTGGGAAAGAGTGAGCGTAACTGGCTTCTCAGGCACACATAGTAGGCGCTATAGGCCAATTGGGGAAGCGGGCATATTGAGGTTAGTCATCCCGTGCGGCTCCCTACAGCCCTTGGGCGGGTGTAATAGCGTGGAGATGATCATTCTGCCTAAGCCGGGCGAGAGTTCGCTTGAGCTTTTATCCTGTTCAGCTGGGGCCCTCGGTCGTGTATGTAGCTAGTTGTATTTAAATGACGACCTAGATTCTCTACTTTCTGTTTTCTCCGGGCGAGCAAAGCCTGAATTATTGCCCCGGATTGAAACGCTATTTAATAGGATTTATGTCATCTTACCTAATTGAATAGACTAGATGTCTTCGACTTATAATATGCTGAAATGAGTATCGCTATATCTCTTGAGCTAAAACTATAGCTGAATTTATTAAAGATAGGTAATTACAAAGAAGAATCTAAGATTAAACCTTATATATAAAATATTAATTTTAACCTACTGTTAAGCTAGTCCTTATTTTCATTATTTTTTCAGGAATTTTTTATGAGTAGAAAGGAGATAAGTGAAGTATTTACTCCAAGAAGAAGCGAAGTAAATGCCAATATGTATGTTGAGCGAATTATTCACGAAAAAATTCTTGCTCGCTCTTTAAAAAAGAATTCTCATCTATTAATTTTTGGTGAAAGTGGTAATGGAAAATCATGGCTATATAAAAAGGTTTTGAAAGATAATTCTATTCCATTTGTAGTAGCAAATTGTGCCAATGCTTCAAGATTAAATTCACTTACCCAAGAAATTGTTAACTGCATAATCGAACCAGGTACTACTTATAAGTTAGGTTATAGTGAAGAAAAACTAGCTGAAATCAATACATATTTCGCAAAGGGAGGATTAAAACATAATGGCAAATTTGAGATAACACAAGAAGAGCCACTTCTTAAGGCTTTTAAGTTTTTTTCAAGTGTATCTCAAGATAAAAAAGTATTGGTTTTAGATAATCTTGAATCAATTTTTCAGTCGAGTAAGTTAATGGATGAATTAGCAGATATTATCATTCTGCTTGATGATACGCGCTATGCAACATGTAACATTAATTTGCTAATCGTGGGAATTCCTAATGGTGTTCTTCAATATTTTAGAGAAACAAAAAATATAGAATCTGTAGCAAATCGAATCCAAGAAATAGAAAAAGTTTCTGGTTTAGATTTTACCCAAACGAGAGAAATAATAAAGAAGGGATTTGATCAGCTAGAGATAAAAATAACGTTAACAACTTTAAATGAATTAGCTGAACATGTTTGGAATGTCAGTCTAGGTATCGCTCAGCGTGTTCATGAGTACTGCGAAGTATTAGCGTATGAGATTGAAGAAAATAATTGGAAGTATGATAAGTCTTTACTTTCAAAGGCAGATTACCAATGGCTGATACTAGGTCTAAGGCAAAGTTATCAAGTTTTAGAAGGTCATTTAAATAGCCGCGAAACATCTGTAGCTAGACGAAATCAAGTTATTTATTGTATCGCAAAGATACGTTCTCACCAATTTGATTCTTCAGATGTTGATAGCCTTATTAGAAAAGAATTTCCACGTACAGTACCAAAGACCAATATGGGTATCGGCTCGATACTTAGCGAATTGACAAATGGTGATACTCCTTTGCTTATCAGAAATGAGAAAACTAGTACATATTCTATTAGAGATCCAAGATATTTGATGTGTATAAGATTAATTTTATTTAAAGACAAGGACTCTGAGAAGGTTATCAAGAAAAATTTTGTTAGATAGTTAGATGAAGTGATTAAATTAATTTAGGACCTGTACTTATTATCAGTAGCAGCAGAAAAATTTGTAGAAGTAATAGAGTTCTGTAATACATCATCCCTTCACTTACACAGTCGATTCCGGAACAAGCTTGGAAGAAACTGGTGTACCTAATTTTTTACATGAGAAACAAAGGTGGAGGCCGCCATATGCATTGCTCAGCTTCAGTTTTTGCGCGCTGGTTCAGTGCCAGGTAAAAAGCTACTTTGGATTTTTCATTATTTGTAGGCCTAAGCGACTGAGCCCCGGACTGTTAAATCAAGATCGCTGGCAGTTCTGCCACACGCCGCGCTACTGCCATGGGCCAACAGCGCAGTCAATTACGCATATGTTCGATCTGTGCGGTCATGAACATTGCATCGAACACGGATCACAACCAAAACATCCCTGAACGAACGATTAGGTCGAGCGCATGAATAGAATAATTAAGGAAGTGATTGTAAAGCGATGTTATTATGATTCATATGACCAGCCGAAGGCTCACCTATATACTTTTTTAATGGTGTATAACTTCGCCAAGCGGCTGAAAACCCACAAGGGCCTTATCTTTTATGAATACATTTGCCAACATATAGGCAAAAAGGGCATGAACGATTTTGCGTTGATTCTTTCCAGAATACCATGGGACTAAACAGTTAGGCTCATTAGATTATATAAGTGACTTTGTACTCGCCTGCTTCATTAAAAATTTGTATTGCCGATTATCTGCATCTGTTGATTTAATCATGTGGTACTCCATGCCGCTGGCTACAGCGATCTGCTGAGCGAAATCCTTCTTGGCTTGAACGACAGCATCGTCGATCTGGTGGTCTCCCTTGACCTCGACGATCACGTATTTCTCCGTGCCGTCTGGTTCTTCTCTTAGAAAGATGAAGTCTGGGTAGTAGCTGTGCACGGTGTGTAAGTCCGGGTTGATGTACTGGATGAAAAAATCTGACTGGCCGTGCGTGAGCATGCCCGTGAAATAGATCTTCTTTACCCGCTGCTCACGAAGAAGATCCCAGAACAGAGTGCGCTCTGGGTTGGAGTCGAAGCAGTAGGTATCTAGATGGAAGCTCTTGGCGCAATCGTCCTTGAAGATCGGGTCAGTCATGCGAACGATCTTGTCTTTGGTAGCCGTGACCTCGTAGTAGCCACTGGGCGGAAGCTTGATGAGTTCGACCGCGTGCTCTTCGGTCATTTGCGTTTCATCAAGGTCGAAGAGCATCCGAAACAGTCTCGGGATGATCTCGTCGTAGAGCAGCTCATTGAATTCGTTAACGATGGCCACGAGCTCGTTTGTTCCTTCCTTGGTCGAGTCGAGCAGATCTTCGATTTCTAGTGGACTGCGGTTGAGGTACCGCGAAATTTCTGCGACCAAAGTTATCCGAGAGAACGCTCGCTTCTCGCGGCGTGAGGTCAGGTCGAAGGTGCGGCTGTTCAGTGCTCGTGCGGGGTTGCCGATGTTGAGCCCGTCCTGCTGTGTTTCGATCAGCCGGTACTTTTCGACCATCGTGTTCCAGGCTTCCTTGTTCGCCCGCTCAAGGCACAGCGGTTGCCCGGGTAATACCTTCTTTTCACGCATTTCGTACTGCTTGCGCACGCGTACTAACTTGATCTTGACCGGTGGCTCGACAACCCGAACTTTCACACGTTCTTTGCCGCTAGCTATCTTCTGCAGCTCTTCGGTACTAATGCGGAAATTCTGTTGCAGCTCCTCGTTCAGGATTTGCAGGTTGTTCTCTGAAAGGAAGACATGGCCCGTGTACTGTGCCTCGCCGATGGATCGTAAGCATCGCATCGTTGCTTGCAGAACAAAGACGCGCGATTGCGGCTCGCGGAATAATCCCACGCCGAAGAGTGAGCGGCAGTTCCAACCTTCGCGACCTTTATTTACCAGTAGGATGAACTGTTTCTCTGACCCTTCGGTGTCGAGACGGTTGAATTCGCGGATGTCATCGTTTGTCGTATGCTTGTCGTTACCCACGTTTATTAGGATGCGGGAAGTCGGGATGCCGTACTTGACCAACGCTCGTTCGACCGCTGGTTTCAGTTCTCCAGTTAACTCGTCTATGGTCGCCGCGAAGAAGGCCAGCTTCGGCAGCAGGCCCTCAGGGCGCAGCTCGCCCGACTCTTTGAGGAAACGTTCGATAGCAATGTCCACGAATTCGTCGGTACGAGTGTTGGTATAGCCGTGCAGCACGACCTTTTTCAGGAATGCTTTGTCGATGGCCTCCTTTAACCCATAGGCATAAACCACCTCGGGCAGTACCTCTCGCCCGACGTAGGGAGTGCCAGTGTAGTTGTAACAGGCTACCACGCGGGTGCCTACCGCATGTAGGTTTTTTGCAAGCTCATCAATGGTCTTGCGAAGGCTGGTATCTGTCGCGACCGTTCCCATGTCCTTGGCCAGCGCCTTCCCGAAGGCATGGTGAGCCTCATCCACATAGATGCCGATCTGTTCCAGGCGGCACAGCTTCTCGAAGCGTTGGTTGGAGGCTAGTTCGCCTTTTTCCTCTGGTTGGCCAAAATTGTAGAGATCGGCGGCATCGGCGTACACGCCCGTGGTCGTATACGTGTTGCCGGTCGGGCCAAAGAGCTGGTCGACAGCCGTCTTCTCCTTGCGCTGACGCTTGAGGATAATCTTGTGCGTGTTCGAGACGATGATGTTGAAGCGCGAGCGATCCAGCGTGTCGAGCGAGGTCCCATTTTCTTCGAGATAGTGGAAGCGCAGGTGCGTCGTCAGGAAATTTACATATTCCAGCGGCACGACGCGTGTCAGGTCGAAGGACTCGATCTCCTTGAGCGATTGCAGCACAGTCTTGTCCGGCGCGAACACCAGCGCGTTGTGGCAGTAACGGGTGTCCTTCTCGAACTTGTTGCCTAGCAGGAACTCGTAGAAAATGCAGGTAGCCATGAGGATGGTTTTGCCCGTCCCCATCGTCAGCGCAAATATATAGTTCGGATAGACGCGCGAGTTCCTGCGCATCCGCTCGAATAGTGCCTTGTACGTGCTTAGCTCGAGCTGATCTTTCTCGCCGAACTCGAACATCTCCTGGCCCTGCGTGCCAAGGAAAGAGCCAAACTTGCGGCCTTCGAATTTGCCGCTGCGCTCGTACCATGCCTTGAAAGTCTCCTCGACTTTGGCGTTGCCAAGGTACTCTTTGAGGAAGACGTAGGTCTCCAGCGCCTCGAACTGCGGCTGTCGCAGGAAGGCCTTGGGGTTCTTGTCCAGGTTGTTGAAGTCGAGGAACTTGCGCGTCAGCTCCTTGTAATTTTGCCGAATCGTGCCCCGGTTGTCCTGGTAGAACCGCCACAGGAACCGGAAGAAAGCGAAATCGAGCGACGCACTCACGGCCGCTGCTCGCTTAACCATGGCTCACGCTTCCTTCCCACGACTCTGAGAGTAAGTCGGTGATCTTCACGCGGATGGTACCTGCGTCTTCCGGTACCTTGAACGCACCCTTGACCAGATCGTCCTTGCCTGGAATGTCAACCACCGCCGGTTGCAATACAGCGCCGTCATAGTTCCAGTCAATCATGATGCTCTCGACCATCTCGCGCCAGTCTTCGACCGATTCCTTTTGTAGCGACAGTTTTTGAAGCAGATTCATCGGGTAGAAGCGCTCGATCACCAGCTCGCCGCCCTTAATCACGACTTTGGCCTGCGAGTCGCGCTTGAACTCCAGACCGGCCTTGTCGCGCAGGATGTCCACTATAGCATATCCTCTATAAATTGATTATAATTTAGGGATGACCTATCCGATATTATTCCGCCGTAAAGTATTATCCGTTCGAGAGAAGGAGAACC
>NZ_FOUB01000013.1 GCF_900114745.1 Nitrosomonas communis | reverse complement strand
CGGCTGCTCTTTGTTAAAGGAACCACAGGAGATCATGCAGCAACACTTGGTAAACATGATTGGGCATTGTTTATCACTACTACGGATACCACAATAGAAGCAAGCCGTATGCTGGAAATCTATGCATTACGGTGGGGTATTGAGGTTTACTTCAAGGAAAGCAAACGTCACCTTGGTCTGTTGAAGGAGCAAACCAGTAGTTATGCTTCTCATATTGCGTCGATTCATCTGGCTGACATACGTTTTTGCATGCTGGTCTTCGCTAAGCAGGAAGCTGGCGGATGGCAGGTAAGCGAGGTGAGAGATAAATTAGTCGAAGGACTCATGAACTTGAGTTTCGCAAAACAACTATGGTTGCTGTTTCGGGCACTGATCCATGATGGCTTGTCAGGCATCAAGCACCAGCTTGGTTGTTCCGTTGAACAGATAATGGAAGCAATTGAGGCGCACATAAATCAATTCTTTGTGCAAGCTCTGCAATTAGATCATCTTACCTTGCAGCAAGAAGCCTTAGATAGGAGGGATCAGTGAAATTTTATTCGATTTTGAATCCCGAAACTTGAGTTATTTATTATCCCACCTCATATTCAGAGAATTTCAGCTTTTAATTTATTCCTTCATTACTCAACCACATTCCTCACAAACAGAAATAGCCACCCCAATCATTTGTGGAATTTGGAGAGTACTGATTAGCTGAATGAATTGATAGACTATTGCTCTATCGCTATTGGTTGATTCAAATCAACGTAGCATTTACCAAAACATCCGCAAACAATCTCTAATATTATGGCAAGGAAAAGCCTATAAAGTCAGGCTAGACTTGGAAATAGAATGAGCGGGTCGACAAATTTACTGCAAACAGTAAAAGATTTATTGGAATGATCTACTCGTTTTTCTAAATTCATACGGATTATCCACAAATTTCGTGGATAAGGCTGTGGGTAACTGCTTTATGTCACAGAAGCATAATGTTTATTCCGAGTGCTTTAAAAAGAGGCTAAAGAATTTGTAATTTTGGCCGAAAATAAATAAAAGAAACTCACTTTGATGCTCCTTTCTAACCCGGAGAGTCACACCAGTCACTCCCCGGGCTTTTTTATTTCGCCCAGCAGTTCGCTGAAAGACTAGTTATGTTTCCGCTGTTTTGTCTATCATCGACTGCTTCGGATACTTTTTTAAACTGCCTGCTAGAAAATCAATTGAATTCAGGTTAACTTACTGATCCCCGTCGTAGTTAATGCCACTGTATGTTAGTTACTTTTTGCTCTAAATTTCACTAATTAGTTAAAACAGCACATATTTGTGGAGATCTCTCAGGCTTATATCTTCTGCGATCTCGTGCGCATAAGGCAAATCGCGGAGAACATAGCCGGTGGCCACATCAATAGAGAAGCGAGCCCTTCTCAATCTCCTTTTTCCGCTTTAGATACTCTTCGCGGGAGATATTACCTGCTTTGAAGTCTGCTTCCAACTTATCCAGCTGATCCTTATGCTTGTACTCATAGGCACCCCCGGCCGCGCCAGCGCCAGCCAACAGCCAGCAGCCAGTAAGGGGGCTTAGCGCCAGCAATATAACGATTAACCTGAGTAGTTTGTGCATCATGATTGCCTCCTCCGTAAGTGAGATGTCGTTCAGGTGAGCTCGGCCTCAACCGTGAGAATGAGCATATTCGCTTTCTGTCGCTCAACTTCTGGTGCTACCCATTCACTTCCACCTGTCGATTAGCACATGTCATTAGGAAAAATAAATATTCTTTATTAATATTTAGTACCTCAACAGTTTATCGAGTTACCTTGGTTGATAAAATACGTGTAAACACGTAGGCAGCCATAAGCAGAAAGGTAGCAATAATAGCAGATAAAGTGAAATAGCCCGACTGGGTATAGAAAACACATTTTGATGTTATTTATTCAGAATTGGTATCCACATTCTCCGGGGATAAGATTGTGGATAACTACATTATGTTAAGAAGGTATAACATTTATTCAAAGTGCCTCAAAAATAGGCAAAAAGTATGAATCTAACAGACCTTGTAGTTCATCTAGATTATCCTCGTATAACGTTTACAAAAATAGATTGCAGACCAGAGCACATGTAAATGCCATTTGAATTTTTCAGGCTGTAATGCACGAAATTTACACATTGGCAGCATGATGGGCAGCAAAATTCAAACTCTGATGCAAGCAAAGAACCTCTATCTATTGAGGTAGCTAATACCTTGCACTACGGAATTAATCAAGAAGAATTTCTGGTAGAGATGCTCATGTTCTATGTCGTTGTAATGGATACACCGGCCCCTGTTATTGTGCTGCTTTGAGTAAATGATGGGTATTATCGTGAGGGCAGCTTGAGTTGCTCGCGTTACCAAATGAAAGTCAGCTTACCCGTTGCTCATCATTTTTTACTCACTCAAACAATCATTCATTTGAACCATGCGTCAATCAAGCTCGATATCCATAAACAAGGGTGCGTGATCTGATGCTTTGGGATGGTCTTCACCCACATGGGAAAATCTTTGACCGGAATAGCGTTCTGCCCGATAAGGCACCCCCATTCTCATGATTTGCGGATAAGAAGGGTTATGACTGGCCAGCGATGAAGATAAGAGAAGATAATCTAACTGGCGATATTCATTACCACCAGCATAGAAATGCGTCCACTGATCTTCTTTGGGAAGTCGGTCTATCACATTTACCAGACCCTCATGGGCAAGCAGTGCGTGAAGTGAAGTATCATGACTTGGGTAATCGTTAAGATCACCAAGGACAATATAGTTACCCTCATACCCCGCTTGATGCCATTGCTCGGATATTATTTCTGCTATCCGTTGAGCCTGCTCGGTACGTATTACTCTGGTTGCATCGCGCCCACCTACCATAGATTTGAAATGATTCACATAAAGAATCAACTCTTTGCCATTAATATCAACATGAATTTCGAGGCAGTCACGTGAGAAAAGTGGTGCAGTGTTAGCTGCATTCCTTTCATGCCGATATGATCTAATCGATGTTAAGGGATATTTGCTTAGTAAAGCAACATTAATCCTTCTTGCATCATGGCTATCAATCACGACACGATGTCTATAGTGCATACCACCTAGGTATCTTAAATTGAAACGATCTAAAACTGGCAGGCTTTCTACTTCCTGTAATGCAATGACCTCAGCATTGATTTCTCGAATTGCTTCGGCAGTAATTTGTTTTGCAGTTTCGTCATAAATCTCAAATGCTAGCGTGTTGAGGGTAAATCCATCGTCCTCCCTTGGGTTAAAGTTATTTCGGAATTTATAGCGGGCAAAAAGGTTTTCGCAGTTGAATGTTGCAATTCTCATGATTTCTTCCTATCCCATGATTAAAATTGAGCGGGGGGGGTTGGTTCCATTTCTAAATCAAAACTGACTTTGTCGGTTTCTCCTTCTCGTACTAATTAGACTGTCTGCGGCTCGCGTTCGCGCCGTTTTTTATTTGAAAATGGAATAACACGGAAAAAAGATTAAGTTTGTCCAATAACTTAGGCTAGAGGAACTTATAGTTTGACCCAAATTTTATGATCGATACCTGCAGCAGAGTAGCAGCAATGCACCAAAACAAGCCAGTTGGGTTGCTTGATGATGCTAAGAGAGATCAAATAAGCAGGCAATAATGCAAGCGCATACAATTGGAATAATTAAATGGGGATAAGTCTAAATTTTATTATCCACAATTTTCGTGGATAAGGCTGTGGGTAATTGCCTTATATCATGGAAAGATAATGTTTATTTCAGATGCTGCAAAAAGATGCTAAAGTAAAAGAGCTCCATGGTCGCAATTCCTCGTCTTGATAGCAAGATTTGTTGAGCAGTCGAAAGTGTCTGGTTAAACAATATTAAGCAGCTAGTGCTGTCATCGTGTCTGAAACTCAAATTACTTGTTTCCTTTATGAGGGAAAATATCATAGCAACTATTAAGCAGAAGATCGTTCCACATCTATGGTTCGACAAGGAGCTAAAAAAGCTGCCGAGTTTTACACGTCTGTTTTCAAGAACGCTCGGATCAAGAGCACTACAACGCTTCACGATATGCCTTCGGGAACAGTAGAAGTCGTAACCTTCGAGCTTTTTGGACAAGAGTTCATGGCGATCAGCGCAGGTCCGCTTTTCAAATTCAACGAGTCGATATTGTTTGTTGTCAAGTGTGATACGCAGGAAGAAATTGATTTCTACTGGCAAAGACTTACCAGCGAAGGCGGACAAGAAGTCGAGTGTGGTTGGCTTAAGGATACATATGGCTTGTCCTGGCAGATCGTTCCTACTGTTATGGATGAAATGATGCAATCAAAAGACCCTGCGAAGTTGGCGCGTCTCACTCAAACATTTCTCAAGATGAAGAAATTTGACATCGCTACTTTACAAAAGGCATATGACGAAAATAATTCCATTTCTAAATCAAAACTGATTTTGTCGGCTTCACCTTGCCATATTATTTATACTGTCTGCGGCTCGCCTTCGCGTCATTTTTGATTTGGAAATGGAATAAGAAGAAAACAGAAAGGCGACTAACAGGTCGTTCCAATGAACGGGAATTACACTGCGTAGCTTATCGCCAGCATTATCTGCGTTAAAATTGGATTTTTACTATCTCACTACCTAGCTTGGGTCAAATTCAGGTCATCAATACAGGTTTCTTTCATTAGCATTGCGACGATCTCGTGTACTGCTATCGATTGTTCTATGCAATGAGATTCTCCCATTTTATTCATTTACTACAAATGTCCATTCTCGCCATTGCCCAAGCAACGTAAAATACAACCCCAGGCGAATGGGTCGTTGTTCCTCCATCTGTTGCAACAAATTGGCGTAGCGTTCCAGTTGCGGACGATAGCGCAGCTGCTCATTATCGAGAAAGGCTTCGATATCTCCCCCCTTGTGAATACCTGTTTTATAATCAATAATCCAGCGAGTTCCCGTTGTATCGATAAAAGTTCTGTCTATGACGATATGATCGATTCCATCTTTGCGCATACCGCTCAACGCCCATTCACAACGTGCCTCAGCATGTTGGCCGCTTAGAATCCAGCGCGCTCTTTCGTCCTGCCATAACCTCTTAAGTGCGGTGGACAGTTGTGTTAGTGCCTGCTCAAAATGGTTCTGCGTGACACCCATTTGTAGCAATAATGCGCGACCCGCGCGCTCCAAGGGAGATACATCCTGCTGCGCAAAATGTTCGATACCAATATTGCCGATATGCTGTAGTAATCGATGGATCACTGTACCGACCTGCCGGGCAGTTTCGCTCGTCCAATCAAATTCAATCGATTCTTCGGGGTTATAATAAGCAGCAGCAATGGTCACTTTAATAGCCTCGGGCGGTGCAGGCAGGCTCCACTCAGTCGCTAACCGCAATCGCTTGCTGGAGTTAAACGGCGCTTGGGTAACGACTTCTTGTGCGGTATTTTCCGCTGCTTCTTTCGTCAGCGTGTTCGCTTCCTGCAACAAAGCCTGAAAATGGGCAGCAGCAGCCGGCCATAACCGTGCCAGCAAGCTGTTCGCTGGGGGTTGCTGGATTTCCATGTTGTCGGGCAGCACCGGCTGATTTACATGTCCAAACAGATGCAGTTGATGTTTGGCGCGCGTGGCTGCAACGTAGAGCAAACGACCATCTTCCCAATCACCTTTTACTTGATCTAATTTGCGTAAGTAAGTAGTAATCGGATTGGCCTCATCACCCACCGCATTGATCGGTGCCAGCAGCAGTGCTGGTTCACCTGATTTAAATTGATGTTTCATCCAGTACAGTAATCTGGCTTCATCATTTTTACCTCTGTGGCCCAGGCCGGGTAGGATCACTGTATCAAATTCCAGCCCTTTCGCTTTATGAATGGTCATCAGTTGTAACGAATTATCAGCCGCCACATCGGGCAAAGCATAGAGCTGCCCCACATGCTCACTGAGGATTTCAATATCCGGCAGTTGACCTGCCTCCTCCAGCTTTTCCAGCAATTGAAAATAAACTTCCGCATCATCCAGATCAGTTTTATCTGTCACACAGGCGGGCCCGCCCAGGGCAAGCCAGGTCCCTTCTACATTTCTACGCAACGAGCGTTTTGTCTGCTGAGCAATCGCGCTCTCAAGGATAGGCAATACACGGCTCAGTCGCTGTTGGCCGTCTTCACTGAGTTGCACAAGTCGGGAAGCATGCCGCAGCTGGTCAATGATGGTTGTCTGCCAATCCTCACCCACCAACATATACAAGTCCTGCAGAGTCAATCCGCACCAAGGTGCGCGCAATAGCGCCAACCAGGCAATGCGATCGCCATGGTGCAGTAAGGCGCGGGTTAACGCGAGTAAGTCCTGAACCACAGGACGATGGGTAAGCTGCTCGATTTCGACCGCTTGAAAGGACAATCCTGCCCGTTTCAGGTGCACGATGATCTGCATAAGATGGCTACGGTTGCGCACTAGAATGGCAGTCGTCCCATTCGGGAAGGTAGCTTTAGCCTGCTGCACTATCGATACAACTTGTTGCGCTTCAGCAAAACCATCGCGTTGCAGCGAGGGATAAAAAATCACTGGCTCTTTGGCTGAATTCGTATGAAAGGCGACTGAGGGCGCATAAGAAACGGCACTCAAAGTCATGTCATCCGTCTCTGGCAGAACAAGAGGGAAATGCTGATTGATCCAATTGACGATGCCTTGCTGAGAACGGAAATTGACCGATAAGCGTAGGAATTCCAGGGGAATCTGACCAAACGCTCCACGATCACGAATTTCGAGAAATAGCCCGACCTCGGCTTGTCGGAATCGATAGATGGACTGCATCGGATCACCCACCAGAAATAATGTGCGCCCATCGTTTACTTGCCAACCGGCGGTCAATCGCGCCAGCAATTCTGCCTGGTTGAACGAGGTATCCTGAAATTCATCTACCAGCAAATGCTGGATACGATAGTCCAGCGCCAAGGCTAGATCGGTCGGGGCATCAGGTTCTCCCAGCGCCTGAATTGCAGCCAGGGTCAGCGCCGGGAAATCAACCTGCCCCATTTGCCGAAAAGTAATTTCCAGATAGCCTGCTGTCAATCTAAGCAATTTGAATAATGCTTGCAACGTCTCCCACTCTCCTTCTTGGTATTGACAGGGAGGAAGCTCTCGCAGCTGTGCCAGGTGCTGACTAAATTTACTTTCAGCCGCCAGTGCTTCCAGCAAGGCTTCCATGCGCTGCTTCATTTCTCGATAGCGTGCTTTTTCTTCTGGATGTTTTCCTTGGGCGGGAGGAAAACCTTCATTTTTATTGACTCTCTTTCGTATTTCTCCCTTACTCGTCAGTAGCAAGGTAGCCAACCCTTTCCATTGCGCTAGATCGTCAATTTGCGGACTTGGTAACGTGTGCATGTTCTGGCAATGCGTAATGGGAGAAGCGCTCTTTTCACTTTCAAGCTGATTGGCAGCAAATCTTGCCAATGTCACCATTTCCTCCTTACACCTTGCCGGAATATGATCGACCAATTGCCGCAAGGCATCGATCACAAGCTCAGCCAATGCGCCTTCCAGCTGATCACGCATGAGTCCTGCATGATTGGGATCGGCAAGAAAAGACAACCACTGATCACGGCGCGCGAGCATGCTGGCAAGCAGTTGCTGCAGTTTGTCGAGTTGGTTATCCAAATGTTCAATCAAATGAGCAATCGCATGCGACCACTCATCCCCCGCTTCCACTGCTTCAATCGTTTGCCTGGCCGCCTGTTGATAAAGTTCTGTTGCATCCTCAGCAATGGACGGTAACGCACCTAATTTGGAAAGAATAGGCATTTGGCTAACCAGTCTGGCGCATAACGAATCGATCGTCTGGATGCGTAAACGGGCAGGATTTTCCAGTAATTGCCAATCATTCGCCCGATCATGCGCCAGTACGCGCTGGGCCAGCTGCCAAGTTTGATGTGCATACTGATCCTGCGGGGGTAGCGGATTTTGAGCATCCGTTAGCGCCTGCAGAATCCGTTGCCGCATTTCACTCGCTGCCTTGCGGGTAAAGGTAATCGCCACGATTTCTTCCGGCGAATCGACTCTTTCCAGCAGTACCAGAAAGCGCTGGGTCAATAAACCGGTTTTACCTGAGCCAGCGGGTGCTTGCACAATAAAGGAGTGTTGCGGATCAAGCGCTCGCAGCCGCTCAGCCTGATCAGCTACACCTGGCAGCATTGTCATCCCTCATTCTCCCCTTCTTCGATATTCACCTCACCTAACAGGGCTAATTCAGTGATACGGCATAACGGCTGCAATGTGCAATAGGCGCAAGTGGCAGGGTATTGCTTGGGATTAACGGCAGCTTCTCCACGACAAAAATTGTCGCTTAGCCTTTCCAAGGCTACTCGCCAATGATTCAGTAGTTGAGACCAGTCGCCAACCTCACGGCTCTGACTAAATTTTTCGTATGATTTCACCTCAGGCAAGATGCCCTCTTCAATCGTGATTCCGCTGAATGCCATCCGCCCAGCTCGTATTTGGGCAAAGGCTATGCCTGCGAGATCATCGGGAAAAACTAAGCTATATAGCGGCAGTTGCGGTTCATCGGGGGGATCGCCAAACCATTGACTGGCTTTTGCCCGGCCTGTTTTATAATCTATGACCAATTGATGACCCGATTCAATCTCATCGATGCGATCAATTTTAAGCTGAATGCTGAGTCTTCCCACCGTCAATTCATATTTTCTTTCTCTGGCAATAACGCGAAACGGTAAACGTTCTTTTTCTAACTCTAGCCATGCCATTATATGCCGATGCAACCGCTTGATTTCCATTTCGCGGAAACGTTGGCTAAATGTTTGCGGATAATGGGGAGCCGTCATGTCTATGACTTCATGAACCTGATCCAATACGAGTTCATTCAACGCAGTATCCGGTAATGCTACCAGCTGTTCATGTGAATCAAGTTTATCCCACACTTTCTCCATGATTCGATGTAAAACATTGCCGCGAGTCATGGCGCTCAAGCCGAATTGAATTTGCCCAAACGGCCGGGCGCCCAACCGCAGTTCTGCAAATGCGCGAAAAGGGCAGGCTGCCTGCAGCTTGAAAATGTAACTGCCACCTTTGGTCGCTGCCTGCTCCAGCATAGGAGCAGGATCGTATAATAGTTCACTCAACTGAAGATGATTATGAATCATTTCACGCCATGAGGCCATATTACTCGCTAACAATGCACTGATTGCCAAAGAGGGATAATCCTTGATCAAAGGACTAGCACGTAACTCCTCGTCGCCATTACGCTGCGGATAGCTTAGAACGACCTGATCAGCACTCGTCACAATGCGTTGCATGAACAACCGTGTTACTAATAACTCACGCTGTTCACTTGAATGCGGTAATTTATGGGTGCGCTGTAACGGCAAGGGTATAAAAGGATTAGGCTGCGGCGATGCAGGCCAGATGCCATCATGTAACCCCATCATCCATAAATAATCAAACTGGAGGCTATGTGCTTCGAGTGGCCCGAGTACTTGAACCGGGGCAACACCTGTCTGAGGTTGAAAAATACGCTCTCTCGCCATCTGCCAAAGCTGGCTTAACGCATCAGATAATGAGATCTCCCCCCTTACCCAATCGAGCATAGCCAATTCTGCTAATAACGCACGCCATGCTTCCAAAGTCTGATACTCTTCACTTGATAAGGAATAACCCTCCAGCCAACCAATCGTCTTGAGCAAGTGGTCAAAATGCCGTACCCATTGCTCGGGTTGCTCTCTACGTGAGCAGGTTGGCAGCCATCCTTTCAGCGTCTCGAGCTTTTTCGCCAGCACCGGACAGATATAGCTGCGACTGGCGTATGAAGCATAATACGCTAAGGTGCCAATCGATATGCTGGGCTCACCTGTTTCACGCAATTGGACATCGAGCAAGGCGCGTGCGCTCGACTCCTGCTCCCACCCGCCAATAAAAGGTGAATGAAGTAATTGGCTGATATCTGATAAACTGATCGCGGGCTTCAACAGATCAAGCAGCTTCAATGCTGTCGTAACCAGTGGAAATGTAGCCAATGGCTTCCCAAGTGAGATATTGTAGGGACGTTCCTGTTGTTGATAACCTGGATGAAAGGTCGAGGGTATCAGGATTTCATCCAATGCGTGCACGATAATTTCCCGCATGGCAGACAAGTCTGGCGCTACAATACCTATTTGTGCCGCTGGATTGCCTTCCAGTCTCTGCCGAACCCATCGCGCCATGAGTCTTGCTTCCTGCCGACGATCGGTACAGGTTAGCTGTGCAATCTGGCTGATTTTTGGTTTTAGTTGTAACCACTGCACATGGCAGCCTGATCGATTGAGTATTTCCAGCAAAGCTAATTGCTGAGGGTTCAGTTCATCAAAACCGATGAGTACTAATTCATCTGGTGGTAGCAATGTTCCCTGTGCAAAATATTGCTGGAGCTTGTCTGGTAAGCAGCTCGCAGATAGCCAACCTTTTTGTTGACAGGTACGTTGAAATAGCAACTGCCACTTCCAGAATAACCTGCTGTCATCGTTATACTGGAAAATTGACTCGTTTTGCGGCAAATGCCATTCCCACAGTAATTGCCAGGCTTTTTGTACCTGCAAGGCAGTTTTGCTCATAGGCTGGAATGGCAAATCTGAGCTAAGCAGCTCTTGCCAAAGAGCGCGTTCTTGCTGCGGCGCGAGCAGTTGTCCGGCTTCAGGGATTTCTCCAGAAATCAACGACTCCTCCCAGAGACGCTGTAGCCAACCATGCCATGGTAGAATGTCCGGTGTCGCCCACACTTTCGCGCCCTTAAGGATAGTTGCCTGATCAAAATGCTGACGAAACACATGAGCTAGTCGCTGGTTTCCGGTAATTACGGTAATGCCCTGACTCAATTTAATGAGGATGTCCTCGCTATCCGCTAGCTGTAGATTAGATTGATATAATTTCATGTGCTCCAGATTACTCCTCTACTACTTCTTTAGGCAAAACTTTACCATCATCTGTTGACTGTTCATATCTAATTGAAATAGGTAGAATTGCGAATCAGAAACAGAAATACTTTTATTTAGAAGAGAAAGAAGGATATCAGGAGAACGAATGAATAAAAAATTAATCGGCAGTATGTTTCTTGCCATGATGTTACTCTGGACAGCTCAGGCACAATCTGAGGAAGCAGAATCAGCAGAAACTTCTCAAGAAGCTTCTTCACCCTCCCAAGAAGCTGCTTCATCCTCTCAAGAAGCTGCTTCTCCAAAAGCAACTGAATCGTTGCCAAGCGGCTTAGGGTGGCGAGTTGTCCGCGTTTTGGAAATGGGAACTTCAGGTAAATTTGTGCATATGGTACTGGTAGATCTGGATAAAGAAATGGATAAGACGGTCTATAGCGCTGCCATCACTCAAATTTGTGGCAAAGCAACTGAATTCTGCCGGATAAGATTCTGGACTCAGGAACGCTTCATACCTGAAAAAGTGACGCCCACACCCGAGCAGCTCAAACAACAAAAAGTTGAGTTCCTATTCAATAAAGCAGCCGGTATCCGCCAGACAACCTGGTCTTGCGCTGTCAATCCTGATAGAGCTCAGTGTGTAAAATATTAATACCAGATACCCCACATTGTGTTCTTTTTGGCAATGTGGGGAAGCTATTATTATCCAGCACTATAATTGGCTAGTTAATTGACTAGCTTAGTTGATTATTAGATATGCAACGCACGTTTATCTACCGCTAAAGCCGCTTCATGTAATACCTCAGATAATGAAGGATGCGCATGAATGATGCGTGCAATATCTTCACTACTGGCAGCAAATTCCATCGCAACCACGGCTTCTGCGATCATTTCAGAAACATAGGGGCCGATCATATGTATGCCCAGGATGCGGTCTGTGTCAGCATCAGCAAGCACCTTCACAAAGCCACTGGCTTCTCCCAGGGCACGTGCGCGCCCATTGGCCATAAATGGAAATTGCCCGGCGCGATAAGCAATACCGGCTAATTTAAGTTCCTGCTCTGTTTTTCCTACCCAGGCGATTTCCGGCGAGGTATAAATCACCCATGGAATAATATCCAGATTAACTTTAGCAGATTCGTTGGCATGACCTTGCTTAGTGGAAGCAATCATTTCTGCCACAGCCACGCCTTCTTCTGAAGCTTTATGTGCCAGCATAGGTCCTCTGACCACATCGCCAACGGCATATACTTTTGGCAGATTAGTGCAGCAGTGCTCATCGACCTCAATATAACCCTGCTCATTTATTTTTAACCCAATCTCATCTGTAGCCAAACCAACTGTATTGGGAATTCTGCCAATTGCGACAATTAATTTATCGACTTCCAGCTTTTGCGAATCAGCTTTAGCGTCAGCATAATTAACGACTATCTGCTGCTCCTCAACCTGGATCGATTTGATCTTGACGCCCGTCTGAATGATTAAACCGAGCTCACGCGTGAAAATTTTCTGTGCTTCCTTTGCAATGTGTTCATCCGCGGCCATGAGAAAATTTGGCTGCGCTTCCAGCACAGTTACTTCCGAGCCCAGCCGACGCCATACGCTCCCCATCTCGAGGCCAATCACGCCTGCACCAATTACACCGAGACGTTTTGGTACTTCCGTTAGCGCCAGCGCGCCGCTATTATCCAGTATTTGATGATTATCTACTTCGATGAATGGCAATGGGCGAGGTGTTGAACCGGTTGCGATGATGATGTATTCAGCCTGAATTTCTTCGACCTCGGTATTATTCTTTACCTGAATTTTCCAGAGATCGTTCTCTTGCTTAAGCAAAGTTCCTCTGCCATGCAAAGAAGTCACCTTATTCTTCTTGAACAGCATGGCAATACCAGCGGTAAAAGCCTTCACAATTTTATTTTTGCGCGTAATCATCACCGGCACATCCATGGACAAACCTTCTAGATTAATGCCATGATCAATAAATTTATGCGCAGCACGTGCATAGTTCTCGGAAGACTCCAGTAACGCCTTGGATGGAATACACCCCACGTTAAGACAAGTGCCTCCTAGACTTGCTACGCCTTGCTCATTTTTCCATTCATCAATACAAACAGTATTGAGACCCAACTGAGCACAACGGATAGCCGCCACATAACCGCCCGGACCTGCGCCAATTACAGCCACATCGAAAGATTTAGTCATGAATCACCTTATAAAAATGAATCGTTACAAACGAAGGAAAATTCATCATGAGAAACTCCTTTCAGTGATAATGCCTTACACATCGGCAATTTATCAAGAAGGCGCATTTGAGGTTGATTCAATTAGAATAGCAATTGCTGACCGTCTATTCCAATTTCATTGATTTCCCTGGCAGCTAGCATGAAATTTGCATCGTCATGTAGCGTTATCATTGATTGCACATGGCGTCGTCCACGCATCCGTGCTAACCGCGCTACACTTGTAGCAGATATTTCCCATTGCAACGTTTCCAGCAATTGATCAGTAGCCTGAAAATTATTGCATACCAGTACCATATCGCAACCTGCTTGTAATGCTGCCTCAGCACGCTCAGTAATGCTGCCATATCCTCTCGTGCCTTGCATGCTCAAATCATCACTAAAAATACAGCCATCAAACCTCAAGTTATTGCGTAAAATATTTTTTAGCCAGAAGCTGGAGAACCCAGCAGGATGCCTATCCATTTCGGGGTAGATGACATGGGCTGCCATGATTCCTGCTACGCCAAAATCAATCATCTGACGAAATGGAATAAGATCATCCAGCTCGATATCGGCAAAGGTACGGTCATCCACAGCGATCTCAAAATGCGTATCTGCCTGACTATGTCCATGCCCAGGGAAATGCTTACCAACGGCAACCATGCCTGCTGATTTCAACCCCAGCATTAAGCTATGCGCCAGCTCAGCAATGGCCTGCGGGATATGATGGAAAGCGCGATCACTAATCACACTACTTTGCCCATAATCGACATCAAGTACTGGAGTAAAGCTCAAATCAATACCGCATGCAGATAATTCAGCTGCCAGCACATACCCTGCTTGCTGTGCCAGATGACGCGCCCGACGGGGATGCTTGTCCCATAGCTTTCCCAGCTCGCGCATCGCGGGGAGTTGGGTAAAATCTTTGCGAAAACGTTGTACCCTGCCACCTTCATGATCGACAGCAATGAGTAACGGTGGGGTTCTGAGTGCGTGAATCTCGGCGGTCAAGGATGTCAATTGCTCAACTGAATCATAATTACGGGTAAACAAGATAACGCCCCCCGTGAGAGGATGAAGTAATCTTGCTTTATCTTCGGCTGATAATTGAGTGCTCGCGATATCGAGCATCACAGGACCCTGCGACATCACGCCTTCTCCAGGATGACAAAGGCACTAGCCAAATTCAATTCATCGCTGAGGGAAAGGTGATGACCAATGATTCCTTCGCGCTGGATCAATTCGGCCAATTCAGGATGAAAGCAAAAATACGGCTTGCCAAGAGGGGTATGGGCAACCGATATATTATTTAATGTCACGGGAGATCGCAAACCCGTACCCATTGCCTTAGAAAGAGCTTCCTTAGCTGCAAAGCGTTTAGCTAAAAACATCACTGGCTTAGCATCCTTAATATAATCAGACCATTCATGCTCGGCTAACAATCTACGCGCAAAACGTTCGCCATATTTTTCAAGCGATTGAGCAATACGGGAAGGCTCGACGATATCGGTACCGATTCCATAGATCATTGACTGGCTTCCTGGATGAGTTGCTTCATTTCCCTAACCGCTTGGGCTAACCCAACGAATAATGCATGCGACACAATCGCGTGTCCGATGTTAAGTTCTGAAAGACCATGTATCGCTGCAATTGGCCGGGTATTTTGGTAATGCAGCCCATGACCAGCATTGACTTTTAATCCTCGACTCAGACCATAGGCAACAGCGGTGCAAATTTTTTCCAGCTCGCATTGTTGTATATCATTATTTTTAGCATCGGCATAATGACCTGTATGAATTTCAATTACCGGCGCACCTGCTCTTGCTGCAGCATCTATCTGCTCATACTCTGCATCAATGAACAACGATGTACGAATACCAGCATCCGTTAATTTACTACACGCCTGTTTCACCTGTTCGAAGTGTCGCACCACATCTAGCCCTCCTTCCGTCGTCAATTCCTCACGGCGCTCTGGAACGAGACATACATCATGTGGTTTGATACGGCAGGCAAAGGCAATCATCTCATCAGTCACTGCACTTTCCAGATTCATGCGGGTTTGAAGTCGCTCGCGCAAAACTTCCACATCCCGATCCTGGATATGTCTTCGATCTTCACGCAAGTGGAGCGTAATCGCATCTGCTCCTGCAGATTCAGCAACCAATGCTGCTTCCACTGGACTTGGATAGGCCGTTCCCCGCGCTTGACGCAATGTCGCGACATGATCAATATTAATACCCAAAGCAATCATGATGGTTACGTACCTAAAAACAAAAGTTGTGAAGCTTTCTAGTCACTGTTAACCCAATTCGTGCATGTACGGTTTTATTAATCATTTATATTCTTCAATCTTATTCATACCCTAGACTCTTCAATGTATTGATATCATCAGCCCAGCCATTTTTTACCTTAACCCATACTTCGAGATAGACCTTGCTGCCAAATAATTTTTCCATATCTTGCCGCGCTTGGGTAGCAACAGTTTTAATTTTTTCACCATTCTTGCCAATGACGATGGCTTTCTGATTGAATTTTTCCACTAGAATGCAGGCAAAAATTCTGCGCAAATTGCCTTCTACTGTAAATTGATCTATGCGTACAGTAGTCGAGTAAGGGATTTCTTCACCCATTAAACGAAATAATTTCTCACGTATCATCTCAGCTGCAAGAAAGCGCTCACTGCGATCACTAATTTCGTCTTCGCCAAACAAAGGCGGGTTTTCTGGCAAATAAGGCCGGACCATATCGATTAGCTCAGTCAGTTGTATTCCTCTCGCCGCACTGACTGGAATAATGCCAGCAAAGCTAAATTCCTTAGCCATACTTTCCATGAATGGAAGTAATTGAGTTTTTTGAGCCAATTGATCTACTTTATTGATCACAAGGATAACGGGTCGATCGGCAGATAAGAGTTTTAATACCCCTTTATCACGCTCATCAAATCGTATTGCTTCGATCACGAAGAGAACGATATCGACTTCGCGTATGCTTTGAATGACCGTTCGGTTCATTATTTGATTGAGCTGGCTGCTATAGCGTGTCTGGAAGCCAGGTGTATCTACAAAAATAAATTGAGATTGCTCATCAGTTAAAATACCATTGATCCGATGGCGCGTGGTCTGGGCCTTTTTAGAAGTAATGCTGATTTTTTGTTGGATTAAATGGTTAAGTAAAGTTGATTTACCGACATTAGGACGTCCAACAATGGCAACATAACCAGTTCTGAAATGAGGGGAAGCCATAAATTGGGATATTTCTAGTTGTATTTAGCGTTATGTTGGTTTTGCAATATCTTGAATTCGCATATCACTTGCTCCCTAAAACTACACTTATAAAGTGGGTAGTTTAAAGGCATGAGTACGAATAAAATGGTTCAAGCTGGGGAATACTTAGAAAAAATAAAAGTTACATAGACGCTCTTTGTAATTGAAGCATTGGTGACCATTAATAATGAACGATTAATTCATATGCCTGTTTTGCAGCTTCTTGCTCAGCCCTGCGGCGACTTGTTCCTTCGCCAATAGCTCGAACATTAAGCTTTGCAATGGCGCATTCCACTCTAAATTTCTGCCGATGTGCCTCTCCGCTTGTAGCGATGACAGTATATTCCGGCAAGGCTACCCTACGACTCTGCAGATATTCCTGCAGCATCGTTTTAGGATCCTTCCCCAAAGTTTCAAGATCTAAATTTTGTAATAATGGCTTGTAAAGATTGTTAACAAAATTTTCTACTTCAATGAACCCACCTTCCAGGTAAATGGCGCCTATCACTGCTTCCAGCGCGTTGGCAAGAATTGAGGGTCGGTAATGTCCCCCGCTTTTTCGTTCTCCTTCACCTAGCCTGATTAAATCACCTAATCCAAGTGCCGATGCCAGCTCAAATAATGCCTGTTGGTTGACAAGATTAGCGCGGAGCCTTGATAAATTTCCTTCTGGTAAGAGCGGAAACTCTTTGAACAGTAAGGCTGACACTGCACAATTCAATGCGCTATCTCCAAGAAACTCAAGGCGCTCGTTATTCGGATAACCAAAGCTGCGATGGGTTAATGATTCTTGCAACAATTCCGGTTGCTTAAAAACATAGCCGATTTTGTGAAAGAAATCGCCCTGATTTTTTACCGGAAAATTTTGTAGACGACGCATATTTAAGCTATGTGAGCTCATCGATTGCTGGCAGCAGTAAAATCAATAGATAACGAAATATTAGCAAATAAAGGAGTTTTAACGGAATAGCTCACACTTAAAACTGTTTGCCCGCCTATTTTACTAATTTGAATGTCGCGACTATTGACAACGGTAATCTGATCGATAACTGCACGCTTACCGAATGATTGGCGTATTTCCCCAGGATGAGCATTCTGCAAACTTGGATCACTGGCTATGCCAACCAACGCTCGTTTGATGGTAGCATATTCCATGTAGGAGGGAATCAATTTCATTCCTAGAAGAGCAAATATCACGACTACAGTTGACCAGGTTAGCATTCCAGAGAGACTGATACCTTGTTGTTCTTTTCTCATCACATGGCGCATCTTCCTTACTCCAAGTCCACTCCCGCATTCACTATTTTATTGACAAGCCAATTCGACTTAAATCACTAAAATTCCACCAAACCATAAAAGCTTTTCCCACAATATTTTTCTCTGGAACAAAACCCCAATAACGGCTATCGCTACTACCATCACGATTATCACCTAACGTAAAATAATTTCCCTCTGGCACTTTACAAGTAAATCCTGTCATATCGAATACGCAATTCTCTTTGAAGGGAAAATAATGTACGCTAGATAACAGCATATTGGGCATCTCTTGATTGATAAGTATGCTATAACTTTTATCGCCTAAAAGTTCCTTAAAACGCTGGGTGTATACATAAGCCAAACCTGATTCAACATATTTGTAATCTCCATTCAACTCTCTTTCTACTGGCACACCATTAATGCTGAGTTTTTTATTACGATACGTAACAGTATCTCCAGGTAAACCAATCACTCGTTTAATATAATCTATCGATGGGTCTTCCGGATAACGGAATACCATCACTTCTCCACGTTTGGGGTGATTCATTTCAATGATCTTGTGATTGATAACGGGCAACCTGATCCCGTAGGTAAACTTGTTTACCAGAATAAAATCTCCCACCAATAAAGTAGGTATCATCGAACCCGAAGGTATTTTAAATGGTTCCACCAGAAAAGAGCGAAGACAAAAAACAATCAGGATGATAGGAAAAAAGCTTTTGGGGTATTCCACCCACCAAGGCTCTGTGGCATCCGCTTCGCGTTTGCGTTTCAAAAAGAGGAAATCGAGCAACCAGATACAGCCAGTCAAAACTAGTAAGATCAATAACACTAAGGGAAAATTCATTTCATTTCCCTTAATGAGCTAGCAAACATATAACATAATGGGGAGGGCAAATTTTCATGTTTATCACTCAATTAATTTGATTTTTCAGCAGTCAATTATTTACCAACCTGCAGAATGGCCAAAAATGCTGCTTGGGGAATCTCTACATTACCGACGCGTTTCATACGCTTTTTTCCTGCTTTCTGCTTCTCAAGCAGTTTACGTTTGCGCGTGATATCTCCACCATAACATTTGGCCAAAACATTCTTACGCAACGCTTTAACATTTTCTCTTGCCACGACATGAGCGCCAATTGCTGCTTGCACGGCGATATCAAACATTTGTCGGGGAATAAGCTCACGCATTTTTTGTGCCAATTCGCGACCTCTTTGTTGGCTACTAGTACGATGCACGATTAATGACAATGCATCCACTTTTTCACTATTGATCAATATATCGAGTTTAACCAGATCAGCTGCGCGAAATTCCTTGAATTCATAATCCAGCGAGGCATAACCACGGCTAACCGATTTGAGTTTATCAAAGAAATCCATGACAACTTCATTTAGTGGCATTTCATAAACAAGCATGACTTGCCTGCCCATATATTGCATATTTCTCTGAACCCCGCGCTTGCCGGTACATAGAGACATAACTGCACCCACGTATTCTTCTGGAACTAATATCGTTGTGGTAATGATGGGTTCTCGAATCTCTTCAATTTTAGAGAGGTCGGGCATTTTTGATGGATTCTCAATTTCAATCACTGTCCCATCACGCAACGCAACCTGATAAATAACGGTTGGCGCAGTGGTGATAAGATCCATATCATATTCCCGCTCCAGCCTCTCCTGAACAATATCTAAATGGAGCAAACCCAGAAAACCACAACGAAAGCCAAAACCAAGCGCTTGGGACGTTTCTGGTTCAAACTGTAACGATGAGTCATTCAATTGCAGTTTTTCTAATGCAGAGCGTAAGGCATCATATTGATTGGATTCAACCGGATAAAGCCCGGCAAATACTTGTGGCTTGATTTCTTTAAATCCAACCAAAGGTTCAGCGGCAGGATTATCCGCCAATGTGACGGTATCACCTACCTTGGCTGATTTCAATTCCTTAATACCAGAGATAACGAAACCCACTTCACCCGCACTCAGCGAATCGCGATTTTCTGCTTTAGGTAAAAATACCCCCACTTGCTCACATAGATAAGCCGCGTGGCTAGCCATGAGCATGATTTTGTTGTTGGCTTTCAATACTCCATCGACAACCCTTACCAATATGACAACACCCACATAATTATCAAACCACGAGTCAATAATGAGTGCTTTCAATGGTGCATTTGGGTCTCCCTTAGGTGTGGGGATACGCTTAACAACTGCTTCCAGCATATCCTGTATGCCTTGGCCTGTCTTAGCACTCACGCGCAAGGCATCTGTTGCCTCTATCCCGATGATATCTTCTATTTCTGCAATCACTCGATCCGGGTCAGCCGCAGGCAAATCAATCTTGTTCAAGACCGGTATCACCTCGACGCCCTGCTCGATCGCGGTATAGCAATTCGCTACCGTCTGAGCTTCTACTCCCTGGGAAGCATCTACGACCAATAAAGCACCTTCACAGGCAGCTAAGGAGCGAGATACTTCATAGGAGAAATCGACATGACCAGGCGTATCAATCAAATTCAGCAGAAAAGTCTGACCATTACATGCCTGGTATTTTAAAGCAACTGTCTGTGCTTTAATGGTAATGCCTCGTTCACGCTCTAAATCCATAGAGTCGAGCACTTGCTCTTCCATCTCTCGATCAGATAAACCACCACAAAACTGTATGATGCGATCAGCTAATGTGGATTTACCGTGATCTATATGCGCGATAATAGAAAAATTGCGAATGTGTTGCATTCGATTGGGGTTTTAAATGTCAGTCGGGAATTTTTGCTGGTACTCGATGCAGATCTAATTTACTTGTGAATAAAATAGTTGCTATTACTAACCGACAGCATTCTATCGAATTTTAGCAAAATGCGCATCTAATGCAGCTTCATCAAGGTAATAATGGCAGATTTCGTCTTGTTTCTCATTTGCTGACACCAATACTGGAATTCGCTCATTATACTGATTTACCAGTTGAGGATCGCTATCAATATCAATCACTTCAAATTGAAACTCGATTTGCTTCTGTAATTTTTGCAATGATGCAATCATTTCCTGACAAAGATGACAATCCCTTCGGCCATACACAATCAGCTTTATTCTATCCATAAAATCAATGTTATATAGGCTTTTAATTATCAAGCTTCATCGTAATGAAAGTAGTCATATCGCCTCTTTTTATCAATAGTGCAATATTTCGTCCTTTCTCAATCTTGTTAAGCAGCTGATTAAACTGTTTGATTGTTATGACGTCTTGGTTATTAAATCCGAGAATAATGTCGCCTTGGCGTATGCCAGCACGATTTGCAATGCCACCTTGTACTTCTTCAACCAGTAAACCATTCTCTATACCCAATTGTTTTTTTTGTTTATCAGAGAGTTCACTCAGAGCCAATCCTAGAGGATTTGAAGTATCAGGGGCCTTACTTTGTTTGCGGCTGCGATCACTTTCATCTGATGGCATTTCCCCTATCAAAACAGTTAAATTCTTAGTGGCACCGTCCCGCCAGACTTGCACTGCTACTTTAGATTTAGGTTTAGTGTTTCCGACAAGACGCGGCAGATCACTGGAAACCGCAATATCTTTGCCGTCAAATTTCAAAATGACATCTCTAACTTCGATACCTCCTTTGTCTGCTGGACCATCTTTTTCTACAGAAACTACCAGTGCTCCACGTGCTTGAGATAAGCCAAAGGATTCAGCCAGCTCTTCAGTCATCTCCTGAATCATAACGCCTATTTTCCCGCGTGAGACTTTCCCATGTTCCTTAAGTTGAGTGGCTATCTCTGTTGCCACGTTAATGGGAATAGCGAAAGACAATCCCATAAAACCACCTGTTCGGCTATAAATCTGCGAGTTGATACCGACTACCTCGCCCTTCATATTAAAAAGGGGACCGCCAGAATTACCGGGATTGATCGCCACATCAGTTTGGAGAAAGGGGACATAACTTTCCTGCGCAAGCGAGCGGCCTTTCGCGCTTATTATCCCTGCAGTTACACTATTTTCGAAACCAAAAGGGGAGCCAATTGCAATAACCCACTCCCCTACCTTGAGTTTATCCGGATCACCCTGAGTTACCGCAGGCAAGTCTTTCGCATCGATCTTGATAAGTGCCACATCAGTTTTCCGATCTGTGCCAATAACCTGTGCATTAAATTCTCTTTTATCGGTTAGTCTGACAGTAATCTGATTGGCAGCTTCGACGACATGCGCATTTGTTAGAATATATCCATCCTTACTTATAATGAAACCAGACCCTAACGATTTGGATTCATACTTCTTAGGGCCTGAAAATGGGTGCATATACCTGCGAAAAAATTCGAAGAAAGGAGAATCTTCCGGAATATTAGGAATTTCAGGAAAAATCTGACTTCCTGCAATCTGTTGTGTTTGTACTGTACTAATATTTACTACCGCTTCTCCATACTGCTCAACCAGACCTGCGAAATCAGGTAGCTCCTTTGAATGTACAAAACTGATGGGGCAAATTATCAGGAAGCACAGTAAAATAATTTTTTGCATATTTTTTCTTGATAAAAGAAATGGGAAAAATACTGAAAACATAATGATCAATAGAGATGCAATTAAATCTTACAAATAACAAATAACAAATAACAAATAACAAATAACAAATAACAAATAACAAATAACAAATAACAAATAACAAACGAGACAGCTATTTGCTTGATCGAAATCAACAAAATCTTTCGATCAAGCAAATAGCCTGCGGGCATCTATAAAATTTCAATCCAGAAAACTTACCACATATACCTTATCTGGATTTTTCTTCCCTGCTTTCAACCTGATGTACGCCCGTTATAGGTGCTTGCATCTTTGTATGGGGTGAAAATTCTCTATGAATCAATGAGTAATCCCCCAGATGGTGAAGCGTAAATGGAAGCGTAAAGGCTGGGGAGGGTTGGAAAGCTACCGGATGATCAACTTGAACAACTGCATTATTATTCACTTTCTCGGTAACGAGCACTTCTTGCTGAACATCTGCTATTTGCATAACTAACCATCCACTTACTAAGGCAGCGCAGGAGGCAGCAGCTGAAAGTGTAATTAATTTGCGCTTGTGTGCTTGTGATACACGCGGCATAAACAAGGTCGGTTCGCTTACTAAGCGTTCACTTACTCGACTCGCCACATTGATGGGGAATGATACTGTTGGCTGTCGCAGTACTTCACCGATCACATGATAGGTTTCCCAATCATCCAATAAATCATTCTTTTTCTTTAACTCTGCAATTACTTCATCGGCATCCACCGAATCCAATTCACCGTCTATCAGCTCTGACATTTTATTTTTCATAAAACCACCCCTTCATTACCACCTCTTGTCTTTACTTGTTCCTAATAAAGGCCGCAGTTTTTCAGCTATGGCCTCACGTGCACGAAATATACGAGAGCGAACTGTTCCAATAGGACAATTCATAATACTCGCAATTTCTTCATAACTTAAACCTTCAATTTCCCTCAAAACAATTGCAGTCCTTAATTCCTCAGGTAATGAGTCTAATGATTGATTAACCGTTTGAGCGATTTGTTTAGTCATCAGTTCACTTTCTGGTGTACTGACTTCTCGTAATCTACCTGCTTCTTCAAAATTCTCTGCATCTTCATTATCAAATTCACTAACAGCCGTGGGCACTTTTCTTCCTTGGGATACAAGAAAGTTTTTGGCTGTATTGATACCAATACGATATAGCCAAGTATAAAAGGCACTTTCACCACGAAATGATGGTAAAGCACGATATGCCTTAATAAAAGTTTCTTGGGCGACATCTTCAACCTCAGCAGCATCACGAATAAACTGTGATAATAAACGTGCCAGCTTTCTCTGATATTTGATCACCAGTAAATCAAAAGCATGCTTATCGCCATGTTGCACGCGCTCAACCAATTGTTGATCGATTTCACGATCACCCATGCTGTTCTTTCCCCGAAATTAAAAATAGATAACAATTCACCACTCAATAAAGTATACATTGTTCGGGGATCTGCCGTGAACTATCCGAAGTCGGACTAAAGACAATAAAGTTTCTTGATTAGTTCACTACTTTTATTAATAAGCCTTTCAACGAAGCCAACGAAACTTTAGTTATTGAGTTATGATTAATAAAATAGCTTTAGTTCACAAATAAATTAAAATTAATCAATGCAACAATATTATTTTGATACGCTGATCATCGGCAGTGGCTTGGCTGGGCTTACACTCGCCCTCAATTTAGCACAAAGTCAGAAAGTAGCTATTGTCACTAAACGATCATTACAGGATAGCTCCAGTACTTGGGCACAAGGCGGGATTGCTGCGGTACTTTCAATGGAGGATTCTGCTGACGCTCACATTCGCGATACATTAATTGCTGGTGCCGGCTTATGTGATGAGGCAGTCACCCGCTATGTAGTTGAAAACGGACCACAAGTTATCAAATGGCTCATTTCTCAAGGAGTCAACTTTACACGTGATAGCAATAATGAAACCGGCTATCACCTCACACAAGAAGGTGGGCATAGTGTACGTCGAGTTATTCACATCAATGATGCCACCGGTAAAGCAGTACAATCTACACTTAGCAAAAAAATTCGCACCCACCCGAACATTGTCATACTCGAGCACCATATTGCAGTTGACCTGATCACAAGTTCTAAATTGGCTCCTCATTCTGATAAGCAGAATGCCCGCTGCTATGGCGCTTATGTATTAGATATCAAAACAGATAAAATTCACACCATTTCTGCCCACAACACGGTATTAGCAACAGGGGGAGCGGGTAAAGTCTATCTCTATACAACCAATCCCGATATCGCCACGGGTGATGGCATCGCCATGGGATGGCGTGCAGGTTGCAGGATAGCCAATATGGAATTCATCCAATTTCACCCTACCTGCCTTTATCACCCGCATGCTAAATCCTTCCTAATTAGTGAAGCCGTTAGAGGAGAAGGCGGATTATTAAAACTTCCTAATGGCGAACGCTTTATGCCCTGGCATGATGAACGTGCGGAACTGGCACCACGCGATATTGTGGCACGTGCTATTGATTTTGAAATGAAAAAAAGAGGTCTTGACTGCGTATATCTGGATATTTCTCATAAATCACCAGATTTTCTCAAGCAGCATTTTCCTACTATTTATGCTCGATGCCACGAATTAGGAATTAATATTACACGCCAACCCATTCCAGTCGTTCCTGCTGCACATTACACATGTGGCGGTATCGTTATTGACCGGAAAGGCAAAACTGATCTAGACAACTTATATGCCATAGGTGAGACTGCTCATACTGGATTACATGGTGCTAACCGGTTAGCTAGTAATTCTTTGCTAGAATGTTTAGTATTTGGCCAAGCTGCAGCCGAGGATATTCTCAGGCAATCACCCGTACCTTTCATCTCACTCCCAAAATGGGATGAAAGCCGGGTAACAGATGCAGATGAGGAAATCGTCATTTCACATAACTGGGACGAGTTACGCCGATTCATGTGGAGTTACGTGGGAATCGTACGAACCAATAAACGCCTGCGCCGTGCTCAAAACCGCATAAACCTGCTACGGGAAGAAATCAATGAATATTATACTAATTTTCGCGTAACAGGTGATTTGTTAGAATTGCGTAACTTAGTTACAACCGCTGATTTGATTGTGCAAAGCGCCATGCTTCGCCATGAAAGCCGTGGCTTGCACTACAGCCTTGATTATCCAGATCTATTACCGCAAGCCCAAAATACAATCTTGAGACGAAAAGAATTTGAATTGGCTTCAGAAAATTCAGTACCAATATAGGCAACAGGCACGACAAATCTATGATTTGTCGTTTACTTCTGATACTTTCATCAGAAAGTTTACCCTTGCCGGTATAATGAGCTGTAGTTTAAGGCTCATATCTTCATTATTATGAAAAACACAGCCAGACTCTAGCAGGCTGTTAAAAAACATATTCGAGGCAGTCGATAATAGGTAAAAAAACAGACGAAAGCAGCCGAGTTTATACCTACTGAAGAGCATTTTGAGTCTGTTTTTAACACCGTAGCGGCAACGTTGATAGTTTTATAGCAACCTGCTGGATGAGATAGTATAAAGGATAGAAGTATTGAGAAACACGATAGATTCTGTTGCGTCAGAAACGGATGATAAACCGGAGATTACCCCTCAAGCAGAGCTACGTCACAATCCCACATCCTTTCTTAAATTGATCCTACTTGGGTTTTCGATAGTAGGATTACCATTAATCGCTGCGCTAATCTATAGCGCCATACGTATTGATCAGCTTGCAGACCAGAGCCGCCAAACAATCTACCAGGCCACAGAAATTACTCATGGCAGCAGTATCTTGATTGATGAAATTATCGTGATGGAACGAAGTGTACAGCACGCGCATATCTTAGAAGATATATCCTTACTGGAAGGTTATTTCCAGGCGCATACCAATTTTGAAAAAACGGCGATAAAGCTTATTGAAGCTTCTCCCTATCTGGAACAACAGCTTTTATTGGAAAAATTACAATTATTAGAGACAACAATTTTTCGTGAGATACTGACTTCATATAATACTCCTCAGAATCTTCGAGATTTACTCAACCAATTTGCTAATCTGCTTATCCTTGCGCAGAATTTTTCTACAGAAAATTATCGGATAATTGGACAGAAAGTAAATGAAATGAGTGAGATGGCTTTACGTACTCGCACTTTGGTTGAGTGGGAATTACTCATTCTGATTCCATTTGTTATTTTGCTCGCACTTGCTTTCTCAGTATTCATAGCACGCCCTCTTCGTCAGCTTGACGAAGCAATTTATAATATGGGACAAGGCAAATTATCTAGCGCAGTAAAAATTACTGGTCCTGAAAATTTAAAATACTTGGGCTCTCGCCTAGACTGGATGCGTCGCCGCTTGCTTAAATTGGAAGAACAGAAAATTCAATTTCTACGACAAGTCTCCCATGAGCTTAAAACACCCCTCTCTGCTATTCGTGAGGGAGCTAACCTCCTTGCAGAAGGAGTAACTGGCGATCTTAATAAAAAACAGCAACAAATTGTTGATATCCTCCAAACCAGCAGTATCCAATTGCAGAAGCGTATCGAAGATTTATTAAGTTTTAGTGCCCTTCAGGCAGACAAAGTGGCACTTATTAAACAGCGCACAAATCTTGCTCATATCATCACCACTGTCTTAAAAGATCAGAATCTGTCTATTATGAGTAGAAAAATAAAAATCGATTTGACATGCCCAGATCTCATGCTCGAATGCGACAAACAAAAAATCGGTATTATTATTGATAATCTTTTATCAAATGCCATAAAATTCTCTCCACAAGGAAGTTGCATCAAGATCTCTGCGATACAAATGGATCAAACTATCCAACTCGATGTTATCGACAATGGTAGCGGGATTGATATCACCGATGAGGATAAAATTTTTGAACCTTTTTATCGGGGGCGTAGCAAACCTAGTAGCCATATCAGAGGAACCGGGCTTGGCTTGTCGATTGCCAGAGAATATGCACTTGCACACGGTGGGAATATTGAACTCGTTAAACATGGCGGTCAGGGAGCGCATTTCTGTCTAACCCTGCCTATTCAAGATCCTGAGGTTCAGCCATGAATGTTGCTTCAAAGTCGTTATTATTTTTTATATTTTTTGTTGTATTAGTTGGGTGCACAACAGCGACTACCTATCCATCACCCGACCCTGGCGACAAACCAGTTTCCCAACAAGATAAGTTGGATCAATACAACACGTTAGATGAATTGATGTTGTATTATGGTCAGCTGCAAAAAAAGAATGCTACTCAACTAGCCGCGGAATACAACTATGCCAAGAAACACTTTAATAAAAAAAATTCCGATGCGAAAAGTCGTCTAAAATACATTTTACTTATCAGTTTACCCAAAACGTCTTTTACAAATATTCAGGCTGCGCTCGATTTACTGAATAATTGGCCACAAGATATTACAATGTCGACTAACGTAGCTAATTTCAGGAAATTACTCATATCGCTACTCAGAGAACAGCAAATTGCAAGAACTGATGCGAGAAATTTTTCTCAAAAATTAAAAGCTTCAGATGAACAAGTACAAGTATTGGAAGAACACGTTCAAACATTGCAAAATAGAATAGACGCTATAAAGAACATGGAAAAACATCCAATCCGTAGAATAACTCCCTGAATAAAAATATATGGTACCGACTAAAAAAATCTTAATTGTCGATGACGACTCAGATCTTCTAGAATTACTCTCGATACGTTTGACGGCTGCAGGATTTGAAACAATTGTAGCTACCAGTGCAGAAGCAGCATTAAACTGCCTCGATATCACACGGCCCCATCTCGTCATTAGTGATATGCAAATGAGTGGGATGGATGGTATGGCTTTGTTTGAACATATTCATCAAGCTAACCCAACGCTACCGGTCATTATTCTGACAGCATATGGCACGATCCCGGATGCTGTCGCCGCAGTTCAGCGTGGTATTTTTGGTTACCTCACCAAACCATATGATCCAAAAACCTTGCTCGACCAAATAGATCAGGCTCTTAGACTTACATGCAATAGCGGAAATAACGAACCCTGTGAGGAATCACGAGTTGCATGGCGTAAAAGCATTATTACCCAAAATGCTGAAATGGAAGATATTCTGACCAAAGTAGAACGCGTTGCGGAAGGAAATGCGAGCGTGCTACTTCTTGGAGAAAGTGGTGTTGGTAAAGAATTATTTGCACGTGCTATTCATCAAGCATCCAAGCGTTGTTGCCAACCTTTTGTCACCATCAATTGCGCAGCCATCCCTGAGCAATTACTGGAATCAGAGCTATTTGGGCATGTCAAAGGAGCTTTTACAGGCGCTATCCGGGAGCATAAAGGTCTGTTTCAATTAGCCGAGGGTGGCACATTGTTCCTGGATGAAATTGGTGATATGCCGCTGCTACTGCAAGTAAAGTTACTGCATGCACTGCAAGAAAGGATAATCAGACCCGTCGGGTCTACGCAGCCAATCCCAATTGATGTCCGGATTATTTCTGCCACTCACCGTGATCTCAAAACTGAGATCACGGCAGGAAATTTTCGTGAGGATCTGTATTACCGGCTCTATGTGGTTGGTTTAACGATTCCTTCGTTAGCTCAACGCCGTGAAGATATCCCCTTGCTGGCTAATCATTTTCTTCGTACCTTTGCTGAAAAATACGAGAAAGAAATCAATGGTTTTTCGCCGGAAGCGACCAACCTTTTGCTCAGCGCTTCATGGCCGGGTAATGTTCGACAATTAATGAATATCATAGAACAAAGCGTCGTCCTGAGCGCGAACCCTCTCATTTCATATCAACTGGTCTATGATGCGATGCATCAGGAGGAAGCGCAGCTCGTATCATTTGAAGAAGCACGCAAAAAGTTTGAAAGAAATTATCTGGTACGTTTACTAAAAATTACTGCAGGCAACGTAACACAAGCAGCCCGATTAGCCAAACGCAATCGAACAGAATTTTATAAACTTCTTCAGAGACATCAACTTGATTTTACTCTTTATAAACAAAAAGAAAAAAGCAAAGAATTTTGTTAAATATTCTCCAAGAAGAAATATCACAATTAAATTAGCAAAGAAATCGCGCCATCACCCAATCATACAGTACAAAAAATGTGTATATAGTGGGCGGTAAATGTTAACAGTAATGTACCCTATCCAAATATCAATGCCACAAAAAATGCTTGGCGGGACCAATTGCTACCAGTGATATTATAATTTACACAAAGTACCCCGGCGATCTTCTACTATGACTACAAAAGAGCTGATCCTCAACGGAATGCCGCAAAATTACCCCGCTCCGATATTGATAGCTTCTTTATTTCACTAGTGCAGGAAACTTGGCAACAATCTCAATCTCGCCATTCCCTCGCTTGACTTTGAGTGGCAACCATGTGCCAGGTGCCTGACGTTTGATCACAGCAATGAGATCTCCCACTTCCATCACCGATAATCCAGCGATCTCAGTGATGATATCGTTTTCCAGCATATTAGCCTCCTCGGCAATACTGCCTTTTTCAACCTCCAGAACACGCGCCCCGCCATCCTGTGAAGCAATCTCATAGCGAATACCCAGCCGCTGGCGCAAAGGTGTGGTTTCCGCACCAACCGGGCTAACGCCAAAAACGGCATCAGCATAATCTGCAACCAATTGTTGACATGGTTTGTTTGTATCCCATGGTAATAATGAAGTAATTTTTGTTACACCCAGATCCCTCAATTGATGAGGAACACCGAAACCATGCATAATATGACCCGATCCCATAATAGCAACAACTAGCGGACTTTTCCCTTGATCCTGCGTGCTAAGTACCCCATGAATTTCTTGAGCCATTGCCCGGTCCCATAATTGCTGACCAATAACGAATCGTAAGAAATCAGGATCATAACGACTATTTCTTTCCTTTTTCCTATCCTTACGATCATGTGACTCGTATATGGGTAACAAAAAATCAAGATATCCGGAGCTGGGAGGTGCTGGACGCGTTACTCCTTCACGTTCATTCTCGGGAATACTGTCAAAGCCTTTCTCAGCTACCTGCTTTCTTAATTTGGTATCAATATTAAGTGCTCGCATCGGGATACGATTCATGCGTGCAAAATGAAATAATGGCAGATAAAGACTGGCATCTGTTCTCCATACCGTATCCCATTCTGAAGCTTTCAAGAAAGCAGCTTCAGATAGCTCACCCGCCACCCATTGATCGAGTACTTTCTGGACCCGACGTGGGAACATTTCGAAACCAATCACTATATCGGGACGAGCAGCATATAAAGCTGCCAGTATTTGTAATTGCCAACGATGGTGCTCCCGATTAACATGTGTTTCACCTAGTAAAATTACCGATTGATTTGCTGCGCGCTTAATAATATCGGATAAGACAGCCTTGCCCTTCCCTGGAATAACCCAATGTGCTATTGGCACACATTCTCGCGCAGGATCACTGCCAAGAGATTTAGGTTTATGAGCAGGAATAATTTGTGCTGGCAAATTTTCGGAATGTACTGCCCACACTAACAACATTATGCTTACTAATCCGCTTCGGATGCTAACTTTCCACTTAGTCATTTTATAGATTATCTTAAAAATATTAATGATCTAGAGAGTGACGTACTAATACCCTCGGAAGATTAAAGACAGCGCATGATTGGTTGCAAACACTTACTCTACCCATTTACGCGCATTTCTGAACATCCTCATCCAAGGAGAATCTTCTGGCCAGGCATCTACATGCCATGAATGCTGAACGGTACGAAAAACCCGTTCAGGATGCGGCATCAGAATGGTAAATCGACCATCGGTCGAAGTCATCCCAGCAATCCCTTGCGGTGAACCATTAGGATTAAATGGATACCGCTCAGTTGCCGTACCGTAGTGATCAACAAAGCGTAATGGAACATAGGATGATGCTGACTCCAATTGCTGACCATTGTTGAAGGCTGCATATCCTTCTCCATGTGCTACTTGAATAGGCAAACGACTCCCTACCATGCCATCAAAGAAAAGTGAAGGATTCTTTGGTATCTCAACCATGACAAAGCGCGCTTCAAATTGCTCAGATAGATTACGTTCGAAATGCGGCCAATGATCGGTGCCTGGAATAATTTCATGTAAATTGCTCATCATCTGGCAGCCATTGCATACCCCCAGTGCGAAAGTGTCGCTACGCTCAAAAAAAGATTCAAATTCATTGCGCGCACGTACGTTAAACAAAATAGATTTGGCCCACCCCTCACCAGCCCCAAGCACATCTCCATAAGAAAATCCGCCACAGGCAACAAACCCTTTATAGTCGCCTAATGAAACGCGCCCTGTAATGATATCGCTCATATGCACATCAACAGCCTCAAATCCGGCACGATCAAAGGCAGCCGCCATTTCCACATGACCATTTACCCCTTGCTCACGCAGAATGGCCATCTTGGGTCGAATACCCGCTTGGATAAAGGGAGCTGCAATATCCTCTTCGATATCAAAAGTCAGTTCCGCGCTCAAGCCAGGGTCAGAAATATCAAGGATACGATCAAATTCTTGTTGTGCGCATACGGGATTGTCACGCAATTTCTGCATCTGGTAAGTCGTTTCTGACCAGGCACGCTGCAAATTAATCCGTTTCTCCTGAAAAATGATTTTATTGTTAAGCAAGAAATGGATCTCATCCTGTTCATTGGGGCTCCCCAAGACGAAGCTCTCATTACTTAAGCCAGCTTCTGACAGCATTTGTAGCACTGTTTCAACATATTGTTTTTTGATCTGAATCACTCCCCCCAATTCTTCATTGAATAATGCCGCCATCGCGCGTTCCAAAGATCTGCCAGGCAGCATCTCCGGCTTAATTTCATCACCGGCATCTTTAGCCAATGAATCACAACACAACTGGTCCAGGCTGATCGTCATGCCCACATGGCCAGCAAAAGCCATCTCGCACAAAGTCACAAACAATCCACCATCTGAACGGTCATGATAAGCTAGAATTTGATCCGCACAAATCAGTTCCTGTATGATCGAAAACAAACGTTTAAGTTTTTCTATTTCGGCAACAGTGGATATATCTGGGACAACATTCCCCAATTGCCCATAAACTTGTGTCAATGCCGAACCACCCAAGCGGTTTCTCCTGCTTCCTAGATCAATTAGAATAAGCTCGGTTTTACCACAATCAGTACGTAACTGCGGGGTAAGCGTTTTGCGCACATCACGCACTCTTGCAAAAGCAGAAATAATCAATGAGAGAGGCGCAATCACCTCTTTTTGTTTACTACCTTTATTTCCATTTAATTCTTGCCAAGCGGTTTTCATGGACATGGAATCTTTGCCAACCGGAATACTAATCCCTAGCTGAGGACATAATTCCATCGCCACAGCATGAACCGCGTCATAGAGCGCAGCATCCTCACCTGTGTGCCCGGCAGCAGCCATCCAGTTAGCAGACAGTTTGATCTCGCTCAGATCGTTTATCGCAGCAGCAGCCATATTAGTAATGGCTTCTCCTACTGCCATGCGCGCAGAGGCCGCTGGATCAATCAATGCCAGAGGTGCGCGCTCACCGAGCGCAAATGCCTCCCCAAGATAAGTCTGATAACCCATGGCCGTTACTGCGACATCTGCTACCGGTATTTGCCAAGGCCCCACCATCTGATCACGCGCAGTCATTCCACCCACACTACGGTCACCAATAGTGATCAAAAATGTTTTATCTGCGACAGCGGGCAACCTTAAAACCCGATAAGCAGCTTCTTGCAAGTGTATCCCAGTCAGATCAAATGGAGGTAACACATGACTAATATGCGAGACGACACGCGTCATTTTGGGCGGTTTACCTAATAATACCGAAAGAGGCATATTTATCGGCAGGGTGCTAGATTTCTCATCATTAACAATAAGTTGTTCCCGAATAACCGCTTCGCCTACCACGGCATAAGGGCATCGTTCTCGTTCACAAATTCCCTGGAACAAAGTCAATGATCCTCGTCTAATAGCAAGCACATAGCGCTCCTGTGCTTCATTACACCAAATCTGCATCGGTGACATGCCGGATTCTTCCAAAGGAATCGCACGTAAATTAAAATGTCCTCCGCAGCCAGCTCCATGAACAAGTTCGGGCAAAGCATTGGATAAACCGCCAGCACCGACATCGTGAATCGAAAGAATAGGATTAGGTTGCCCACTGCGCTCCAGCTGCCAGCAACGATCGATTACTTCCTGCGCACGACGTTGCATTTCGGCATTACCGCGTTGAACTGAATCAAAATCCAAGTCTTCCGTATTAGTGCCCGTATCCATACTGGAAGCAGCCCCTCCTCCAAGCCCAATCAGCATGCCCGGTCCGCCCAGTTGAATCAGTAAGGCATCTTTTGAGAAATCTTGCTTTGCGGTATGTCGTTCTGAAATCTGTCCAATTCCTCCAGCCAGCATGATAGGCTTGTGATAGCCCCGCATCTCACCGGCAACTTGCGCTTCGAATGTGCGAAAATAGCCTGCAAGATTAGGTCTGCCAAATTCATTATTAAACGCAGCACCACCGATAGGCCCAGTCAACATGATTTCCAGGGCTGAGACAATACGTACAGGCTTGCCATAGCCACTTTGCCCATGCAATGTTTCCCAAGGCTGAATAAAATTTGGAATACGCAAATTGGAAACAGAGAAACCGGTTAATCCAGCTTTGGGTTTAGCGCCGCGCCCGGTTGCCCCCTCATCCCGAATTTCTCCTCCTACCCCTGTTGCGGCTCCCGGGAAAGGACAAATTGCCGTCGGATGATTATGGGTTTCCACTTTAATGAGCAGATGAGTAGGCTCCAGTGCATAGCCATAAGCGTGATTCTTTCCGGGACAGAAGCGATGGATGGTTGCCCCTTCGATAATGGCAGCATTATCCGCATAGGCCAAAATTGTGCCTTGTGGATGCTGTTGATGGGTATGACGTATCATTGAAAACAGTGATTGTTCTTTTTGTTCGCCATCAATAATCCAGTCTGCATTAAAAATTTTATGCCGGCAATGTTCTGAATTTGCTTGGGCAAACATCATTAACTCTACATCGGTAGGATTACGCCTGACATTAAGAAAATAATCCATGAGATAATCAATTTCATCAGGAGATAAGGCTAACCCCATTGTTTGATTAGCCTTAACCAGAGCTGTCCTATCTTCTTCTAAAATATTGATTTCTTTTAGCGGTACCGGTTCAACATCATGAAACAAAACCACTGCTTCAGACAAAGAATGAAAAACCGCTTCAGTCATGCGATCATGTATGATTGCCTCGATTGCACGCCTGTTCTCTTTAGAAAACGCCATTTCATGCTGGATATAAAATGCAACACCTCGCTCTATCCTTTCAATCACCTCGATTCCACAATGATGAACAATGTCCGTTGCCTTAGAGGACCAGGGGGAGATGGTGCCTGGGCGCGGTAAAACTAACACAAACTCACCTTCCGGTACAGGCGGTTGTTGCGCGGGATCAATGCCAAGTAACTTCTGCAGAATGTTTAGTTCATTTTGCTTCAAATCGCGTTTTATTTTACAAAAATACCAGTACTCAGCGTCAATAACCGAAATTTGAGGTACGATGGATTTGATCAGATCAGATAATTTTTGTAATCGAAAGTGAGATAGCGCCTTATGGCCTCGAAATTGCAGCATCAATCAAAATTATAATGAGTTAAATTAAGAATAATTATTTTACACGAGAAGACACACAATCAGATGAATAACCCGATTCCTCTCTATTCCACCGCTGACATTCGTGAAATCGAACAGCTTGCTGTCGCTCGACCTAATCCTCCAAATCTCATGGAAAAAGCTGGATTAGCGGCCGCTCATATCACCAAAGATAAACTGCTCAGTGACGATAAAAATAAAATCCTGGTACTAGCTGGACCGGGCAATAATGGAGGAGATGCCTTTGTCACAGCACGCTATTTGCGCACATGGGGTTTTCAGGTCACCACCATTTTCACTGGTGAACCCTCCAAATTATCGCACGATGCCAAGCAGGCTTTACAAAACTGGCTGAGTATGGGCGGAGAGCTTTATCACGACATCCCCTCTTCCGGTTCATGGCATGTCATCATCGACGGATTATTCGGCATTGGCCTAAACCCTGCAAAATCTCCATTAGATGAAAATTATCAGCTTCTGATCGAAGCCGTTAACAATATGAATTTACCAGTACTTGCGCTCGATATTCCGAGTGGTCTCAATGCAGATAACGGAACCGCACCGAGTACTGCCATCAAAGCAACGATTACGGCTACTTTCATTGGCCTGAAGCCAGGCCTTGTGACCCATGATGGCTGCGAATATGCCGGAGAAATCATTTTATGCGATCTGGATCTCGACGCAATCTCTATGAAAAGCCCGCAATCATGGTTAATGGATGAAACCCTGATAAAAACATTATTGCCTGCTCCTCGCCCGGCTAACAGCCATAAAGGCGCCTTTGGCAGCGTGGGGATCATAGGAGGAGCATCAGGCATGATCGGGGCGGCACTATTAGCAGGCTCAGGCGCACTTAAATTAGGGGCCGGGAGAGTATATCTTGGTTTGCTAGCCAATCAACCGTCAACTGTCGACCCAGCACAGCCAGAACTCATGCTGCGTCCAGTGGACGAGCTATTCGAGCTCGATCACCTCACTTGTCTGGTCGTGGGCCCGGGACTCGGAAAGGAAATTTCGGCCTGTCTATGCCTGGAAAAGATTTTGCAGACTTCTTCTTTACCCCTGGTTTTGGATGCAGACGCCCTTAATCTGATTGCACACCATTCTGAGCTCGCGAGCGTATTACGTACCCGCCATGCGCCATCCCTTCTCACGCCACATGCTGCTGAAGCAGCACGGCTGCTCGGTACCGATATCGCCACTGTTCAGAACCATCGTATGAAAGCAGCAGAGGATCTAGCCAGGAATTTCAATTGTTCAGTTGTGCTGAAAGGGGCAGGAAGCATCTGTGCATTTCCAAACGGTCATTGTTATTTAAATGCCAGCGGCAACCCCGGCTTAAGCAGCGCGGGAACAGGTGATGTGCTTTCCGGCATGACAGGCGCGCTACTCGCTCAGGGGCTAACTTCAGAGAACGCATTGCTACTGGCTGTTTATCTGCATGGTGCAGCAGCGGATGCCTTGCTTGAAACCCTGGCTGGTCCGATAGGGATGACAGCATCGGAAATTATTGATTCAGCTCGCCATCTCTTGAATCAATGGGTATATGGTCATCATGCTCGCTTCAGATATTCTCATGCGCATAGCATTTATTGATCATTTAATTTCCGTGCGAATTGAAAAAAACAAAATCTCATATTTTCACGTAAAAGGTATTACTGACGACGCCAGGTTGTCCCCTGCACACTATCTTCCAGAATAATGCCTGCTGCTGCCAGTTGTTTACGGATATTGTCAGCTTGAACAAAATCTCGGTTCTTCCGCGCTTCCAAACGCTGCTGGATCATTTGTTCAATCGCCTGCTGAGAAAATAAATTTTTTTCTGCTGAAGGTAAATTTTGGAGATAAGCTTGCGGATTCTGTTGCAACAAACCTAAGGCGCCACCTAATGCTTTGAGCAAGATTGCGAGCTGAGAATTACTCGTTCTATTGATCTCGCCGGCAAGATCAAACAGAACAGCGATAGCTTCGGCTGTATTGAAATCGTCGTTCATCGCTGCCTTGAATCGTTCAGCATACGGCTCATCCCAGTTTATTTCGGTTGATGGCAAGTTATACTCTTTCAAAGCGATATAAAGCCGATCAAGCGCATTCTTGGCATCATTTAGATGCTCATCTGAATAATTGAGGGGGCTACGATAATGCGCACGTAAAATGAAGAAACGTACAACTTCCGGTTGATAGCGCGCGAGAACTTCCCGTACTGTAAAAAAGTTACCCAATGATTTGGACATCTTTTCGTTATCAACACGTACAAAGCCATTATGCATCCAATAGTTAACATAAGGATGATCGTGCGCACCTTCGCTTTGCGCTATTTCATTCTCATGATGCGGAAATTGTAGATCCTGGCCACCACCATGAATATCAAAGTGTTCACCCAGATAATGCTCACTCATCGCTGAACATTCAATATGCCAGCCCGGCCGTCCTTTCCCCCAAGGAGAGTCCCAGCAAGGTTCGCCAGTTTTTGCAGCTTTCCATAGCACGAAGTCCAATGGATCTTTTTTATTGAGATCAATTTCTACACGTTCACCCGCACGTAGATCTTCGAGTGATTTGCCAGAAAGTTTTCCATAATGAGGGAATTGATGAACTGAATAAAATACATCTCCATTCCCTGCAACATACGCAAACCCCTTCTGAACGAGGATAAGTATCATGCGAATCATGTCCTCGATACATTGAGTAGCACGAGGTTCGTGCGTAGGTTGAGCCACGCCCAACCTCGCTGCATCTTCATACATGGCATCGATAAAACATTTGGTCAAGGTATCGATAGATTCACCATTTTCTTGCGCACGTTTTATGATTTTATCGTCAATATCAGTGATATTACGCACATAGGTTACCTTGAAACCAGTTACTTCTAGCCAGCGCACAACCGTATCAAAAACTACCAAAACACGAGCATGACCCAAATGACAGTAATCATAAACTGTCATCCCGCACACATACATTCTGACTTCACTAGGTTTAATAGGGATAAATTTCTCTTTTTTACGAGTTAGGGTATTATAAATTTTAAGCATCGCAGTGAATAAATAAGCGAATGAATGATTGTGGGGGGAGCGATCTTCTTGGTAAAATTCGTCAATTATAGAATTTTATCCTTAATATAAAAGATAAAGCTCCATCTTACCTCATAGCAAAACCGTGGAATTGTAACACAAGGAAAGGATTTCTTTTTGAACCGGCGCATGCACTCATTGAATAGGAATTACATCATGACCCGATTTCTCACTGTTATGTTACTGATAATCAGTACAACACTTTTTGCTGCTCCGCCAAAAATCAGAATAAATACCAATCTCGGCCCAATCACCGTGGAACTCTATCCTGAGAAAGCGCCTAAAACGGTAGAGAATTTTTTAAATTACGTCAATGAAGATTTTTATAATGGCACGGTATTTCATCGTGTTATCGCAAACTTTATGATCCAAGGAGGAGGATTCGATCAATCGCTCATCCAGAAACCAACAAAACAACCTATTGAGAATGAGGCTACTAACGGATTAAAAAATGAAGTTGGCACAATCGCTATGGCAAGAACCAATAATCCGCACTCAGCAACCGCCCAATTCTTTATCAATGTTGCGAATAATTCATTTCTCAATCATACTGCCCCAACCATACAAGGATATGGCTATACGGTATTCGGCAAAGTGACTGAAGGTATGGAAGTCGTCAATAAAATAGCAACGACACCGACAGGACCAAAGGGAATTTTTGTAAGCGATGTTCCGAGAAATACTATCGTTATCGAATCTATCGAACGTCTCGCAGATTCCCCTGATCATTAACTCACTTAGGAATAAACATGATAAAGTTACATACGAATTATGGTGTCATTGGAATAGAGCTTGATAGCGACAAAGCACCCATTACCGCTCAAAATTTCCTGCATTATGTTAATAGTGGACACTATGACAATACATTATTTCATCGCGTCATAGATGGGTTTATGATCCAGGGTGGTGGCTATGAGCCAGGTATGAAACAAAAAAAGACACTTGCTCCTATCAAGAATGAAGCTGCTAATGGTCTTAAAAATGATGCCTATACTATTGCCATGGCAAGGACATCCGATGTGGATTCAGCCACCTCTCAGTTTTTTATTAACGTTAACGATAATAATTTCCTTAACTATACTGCCCCTACCACTCAGGCTTTTGGCTATTGTGTCTTTGGTAAAGTAGTCGAAGGAAAGGATATCGTTGATAAAATCAAGAAAGTAAAAACAGGTAATAATGCTGGGCACCAGAATGTGCCATTGGAAGATGTCATCATTACAAAAGCTGAAATCTGCTAAGTTCAGATCAAGATAATAACCCTCGCGCGAGATCTGCTTTGATATCTTGCGGGGATTCGAGACCTACAGCAATACGCAATAACCCACCAGTAATTCCTGCTGCATCACGCGCTTCCTGGCTGATTCGGCCATGTGTAGTTGTAGCAGGATGGGTCAATGTGCTCTTGGTATCACCAAGATTAGCCGTGATCGAAATTAATCTCGTACTATCTATGACGCGCCATGCAGCTTCTTTTCCGCCTTCTACTTCAAAGGTGACAATACCTCCTCCAGCTGTTTGCTGAAGCTTGGCCAGTTCATACTGTGGATGAGATGACAATCCCGGATAAAAAACACGCGATACGTTCTTTTGCTTTTCTAACCAGTGCGCAATTTCAATGGCATGCGCACAATGTGTATCCATTCTGATTTTGAGAGTCTCCAGTCCTTTCAGAATAACCCATGCATTAAATGCACTCAATGTGGGTCCGGCTGTACGTAGAAAACTAAAAATACCGCCGTCCATCAGTAAATCATGTTTACCCAGCACCGCTCCACCGAGCACTCTGCCCTGACCGTCCAGGTACTTAGTTGCAGAATGGATCACTAGATCAGCACCCAACTCCAAAGGTTTCTGCAATATAGGCGTACAAAAACAATTATCTACCACCAGCCATGCATTCGCTTGCTTGGCAACTGCTGACAATGCCGAGATATCTGAGATCTCAGTCAATGGATTGGAAGGCGTTTCCAGAAATAACAGCTTTGTATTCACCTTGACTGCCGAGCGCCATTCATCAATATCAGTAGCAGACACAAAAGTCGTTTGAATGTTGAAGCGATTGAGAATATTGGAAAAGAGACTAACCGTTGCACCGAATAAACTACGCGAGGCAATAATATGGTCTCCGGCTGACAGTAATCCCATCACACAAGCAAGTATGGCTGACATACCGGAAGATGTCGCTACGCATGCTTCAGCTCCTTCCAATGCAGCAAGTCGCTCTTGCATGGCCGTGACAGTAGGATTTGTAAAACGCGAGTAAATATTTCCTGATTCTTCGCCTGAGAAACGTGCAGCTGCCTGAGCAGCACTTTCAAAAACAAAGCTGGAAGTAAGATACATCGCCTCAGAGTGCTCATTGAATTGGCTGCGATGAATACCTGTATGAAGCGCTAACGTTTCTGGCTCTAAATCATCCAACATCCCGGTTTTTCTCCAAATTTAATCTGCTTGCTTGTTATCCGGAAGCAATGATCCTAGTGATCATGCTCAGTCAGTTTTTCTATTAATCCGTCAATACCAGCCCCAGATCAAGCTGAGTACTATATTTATTAGATCGTGATACTTTTAAACCAGAATTACGCTGCGACTCAATGCGGGCTAAATATTCTTGGGTAACATCCTTGGTTATATAATTTCCATCAAAGCAAGAAGTCTCAAAATTCTTTACGAGCGAATCTACCGATGATATCGCATTTTTGAGAGACTCAAGATCTTGGTAGACAAGACCATCAGCCCCAATCTCGCGACAAATCTCATCATTATCACGGCCGGTTGCAATTAATTCTTGCCGGGTCGGCATATCAATCCCATAAACATTCGGGAAGCGAACGGGAGGTGCTGCTGATGCGAAATAGACCTTGTGTGCCCCCGCTTCTTGCGCCATTTGTACGATCTCTCGGCTGGTCGTTCCTCTGACGATTGAATCATCTACCAACAATACATTCTTACCACGAAACTCAATACTGATTGCATTGAGCTTCTGGCGTACTGACCTACGTCGATGTTGCTGACCCGGCATAATAAAGGTTCTACCGATATAACGATTTTTAACAAACCCTTCACGAAAATTGATACCAAGACAATTAGCGAGTTGCAGGGCACTTGGGCGGCTTGATTCTGGGATGGGAATTACGACATCAATATCAAGGTGCTGCATCGTTTCTTTTATTTTATCCGCGAGACTGCTCCCCATATTGAGCCGACTTTCGTATACGGAAATACCATCCATGATTGAATCCGGGCGTGCCAGATAAACATACTCAAATATACATGGATTAAGATCAGGGTTAACTGCGCACTGTTTACTATAGAAATTACTTTTATCATCAATAAAAATTGCTTCCCCTGGTGCAACATCACGAATCAGTTTGAAGCCTAGTGTATCGAGGGCCACACTTTCGGATGCCACCATATACTCTATCCCATGATCTGTTTCTACTTTACCAAAAACCAAGGGGCGAATACCATAGGGGTCACGAAAAGCCAGTAAGCCAGAGCCAGCAATCATTGCGATCACTGCGTAGGCACCTTGACAACGGCGATGTACACCAGAAACTGCAGCAAAAATGGTAGCAGGATCTAACTGATAGCTCGATGCACATTCCTGTAATTCATGCGCCAACACATTCAGTAGCACTTCTGAATCAGAATGCGTATTGACATGACGTCGATCAGATTGAAATAATTGCTTATCAAGCTCTGCTGCATTAGTCAAATTACCGTTATGCCCCAATACAATCCCAAAGGGTGAATTGACATAAAATGGCTGTGCTTCAGCTGTCGATTCTGCAGAACCAGCGGTTGGATAGCGTACATGAGCAATCCCCATATTACCTGGTAGAGCACGCATGTTACGCGTGCGGAAAACATCTCTGACCATACCCAATCCCTTATGCATATGGAAAGTGTTTTCCTGCGCTGTCACAATACCAGCCGCATCCTGCCCACGGTGCTGTAACATTAACAAACCATCATAAAGTATTTGATTGACTGGCGATTGAGCAACTACACCGAGAATTCCACACATATTTAACCTCGGAATAAGCCTGTTGAACTACAAAAAAAAGAAAATAAGCTCTTCATAATGAATCTGAAAGGCTCCAAATAGATGTATTTCTCTGATCAATAGATTGATTTATTTCATCCCAGCAATCCGTACCGATCATTTATTAAAACTTATATACTCTTTGAGATTTTGTGGCAACCACTGAATCGCTTGTGTCGCTATCATTTCCAGTGGCTCTCTCAATAAAGCTTGTTGCCAGAAAGATTGTTGGGGCAAAGCGGTAAAACCTGCAGCGATTACTATAAATAAGACAATTAACATTCCACGCACAAAACCAAACACCGCTCCCAGAATTCTATCGATCAAACCAAGACCCACACTACTGACCAATTTGGATAACAGCAGTGAAATCACCATCACTACTATTAAAATCACAAAAAAGGTCATCACAAACACAATCAACATACGCAAAGAGCCATCTTCAATGGTCTGAGGTAAGAGTGGTTCAAAATTTGCCGCATAATGGCTTGCCATGAAAAAAGCAATGATCCAGCCAAGTAATGACAGCACTTCACGCACCACACCACGGGTCATACTAAGAAGGACAGAAATGGAAACTATACCTAAAACTATATAATCAAAAATGGTCATTTACTATCACTTTACGATAAGATGAATAAGTTCAAATTATCTACTGGTTACCACACCACTCAATCCCATTTTCTTTAATTTTTCATATCCCTCTTCTGCTGCCTTCCGTGTTGGGAAAGGGCCGACACGCACACGAACCATTTCATTTCCACCTACTTTTATTGTTTCAATATAAGCGTCAACGCCACTAGCCGCAAGTTTCTGTTGCTGCTGCTTCGCCTTAGTCGGATCAGCAAATGCGCCCAGCTGTATTACAAATTTTCCCTCAACCTTGGGAGACTCTGATTTTGCTGTTTGCATAGGTTCTAATTTTGCTGTTTGTACAGGTTCGGGTTTTGCAGCTTGAATAGATTCTGGTTTTGCAGCTTGAGTCTTGGGATATTCTGGTCTTGCAGCTTGAATTGAGGATTTATTAGTTTGAGTTGCAGGTTTATTTAATCGAGGTTTGGAAGAAGGTATCGGAATACGTGAAGCACTGTATACCTCCGTCGATTCATCATCTGATAGTGGAAATTCTGGCACGCTAAATGGCAAGAGTTCTCCCGATTTCGTACTTGCATTGCTATCATGTTCGATTGGTTCACCAGGCGTCATCCACGGAAAGGATTCACTTGCCACATCTTCTGACGGAATTAGAATATCAACTTCTTGCTGCTCTTGTTTAGGCTCACTGTCAAGAATCATAGGTAAAAATACCACAGATAGAATCACCAATGTGACCGCCCCTACTAAACGTCTGCGCGCACGTTTCCTTAGCAATGCTTCTTCTTCACTAATATTCTTGACCATCTGAAGTTACCTTTTGATCATTTATAACTTAGCTCTTCTGTAATACCCCTAATACAGCACTCACTGTATAAAACGAGCCAAAGACACATATTCTATCATTCTCGGCCGCATGCTCACGAGCAAAAATGTAGGCTGCTGACGCATTTGGAAAAACATGAATCTTATCCTCATCTGTTATTCCTACTTTTTTTAGCGCTTGAATGATTTCATCAGCTGAGGCACCACGGGAAGTATGCGTACTAGCTACCAGCCAAGTACTCACACACATTTTCAAAGCCAGCACAACGGAAGCGATATCCTTGTCCTTTAACATGCCAATAACGCCATAAGTATACTGATGAAAACCTAAAGCGCCAAGATTATCCGCTAGTACTCGTGCAGCCGCAGGATTATGCGCCACATCTAAAATTGTCATCGGTTTTCCTGGTAAAACCTGAAATCTACCCGGCAAAGTTACTTCTAACAATCCTCGTCGTACGTCATTTGCAGTAACCGGTAGTTTATCTCTGAGCATATCCAATGCAGTTAAACAGACACTGGCATTTTTTAGTTGATAACTTCCACGTAAAGCCGGATAAGGTAAGGAAGAATAGCTACCTCTTGGTCCCTTGAAATTCCATTGAATAATGTCGGCTTTATAATCAAAATCCTCACCAATGCAAATCAATTTTGCACCGATAGTATTTATCTGTTTACGTACACCTTCCGGAAGATTTGTCTCACCACAGATAGCAATTTTATCCTTTCTAAAAATCCCCACCTTTTCAATTCCGATTTCTTCCCGTGTGCTGCCAAGATAATCCATATGATCTAAATCAATATTAGTCAATATGGCGCAATCTGCATCGAACACGTTGACAGCATCCAAACGTCCGCCTAATCCTACTTCTAGAATCGCGACATCCACTTTTAACTGAGCAAACAAATACATTGCTGCTAGTGTCCCAAACTCAAAATAAGTCAGAGAAATATTACAGCGAGATCTGGCTGACTCTATGACATCAAAAGCACAACAAAGCTCCTTATCTGAAATTGCTATTTGCTCAATACGAATGCGCTCATTATATTTCAGCAAATGCGGAGAGGTATAACATCCCACGCGATATCCAGCACAACTCAGAATTGACTCGAGCATGGTACAGGTTGAACCTTTCCCATTGGTACCTCCGACCGTTATGAGCGGAAATGTCGGAATAAGGCTTGCAGTATCTTTCACTTGTCTCACTCGATCCAATCCCATATCGATAGCTTTGGGATGGAGATGTTCAAGATACAACAGCCAATCAATTAACGAGGTAGGCTTTGCGGTTTTTTCCGCCATCGAGATATTTCAACAAATGAAAAATAGTTGAATAACAGTAAGATGAGGCTATCAATTAATTAGATCGCATATTAATATAATTACTTATCCAACTTCTCTCTAATCATGAGAGGCAGTTACAGCTAACTGAGATACAGGAGCTGGTATGCGCATTAATAACGTGCATAAATTGACCAGCTTATCGCGCATTTCTCTACGATCGACAATAAGATCTATTGCACCATGCTCCAGTAAAAACTCGGCTCGTTGGAAACCATCGGGAAGCGTCTGGCGCACTGTTTGTTCAATCACTCGTGGTCCTGCAAAACCAATCAATGCTCCCGGCTCAGCAATAACGATATCTCCAATAAAAGCAAAACTTGCTGAAACACCGCCCATAGTTGGGTCAGTCAAAACTGAAATAAAAGGCAATCTTTCCTTACTGAGTTGCGTAAGCGCTGCCGATGTCTTTGCCATCTGCATCAGCGAAAACAATCCTTCCTGCATGCGTGCCCCCCCGCTCGCTGTAAAACATATAAAAGGCAAATGTTGCTCGATACAAGCTTGTACAGCACGGACAAAGCGTTCACCAACGACCGAGCCCATGGAGCCTCCCATAAAACCAAACTCGAAAGCGGCCACAACCACTGGCACGGCTTTGATGCTTCCCCGCATGACGACAAGCGCATCATCTTCATTCGTACTCTCATTAGCTTGGGTCAATCGATCAACATAACGCTTGCTATCTTTAAATTTGAGGGGGTCCTGTGGCGCTATTTCTGCTCCAATTTCACTACGTCCCTCTGGGTCCAGCAACATATCAATTCGTTTTCTAGCAGAAATACGATTGTGATAACTGCACTTAGGGCAAACGTCTAGATTTTTAACCAGATCGGTGTAATATAATACCGCCTCACAAGAAGCGCACTTACTCCATAATCCTTCCGGCACTGCTTTTTTTTCACCATTTTCTTTACGCTTGATTTTGGGCGGGATAATACGTTGGAACCAACTCATAGCCTGCTAGCATGCAAAATTTGAGATGAATTTGTGCTGTTGACTTCATCAAGCGCTGTACGTAAGGATTTTACTAAGTTATTGACATTATCCAGCAAAGCAGAACGAGTGGAATTTTCAATTTCTTCGATAATACGACTCCCTACCACTACTGCATCAGCTAGCTCAGCAACTGCCCTTGCTGCCACGCTATCTCGTATCCCAAATCCAACTCCAATAGGAATAGAAATGAGTGAGCGCACTTCTGCCAGCTTATTGCTTACATCGACTAAATTAAGATGTGAGGCCCCTGTGACGCCTTTTAGTGACACATAATAAACATAACCTTTTGCGAGCTTTGCTACTTTTTCCACCCGTCTTTTAGGTGTCGTCGGTGACAATAAAAAAATGGGATCGATCTTTTGATCTTGTAGTTGCTGCACCCATTCTTCACATTCCTCAGGCGGATAATCAACAATCAAGACACCATCCACTCCGGCCTTCTTGGCTGCCATCGCAAAATTGCCATGCCCCATAGCCTCGATTGGATTAGCATAACCCATTAATATTACGGGAGTAACTGAATTCGTTTTTCTAAATTCGGTCACCATGGTCAATACATCTGTTAAACCCACGTGATAGTGCAGCGCTCTTTCAGAGGAACGCTGAATGGTCGGACCATCTGCCATCGGATCAGAAAATGGTATTCCTAATTCAATAATATCGGCCCCTGCTTGCACCAGCGCATGCATCAACATAACCGTCATTTTCGGTTCTGGATCACCCGCAGTAATAAATGGAATCAGTGCTTTTTTATTTTGCGCTTTAAGGTTAGAAAAAGTCGATGTGATACGGTTCATCTTTAAATAAATATAAGTCAGTCAACGCAAAACGAACATTGCTTTTGGATTCAGGCGCAATTATCATTGCGGATCTCGGATGTTTTTACTAAGCTAAGGAAGATTTTATTCACAATACTATCCCGGACTGTTGCGCAACAGTAATCATATCTTTATCCCCCCGCCCTGATAGATTGACTAACAGCAATTGATCTTTCCCAAGGGCAGGAGCAAGTTTAGCCGCATAAGCTAAGGCATGGCTTGATTCAAGTGCCGGGATAATTCCTTCAAATCGGCATAAGGCATGAAATGCTGATAGCGCTTCCTCATCCGTTACGGCTACATATTCGGCTCGACCACAGTCTTTGAGCCATGCATGTTCAGGACCTACACCAGGATAGTCCAGTCCCGCAGAAATAGAGTGAGTTTCGATGATCTGACCATTGTCATCCTGGATCAGGTAAGTCCGGTTACCATGCAAGACGCCTGGTCTGCCGGTCACTAAGGTGGCAGCGTGCTGGTGGGTATTAATTCCCTTACCTGCAGCTTCTACACCTATCATGCGCACATTGTTATCCTCTATATAAGGATAAAATAAGCCAATAGCATTTGATCCGCCTCCTACACAGGCAATCAATGCATCGGGTTGGCGCCCATATTCCTCTTCCATTTGCACTCTGGCTTCTCGTCCAATGACAGCTTGAAAATCTCGTACCATCATTGGATAGGGATGTGGGCCTGCAACCGTGCCAATAATGTAATAAGTATTTTCAACATTGGTCACCCAATCTCGCATCGCTTCATTTAATGCGTCCTTAAGCGTACGGGAACCAGACTCAACCGGTATAACTGTCGCACCCAGCAATTTCATTCGATAAACATTGGTTGCCTGACGTTTCACATCCTCCGAGCCCATATAAACGATGCACTCCATGCCATAACGCGCAGCAACTGTCGCACTTGCCACACCATGTTGACCCGCACCTGTTTCAGCAATTACTCGAGTTTTACCCATGCGTTTTGCTAACAATGCTTGTCCTACAGTATTGTTTATCTTATGGGCACCTGTGTGATTCAGATCTTCCCGCTTAAGCAAGATTTGGGCGCCACCAACATGAGTTGACCAGCGCTTGGCATGGTAAATCGGGCTAGGTCGTCCGACGTAATGCTTAAGTTCATGAGTGAATTCCGCCTGAAAATCGGCCTCATCTCGAAAATGCCGATACTGAGCAAGTAATTCATCCAGTGCCGCAATGAGTGTTTCTGCTACAAATGTACCACCATACGGACCAAAATGTCCGTGTTTATCAGGAAGATCATAAATCTTCACAATTCTTGACTCCTTGCATAAAAGCAGAAATTTTATTCACATCCTTAATGCCTTTTGTGGCCTCTACTCCACTGGATACATCGACGGCCCATGGCCGAACTTGCCTAATCGCATTCACTACATTATCAGAATTAAGGCCGCCTGAAAGCACGAGTGGCAGAGGAAAATCTGTTGGAATCAAACTCCAATCAAACACCTGACCAGTTCCACCTGGCATTCCTGCCGTATAAGCATCCAATAATAATCCTTTGGCATTCTGGTAAAGCTCTGCGTATTGTAACAAATCCATCTCTCTCCTGACACGCAAAGCTTTAATATAAGGCAATTTAAATTGATTACAGAACTCAGGCGTCTCTTCCCCATGAAACTGGAGTAAACTCAGTCCAGCTGTGATGGAAGTTTCCTCTACCCATTCTGGAGACGGATCAACATAAACACCTACTACATTCACGAAAGGCGGCAAACGCAATACAATCTCACGTGCCTGGGCAGGCGAAATAGAACGTGCGCTTTGGCGCCAGAAAACAAATCCAATAGCATCTGCCCCGTATTGCGCCGCCACGAGTGCATCTTCAACACGTGTTATACCACAAATCTTTACACGGACCGACACAAAATACTCACTCCCTTAATAATATATAAATATATCTATCTCTTATTCCATTTCCAAACCAACCATGGCGCGAAGGCGAGCTGCAGACAGTATAAATAATACGACAAGGAGAAACCGACAAAATCAGGTTTAATTTAGAAATGGCATGATTTATCTACATAAGTTGATTATCCTTGATATCTCAAGCAAATTCTATACTTTTATCAGAGACCTATTTGCATTTAGCATAATAGTTGCAAGGGGCGATTGATTGAAAGGAGGCAAATTCCATTTGGCATCATAGCTAATCCCCGCTAAGTATAACCCATAAGGAGAAAATGTTGGTGCAGCAAGGGTTCGATCACGATTTTGTAACAATAGCTGCATCCATCCAGGAGGATATTTACCATGACCAATATATACTAAGCTACTGACAATATTACGCACCATGTGATGTAAAAAGCCATTAGCACGGAATTCGAAAATAAAAAAATGATCATTTTGCGTAATTTCTAGCATGGTTAAGTTTCGTACCGGATCTTTCGCTTGACACTCGGCAGTACGAAAAGCACTAAAATCATGCTCACCCAATAACATGGCTGCCGCCTGTTGCATTTTCTCAAGCTCTAGCGGCTTATGAAACCACCCCACTTTCCTTTGGGATACCCCAGGCCGAATGGGATGGTTCAGCAAATAATAAAGATAACGCCGTTCGATAGCGCAATAACGTGCATGAAATGTCTCATCCACCTCTGCGGCCCACAATACTGCTATATCATCAGGTAAGAGTGCATTAACCCCTCGCACCCATGCACTCATAGGTCTCCAGATAGGTGTTTGAAAATGAATCACTTGATATAGTGCATGAACGCCCGCGTCTGTCCTACCCGCTGCAACGACCCCAACTCGACAATTTGCAATTCTGGATATTGCAGTCTCCAGCTCACTCTGAATTGAGATGCAAGCAGGCTGGCTTTGCCAACCATGATATCGCTCCCCGCTATATTCCAGAATTAAGGCTACTCTCACAAGAATATAACAATCACAATACCAATGTGTCTTTCAGGGATCACAACCACATTACTTTGAAGTTTTATCTTAGATTCCTCAGCTGAATGGGATGGAATGGGTAGTTTTGCGAGCGCAGGACAAGACGTAATAATGCGCAATGGTCATTCCATTTCACGGATCTGCAACCCAGCCATATGTTTGTAAAATCGCAAAATTCACACCGGAACGGAAAGATCCGGGAGATAAGAATGAAATTTACAAGAAAGGCTATAATATTCATAATATTACACCAACGCGAGCAATCAACTAAGCAATCTAGATTGAATGAATAACTATTTCAAATCTTCTAGCAATGATTTTGCCACAGCTTGCTGCTCCTGATTGCCGTCATGCACGACTTCCTCCAAAATCCTTCTGGCAACTTCTTTATCCTCCATTTCCAGATAAGCCTTAGCCAAATCAATTTTCACAGCAGCTTCATTCCATGATGTACTTTTATCTTTATCATGCGTTACTCCATTCTCAATCGCCTTTCCAAGCTCGTCCTTCATATCCAGCTTGATATCAGCCAAAGCCAGATTGAGTTTAGATAATTGAGTATTTCCTTGCACTGATAAAGATTCCCCTTTATCTAACGATGCCATTGAGTTGGAAGATTTTAGATTATCTGAATAAGAAGGGTCCTTTTTATCCGTTGGTTTCATTTCAAGATTCATAGCCAACTCATGGCTGGATATAGACTGCTTTTTTGTACCAAACATTTCTGCCTCATTCGCATTTTGGAGGCGGTCTATTGAGGTAAACGTAGAGTTATGGTTAATATTTTCCAAATCAAATTTAGTTTCAGAATCCTGTTTAGCAGAGATATCTTCTGATGGATCAAGTTCAATTTTGACATGATCATGATTTGAACCGGTATCCCGATCAATGACAAAGCCTTCACTTAAGTTTTTGCCAAAAAAGAACCCAGAAGCAGATTCAGATAAATTGCCTTTCAATTCTTCTGATTTTAAAAATTTAGGATTTTGAGGAAATTCAGAAGTCATTTCTTTTTTTCTAGCAGCCTGCATCTCATCCAATATCATTGTCTCCGTTGAAGCTGATTTTGCCTTGTGTGACGCTTTCACGTTGCTCTTTGTAGCTTCTTCGGGATAGTCAAAAACATCATCATCCATGTTATGACCTCTCCCCCTACTTCGGCGAAGCATAGATATACTCAGCCAACTTGTGAGCAAAACTATAAGCACTCCCCCTGCTAACTCCAAATCATCTGAAACAAAGCCCACAATTTGATCTAATAAAGTAGCCTCTATTGATTCAGAAGAATGAGGAACTAAAACTTGGTTAACAGTTTGTTTGGCAGATGGCTCAGATACGGCCGTTTCAGAGGGTTCCAAGCGATTTATATCATGTATTGGCGTTATATCTCTTGAATCATTATGCGTTGTTTCGGTTGCGGCTGGTTCAACCAGTGTCGGTGTTAACGCTGGCACTGCCTGGGTTTGAGCATCTGTCATGCCTGCGCCTTTAATCTCGAGCAAACGTTGCAATCTTTCAATATTCTGCTCCAATAAAGCAACTCGCTCATTGGCCTCTGTCAAAGCACGATCTTTGGCGATGGCATCTTCTTCCATCATTCGTAAATAATCTTGCCCAGCACTATTTTTTTCCCCATTAAGACTTTCAGTCTGATGACTTTCCAGTTGTTCACCCTTTGAAAGTATCAAAACTTCTTCAGGTAGTGTCTTTTTAACTACAGAGTTCTCTTCTGGAACAGTCGCAGATATCCTTCTCGCTGCGGATGTTTTTACTTCTGCCTTTGGCTTTGATGAGAAACCCATCGCTGCATCAGCCAGTTTTTGGCGGTTAACATGCCAGTTTGCAGCTTGAGATCCAATCTCACGACTTACTTCGACCTGACTAATAGTTAAAACTTCATTTTGATTAGGAATACGCAGAATTGCCCCGACTTTCAGCAAATTCATATTTTTCCCCAAAAAAGCATTCTGATTTGCCTGATAAAGTGCGACCAACATTTGATTAAGATCAACGCCTTCAGGTGTAACTTTCTTAGCAATTCTGGTCAACGTTTCTCCTCGCACAACAGGGCCATAAATCATCCTTCCCTGCTTATTTGAGGTCGATGAGGTTGCTCGGTGAGTTATTGGCTTCTGCCCAGTCTTAATTTGTGGCTGAATCACTTCAGCAGTTGTGAAGGCAGTTTTGGGCAAATCAGGCGTATGCTGGATTACTTGATTAACTGGTGTGGCTGTTTGCGTGTCGGCTGGATCAAGCAAAACAGTATACTCACGCAATAAACGCCCAGATGATCCGTTAAGCTCTATCAGTAAATTCACGAATGGTTCATCGACTAATTGCGGCGAAGTAATTTGAATATAAGGTTGGCCATTGACGCGTTTCTCTATGGAAACACTCAAGGAAGAATGATAAGGCGCATAAGTCACGCCTGCCTGATGAAAAACTTCAGGTGAGGCCAGACGCGCAGTTAAAGATGGTATCTCATCTTTTTCTATAGAAACGAGCTCTATCTCCGCTTTAAATGGTTGTCCTAGAAATGAACTATGAGTTAATTTCCCCAAACCAGCCGTATAAGCCAACCATGGAAATATAAATAAAAGTATTAACCAACATACCCTGAAATAAATATTATTCACAGAGATATCCTTTCATTTCTTGGAATAGGATACATGCTGCCACAACTTTATTTACAAAAATAAGGCCCATAGGATTATCTTTTGTATCCCAAGCCAACTCAACCATTTCAAATGATCAGAGCAGATTAAAGAAAGAATATACTTAATTTCTTGAGAAATAATTATTTAGTTCTGGATTAGTATCCGCAGCATTCTACGTAACGGCTCAGCTGCTCCCCACAACAATTGATCGCCTACAGTGAAGGCGGAAAGATACTCTTCACCCATATTAAGTTTACGCAACCGTCCAATATGAACATCTAGCTTACCGGTAACAGCAACTGGCGTGAGTTCCTTTGTTGTCCTTTCTCGCTCGTTAGGAATGACTCGCACCCAATCGTTTGACTGAGCAATGACGTCCTCGATTTCATCCAATGGAATGTTTTGCTTAAGTTTGATCGTCAATGCTTGACTATGACAGCGCATTGAGCCAACACGGACACAAATACCATCAACGGGCACAGGTTTATCAGTATGACCCAGGATTTTATTCGTTTCAGCCTGACCTTTCCATTCTTCACGACTCTGCCCATGAGCCACTTCCTTATCAATCCAGGGAATCAAGCTCCCTGCCAAAGGCACACCAAAATTCTCAACAGGAAATTCTTTGTCACGCAGTTTCTCTGCAACTTCACGATCGATATCCAAAATGCTTGAGGCTGGATCATTTAACAGATCCTCAGCCACACGGTGGGTTTCGCCCATTTGCAGAAGTAACTCCCGCATGTTTTGAGCGCCCGCACCCGAGGCAGCTTGATAAGTCATAGCGCTCATCCAATCGACCATATTTTTTTCTAACAATCCACCCACTGCCATCAGCATCAAGCTAACGGTACAGTTACCCCCGATATAATTCTTTATGCCGTCATGCAGGGCTTGCTTGATAACTGGCATATTGACAGGATCAAGAATGATTACAGCATCATCTTTCATTCTAAGAGTGGATGCTGCATCAATCCAATAACCTTTCCAACCCGATTCACGTAACTTACCAATAACCTCATTGGTATAATCGCCTCCTTGGCAGGAAATGATGATGTCCATTTTCTTGAGTTCTTTCACATTTCTTGCATCTTTAAGAGGGGGGGTATCTTTACCGATATCCGGTCCCTTCCCTCCTTTCTGAGAAGTCGTGAAAAATACCGGCTCTACCAATGAAAAATCATCTTCTTCGCGCATGCGCTGCATGAGAACAGAACCGACCATACCCCGCCAGCCTACAAAGCCCACTTGTTTCATTTAGTTTTCTATAACCTTTACGCTGAATAATCTTGAAATCTTAGAGGTAATTCTTGCTCACTAATTATGACCAATGAGACAAATTACAATCTATAAACCTAAATCCAAATTAAAAAGCAGATAAGCTTGAGATCGCTGTCATTGACTTATCCGCCTGCCTCCAACTTGTTCATAAATTTGCTAACACGGCATCACCTATCTCTCTCGTACCAACTTTTTTCATACCGGGCTCATAAATGTCACTAGTACGAAAGCCTTGTGCCAACACCTTTCTAACTGCATGTTCAATACGCAAGGCAATCTCTTCCTGAGCAAAAGAATAACGCAGCATCATGGCTATTGATAATATTGTTGCTAAAGGGTTAGCCATGTCTTTTCCTGCGATATCCGGTGCAGATCCATGAATCGGTTCATATAACCCCTTATTTTGATCATCGAGCGATGCAGAAGGGAGCATACCTATTGACCCGGTCAGCATAGAAGCTTCATCAGATAAAATATCGCCAAACATATTCCCTGTGACGATCACATCAAATTGCTTGGGATCACGCACCAGTTGCATTGCTGCATTATCTACCAGCATATGAGAAAGTTTTACATCTGGGTATTCCTTAGCCGTTTCAGTAACCACATCACGCCATAATTGAGTACACTCCAGCACATTCATTTTATCCACGGAGCATAACCTCCCCTTTCGTTTGCGTGCTGCTTGAAAAGCGACATGAGCAATTCGACTTATTTCCCCTTCAGTATAAATCATAGTATTAAAACCCACGCGCTGACCCTCTCGTCGCTCAATACCTCGTGGCTGACCAAAATAAATATCTCCTGTCAATTCACGTACAATCAAGATATCCAGATCGGAGACAATTTCTGGTTTCAAGGTCGAAACACTCGCTAGCTCGGGATATAGAATAGCAGGCCGCAGATTAGCAAATAAATTAAGCTCCTTACGAATAGCAAGCAGCCCTTGTTCTGGGCGCTTCTCGCGAGGCAGACCATCATATTTTGGACCCCCAACCGCTCCCAGCAGCACAGCATCTGCCTCTTTAACGAGCCTCCGGGTGATCTCCGGGAAAGGCTCACCAGCAGCATCCACTGCGCACCCACCCAATAAACCAGGCTCCAGCTCAAGTTTTAATCCATCACTTCTCAGCGCCAATAAAATTCTTTCAGCCTGCCCAGTAATTTCTGGACCAATCCCATCCCCTGCTAAAACTGCAATTTTCATATTATTCTTTCCTGACACGGAAAATTCATTTCAAGCGAACAACCAAGGCTGCTCCTTTCGTCGCTTTTCCTCAAACTGTTTAATTTTATCAGCATGCTGCAAAGTCAAACCGATTTCATCTAATCCATTGATTAAACAATGTTTTCTAAATGAATCGATATCAAAACCATAGGTTTCATTAGTCGGCGTTATGACTGTCTGGGCAGAAAGATTGACAGCTAGACAATAACCACTGATCGCTATTACTTCATTGATAAGCCTATTCACCACATTTGAATCGAGCACAATAGGTAATAATCCTATCTTGAAACAGTTATTATAAAAAATATCAGCGAAACTCGGCGCAATTATTACCTGAAAACCGTAATCCTGAAGTGCCCAAGGCGCATGCTCGCGACTTGAGCCACAACCAAAATTATCATGTGTAATCAATATTTCCGCTCCCTGATAACGAGGTTGATTAAGCACAAAATCAGGGTTTATTTTACGCTGCGATATATCCATCCCCGGTTCACCGTGATCAAGATAACGCCATTCATCAAATAAATACTGGCCAAAGCCAGAACGCTTGATCGACTTCAGGAATTGTTTAGGGATAATAGCATCCGTATCCACATTTGCCCGATCCAGCGGGACCACCAACCCTTTACAATATTCAAATTTTTTCATATTTATATATTTATTGAGCAGCTTTCTCGATTGCTTCTCCCCCACTCTGGATATCCTTACCAAGTCCCTGCATGGTATGACAACCAGCCAACTGCAGAGCAATCAACCATAATCCAATTGATACAGATATTATTTTCATTTGTATTTCCATAAACAAAAATAGAGTCTTAGGCTATTCATTCATTGTACGAAAATCCACAAAATGACCCGCTACTGCCATTGCCATGCTCATAAAGTATTTAAATTTTTTCGTACTTATATGGTTATTGAGTAGATCTCTCGATTGCTTCTCCTCCCCTCTGAACATCTTTGCCCACCCCCCGTATGGTATGACAGCCGGCCAACTGCAGAGCAATTAACAACAATCCAATCGATACAGATATCATTTTCATTTGTATTTTCCTTAATAAAAATAGAGTATTAGGTTATGTGTTCATCGTACGAACATCAACAAAATGACCCGCTACCGCCGCTGCTGCTGCCATGGCAGGGCTGACCAAATGTGTTCTGCCTCCCGGTCCCTGTCGTCCTTCAAAATTACGGTTCGATGTCGAAGCACAACGCTCGCCTGGCATAAGCCTGTCTTCATTCATCGCGAGGCACATTGAACAACCAGGTTCTCGCCACTCAAATCCTGCTTCCCGAAAAATTTTATCGATCCCCTCCTGCTCAGCTTGAGATTTTACCAATCCCGAGCCTGGAACCACGAGAGCTTGCTTAATATTAGGCGCAATGTGCCTGCCTTTCAATACTGAAGCAGCTTCTCGCAGATCTTCTATTCGTGCATTGGTGCATGAACCAATAAAAATCTTGTCAAGGAAAATCTCACTGATTGAGGTATTAGGTGAAAGCCCCATGTATTTCAGAGCATTCTCCATATCGTGGCGCTTGATGGGATCAACTATCAAAGTAGGGTCCGGTACTATGCCATCAATTGAAGTCACCATCTCTGGAGAGGTTCCCCAAGTTACTTGAGGTTTGATATGTTCTGCCTTAAGTTTTATTACCCGATAAAATACCGCTCCTTCATCGCTTTTTAAGGTACACCAATAGGAGACCGCTTGTTCCCATATCGCCCTTTTCGGTGCAAAAGGCCGCCCTTTAATGTATTCGATCGTGGTTTCATCCACTGCGATCATCCCTGCACGCGCACCTGCCTCAATTGCCATATTGCAAAGCGTCATACGGCCTTCCATAGAAAGTGCCTGTATAGCACTGCCTGCAAATTCAATCGCATATCCTGTACCGCCTGCTGTACCGATCTCACCAACAATCGCCAGTGCAATATCTTTGGCCGTCACCCCATGCCCTAGTTTGCCTTCGACCAGTATTTGCATGGACTTGGATTTTTTGGTCAACAAACACTGAGTTGCCAGTACATGCTCTACCTCGGATGTGCCGATACCAAAGGCAAGGCAGCCAAAGGCACCATGCGTACTGGTATGCGAGTCTCCACAAACTACCGTCATACCGGGTAACGTGGCGCCCTGCTCCGGCCCAATGACGTGCACGATCCCTTGTCGCTGATCATTCATTCGGAACTCAGTTATACCTAGCTCCTCGCAATTCTGATCCAAAGTATCCACTTGCAAGCGCGAGATGGGATCGCTGATACCCTCACTCCGATCGGTGGTAGGGACGTTATGATCTGCTACCGCCAGAATCGAATTCACTCGCCAGGGTTTGCGTCTAGCCAATTTCAATCCCTCAAATGCCTGAGGACTGGTTACTTCGTGTACCAGGTGGCGATCAATGTAAAGAATGACCATGCTGTCGGGCCTGTCTGATTCCGCATGCACTACATGGCTTTCCCAAAGTTTGTCGTATAACGTCTTCATCTTACAATATTCCAAAATAATAAGTTCATTATCACATAAAGCAGTATTAAGCAGTAGGTTGTCATTCAAGCATCAATAAATTTAGCTATCTGATGAAGAAGAGCGACTTCCTTCCGACTGCATGAATGGTACAATTTTCCTGTTCATCATTCGCTTAAAATAATGAAATAAAGGATTGTCCTATGTCTACCATCAAATCCATACTGCATGAAGCACGTGTCTTCCCTCCTTTACCGGAATTTGTTGAACAAGCTAATCTGGCTAGTATGGAAGCGTATCAAGCGTTGTGTACTGAAGCTAAGAAGGATTACCCCGGTTTCTGGAGTAAGCTGGCGCAAAAACATATTCTGTGGCATAAACCTTTTACAAGTGTCCTAAATGACTCAGACCCTCCTTTTTATAAATGGTTTGAGGATGGTGAACTAAATATTTCATATAATTGTCTCGATCGGCACCTTACCAGCCAACCGGACAAATTAGCCATTATTTTTGAGGCTGATGATGGCAAGGTAAGCCGTTGCACCTACCGTGAGCTCTACCAGCGCGTTTGTCAGTTTGCCAATGGCTTGAAAGCGCTTAATATCAAAAAAGGCGATCGCATTATCATTTACTTGCCAATGCGTATTGAAGCGGTCGTCGCTATGCAAGCTTGTGCGCGTATTGGTGCCATTCACTCGGTCGTTTTCGCTGGATTTTCTGCTAAAAGTCTACACGAACGCATCGTTGACGCGGGTGCAGTCACTGTCATAACTGCAGATGAGCAAACGCGTGGTGGTAAAAATTACCCACTAAAAGCCACTGTCGATGAGGCGCTTAGTATGAACGGGACAGACTCGGTTAAATCAGTGATCGTTTATAAGCATACGGGGATTGATACACCATGGCAGGCCGGTCGCGATATAGGGTGGAATGAGCTTACCGAGGACAAGCAAACTGACTGCGAGCCTGAATGGATCAATGCCGAGCACCCCTTATTTACCCTCTATACCTCTGGCTCCACAGGCAAACCTAAAGGCGTACAGCACTCGTCAGCAGGTTATCTACTGGGTGTGATGGCAAGCATGCAATGGATCTTTGATTATAAACCGACCGATATTTTCTGGTGTACCGCCGATGTTGGGTGGATTACCGGCCATAGTTATGTAACTTATGGACCATTGGCCATGGGGGCAACCCAAGTTATCTTCGAGGGTGTGCCTACTTATCCCGATGCTGGACGCTTTTGGAAAATTATTCAAGATCACAAAGTAACTACCTTCTATACCGCGCCAACTGCTATTCGCTCCTTGATTAAGCTGGGAGCAGATTTACCGGGTCAATATAATTTATCCTCACTGCGCCTGCTCGGTTCTGTGGGCGAACCCATTAACCCCGAAGCCTGGATGTGGTATTACAGCGTGGTCGGACAATCTCGCTGCCCAATCGTAGATACCTGGTGGCAGACTGAGACAGGCTGCCACATGATCGCACCGGTCCCTGGTGCGGTTCCCCTCAAACCTGGATCATGCACATTCCCTTTACCTGGAATCAGTGCTGCGGTAATCGATGAAGCAGGTCATGAGGTTGAACAGGAAAAAGGGGGATTCCTCGTTATCAAGCAACCATTTCCCTCACAGATCCGCACACTGTGGCGAGATCCTGAGCGTTTCAAGAAAACATACTTTCCTCAAGATATCGGTGGGGGTCATTTTTATCTGGCAGGTGACTCAGCACATCGTGATAACGATGGCTATTTCTGGATCATGGGACGTATCGACGATGTGTTGAATGTATCCGGTCATCGTCTGGGAACTATGGAAATTGAGTCAGCGCTTGTAGCTAATCCGCTGGTTGCTGAAGCAGCGGTCGTAGGAAAGCCACATGAAATTAAAGGAGAAATTATAGTTGCATTTATCGTTTTGAAAGAAAGATGTCCTCATGGCGAGCAAGCTTCTGAAATAGCTGACTCACTCAGAGAATGGGTTGGACACGAAATCGGGCCGATCGCCAAGCCCGAAGAAATTCGTTTTGGTGACAATCTGCCCAAAACACGCTCAGGCAAAATCATGCGGCGATTACTCCGCACGCTTGCCAGAGGAGAAGAAATTACTCAAGATACCTCTACACTCGAGAATCCTGCCATTCTTGAGCAACTTAAACAATCTATCCACTAAGTTAAATAAGCATTTTTTATTCAATCCGGCTCTAGACATATTCCTGCAAAAAATATGAATTTACCCAATATCATCGACTACGACTTTGGAATTACTGCCATCGATGCCCAATACCATCGACCTGGCCGAGCAGCTATTCACCTGATTGTCGAAAATGGTGTTGCTGCCTTGATTGACACGGGTACTCAATTTTCTGTACCAGGTGTCATGCAGGTGCTACAAAACAAGCAGCTTGCTCCTGAGAATGTCGCTTATGTGTTTCTTACACACATCCATCTTGATCATGCTGGTGGCGCAAGTGAATTCATGCGATTGCTACCCAATGCCAAGCTGGTTGTCCATCCACGCGGTGCAAAATATATGATCAATCCTGCTAAATTAATTGCAGGTGTAATGGCAGTTTATGGGAAAGCGGAGTTTAGACGTTTATATGGTGAAATTTTTCCTATTGATGAAAATCGTGTTCTCGAAGCCCCCGATGAAACTTGTATCGAGTTGAATGGTCGTCTTCTTTTGCTGCTCGACACACCTGGTCATGCCCGCCATCACTATTGTATTTTTGACAAAAGAAGTCACTCCTTTTTCACGGGAGATACCTTTGGCGTTTCTTATCGGGAGCTTGATGTAGAGGGACTGGAATTCGTTTTTCCAACTACGACTCCAGTACAATTCGATCCGGATGCTGCCCATGCCTCATTGGAGCGAATCATGAGCTATCAGCCACAATATGCCTTTCTTACACACTATAGTCGTATCGGTCATTTACCACATCATGCAATGCAAATGCATGATCTGATTGATGCATTTGTCAATATCGCCAATCAAGCAACGAACAAAACAGCGGAACGGCATGAGTTTATTGTGCAAGCATTGAAAGACTTATTATATCATCGACTCGCCATGCATGGCTGCACTTGGTCGCCTACAGAGATTTATGAATTATTACGTGTCGATATCGAACTAAATGCCATGGGACTGGAAATATGGCTAGATCAATCTGAGAAATCAAACAAATTATATATTCTAAAGTAATCAGGGTTTTTCAATATGATTCCGTGGATATCCCATGTTGATCTGTTTATCGTCAGACCTAAAATTTGACAGCCTATACAACAAACTTATTTACAGTGACAAACTACTAGCAAATAGCATGCTGATAACAAAAAAATAGAGCAGGTATTTCCTGTTATTAATATTTCAGGTTCTTATTGGGGAGTGATGGATGAATGAATTAAATGAGTTTATAGCTGACCTACTAAATAATTTTTCCTTAAGTACAGTTACAGATAGGAGCTGGTTCGAAATTGCTTTAATTCTGGCACCTTCGGTTATTTTGATCCTCACCTTATTCGGTTTCAGCTTCACTCTACAAAAAAGAAATTGGAAAATCGTTACCTATATTGCCTGCCTTTTACTCACTTTGCTTTTTTTACCTTACGAATTATTCCGCCAATCTACTGCCATATCCAAGGCCCAGGCAAATATTGGTGAGATGCAAGCCAGTCTAAAAGCACTCCTGAATGATTCAGATCTTAAGTACATTGAAAATTTAGCCGATAAAGAGGTAGCATCCAGTATGTTAGAAGAAATGATTAGCAATATCGATCGGAAAGAAAAAAAAGAAGTACTACTCATTTCATTATTGACTGCTGAAAATGAAAAGCAGTCATTGCGCTTTCTCGAAGAGAAATATAAATACTTTTCTGATGAAATCAAGTCAAGCATTAACAAAGCACAAAAAGAGATTATTAATACGAGAGAGCCAATCGATAAAATATCGGACGACATTCTGAAACGAATTGATAGCGATATCACTCACCTTCTTGAAAATAAAATGCAATCATTTAATCAAGCAATTGATCATTCACTAGAAACTTTCCAGCAAGGCATCAATTCTTTTGTTGAGAAAGAACTTAAAACATACGAGGAAACATGGGTTACCCTTACTCAAAAGGGTATTAGCAAACTAGGAAGTGAGCTAAAAAATTACACTAACGAAGCAAAGCAAGAAATTGCCACCCAAATGAAACATATAAATAATGAACCATTACAGAAACTCGATACAGCTCAAAAAAGCATCGATCAACTGGAAGATACGGTTGGAAATATTAATCTGGATAAAGTTGTTGCCCACCTCAAACAACTCTTAACTTCAATTGATTCACTTCAAAAACAAAATAAGGTACACCTCGAATTTAACGAATGTCTCAGAACTGTAGGATGGATTGATTTGGTAGGTAAGGAAGAAGAGTGCAAAAAGAAGCTGTATACGAACATGAATGAATTAATCAGTAAATTCCATTGATCTCATCAGGTTATATTTAAATCCTATCCTATTGAATAGATAGAAAATCAATGAGTTTTTATAAGCTCAACTATAATCCGGCTAATACTTAGCACGATTTAGCAAAAAATTCAATTCACAAGTAGATGGAAAAATATTTTATAAATCACATATTGGAGAACATCAAATATGACTAAACGCCTTACTTCGATGCTTCTTACCAGCCTAATTACTTATCTCATCCTTGGCTCAAGCATCACGTTAGCCAAAACAGGTTATGCTGTTCATTATAATGATAAATATCAAGGTAAGAAAACAGCTAATGGTGAAATTTTCAATCAGAGTAACCTTACTGCAGCGCATAGTGATTTTCCTTATGGGACACTTGTAAAAGTTACTAATCTTGAAAATAATCGCAGTATAGTCGTCAAAATAAATGATCGTTTGGCTCCTCACAACAGCAATGTTATCGATGTAACCAAACGTGCAGCTGCGGAGTTAGGTTTTATAAAAAAAGGACGAGCTCATGTTAGCCTTAAAAGAGTCAAATAAAACAAAACAATTGGACTGCCCGTAGGTGGTATCTGCCAATATAAAATTCAGCAATTAGCCAATCCGTTGAATCAACTTACATAAGTTGCTCTAACAATTGATTAAAATAACCGCGTAGTATTTGTTAATCCTCACCGAATAAAAAGCATTCAAGACACTGACTAAAAATTCAACAATATCATTATTCTATCCTACTAAGGCTTAAAGCTGCCTGCTAAATTAAACATAACTTTACCCGCTTCTCATCATCGTATTATTTATACTGTTTGCGACCACACCTTCGCCTCATTTCAGGTTTGGAAACGACATTACTGTTCTTTGACCTATTATTCGCTTATACAATAAAATTTCTTCCGGAATACCCCTTATCGATATAAAATTACCCCAGCTTCATCATAAGGAATATTAATGGAGAACAAAGAACGCACTACTTCTGAATTGCTCCAATTAATAGTAGTACAAAATAGAAGCGAGAAGATGAGTGTTGGTGAAATCAAAAATTCTCTTCGTGAGAGAGGGTTTGGCATCTTACTAGCTCTTGCGGTTTTACCCATTTGCCTTCCTATTCCTGTCCCACCTGGCTATACCACTTTCTTTTCTATTCCACTTTTTATTTTCTCAGCACAAATGATGTGGGGAGTAAAATCTCCTTGGTTGCCTGGATGGATCAATAAAAAAGAAATTAGCAAAAAAAGTCTGGAAAAATTAATTGAGAAAATAACCCCATGGTTACGTAAAATTGAAAGCTATCTGCACGTAAGACTTACTTATATCAGCGTACACGCCTGGGAACGAATTATTGGTATTTTTGCCTTTATATTTACTATTCCCATTGCCTTACCTATTCCTTTAACAAACGTTCTTCCTGGCTGGGGGATTCTCATCATGTCGCTAGGTTTACTTAATAAAGATGGATTAACTATCATTGTAGGTATGACAGTTGGCACGATCGGTATAGGAATAACACTTGTCATTCTTGCGCTTATATGGATGGGCGTGTCAGTACCCTCTTTTTATTAGCTGTAGACCAAACATACCTGACAAAGCTGGCTGAACATCATTATGCCCGTGGGCTCGGTCAAGGCAAGCAAAGTACTGCAAAAGCCAGACTTAGGAGAGCCCTTCGTTAATTTCTCTAATTGCTTGTATGATCAAATTAACAATAGAATAATCGAATAACTACGGCCGGGAAAGAGACAGGAAGTTGTAGCAATCGCATAATTATGGCAAGATGCCCTGTCGCAAATAATAATGACAAATGTAAAAATGACCTTATATCGCTATAAATTGCTGGTTTTAATGTTATTAGGGTATATGCTGATCGGTTGTGCTTCGGTCGAGAATAATAAACGAGACCCGCTGGAATCGATGAATCGGGCAGTATTTGCATTTAATGAAAAGTTTGATGACTTTGTATTGGAACCTGTAGCAAAAGGCTATCGAGCAGTTACTCCTGATCCTCTTGAGATGGTCATCGGCAATGTTTTTTCTAATTTCGGCGATGTGGTGATTACTGCCAATGCATTATTGCAATTGAAATTTGATGTGGCAGCAGCGAGCGCAACTCGAGTATTGATTAACACAACATTCGGCATGTTTGGCATCATTGATATCGCAAGCGACATCAGTGCAGTCAGTGATGTTAATCTCAGCAAGCGTAATGAGGATTTTGGTCAGACGCTCGGTCGTTATGGCATTGGTCCCGGGCCTTATTTTGTCATACCTTTCTTGGGTCCCAGTACAATACGCGATGCTGTAGGGATTGCAGTGGATAGTTCTATTTTTCACCCTATTTGGTCGATATACCCTGATTTTGATTTTCTAACCGTTCGTTTACCCGCTTCAGCAGGATGGTCTGTTGATACGCGTGCCCAGATGCTAGATACGGATAAAACTCTTGAAGAAGCTGCACTAGATAAATATGAATTTGTACGTGATGCCTATCTGCAACGACGAAGAAATCTGGTTTACGATGGTAATCCTCCTGAAGAAGAAGGGCTTGAAACTAACGGAAATAATGAAAGCATAGGTGATGAAAATGAGGATGAGGATGAGGATGGGGATAAGGAAAAGAAAAATAACGAAGTGATCAAATAGTCCGCAACAGTGAAGACGAAGTGGTATTAATAATGGAAAATTTTATGTCATAGAGTAGTTAATCCTCAGAGCGCCTTTTAGGGTAGCTTTTCTTCTCATTATTATGAGAGTGAAAAACGGGAGGATCTAAGAATTGGGATCCCCTCGTTCGCCTAAAACCTCAGCTTGTTGCTTTACGTAATGCTGCAATCCGTTCATCCAGTGGAGGATGTGACATAAATAGACGGCCAAATCGACTTCCTTGACCTGAGATCCCAAGTGCTTCCATTCTGTCCGGTAAATGGGAAGGTTCATACTGTTGTTTTAGACGTTCTAGTGCAGCAATCATTTTATTGTGCCCTACCAACCTCGCGCTGCCTGCATCCGCCCGAAATTCACGCTGCCTGCTAAACCACATCACGATAATGCTCGCAAGAATACCTAACAAAATTTCTGCAATGATGCTTGTGATCATGTAAGCAGGTCCGTGCTCCTCTTCAGTCCTAAAGACAGCGCGATCTACTGCATGACCGATAATTCGAGCTAAGAAAATTACAAAAGTGTTGACTACCCCCTGTATTAGCGTAAGCGTTACCATATCGCCATTGGCTACGTGACTTACCTCATGTGCAAGGACAGCTTCGATTTCGTCTTGTTGCATTTTTTGCAGTAGCCCTGTGCTGACTGCTACCAGGGCATTATTTCGATTCATTCCAGTAGCAAAAGCATTGGCATCGGGTGAATCATAGATAGCTACTTCTGGCATGCCAATACCAGTAGCTTTTGCTTGTCGACGTACAGTTTCAACTAGCCAATGCTCTGTAGTATTAGAAGGTATATCTATGACAACAGCACCTGTCATTTTTTTTGCACTCCATTTAGACATGGCAAGCGAAATAAGCGAGCCTCCAAAGCCTATAACCGCAGCAAACGTAAGTAATGAACTATAATTTAACCCACCACCTTGAGCTTCTAATATGCGGTCAACGCCCAATATCCTTAGCGTAATACTTAGCACTAATAAAATGGCTAGGTTGGTTGCAATGAATAAAAGAATACGTTTCATAAATAACTACCTGTCAAGATTGGTTAATAAATATTTGAATAACCTACCAGGCAATGGTTCAATGTCTGCCTGTGTAGATTAAATTGAAGTTATATTTTATAAGCATGAAAAAGAAATGGGAAGAAAGTAGCAAAATCAAAAACAGGCTCCAGTTAAGGTTGAGGTACAATTAAAAGAATATCTGATTATCCAATAAGAGGAACCTGAAAAAATAATGAGAAAATTTCAGTGCAAAGTGTGTGGTTTTATTTATGACGAGTCCGTAGGCGATCTAGAGCATGATATTCCAGCCGGAACCTGCTGGGAAGATATTCCTGAAAGCTGGGCTTGCCCCGAATGCGGTGTGGTCAAGACTGATTTTGAAATGGTAGAAATTATATGAATTACCAACCAGTTGTGATCATTGGCAGTGGTCTGGCAGGTTATGCTGTAGCTAGAGAGTTACGCAAACTGAATACAGAAATTCAGGTCATTATGTTATCCGCCGATCATGGGGGATTTTATTCCAAACCGATGTTATCCAATGCATTGGCAACAGGTAAAACACCTGCATCAATCTTGACTTCAGATGCTGCATTAATGTCCAGTCAGTTAAAAATAACGATACGGCCGTTTACTCGTGTCAACACCATTGATCAATCCGGTAATAGCATACTCCTTGAAAATGGAGAAAATCTATCTTATAGTCACCTTGTGCTGGCTTTAGGAGCTGATCCAATCCGCTTACTCTTGTCAGGGGGTGCAGTGGAAGAAGTGTTATCCGTAAATGATCTCGATGATTACCGTCGTTTCCGTGAAGCGCTGAAAGATAAAAAAGAAATCGCTATTTTGGGTGCGGGATTGATCGGCTGTGAATTTGCCAATGATCTAGCCATCTCAGGCTATCAGGTACATGTTATTGATATTAGCGCCCATCCTTTGGGTAGGCTACTTCCTGAGGAAGGAGGTAGGTATCTACAGGATAAACTAGCAGCTGTAGGGATTAGATTTCATTTAAAATCTAAGATACAGTATATTGAACGAATTGGAAGCCGCTATCGTTTAATCTTCGAGGAGGGGCAGATAATCGAAGCAGATCTTGTTTTATCAGCAGTAGGTCTGCGTCCACGAACTCAACTCGCTGAAAAAGCAGGCCTTTATGTTAATCATGGTGTGGTAACAAATCGATATTTACAAACAGAGAATACAAATATTTTTGCACTGGGTGATTGTGCTGAGGTAGAAGGTAAGGTATTACCATTCGTAATGCCTATTAGCCATGCAGCTCGTGCCTTGGCAGCAACAGTGATAGGTACACCCACGCCTGTTCATTATCCGCCAATGCCGGTATTCGTTAAAACACCGGCCTGTCCTATCGTGGTTTCTCCACCAGATCCAATTGTGATAGGTGAATGGCAGATTGATGCCAATCAGGATGGCGTTAAAGCTCTATTTCAGGATATGGCGGGCAATCTTCATGGCTTTGCTTTATTAGGTGCGGCAACAAAGGAAAAAAACGCAATTACTCCTCAGTTACCGCCTATACTAGCATAAGTCCAAAAATTATCATCGCTTTCTAAGGGAGATGGCTGCTTCCAGCTTTGAGGCGATAGGTGCATGTCCAGCAAATTCCTTGCCATTGTCAAATGTTACAGTGTGACCTTTGTCCTGGTGAGAAGGTAGCAGATGATTAACCCTTTCTGTTACCCCGTCAGCATGTTTGGCTGGTAGTTGGCCCGCCAAGATATGGCGCAATTTCCGCTTTGTCAGAGCGGCCAGTACCTCCTGATGGTGCTTATCGATCCCGCTATCACCTTCCCAATCACCTATACGCGCACGCTGCTTTGCATAGCGCATGCGTCGCGGTTTCCGACAGCGCATAGGTTGCCACCACCCCCCCTGCCAGTTTGTCTGCATAGAGGTACTGATAGCTAGTTTCATGGCTTATGGATAATTCACCTTCCAGTTCAAGCTGGGCTGATGCCTGTTCAGGACGTATAATTCCTTTACCAAATCAAAAATGACACGAAGGCGAGCCGTAGACAGTATAAATAATACGGCAAGGTGAAGCCGACAGAGTTAGTTTTGTTTTAGAAATGGAATAACGTATCGTATATCTTGCCTGCCCAACCCTCTGCCCACTTTATTCCGGTCTTTCCAGCCACGCGCCTGGCTTTGACTTTCTGCCTTTGGCGTTTATCTCGTAATTCCTGCGCCTACTTCGGACGCCTGCCGGCATTGCCCTCTATTGCGCCTGAGTCGCCTGAGTTCGCGCAAGGTCACAGACTTATTCACGCCACAGCTTCATTCGCTGTCTCTCCTTGCTTAAAACCTGCTTTCTGTCCCCCATGAACCAGATAGCGTTGCCCTCGGGTGAGTTGCTGACAGCGCTTCATCCGTACTCTTTTATTTGATCGTTCAAGAAGATCGGATACTATCGCAGCTTGCGGCTTATTAACCTTATAAAAAGCTTGCACTTCAAACTTGAATCCACCTTACTTTATGCACAGCCATCTTTATCATAGCCATCAGGCCGCCATACCGCTATGCCGTAACAATGCATCTATACTGGGTTCCCGGCCGCGAAAAGCAATAAAGGATTCCAGTGCAGGACGACTACCACCTACAGCCAAAACTTCATTCCTGAAACGCTCGCCAGTTTTGGCGTTAACTACGTGGCCGGTACCATTCTCTTCAAACAAGCTGAAAGCATCGGCAGACAAAACTTCTGCCCATTTATAACTATAGTAGCCCGCCGCATAGCCGCCCGCAAAAATATGCGAGAAGCTATTTGGGAAACGATTAAACGCAGGGGGAATAACCACGGCAACCTGGCTACGGATTTCATCGAGTAATTGCAACACGGTTTTATCCCCCTGGGGATCAAAATCATAGTGCAGATGCATATCAAACAGGGCAAATTCAATTTGGCGTAGTGTCTGCATACCGCTCTGGAAGTTCTTGGCAGCCAGCATTTTGTCGAATAGCGCTCTTGGCAAGGGCGCGCCACTGTCGATATGAGCCGTCATATGGCTTAGAACTTCCCATTCCCAGCAGAAATTTTCCATGAATTGACTAGGTAGCTCAACTGCGTCCCATTCCACACCATTGATTCCGGAGACACTGAGATCCTCAACCTGCGTCAACAAATGATGGAGACCATGGCCAAACTCATGGAATAACACGATTACCTCATCATGTGTAAATAATGAAGGGCGTACTTGCCCATTGATTGACACTGGAGGGGAGAAATTGCAGGTCAGATAAGCTACAGGGAGCTGGATAGCTGATTTTCCGGCTCTTGGTAGTTCAACATGCCGCCGAGTAATGGCATCATCCATCCATGCTCCACCTCGCTTACTCGCGCGCGCATACAGATCAACATAAAATTGGCCAATTAGTTCTCCCTTGGCATCATGGATATTGAAAAATTTAACATCGGGATGCCACAATTGAACATTGGATGAAGGCGGTACCTGAGTAATGCTGATACCATAAAGCGCCTCCACTAGTTTAAACATACCAGGTAATACTTTATTTTCAGGAAAATATTGTTTGACTTCCTGATCAGAAAAGGCATAGCGCTCTATACGCAATTTTTCACTGACATAAGCTAGATCCCATGATTCGAGTTTTTCCAGCCCCAGCTTATCTGCAGCAAATTGCCTCAACTCAGCCATATCGCGTTCTGCATAGGGTCGAGCCTTAGCCGCAAGTTCATTTAGAAAATCCAATACTTGCTTGGGCGATTTAGCCATTTTAGGTGCCAGAGAAACTTCTGCGTAGCAATCAAACCCCAACATTTTGGCTTCTTCCTGCCGAAGCTGAAGAATCTTATTGATCAGCAGCATATTGTCCCAGTTGGATGTACCATGCGCAAGACTGTCAATCTCACTCGCTCGAGTCACATAGGCACGGTACATATTCTCACGCAGCACGCGATTATCCGCATATTGCATAATGGGTAAATAGGAAGGGGCGTGCAAGGTAAATTTCCAGCCAGGTTTGGAAATACTCGAATCTTTCTCCGCAGCCTCTCTGGCAGCATGCAGCGCGTCATCAGGAACACCTGAGAGCTCACTTTCATTTTCTATGAGTAGAAAAAAGTCATTGGTAGCATCGAGCAAGTTATCGCTAAATTTTGCAGAAAGTGCTGATAATTCTTCCTGAATTTGCATAAAGCGCGCTTTCTTCTCCCGTGGCAGCTCAGCGCCACCTAGACGAAAATCACGTAACTCATTCTCAATGATCTTTTTCCGGTCGCGACTGAGGTTGACAAACTCCTCACTGCCCCGTAACTGCTTAAATTTTTCAAACAATGCCTGATCTTGCGATAACTCAGCATAATATTGAGTAATACGCGGCAAGTTAGCATTGTATACTTCACGTAATTCTGCACTATTCATCACAGCGTTCAAGTGCGAAACTTGCCCCCATGCACGTGACAATCGTTCATTGGCATCAACCACGGGTTGTACAAAATCTCGCCAAGTAGGTGAAGTTGTCATAGCACGAGCTTTGGCGACTACTTCTCGGCAATCATGCAACGATTCTTCCACTGCAGGAGTGATGTGCTCCACTTTAATGTCTGCAAAACGAGGTAGTCCAGAAAAATCAAGTAAAGGATTCATGATAATAGTTGTCTAAGATGATTATTTTTGGATACAAATAAAAAAATATGTTTCATGGTATCTTCTGTCTGATGAGAAAATACTAAAAGATAATGTAGAAAATGTTGTAGGTACTCCTCTATCCTAAATCCTAAATCCTAAGGAAGACCCGAATAAGCAAGCGAGGCGAATAGATACAAGGCACTACAGAGCACAGAAACGAATAGACGAGCTTGCGCATTTTGCTAAATCGAACATAGTAAGTTTGAGCAAAATTTCGTTTCTACACAACTACATTTTAAATAGATAAACAAGAAAAGCGGGTACTGTGCAACGAAGCAATGTGCCACAATAGTCCCTTATTCAGGCTTTCCATAAGGTACTACCAGATGCTGCACTTTGTATCTCATTTGCTGATTTTCACCCGATTCTCTGAAAATTAACTCTCATACACAATATTGCCATCGGTTAGCGTAAATTTTACCTGTCCAGGTAATTCTCTACCCAAGAATGGAGTGTTCTTACCCTGACTTTTAATCGTGGCAGCCGACACATGCCAATATTCTTCCGGATCGAAAATACATATATCAGCTGGTGCATCGAGGGTTAGATGCCCCGCATCAATACCCAATATCCTGGCAGGTGCCAACGTAACCGTATTTAATGCTTCAATCAGCGGGATATTCATACTTGTTGCCCACTTAAATGTCAGCGATAGTAACAATTCCAGACCCATTGCGCCAACTTCAGCTTGCCCAAATGGTAATAGCTTGGCATCTTCATCTACCGGTGCATGATCCGAGCAAATAGCATCAATAGTACCATCCATTAACCCTCTAGAGAGCGCGTCTCGATCATGCAGGCTTCGCAAGGGGGGAACAAGATGGCAATTAGTGTCAAAGAAATCGATATCCATTTCAGAAAGATGCACATGATTGATCGAAACATCACAAGTAATAGGCAATCCTTGCTGCTTGGCAGCCCGTACCAGGGACACCCCTTCTGCACTGGAAATTCGGCAGAGATGGACTTTCACAGCAGCTTCGCGTGCCAGATAAATGATATTCGACAAAGCAATCGTTTCTGCACACACCGGAATAGGAGGCAAACCGAGGCGTGTTGCGATTTCACCATCATGTGCTACACCATTTCTTGCCAGGTTGGCTTCCTGCGGACGTAGCCAGACACTAAAACCAAAAGTCGATGCATATTGCATGGCCTGCATCAACACATGCAGATTGACCAGAGGAGCATCGGCATGACTGAAAGCAACACAACCTGCATCTCGCAATTCAGCCATCTCCGTTAAACGCTCACCTTTAAGTTTTTGAGTAAGCGCTCCCACTGGATAGACATGAACCTGATCCAGACCTTTAGTTCGATGTTTTAGCATTTCAACCAGCCCGGGTTCATCAAGTGGTGGATCAGTATCGGGTGGGCATGCCAGGCTGGTAACTCCTCCGGCTGCAGCCGCTTTCAATTCTGATTCCAAAGTAGCTTTGTACTCAAGCCCAGGCTCACGTAAACGTGCCGACAAATCGACTAAACCTGGACACACAATCAATCCAGTAGCATCGATCACTCGGCAATCTTGAAAACCCACAGGAATGTTGTTTACTGAAACAATTTTGCCCGCAGCAATGCAAAGATCTCCGATAATATCAATACCATTCTTCGGATCAATCAAGCGCCCATTCTTGATATGGATTTTCATATTAATAACAATATGTTATGCGCAAACAACCCAAACTCGAGATTCAATCCAAAGAACTCATCAATTTCCAGCAAGAATCGACATCACTGCCATTCGTACCGCAATACCGAATGTCACTTGGGGTAGAATCACCGACTGTTTCCCATCAGCTACCGCCGAATCAATCTCGACTCCGCGATTCATTGGCCCAGGGTGCATGACTATTGCATCCTGTTTAGCCAGTGTTAATTTCTCCTGAGTAAGCCCATAATATTTAAAATATTCTTCAGTGCTGGGCAAGCTTGCTCCTAACATGCGCTCATTTTGCAGGCGCAACATGATTATTACATCGATATCTTTCATTCCCTGAGTTATATCGTGATAAATATGCACACCCAAACGCTCAACCCTGCTCGGCAATAAAGTCTTAGGTGCAATAACACGCACTTCAGGAACACCTAACGTAGTCAGCGCATGAATTTGTGAGCGCGCCACCCTCGAGTGCAAAATGTCTCCAACAATCGCTACCCGAAGGTTATGAAAATCTTTTTTGTAACGGCGAATAGTAAACATATCCAGCAATGCTTGCGTAGGATGGGCATGACGCCCATCACCGGCATTGATGACATGGATATCTGGTCGGACATGACTTGCCATCATATGCGCCGCACCACTTTGTGAATGACGGACGACAAACATGTCCGCATGCATGGCAGAAAGATTATTAACGGTATCCAGTAACGTCTCCCCTTTAGATTGTGCAGAAACCGCGATATTAAGATTGATCACATCTGCTGACAGTCGTTTGGCAGCAATCTCAAAAGTGGTCCGAGTACGCGTACTGGATTCAAAAAAAAGATTGAATACTGATTTCCCTCGCAGGAGGGGAATTTTCTTGACTTCCCGCTCAGTAACCCCCGCAAAAGATTCTGCTGTGTCCAAAATATGCAGCAAAATGGATACAGGCAATCCTTCGGTAGTAAGCAGATGCTGTAATTCACCGTGCTTGTTTAACTGAGGGTTTCTGTTCATTTTTCTGGGAAACGGATATCGCGTAAGCTGAGACTCAGTTTCCCATCAGTATCCTGTTTTAATTCAAGCATTTTGTCTGCTGGCAAGGATAATACCACTCCAGTATATTGGGCTGCAATAGGAAGCTCTCTGCCTCCTCGGTCAATGAGTGTCGCCAAATGAATGCTTGCAGGTCGCCCATAATCAAAAATTTCGTTCACAGCAGCTCGGATTGTCCTTCCCGTATAAAGCACATCATCGACCAAAATAATGTGACTGCCTTCAATTTCGAAAGGCAAATCCGATGGTCTAACTTGGGGGTGCAAACCGATCTTGCTGTAGTCATCACGATAAAAAGATATGTCGAGGACACCGAGTGGGATACTGCACCCTAATGCCTGATGCAATCGTTTTGCCACCCATGCTCCCCCTGTATGAATACCGATCATGGCAATACGCTCATCGACAACAGGACGTAGCTGCTCCGTCAAATCAGCTAGTAATTTTTCTGCATCAGGTAGTTGCATAGTTACCATCAAAAAATGATTGCAGAATATGCTGCGCTGCAATCTGATCCAGCATGGGTTTTTGTTTTTTTCCTTTAATACCCAATTCACCTAATGCAGATCTGGCAGTAATCGTCGTATAGCGCTCATCTACTAAAACCGATTTAATTCTGTAACGCCCTTCCAAACGACGTGCAAACCGGCGGCTTAATTGAGTAAGTTCATGTTCTGTTCCATCAGCATGTATTGGCAATCCAACTACCAGTAAGACGGGCTGCCATGTTTCAATCAACTTGGCAATAGCCTCAAAACGTTGCCTGGTCATTTCACCATGAATGGTCGTAAGTGGATGTGCTAACCGCATCTCCTTTTCTCCGACAGCGACTCCAATGCGTTTCTTTCCAAAATCAAAAGCCAGCACTGTACCCTTTGAAAATCTTCCAATCTCTGATACATTTTCAACCCCATGCACTGAGCTATTAATCGTTAAAGTCGCTTGAATGCAGTTATCCGAGTTAGGCATGCCCTACTTCATTTGATAAATTAGAAAAATTGATCCCCAACGATTCCGCTGCTGCCGGCAATCTTTCTTCGAAAGACATCTCAAAAATTATATTAGAAGAAGCTGGAACAGTCAGCCAGGCATTTTGAGCCAACTCTTGTTCAATCTGCCCAGGCGCCCATCCAGAATAACCTAATGTAACCAGCATTTGTTCAGGACCTTCGCAATTTGCTATGGCTTCTAAAATATCAACAGAAGATGTCAATCCAACTGTTTGGTTGACAGCTAACGTAGATTTCCACTTTCCTATAGGCTGGTGTAACACAAATCCGCTGTCGATCTGGACGGGCCCGCCAAACAATACAAATCGCTCTGTTGGGAACGAATCTGTAAAAGGAATGCCAAGTTGCTCAAATAATTTCTCCACAGTAAGCTCTGTCGGACGATTAATCACGAGCCCAAGTGCGCCGTGTTCATTGTGTTCACAAATATAAGTAAGGGTTTTTGCAAAAAACGGATCGTTCAAATTGGGCATAGCGATCAGAAAATGATCTGTCAGGTTGATATTCTTCATAATAAAGACCTCTTTGCTACCTATGCAAATTCGCAACTTACACGATATGATCAATCTGAAACATAAAATGGTTGTTAATTCTTTCTTCTTCCCAATCCTGCTCATCAAACCCAGTATGCTGTTTGTGTCATAACTTTTGAGCTCATTTTCATGAGCAGCTTTACTGGCAATGGCAATTCCCTGCCACCATGAGATAATGCCATCGTTGCATGATTGGCTTCATCAATTTTCATTTGTGCAACAATAGCGCGACTTTTCAAATCCTGTCGAGGTAATCGCTGCAAATGCTCTGCAAGATGGGTTTCCACCTGATGCTCTGTTTCAGCTAGAAAACCGAGATTCCATTTATCGCCAAGCAGCCCTGCAGCTAAACCAATAGCAAAAGAGCTGCCATACCATATCGGATTGAGCAAACTTTTACGACCGCCTAATTCAGCAATACGACGTTCTGTCCATGCCAAATGTTCAGTTTCCTCACGTGCAGCCTGCGTCAATGCGTTTTGTACTTTTTGATTTCTTGCAGTCAGCGCTTGCCCTTGATAAAGGGCCTGAGCACATATTTCCCCTACATGGTTAACGCGCATCAATGCACATGATTCATTTTTCTCTTCGTCAGTTAATTTATTTTCTGACAGATTTTTTCCCGGCACCGTACGTAATGTTTGAGCTGGCACTGTGAGTGTACGCAATGCATTATCAAAACCAATAATGAATTTGTCTATATTCAGCATGGCATCAACTCCAATTATTTTATAAGCAGATCAAATTATCTATTTTATTATTGTATACCTATTTGCCGGGCTAGCAACGTAACTGGGTGCAATACTTCTACTTTTTCCTCTTGATTGCTTAATCCACTCGCGAGATGTAACAAACAACCGATATTTGATGTCACCAGATAGCTTATTTCTGCTGATTGAGCTAATGCTTTCATTTTATCGCTCAGTAATAATTCTGCGATTTCTGGCTGATCAAGAAAATAAGTACCCGCCGCGCCACAACAGAAGTTATTGCCGTCAAGCTCCAGGACTTCAATATCAGGAATACGCGCCAGAAGCTGATAAGGGTAGACAGAGGCATGTAATACATTTCGCATACTGCATGGATCATGCACAACGACTTTTTTTGACAAAGCTCTGATTTTAACTTCGCCCCAATCCTGCTCAGCTAGGAATTGATTAATATCAATTATTGGAGCAGAAAAATTTTTCACCTGATTCTGAGAGCATGATTCTACCAGATGCGAACCACACCCAGATGCTGTACTGATAATTGCTTTTATGTTTAACCCAGCAAATGCTTTTCTATTCTGCTCAATTAAATACGCTGCCTCGGTGATTCGACCGCTGTGCTGATACAACGCTCCACAGCAAGTTTGCGCACGCGGAACATATACTGTGTAGCCTAGGTGGTTAAGCACACAAATTGCTGCAATATTCGTTTCGACATCGACTAATCGCGCTACACATCCTAGAAATAAAGCCACTTCACCACGCTTCCTTCCAATTGCTGGATAAATTTTTTGCCACCTATGGAACGGAAAGCGAATCAATGGCAATTTTGATAATAGCAGACCGAGTTTAGTCCCTTTTACCTTACTGGATTGCTGCAACTTCTCCTGTAAGCCAATTTCCTGGAAAAGATGGGTGAGTGGGCGTAAAAGATCAATACGCTTTGTCTTATCAATAAACATTCTCTCTAACAAGCTTTTGAACCCATTCTTTTTTCTTACTACCATTTCTTCTGGTAAGTCCGAGAGTGAAACTGTCATCATGTCGCGTGCCTCATCGATCAACCGCCCATAAGCTACATGACTGGGGCAAGCTGCCTCACAAGCACGACAAGTCAAACATCGGTCTATGTGCTCAGCAAAACGTGCATTCATCGGAATACGCTGACTCGCCACCCCGCTTATCATCGCAATACGTCCTCGCGGAGAATCAGCTTCCGACAACGTTAAGTGGTAGGTTGGGCAATGTGGCAAACAAAGTCCACAAGAAACACACCGATTTGTTTCTGCCAGTAAGCTAGATCGAGAAGATTTAATTAGAGAATCATTCTTAGTATGCACTCTTAATTCCTCTAAATAATTGTGTTATTACTTTTTTCTACAAAGAAAAAAATGAAAATAAACAGAAATACACCTATTAAAGAATCATGTTAATCCAATAAGTTTTTAATTTTTTATTTTTATAGCTTGCTAAGTTACAGAAAATTACCATAAAATTGCTTGTTTTTAAGTCCGATTTGTTAATATACGATCAATATATGGTTATTATACGACTGGCGCGCGGCGGCGCCAAAAAAAGGCCTTTTTTCAATATGATAGTTACAGATTCTCGTTGCAGACGCGATGGCAGATTCATTGAACGCATTGGTTTTTATAACCCCCGAGCAACTGGGAGCGAGGAAATGTTACGGATCCAAATGGATCGACTCACGCATTGGCAATCTCAAGGAGCTCAATTATCCAGCACAGTTACAAGACTGGTAAAACAATTTGGCGCCCAACAAAAAGCCACACAAGAAAGCTAATATTCATCAATGTTCAGTTGAATCCATGGTAACCATGGGCCATATCACAGGCCCTTTTGGTATTTTAGGCTGGGTTAAGGTCGTTCACTATTCTGAAAATATCGAGAATTTGCTTGCCTATCCTGTGTGGTGGTTAAGCAAAGGTGGCGATACTTGGTCAGCCATGAATGTGGCATCATACAATATCCATGATGACAAATTGATCGTTGCATTTGAAGGATATCTGGATCGAACACAAGCAGCTCAATTAAAGGGCATGCAGATAGCAGTACCTCGTGACCAATTACCCCATCTTGCTGAAGATGGCAAAGAAGGTTACTACTGGTCAGATCTGGTTGGAACACGTGTGTTTAATTTACAGAATGAAGAATTTGGGAACGTTACTGGTTTATTAAGAACGGGAGCCAACGATGTATTACAGGTCCAATCTGCGAGCGGAGGTCAAAAAGAGAGATTGATCCCTTTCATTGAGCAGGTTATTGTCGATGTGAATTTAAAAGATCGCAAAATAACCATTGATTGGGGGTTGGATTACTGACAGAGGGCAAAATCTTGTCATTTGAAATTGACGTTATTACGCTATTTCCTGACATGCTGGATGCCATTACCAAATATGGCATAACAAGTAGAGCAAGCAAGAATGAAATTTTTCGATTGCATACCTGGAATCCACGTAACTTTGCAAAAGATAATTATCGCACAGTAGATGATAGCCCGTACGGTGGAGGGCCAGGCATGGTAATGCTGGCACAACCTCTGGATGAGGCTATAACTCATGCCAGAGCAAGGCAGCTAGCAGAAGGAATAAACGAAACAAAAGTAATTTATCTTTCTCCGCAAGGCGAACTTCTTAATCAGGAGAAAATTTTACAATTATCTAAATTGCGGGGAATGATATTACTTTGTGGCCGATACGAAGGGATTGATGAGCGCATAATCATGCGCCAGGTAGACAAAGAAATTTCAATTGGAAATTACGTTATTTCAGGAGGTGAACTGGCGGCAATGGTTTTGATTGATAGCATAGTGCGACAACTTCCTGGAGCACTGGGTAGCGCTGATTCAGCCAGCGAGGACTCATTTGCCAACAATTTACTAGAATATCCGCAATATACACGGCCGGAAATATATCGAGGAGATGCTGTACCCCCTATTTTGCTTTCAGGAGATCATGCCAAAATAAATCGCTGGCGATTGCAACAATCCCTTGGTAAAACATGGTTAAAGCGACCTGATTTATTGGAGCTCAAATACAAACAGGGCATTTCCAAGGAAGAAGAAGAATTATTGGAAGAATTTAAGCGAACTAAAAATTTTAGAATAAACTAATCCCATAAAAATACTAGGAGATAAGAATGAATTTAATCGAACAATTAGAGCGAGAAGAAATAGCACGTCTTGGCAAAATTATCCCGGATTTTTCTCCTGGTGATACAGTTATAGTCAATGTCAATGTGGTAGAAGGTGACCGCAAACGCGTTCAAGCATATGAAGGCGTTGTCATCGCCAAACGTAATCGTGGCCTTAATTCATCTTTCATTGTACGTAAAATCTCCAGTGGTGAAGGTGTCGAACGCACTTTCCAGACCTATTCTCCTATTATTTCGAATATTGAAGTTAAACGTCGCGGGGATGTGCGTCGGGCAAAGCTTTATTATTTAAGAAACCGTTCTGGTAAATCCGCGAGAATTCGCGAAAAACTTCCTGCTCGTATTACAACCAGCAACGTGACAGAAGCATAAAGTCTACTTCGGAAGTATTGGTTATTAATAAGGCGGTAAGGCAAAGCTTTGACCGCCTTTTCTCTTTAGCAGAAAATAAAATTTTTTCTCTATTACTCTAGGGTCTGTTGACATTTCACATAGGTAGCCACAGATATCCACACGCTATGGCTACCATACTCTCGTAATTTCGCTTCAGTTTGTCGTATCGCGT
>NZ_FOUB01000009.1 GCF_900114745.1 Nitrosomonas communis | reverse complement strand
AGCGCCAGAAAAATAGCGTTTTGCGCCACACCCAAACGTTTTGCCCGCTCGTACTGATAAGCATCAGGATAATCGCGAATATCCTGCCGCAACACCTCAAGATCAATCTTGCGTTGGCGAAACCCTTGAGGTTTACGATGGATGTTCTTAACCCAACGCGTCACGCTCGCCACGCCAACTTCAAACCGGGCCGCCACCTCGGCTATCGTAAGTCCTTTTTTCTCTCTGACAGACAGAACTTTACGGCGGAAATCCAGTGAATATGCCATCTCTAAATTATCTGGTTGTGCTATATAAGGAAACATTTTTTGCGAACAACAACGTATTGTGATGAAATATAAATTTTTAGAGATGCCCTTATGTTAAAAATTAAAATTAGGCATCGTCAGAATTACTCGAATTTATTTTATTTAGTCAAAGGTACTACCTAAACAAGAAATGTCAACGTGATTCTGAGGAGCTTACTAAGGAGTGTATGATGCATACAGATTTAGAGCAACTAAAGTGAGACTGAAGTAATTCCATTTTCAAATCAAAAAATGACGCGAAGGTGAGCCGCAGATAGTACAAATAATACGGCAAGGTGAAGCCGACACAGTCAATTTTGATTTAGAAATGGAATAATTTGTTGGCAATCAACATATATGTCAAACCATCTATGTTGCTTTTAATCTTTTCTATGGATTTTTAGACTGGAAGCTATCATAAATGAGTAATACCGCTCCAACAAAAATTGCCGAGTCCGCAATATTAAATGCAGGCCAGTGATAGCTGCCAATGTAGAAATCAAGGAAATCAATGACGTGTCCCAATGTGATGCGATCCCATAAATTTCCAAGCGCACCGCCTAATACAAAACTTAAGCCAAGACAAAACAGCTTACTGGTTGCGTGTTTATGCAATAGAAAGATGATCACTATTGAAGTAATCAGTGCAATACTACTCAAGAGCCAGCGTTGCCAGCCGGAAGCATCGCTCAGAAAACTGAAGGCTGCGCCTGGGTTATAAGTGAGCGATAAATTAAAAAAAGAAGTCACCGGAATCGGTTGACCATAGAGCAACCTGGATTCCGCCCAGTACTTGGTGGCTAAATCCAGGGCTAACACGACAAATGCAATTGCCAGACTATAATAGAGTTTCATTGGATGAAAGTTATGATCAACGAGTAAGATTAAGGAAGTTATTCCAGCTCTAAATCAAACCTGCTTCGTCGTTTTCTCCTTGCGATATTATTGATAGTGTTGAGAGCTCGCCGTCGCGTCATGTATGAATGAGGAGAACTGGAATTAGGCATGACGTCGTTGCTCTCCTGACCCAAAAAGATTGGATAAGCACCGATCACACAAAGTAGGGTGATCCTTATTGTGACCGACATCTTGACGATAATGCCAACAGCGTTCACATTTCGCGTACGGGCTGGCTGTCACCGTAATATTTTCTTTCTCGTTGCTAGATGCTTGATTCAGTTGTACTTCAGAAGTGATCATGACGAAGCGTAAATCATTTCCAAGTGAGCTGAGTAGTGCAAAATCTTCTTCGGTTGCATGGATAATTACCATAGCGGCCAAGGATGAGCCGATCGTCCCTTGTGTCCGTGCTTCTTCCAGTTTTTTCTGCACTTGCGATCGTAGTAGCCGCAGCCGTTCCCAGCGCTGAAGGAGCCTGTCTGTTTCTGCTGGCGATTGCGAATATACGGGAAAGCTATGCCAACTCTGTAAAAACACGCTATCTCCCACTGAGGTTGCCAGCTGTTCCCAAACTTCTTCAGCAGTGAAACTTAAAATCGGAGCGAACAAGCGTACGAGGCTATGGGCAATATGATACAGCGTATTCTGCGCAGAGCGGCGTGGCACGCTCTTGACCGCGGTAGTATATAATCGGTCTTTTAGGATATCCAGATAAAATCCGCCTAAATCTTCTGAGCAGAAATTATGCAATGTATGTACGATCTGGTGAAACTCGTAACGCTGGTAGAGTGCGGCCAACTCGTTTTGTAAAGCCTCGGTATAGGCTAGCATATAATGATCAATTTCTAGCCAGTTTTCGATTGGTAAGCTATCTGTGGCCGAATCAAAATCAGCAAGATTAGCTAACAAAAAGCGCAAGGTGTTACGGATACGCCGATAGGTTTCAACGGTACGCTTAAGAATTTCATCGGAAATGAATAATTCCCCCGAGTAGTCGGCCGAAGCCACCCACAGGCGTAGAATATCCGCGCCTAGGGTATCTGCAATTTTTTGTGGCGCGATGACATTCCCCTTGGATTTGCTCATTTTGTGACCCTGACCATCCACGACGAAGCCGTGTGTCAGTAAAGCGTGATAAGGGGCACGGCCATCTATTGCACAGCCTGTCAGCAATGAGGACTGGAACCAACCGCGATGCTGATCTGAGCCCTCTAGATAAAGATCAGCCGGATGATTGAGCTGTGGATTATGTCTCAGTACCGTATCATGTGTGGTACCGGAATCAAACCATACATCCAGCGTATCACTCAATTTATGATAATCCTTGGCTTCATCACCTAATAACGTTGCGGCGTCAAGTTTAAACCATGCTCCAATGCCATGCTTTTCTACTTCCTGTGCGACGATTTCCAATAATTCAGGCGTGCGAGGATGCAAAGCATGCGTTTCTTTGTGTACGAAGAATGTCATGGGAACGCCCCAGTTCCGCTGACGTGAAATACACCAATCCGGGCGATTTCTGATCATTGCTTCCAGGCGTGCGCGACCCCACGCTGGAAAGAAAGTAGTTTCATCGACGGCTTTCTTGGCGAGTTCACGCAACGATGCTCCTGTTGAGGAAGAGCTCGTGCGTTGTGTTACATTCATGCCGATAAACCACTGCGGTGTTGAGCGAAAAATAATCGGTGTTTTGTGCCGCCAGCAATGTGGGTAGCTATGTTCTATTTTTTCACTATGCAGCAAATATTGGTTGGCTCTCAAAGCATCAATGATGACATCGTTGGCTTTCCAGACGAACAGACCGCCCACCAGTGGCGTCGTACTATTGAATTTGCCATCACCACCGACAGGGCTGTCGCTGGATAATCCATATTGCTGACCAATGAAGTAGTCATCCAGGCCATGCGCGGGCGCAGTATGAACTAAGCCCGTGCCAGCTTCCTGCGTGACATGTTTGCCACAAATGATGATTACAGTGCGCGCATCGAATGGATGGAGCAATGGTAGATGCTCCAGGTCACGTCCTTTGCAGGTAGCAAGCGTTTTACCTTCGAATTGATAGCGCGTTAAACATGTTTGCTTGAGCCCAGTCGCCAAAATCAAGAACCCGCGCGGTGTATCGATCAATTCATAATCAAAATCTGGATGCACGCAAATGGCTTGATTGGCAGGCAATGTCCAAGGAGTAGTGGTCCAAATGACAGCATAAGCTTTTTTATCGGGCGGTATCAATACGCCGAATGATTTAGCAAGCGGATGATTAGCCGCATCATTGCAAATGATTTCAAAGCCGACATCAATTGCAGGTGAAGTTTTATTTTCATAATCAACTTCTGCTTCGGCTAGCGCAGAGCCACAATCAATACACCAATTAACCGGCTTTTGTCCTTGATAGAGATAGCCATTTTCATAAATCTTACCGAGCGCTCGAATGATACCCGCCTCGGTATGGTAATTCATGGTGAGATAAGGATGCTCCCAATCTCCTAATACACCCAACCGAATGAAATCAACCTTTTGTCGTTCAACCTGCTCTTGAGCAAATGTACGGCAGAGTGCACGTATTTGATCAGGTAGAAGGTGTTTGCCATGCTTTTTTTCGATCTGGTGCTCAATGGGTAAGCCATGGCAATCCCAGCCAGGAACATAAGGTGCATCAAATCCTGCCAGTGTTTTGCTTTTAATAATGATGTCCTTGAGGACTTTGTTAACGGCATGGCCGATATGGATATCTCCATTGGCATAGGGTGGGCCATCGTGCAGAATAAATTTAGGGCGATCTTGACTAGCAGCGCGAATTTTCTGATAAAGCTGTTTCTCTTGCCAAGCTTTGAGTATATGTGGTTCCCGCTTGGCAAGATCACCACGCATCGGAAAAGGGGTATCGGGTAGATTGAGTGTTTTTTTGTAGTCAGTCATGGAGTGTTGATCTGGTTTTTTATTATGAAACGAGGTTTGCCTGCGTTAAAAAATAGTCTTTTGCATCCTCGACATCTCGTTCTATTTGTCTGGTGAGTGTATCTAAATCAGGATATTTTTCCTCATCTCTGAGTTTATGCAGGAAATGTACGCGTAAATGATAGCCATAAATCTCTTTATGAAAATCGAATAAATGAACTTCTAAAATGGGTTCACTCTTTGCGTGAGTAGTTGGTCGTATCCCCAGACTTGCTACACCACGCATCGTTGCGGAAAAAGGTGAGTTGGCTTCACTACTGATTTCAACGACGAAAATACCCATCAGAGGAGGGCGATTATGTTTTAACTGGATATTGGCTGTGGGAAATCCAATTTGCTTTCCCAATTTATCACCATTCACGACACGTCCGCTTATGCTGTAAGGACGTCCTAATAATTGTTTAGCAAGATCTAGATTGCCGCAAGACAATGCTTGCCGTATAGCGGTACTCGATACGTGTAAGCCATTCACACTAAAGTTGGGCATGATTTCCATTTCAAAACTGCCCGATCTTTGAGAAAATGTTTTTAGCATCTCAACATTTCCAGCACGTTGAGCACCGAAACGAAAATCTTCTCCGACCAGAAGCCAACGAACAGCGAGTTCCTGTTGAAGAATGCGTGTTATGAAAGCTTCTGCATCAATTTTTGCAAAATCATGGCTGAAACGGTAAATATGAACACGATCTATGCCTGATTCTGCTAAGAGTTCCAATTTTTCACGTAAGCTGGTAAGACGTGTCGGTGCTTGCTGCGGAGCAAGAAATTCACGCGGATGAGGCTCAAACGTCATAACACAAGCAACAGTGTTTAATTGATTAGCCACTTGTTTCAGACGTACAAGCATGGCTTGATGACCTAAATGCACCCCATCAAAATTACCTATGGTCAATGCTACCGGTGCTTCCGATCTAGGTGAAGCCCTTCGGCAAACTTGCATGATATGACGTTGATTAATGGAAAAGATGTCGTAGCGATTGCTTCAAACGAATAAGATTGTCTTATTTAATTAAATCAATGCGTTTCGGCAAAAAGCTCGGTAGGTTGTTGATCTGGAAAATTACTCATTTGATAACCGAGCCATAATCTGCCTGCAATAAAAGTAGCAACCGTATCTGCATGTTGCTTCAATAAGGGGTTGCCCAATTCAAGTGTAGTTTCTTTAAATAGCCGCAACCATTGTTTAAAGAGAGCTGCATTGAGTTCTGGAAGAGCAATATGTTTAGGCATAGGAGCGCCTCGGAAGCGGCTAGTACCGCGCAACTGCGCCGACCAGAAATTAGTCATTTGAACGAAATGCGCGTCCCAGTCAATCACGTGCTCTTCAAAAATTGGCCCAAGACCAGGATCTTTTCTCGCTTTCGCGTAAAAATTATGAACTAACCGTGAGACTTCTTCTTCAGTATAGAGATCCGGATGAGGTGTAGGTATGGAATGTGCTGTCATAATAATTATATTTTTGTAATTATATTTTTGATTAAAAATTATCTTGCAACAGTTCGAAACTAATTCTTTTAGTCTCGACGTATACTGTAATACATGTGATGATAAGTCTATAGTTTCTTTTTGAATTTTCCTGCTAGTTTATCGGTTACAGTATAGATTGTCTAATTAAGGGCTTAAGATTAGAACAACTAATCCAAAAGTATTTAAAGGAAAGTATCATGTGTTTTTCGCTGAAAATATCATTATGTGTAGAAAATGACTGTAACAGAATAATTATAACAAAATAGCATAAAGCAATTTCAAACGCTTTAACCCGAGAATTTTTTAATAAGGCAATCGAGATGAAGTTATTGCGAGGAAAGTCGTTATTGGATGATCCGGCTCAAAATAAATCAACCGCTTTTTCACGCGAAGAGCGGAATCAATTTGGCTTGCGAGGGTTACTACCTTATAAGGTAACGGATATCAAAACGCAACAGGAACGAGCGTTAGGTAATCTGCGACGGAAAAATAGCGATATTGAAAAATATATTTTTCTGAATAGCTTACTGGAGCGCAATCAACGATTATTTTACCGAACTATGATCGATCATCTCGATGAGATCATGCCTCTAGTTTACACTCCTACTGTAGGTGAGGCTTGTAAGCAATTTGCTCATATATACAGAAAGCCACAGGGTTTTTATATTACCCCGGAAGACCGCGGCGAGATTAGCTCGATACTTGATAACTGGTATGAAACGGATGTACGTATCATAGTAATCACTGATGGGGAGAGGGTATTGGGACTTGGCGATTTAGGCGCTAATGGTATGGGAATCTCGATAGGCAAGAGCGCTTTGTATGTCGCCTGCGGAGGTATTCATCCGACACAATGCTTGCCAGTGATGCTCGATGTTGGAACGAATAATCAAACATTACGGGAAGATTTGCTTTACTTGGGCTGCCCTCATCCACGATTGACAGAACATGCTTATTTGTCATTGATTGATGAGTTTGTCCAAGCCATTCAGACAAAATTTCCCAATGCTCTAATTCAATTCGAAGATTTTCAAAGTCAGAATGCTTTTGATCTTCTTGATCGTTATCGAAAACAGGTGCGCTGTTTTAATGATGATATTCAAGGTACCGCAGCCGTCACGCTTGCTGGTATTTATACTTCTTGCCAGATAACGCGCAAACGGTTTACTGATTTAAAAATTATGTTACTTGGGACAGGTTCAGCAGCGACCGGTATTGCTGAATTGATGATTCCAGCATTTTGTGCAGCCGGTCTTAGTGAAGAGTTTGCAAGATCAAGGATTTCGTTTGTGGACAGGCAAGGGTTAGTGGTATCAAGCCGTGAGCACTTTAAGCCACGCATCCGATCTTTTGCTCATGATCATGCTTCAGTAAATTTTCTGGAAGCGATCGAATGCATTCAGCCCGACGTTTTGATCGGAGCGACGGGTGTGGCTGGCGCATTTAATGAGGCGACTATCAGAAAGATGGCGCAATTCAATGAACGACCGGTCATCATTGCATTGTCTAATCCTACTTCTCACACAGAGTGCACGGCTGAAGAAGCCTATCGATGGACTGACGGGCGGGCTATCTTTGCCAGCGGTAGTCCATTCCCGGCTTTCAGATTGGGCGAGAAACTATTCAAACCAGCTCAGGGGAATAATGCTTATATCTTTCCAGGTGTTGGACTCGGTGTGATAGCTAGTAGAGCGCGGTTGATCACAGACAGTATGTTCTTGATTGCAGCCAGAGTGCTCGCAAATATGGTTTTACCAGAGGAGATTGAGGTGGGTGCGATTTATCCATCACTTAGCCGTATTCGTAGCGTTTCTCATGGTATTGCCGTAGCAATTTGCCAAGTAGCTCAGCAAGAAGGGCTTGCGGATGACGCTCTTCCTGAAGATCTAACGACATATGTTCGTGCTCTTATGTATGAACCTAATTATTGAATTTTTAGCTTATTCTGGAATTTTGAAGGCAGCAGTAGAACGAGCTGATCAGGCGTTTGATGATTAATCATTATGATTTAACGACTGTATAATAGTAGCACTACGCGATCTTAAAAGTATTCCAGTCCTGATCAAAAGTATTATGGAGTTGGGGATTTATTAATACAACCCATATTGTAAATCAGAGTAAGCTCATAACAAAAATTATTAGTTTGTTTTAATTGTTTGATTATCCTATATTTTATAGCGAATGTTAAATTTGGACTAAATTGCTTGAGTATTCCCCAAGTTTTCTCCAAATAAAAACCCCCATCGCTGGGGGTGCTAATAAATTAACGATCAGACTAATAAAGATGAGAGTATTATTTCAGATCGTCAATACTAGCGCCAAAGTTGATGTGGAACGCTGCGCCATCTATTACAAGCGCTGGAACTGATTTAACCCCGGCAGCTTCCGCTTCGCCGATTCGAGATTTATCAGTACCTAGATGCACAACTTCAACCTGATATTTTGAACGATCAATTGCATCGACCATAGCGTGTTCCGCTGCAACGCATACGGGGCAACCTGCATGATAAAAAATAGCTTTCGCTGCCATATATAGTAGACTCCTTTTATTATTAATCACTCCAATAGCTTTCGGATTCTAACATATAATTGATAATGCTCATTAAGATTGTTTTCCCATCTTAATTAGTTATACTATTTCTAAATCAAAACTCACTTTGTCGGCTTCACCTTGCCGTATTATTGATATTGTCTTCGGCTCGCCTTCACGCTAGTTTTGATTTGGAAATGGAATTAGAGGAGGATCGCCAATTAGTGGAATATTTTTTGCCGCAGGTGAAATAGCAGCATTAATAAGGCTGGTTGACGTAAGACTCATCCAAAAATTGGCCTGCTACTGGAATACGATGACCATTTGCATACATACACTGAATATAAGTAATATCATAACGCTCTTGACTGAGATTTCTAGAGGTTCGAGCTGCTTCGCTGCCAGTTAAACTCCCTGCCAGCAAGCCGCTGCCAGCACCTATTGCCGCCCCACGTCCACCTCCAATCGCTGCACCTGCAGCTGCACCAAGGGCGCTACCCACTGCTGCACTTTCCACTCCACTGGCAATAGAAGCTTGTCCGGTAGCCTGGCTGCCGTCTTGCTGGCTAGCATATTGTTTGCAAAGATGATCATCGCTACGGAATTGATCAAAACTTTTATCTGCACCTGGCAGAACCATAACGCTTGGACCATTAGGTATCTGCACGCATGCGATGCACAAAAGAGCTGGTAAAAGATAAATGAATCTTAAAATCTTTTGCATGGATAGCTCTTTAAATTATTCTTGAGGCTGAGGAGGAACTTTTATCCACCCGCCTGGGCATTTCTTGACATAAGGATAATAACCTGCTGGGTTTTCACAATAATGCCAGTAATTAGCTTCTGGAGATGGGGAAGGTTGCACAGTGCTTGGTTGTTGAATATAAACCGGGGGTGTTGTTGGAACAACGTAAATGGGAGGGTAATAAAATGGTGTATAACCTCCATAGTAAGAGCCGTAATAATAGGGTCTATAATAAGGTCTGTAATAATACGGAGAATAACCCCCATAACGTGGAGCTCCATAACCATAATAGTAAGGGTAGCCAAACGCTGGTGAACCGTAACCTAATCCTAATCCAAAACTATATCCATCAGAGTAGAAACCTTGTCCATAGTAATAACCATTGTATCCCCATGCCGCCTTATTCAATATCATTATCAAAAAAGCAGTCGTTAAGTATAGAAAGCCGGTTTTTCTCATGAAAATCTCCATTATTTCCCTATAAATAACTTAGCTCTACTCCAGTAAGCTATTTTTATTTTGATCAAAATTGGAGGGATTGGCTTCATTAAAGTTTCATGACATTGTAAAGACTAAAAAAAATGGCAAATATATTTGAAACTCAAAAGAATAGTATATTTCTGAGACTTTTGTTGATTTGAAAGTGATAATTAGAATGCGTAGTCAGAAGATTAATTTTTTTCAATGATCCGCCTGGGTTTGAAATACTAATCCCGCATGTTCGCGCATCTTGTGAAAGCTGATAGCAGGCCAATTCTCCTTCGCTACACTAATTTCCGCAGCGAATGAAGCAAGAAATGTTGGCGCATCGACCGCATCATAAGCAATTCGGTGTGCGTTTGAATCGATGAAGCGTTGCAGTTCCTGAGGATCATTAGCAGTAATCCAACGTGCTAATTGATATTTGGCAGTAGCAATGCGAGCATCTACCCCATATTCGTGCTGCAGCCTATGTGTCACGACCTCAAACTGCAAATTTCCCACCGCTCCTAGTAATAAGCTACTGCCTATGTGAGGGCGAAAAACCTGGATCGCGCCTTCTTCACCTAATTGTGTTAGGCCTAGTTTGAGCTGTTTGCTTCGCATTGGATCAGCAATTTCAACTGTCTGGAATATTTCGGGTGCAAAAAAAGGAAGGCCAGTGAAATGCAGTGTTTCTCCTTCAGTAAGGGTGTCGCCTAGTTGCAATGTGCCATGATTAGGAATACCGATAATATCACCAGCATACGCAACTTCAAGCAGTTCCCGTCGTTGCGATAAGAATGAAACGACTGTATTCGTACGTACTTCTTTGCCGCTCCGGACAATTTTGAGGTTCATGCCGCGTTTGAATTCTCCCGAGCAGATACGTACAAATGCAATGCGATCGCGATGCGCAGGATTCATGTTGGCCTGGATTTTGAAAACGACCCCAGAGAATTTAGGTTCCACGGGCGGAACTTCACGCTGAATGGATTTGCGTGATTTAGGGGGAGGGGCTAGTTCGATAAGTGCATCAAGAATTTCACGTACACCAAAATTATTGATTGCTGAACCGAAAAATACTGGTGTTTGCTTCCCGGCAAGGAAGGCATCACGATCGAATTCTGGAGATACACCACGAATCAAATCAATTTCCTGACGTGCTTCAATGAAGCTTTCACCAAAACGCTCAATCATCGCTTGATCATCTAGATTACTGATGATCATTTCATTTTCATTTTCAACGCGATCAGCGCCTGGGTGGAACACGCGCATGCAGTGATGTTGAAGGTCAAATACGCCATGAAATTGTTTACCCATTCCTATTGGCCAGGTAAAGGGGATCGTTGCCATATCGAGCGTGCGCTCGATTTCATCGATTAAATCAAGTGGATTACGAACTTCACGATCCATTTTATTAATGAAAGTGAGGATGGGTGTATTGCGCGCACGACATACCTCCAATAGGCGCAGGGTTTGTGCTTCCACACCATTAGCAGCATCAATGACCATTAAAGCAGCATCTACCGCGGTAAGCACACGATAGGTGTCTTCGGAGAAGTCTTGGTGCCCTGGGGTATCAAGCAAATTGATGACATGATCCCGATATTCCATTTGCATTACCGAGCTTGCGACCGAAATACCCCGTTGTTTTTCGATCTCCATCCAGTCAGAAGTTGCATAACGGCTTGCTTTACGAGCCTTGACACTACCCGCGATATGGATTGCTCCCGCAAACATAAGCAATTTCTCAGTTAATGTTGTCTTGCCTGCATCTGGGTGAGAAATAATAGCGAATGTGCGGCGTCGTTTTACTTCTTGATCGATCATTATTGAAAATCCTTAAATACTTTATTATTTGGTTAAGCTGAATTCTGATTCTGTGAATAAAGGTAGCAATGTGCACTATGGGTCTGGCTAAATGTACTTTTCTCCGGATAGATTTTCCGGCAAATTGGCATTACATAAGGACAACGAGGGTGAAAGTAGCAACCTGATGGTGTATTGGCAGGAGAAGGTAATTCTCCTTTCAGGTGAGTGCAATTAGGGCGCTTGGATGTTGCTTGGATCACTGGCACCGACGAGAGAAGCGCTTGTGTGTAAGGATGCTTAGGGGTATTCAGTACCTCATCCACATAACCTCTTTCTACAATTCTCCCCAGATACATGACGGCTACTTCATCAGCCAGGTATTCTACTACCGATATATTGTGCGTAATGAACAAATAAGCAAGACCTAAATTCTGCTGTAAAGTTCTGAGTAAATTTAGGATTTGTGCTTGTACGGAAACATCCAGAGCGCTCGTCGGTTCATCACAGATCAATAATTTAGGATTAACCGCCAAAGCACGAGCAATGGCTATCCGCTGTCGCTGACCGCCAGAAAATTCATGTGGATAACGCCATTTCGCTTCAGGTGGCAAACCCACGCGCTGGAGGAGTTCGTCTATCTTATTTTCTTTTTGATATGAGGATAGCTGTTGCTCAGGTTTTATTCTGTGAGGATGATCAGGAATCAATATATTCATCCCTTCTTCAAGAATATCAACAATGCGCATTTTGGGATTAAGAGATGAGTAGGGATCCTGAAAAATAATCTGAAATTCAGCTCGCTTCTTACGCAGCTGATTACGTGTTAATCTAGTAAGCTCAGATCCATTAAACTGCACACTTCCTTCTGTAATTGGAATGAGTAGGCAAATACCTTTGCCTACTGTAGTTTTGCCGCAGCCTGATTCGCCTACTAGCGCAAGCGTTTTCCCAGGAGTAATCGTAAGCGAAATACCATCGACAGCTTTAACATATCCAACAGTATGTTTTAATAGACCTTGGGAGATAGGGAAATGAATTTTGAGATTAGTGACGTTCAATAATGCTGAGTCCTGATGATGTGTTGGGTGATAAGCCTCAACGGATGAAGCTGTTTGTTTTTCCGTCAGATTAACTTGGTATTCAGATCTATTTTCTTTACTGAAGAGGTGACACTTAACCCGATGGCCAGGTATTATTTCGGTCCACTCGGGTACTGTCTGACGGCATAGTTCCCAAGCATGATCACAGCGTTCTGCAAAACGGCAGCCTTGAAATGCTTGTGACAGGAGAGGGACATTTCCGCTTATCACAGCGAGACCTTGATTGCGCTTGGTTCTTTTTGGTAAAGCGGCAAATAATTTCTGTGAATAAGGATGGGCAGGCTGCTGAAAAAAATCTTTACAGGTTGCAGTCTCGATAATTTCTCCCGCATACATAACGGCGATACGATGCGCTATTTCAGCAACAACGCCTAAGTCATGGGTTATCAGCAGGATCGCCATATGGGTGCGTTGCTGGAGATCGCGCATGAGATCAAGTACCTGGGCTTGAATCGTGACATCTAATGCAGTAGTAGGTTCATCTGCAATAAGTAGCTCAGGTTCACCAGCCAGTGCCATGGCGATCATCACGCGCTGTTTCATTCCACCAGAAAACTGAAATGGGAATTCAGTCATGCGGCGCGAGGCATCCGGGATGCCTACTTGTTGCAATAACTCCAGGATACGTTTTTGTGAGTTAGTGTGATGCAAATTAAAGTGTTGTTTCAATACTTCTTCAATCTGTGATGCAATGGTCATGACTGGATTCAGGCTGAGCATGGGTTCCTGGAAAATCATGCTGATGCGTTTACCCCGCACTTTCCGCATATCAGTTTCTGGTAAAAGCAGTAAATCGTTGCCGTCGAGCTTGATATGACCTTTCATAATTTCTGCTACTTCCGGTAACAGGCGCATGATGGAAAGAGCCGTCATGGATTTACCGCAACCGGATTCTCCCAGTAAGGCGAAAGTTTCGCCTTTAAAAATTTTTAATTCCAGCCCATCTACTGCATGTATGGGTGCTGAACCAGTATTTAGAATTGTTTTGAGTTTCGCAATTTCCAGCAGTGGCATCATGAGTGTACTTTGTTGTCTTTTGCTTCGGGAGGGATATCAGCAGAAGCTGGTCGGGATGGAGGCCGATTGGATTGCAACATTTTACCTAGTCGATGAGATGACCTGCTGGCTCTTTCTGATAATGTTTTAATGCGTGGATTAAATGCATTCTGAACTGCATCAGCAAAAAGGTTGATACTTAGCACGAGTACAAACATGAATCCAAATGCTGCGAGCAGTGTCCACCATACTATTGGTTCCCGCGCCATTTCTAGCCTGGCTGCATTGATCATGGTACCAAAGCTGATCATGGAAGGGTCAACGCCGACCCCTACATAGGAAAGTACAGCTTCTGCCAGCACTAGGCTACTGAAATCCATAACGATAGCGATCAAGACGATATGCATGACGTTGGGGAGAATATGCCGGCTGATAATCCGCCAATGTGAAACTGCAAATGCATGTGCGGCCTGAATGTATTCCATTTCACGCAATTTCAGGGTTTCTCCACGCAACAGCCGACACAAACCTGTCCAACTAGTGATCCCAAGTATGATGCAAAGAAATAATAAGCGTAGATCAGCGCGCGCTAAAATAGTATCAAACATTTCTGGGTGGGTTTCGACGTATACCTGCATCATCAAAACTGCGGCAGCAATGAGTAGAACACTGGGAATCGAGCTTAATGTCGTGTAGGTATACTGGATAATATCATCTACCCAACCACGGAAGTAACCGGCAGCAATCCCTAATAACAAAGCGAAAGGAAGCATGATGAGTGTGGTCAATGTGCCAATCACGAGCCCAGTGCGAATGCTCTTGAGCGATTGATACAGCACATCCTGTCCTACCTTGTCGGTACCCAGCACATGGTAATGGGTCGATAGGGCAACCACTATGCCTAGCAAAATGAGTACCAACCCAAGCGTAATCATGATGACATACCAGGGCGTTTCAGTAGCGCCACTCCAAATTTTGGAGTGCATTTGTAGAAAATTTATCTTATGCCACCTGGCCAATAGCATACCCAAGCTAATCACGATTAAACTCCAGGTCAATAATCCCCATGCCGCACCTCTGATTGATCGCTCAGTAATATCACTTATCCTCTGAACTTCCGGATCTTCTAGGTGCGCACCACCGAATGTCAGTCTGGTAAACTCCCGTGCTTGACTGCCATCAGGTAATTCCACGGTTTCTTTTGTATACAAATGGGCTGAAAGAGGCGCTGAATAAGTTTTTTCCACACGATTACGTAAGGGCGTCACAATGATATCAAAAAGACTCAATACTTCTACACTGTAGACCTTTTCACCCAAATTATCGCTGACTTTATCTAAAGCGGGGCGGAAATGGATCGTATCGAGCAGTCCGATCAGAATAAAAAAAAACAGAACAGTCAGGGCCGCCATACCACTTGCACTATGGGTTACCCGTCGCCATGGCGTTAGCAAGTGCGTGTGACGCTGCATGCGCCACCCAATAGCAATCACAGTAGCTGCGAGCGAATAAACTAGCGCATCAGTCCAAAGAATAACCGGGTCGAAGGGCATGATAATTTAAATTTGCTATGATTATCAAAAGTAATGGAATAAATATTGTAGTCCAATTTACTTGCAAGTTTTATATTACAGGCATAACTATTTCTACTAGAGGAAAGTTAGGTTAGAAGGCAGGAAATATTCGAGCTGATAAGATAGAGTCTTGTATAGATTTGCAAATTATTCAGAGAAGAGGAAATTGATTTTTAATTCAAACTTAATTTTAAAATATGAGCGATAGATTAATCATAGCGCAGTCGAGAAGCTCGACACTTGATCTTTTGCTTCCAATGGCTAATCGGCATGGTCTTATTGCTGGGGCGACTGGCACAGGTAAGACGGTGACTTTACAGGTTCTGGCAGAACAATTCTCCCGCGTAGGTATTCCTGTGTTCATGGCGGATATCAAAGGAGATCTATCAGGACTGAGTCAGCCTGGCGGAGGTAACATAAAAGTAGAAGCGCGAGCGAAGGAGCTCGGTTTAGCATCCATCGAATATGCTGACAATCCAGTGATTTATTGGGATGTTTTTGGTCAGAAAGGGCATCCCTTGCGCGCTACGATTTCAGATGTGGGACCTGTGCTACTTGCGCGCATACTTAACCTCAATGATACCCAAACTGGGGTATTAACAGCGGTCTTTAAAGTTGCGGATGATCAGGGTTGGTTATTACTCGATCTGAAGGATTTGCGTGCTATGTTGCAGTATGCTTCGCAGAATGCTCAAAAGCTTGTAGCTCAATATGGCAACATCTCAGCCGCATCTGTGGGTGCGATCCAGCGAGGATTATTGCAATTGGAGCATGAAGGAGGCGAGCATCTCTTTGGAGAGCCAATGCTGAATTTTGCAGACCTCTTGCAAACGAATGCAGATGGAAGAGGAGTGATCAATATTTTGTCAGCCGAGACTCTGCATAATACGCCACGTCTTTATGCCACTTTATTGCTCTGGCTGCTTTCAGAGTTATATGAGAATCTCCCTGAGGTGGGAGATTTGGATAAACCCAAGTTGGTATTTTTTTTCGATGAAGCCCATTTATTATTTAATGATGCGCCTAGAGTATTGTTAAACAAAATCGAGCAGGTGGTGCGATTAATTCGCTCGAAAGCAGTGGGTATTTATTTTGTTAGTCAGAATCCACTGGATATTCCTGATGTCATACTTGGGCAGCTTGGGAATCGTGTTCAGCATGCATTGCGGGCATTTACTCCTAAAGATCAAAAAGCGGTCAAATCGGCTGCACAAACATTCCGTCCGAACCCGCAAATCAATGTCGAAGCGGCAATTACAGAGCTGGCAGTAGGCGATGCCTTGATTTCTTTTTTGGATGAGAAAGGACGCCCTCAGCCAGTTGAAATAGGCAAAATTTTTCCACCCATGAGTCGTCTCGGCCCTGTAACGGATCAGGAGCGACAGAAAATAATTCGTACTTCAGGCATTTTTGGATACTATGAGGATGTTATTGATCGTGAGTCAGCCTATGAAATTCTGAAAGATCAAGCCGAAAAGAAAACTGGTAAAGAAATGCAGCCTGAAAGCGATCCTGGATTTGACTGGCGTGACATACTCGGCAAGAAAGAAGTTAGCAAACGTTCTGGACGCCAACCTCAGGGAATCATAGAATCGATAGCGAGAAGTGCTGCCCGAACCGTAGGTACTGAGATCGGTCGGCAGATCATGCGAGGAATACTTGGCTCTATACTGGGTAAGAACCGCCGCTGATTGCAAAATATGTCTTGTGTGATGGAGAACTTTTAAACGGATTAAGATCCCGGTAATATATTTTTCCGCTGTAATTGTTTTCTTAGAATAAAAAAGGGCATCTACCGATGCCCTTTTTGTTTTGCTATAGACTGGTTCAGAAGTCGTGGCGTAGACCTACTGAGTAAACATTACGGTCTGCATTTGTGGGAAGATTCTTGTCATCTACCCAGGCACGCTGATAACCACCAAACAGGCTGGAGCGTCTGCTCAGGCTATGAATGACACCTGCTGTAATGTTTTCCACATCTTTTGAGCCAGCTCCCCCACTAAGGCTGTAGGCATGAGCCATACCCCCTTGTGCGATAAGCATGGTATTGCCAATTGAATAATCGATACCTGCGAACCAGAGATAACCATCGCCATTGGCATTCATGGCGGAGTTACATTGCCCGCGGCCATCAAGGCTCAGTGAGCCGATAGCATTTCCGAAAGCAGCAGCGGTAGTACAGGTAGCAGCACCGCCTAACGGATTAGCATTGTTAACATATTCATATTGGCCTCGGATACGCAGATCGGCAAAAGAAATCAGTGCACCACCACGCCAGATTTCTTCGTCATTGAGTACGCCGCCTAAACTTTTCATTCGATTGCTGACATTGTCGCGTGAATAACCACCAAAGATGTCGAGACCGAGTGCATCGAACTGGTTACTATATTTACCTGCAACCTGGAAGTCCCATTCACCATCTTCACCACCGGAATTGGCACCGGCGAATGCTTGACCATTAGCGAGTGGATCAAGAGCGCCCGGAGTAAATCCTGGTGAGGTTGGATCCGATCTGGATGGATCCAATTTTCTGGCATCACCCGGCATCAACATGGCTGACATAGAGAAGCCTTCAACTACGGGCGAATCATAGCGTGCTGCACTGTTGACGAAGCTATTGTCACCTGATCCTAAACCATTTTGTGAGGCAACCATCAGACCACCGCTACCATTAGCATGGAGGCTGGTGTAGGCAAAAGGATCAATCGTATGACCGCCGGCAAAATCCTTGAAGGGTGATTGAACTCGACCAAATTTCACTTCACCCCACTGATTGCTGCCAAGACCGACCCATTGTTCACGAGCGCTATCAGATCTGCCGGAACCAGGGTTAAAAGAGAACTCTACGCGGCCCATTGCTCTGAAGCCCATTCCAAGATCTTCTGCTACTTGCAGACCCCAGCGTGATTGGGCTGCATCATCAAGTACGCCTGTTTGAGCGCCATTGCCCTTGGTATCAACTGTGGCATACTCAGCTTGCACTCGACCAAAAATGGTAACATGGGTGCCTTGTGCTGAGGCCATCAGTGGAGCTGCCAACGCACCAGCTACTCCCAGCGCAATTAGTTTCTTTTTCATGTGAGACTCTCCTTAAAAATTAAAAAGACGGGGATTGTCATGCTTAAAATCTATCAAACTTTGTTTTTATCTAACTTTTATTATCCAGACCTTCCGAACTGGAAAGGTTAGGTAAATTGTGCCCAACATAAATTAGGGGCGCAACAAAAAACAATTAAATTTTCGATTTTAAGCAACATTATGTTGCTTTTATGCAACATAGAAATTATTTTGTAAAATTGTTCTAAAAAATATTTAAAAACAACTTTATTTCCTCGTTTACTGCACCAAGTAGTACCATGATCCAATATAAAAATTAAACCATCAATCTAAGCAATAACAGTGAATTTTAAAAAACCTACAAGGGTTTCTTCATATTACAAGATGTATTTCTCTTCGATAAAATATATTCTTAACGTGAGTTCGACATAAGAATCATCACACTACAGCTGGGAGAGCTTGAGGCAGTCTGATATTAAGCGAGGGTTTCTTCTTACGGAACGTGTAAACCACCAGCCCGGCTATCAGATTAACAAAGAAGTTAAATGGGCTGCAATGGCGGGAATGTTCGATTTGCGAGATGTTTTTCAATGGGTCATTGACGGTTTCAATAATTGAGCGTTTACGTCACAGGAGTTTGTCAAACAGCGGCTGCGAGATATAGCCCCGATCACCAAAGAGTTTCCCAAACAAAGAGTGTGCCAAGTCCGATAGGAAATCACAATCGTGGACATTGCCCGAGGTGATTTTTTACTACCAGCCATCCTCCTTGGTTATTGATGACCAAATGCAGTTTGAACCCATAAAACCAACCCAAGTTGGTCTTTTCCGGGCAGCAAACTCTGCCATCACTTTATGCGACCCAATGCGGTGATTGTGGCATACGCTGATCTTGGTCGAATCAATGAAGTCGATTCCACTGCATTGCCCTAAGCGGCTAATCAGAAAGTAGCACAAGGGCGTCAGGCTATCTTGCAATAGCTCAACAAAGCGATGGTAGCTCACTCACCTTGGAAAATAAGACCGCTGATGTCTCAACACCTCACCCAAATAATAGTGCTAAAACGTCCGGTAACCGGACAGATGAAACCCCACCATGATTGCCATGACTTCACTTAGAAACAGCTCTCCTCGTCACCGGCGCCGTTTCAGCGATGACCCCGACAAGCGCTGATCCCAGCACGGCTCAAACTCTTTACAAAAGTCGTTAACCGTACAAAAAAACGCTATAGTATCTATCGGAACTTGCCTCCTATCATGATGAAATCCTTTTCCGAATAGCTTCATCATAAGGAATTCAGATTCCTTTTTACTGCTTTTCTTATCCCGAACTCACGTTACTCTTAGTAATCCCATATTCATGTATAGCCAATAAGTAGGTAGGGCTGGACTTTAGTTTCGATTATGCCATTTGTTTAAAGCTGAGAACCGTAGTTGAGCGCTTGAGTGAAGAGTTCATCTCATGACATATAGAGGTATTTTTTAAATTTTATTCATTCACCAGAAAGCAGAAAGTGAGGCCGTTACGAGGTGCATAAATGTTACTTTCTGAGTGCGAATACGACGTTGCTCTTCATTGCAAGGGGCGGCTCTGCAACTTTATCGAACCTTCTCTCGTATCTGGATCACCATACACTCCATCCCGGCCAATAGCAGTTTTTAGGATAATTTGTTTTTTTCCATGGTTTCATTAATCTTGCTTTTAGCAGCTTATTACGATCATTTCCAAAATTCTGAAAGTTTGGCAAAATAGAGTCGTGCGTAATGCAAGCTGAAGTGCTCGGTTTGTGTTTGAAAGAAAGGCGCAAATGAATAATTTGTTTTCCTTCTTATAGGGCGCGACAAGCAGTAGTTATTCTATTTTCAAATCAAAAATGACGCGAAGGTGAGCCACAGACAGTATAGATAATACGGTAAGGTGAAGCCGACAAAGTCGGTTTTGGTTTGGAAATGGAATAAGTAATCTTTTAAGTGCGAGGTATAGTAGATCATATGCACCTACCAGCAGATTACGCTCGGCGTTAGAGGTCTCCAATTGGAAGAGAGAAGAATTCAGATACGCTGCTCTCATCCTTCTTTTGCACAAAGTGACTACTTGAGTCTACATCAGTGCGATTAACGATGAAAAGATGACTGCGACCTCATTGCGCGTAAGTGCTGGAATCTGGTAGCACAACGACTTGCCTCTGCCTGTTGGCATTAATATCATACAATCATGTCCACTGGTAACATGGGTGATGATTTCAGCTTGTTGACCGCGGAAGTTACTATAGCTGAAAATTTCCTTAAGGATGGTAAGCGCACGAGACCTCACTTTGAAAAATTCCGCTAACTTAACCAAAATTGAATTAACCAAGTGATTTATGCGTAAATGCTATTGCCGGTTTTTGAAACGATCTATTTCACGCCGGTCACGTTTGGTGGGTCTGCCTTTGGTATAAAATTGTTGTGGCTGAATTTTAATTTGCTCAGCCAGCACTTCGCGTGCTTTACGGCTTGCATCTGTCTCCTGATAGAGTTGTTGCGCCTCTGATGCCGACCCTCGTTTATTGGATAATGCTAGTACTTTGATTTCGTATTGATAATGCGCAATCCGAATAGTGAGCATGTCACCTATTGCTACAGTCTTGGCTGGTTTGACCCGTGCACCATTAATGTGGACTTTCCCGCTTTCTATTGCCTCTGCCGCTAAAGAGCGCGTCTTAAAAAAGCGTGCAGCATACAGCCATTTATCAATGCGGAATTTTTCGACATCGCGTTGTGGCATCATTGTTTTGTTATATCAATCAATTGATTGATGATTATCTGAAAAGTACCTGCACAATAAGATCAGATTGAGCTTTAAGCCGGCATCTATCAAGTAGGAAATGGCTACAACCCAGGATATATACGATTGCGTTCGACGCTGTAGTTGCTATATATAGGTAGTCACTAGTACACCGCATCTAGGCAATAAAGTTCCAATAGTAGCAGTATTGTGAGTAAATTTTGTCAAAAAAAGCAAATGCAACCAATCCCGGCATGAAAATATCCACTCCAGATTGTTTGGATTTAATACACTGACACTTAACCATTTCACCATACCTGTTTTATTCAATTGCAGTTGCAAGGCTTAAGCCAGCACCAAACAACAAAAGCACCATAAGCATTTCTATTTGTACTTTCCCAATCCAGTAAAACTGCTGATTTTTCTTGCGCATGGCCTGATGGGATGATGAACATCAATACCGCTTTCCAACTGCAAATAATTAAGTTCTGGCCTTAGTTCTATGCTGATATGCCGTATAAATAGATACCCTAGTGAGCATAAATAAAGATAGGGTAGCAATCTTTGAATAGCAAGTGGTAAAGAAGGCAAAATTACAGGATTATTATATAATTAATAAATAATTTGAATTGCTGACCGAATGCTTGTGGCTTGCTGATTAAAAGTCTATGCTGGATTTTCCATTGCTAATATCCTGCATGATATAAATATTCCAGAATAATATTTATGAGTATGATTTTAAGCAGTAAACTTAATGACTATAGGGATCTGTTGTTTGTTACGTATCAAAAGTATAGTGTTTTTATTTCCAATTTCACGCTACATATACTTACACGATTTTTTTATAGCTTTACAAAACTATAATGCCTCTCTGGAGATTAAAATGGCGGTAGCTGATGTTTTAAAGAAAATTCAAGACCATGAAGTTAAATTTGTTGATCTACGTTTTACTGATACTAATGGCAAGGAACATCATGTAACCGTTCCTGCTCATGCTTTTACTGCAGACAAATTTGAGGATGGGCATGCATTTGATGGCTCTTCTATTGGGGGTTGGAAGGGAATTCATGCTTCGGATATGTTACTCATGCCTGATCCTGACACAGCTACGATGGATCCGTTTATGGATGAAGCGACTTTGTTCCTTGCCTGTGATGTGGTTGATCCTTCTGACGGGCAAGGTTATATCCGTGATCCCCGTTCATTAGCAAAGCGTGGTGAAGTCTACCTTAAATCTACAGGTATCGGTGATATTGCTTATTTTGGCCCAGAGCTCGAGTTTTTTATTTTTGATTCTGTACGTTGGCATACTAATATGGCAGGGTGTTTTCTGGAAATCGAATCAGAGGAAGCTGCCTGGAGTTCGAAGAAGAAATATGAAAATGGCAATATTGGACATCGACCTACCGTCAAAGGCGGATACTTTCCCGTTCCACCAGTTGATTCGCTCCATGATATTCGTTCTGCGATGTGTCTCGTTCTGGAAGAGATGGGCATCAGTGTTGAGGTTCATCATCATGAAGTTGCCAACGCTGGCCAATGTGAAATTGGTACCCGATTTAATAGTTTAGTCAAGCGTGCAGACTGGAATCAGATGCTCAAATACGTTGTGCACAATGTGGCCCATTCCTATGGTAAAACAGCTACATTTATGCCAAAACCTATCGTGGGTGATAATGGTTCTGGTATGCATGTTCATCAATCAATTTGGAAAGATGGAAAGAATTTGTTCTCTGGAAATGGTTATGCTGGAATGTCTGAAACAGCGCTATATTATATTGGTGGGGTTATCAAGCATGCAAAGGCACTGAATGCGATTACCAATCCAGGCACCAATTCGTACAAAAGACTCGTTGCTGGTTTTGAAGCGCCTGTTAATATTGCATATTCTGCTAGTAATCGTTCTGCTGCAGTGCGTATTCCTCATGCCAGCAATCCTAAGCAACGACGTATTGAAATCCGTTTTCCTGATCCAATCGCCAACCCCTATCTAGCATTTACCGCATTGTTGATGGCTGGGCTTGATGGTATTCAGAATAAAATTCATCCTGGCGATCCCATGGATAAAAATCTCTATGATCTTCCTCCCGAAGAAGCATCCAAAGTTCCGGGTACTTGTAATTCCTTAGAGGAGGCGCTGGACAATCTGGACAAGGACCGTGAATTTCTAACTCGAGGTGGTGTATTCTCCAATGATATGATTGATGCATACATTACATTAAAGATGGAAGAAGCGATGCTTTATCGGATTAATACGCATCCTGTTGAGTTCTCAATGTACTATAGTTTGTAATAAAAGTCGAATTTAAGGCGTTTATTAGTTTATTGCCTTAGCTTCTTTTGATTGAAAATTTAATTAATTTTATTTTTTTAGTCGGGAGATGGCTATGTGGCAAAAAAATTTTGCTATTGCTTCAGTGTTAGCAGCTTTATTCACTATTATGACTCATGCAGTAGCAGGTATTTATAAACTTGTAGATGAAAATGGTCATATAACCTATACCAATACACCAGTTAAAGGCGGACAGAAGCTCCAGACTAGCTCATCAGAGACCAGAGTAGTCGCCAAAGCTATGACAAAGGCGCCTTTGACTATAGGAGGTTTCCCAAAAGTAACGGATAGTCAGCAGAAAAAACGAGATATTAATCGTCGTCAAATTCTTGAGAGTGAATTGGCTTCAGAAACAAAACACTTGGTAGAGATACAGCAAGCTTTAAATGAAGCTATCAAAAATATGAGGTCAGCTGCGAATCATAATACCCAATTGTTGCCTGATACCGATGTTTCTGAAAATGAAAATATAAATAAGCTACGTAAACAAATTAGCTTACATGAAAGAAATATCATGGCACTACGAGCTGAGCTAGGAAATCGCTAACTATTGAGCGATCCTAGATGATTATTTCATGAAAATTGCAAACATATTATTAATGTTGCTTTCTACTTATAGCTTTCTGTGTATGGCTCAGTCAGGAATATACAAGCATGTAAATCAAGACGGTCATACCTTCTATTCTGATACTAAAATAAGGGATGCTAACGAGATTGATTTGCCCGAAATAATAGTATTACCAGCAGGTCGTCATGGACTAGCAAGTTTAGCTATAAAAAAAGGTGCGTCTTTGCCCGAGTCCAATAAAGCTATCGATAAAAAGAGCAATGAAGAGGTAAAACAAGCCTCTATGACTGAGACAGCTCATCGAAATTCTTCTGATAAAAATCTGAGCCAACTGAGTGATCAGGACCGGTTGTACCAAATCATTGAAGACATCGCTCTTTACGAAGAGAGTATCGAAGCGCTTGAAATTGAGCTTTATAATTTAAAACAAGAATTTTAAGAATCGTATAGATGGATAACGCTTAAAGATAGGGGCGACCTTTTTGGTATTGCTTCGTTTATTTTTGATTCGATAGTTTTCTATTTTGAAATGATACCAGATCAAAGTCTATGAAAGCGTTTGAACTCAAAATTCCACCCATCATCATAATGGCCCTTATAGCGCTCATTATGTGGTTCGTTGCAGTTCTTGTCCCTCAGTTAGGGCTAGTTATTCCTGGGTAAGTCATCCTTGGCCGCTGTTGCTGGTTTTACCGGCATTGCGTTAATTCTGGCAGGTGCTATAGCGTTCAGAGTAGCACAGGAACAACCGTTAATCCGTTGCAGCCGAGTAAAGCATCGTTGGTCATAACGAGGGGTGTCTACAAAATGGGCCGAAATCCAATGTATGTTGGTTTTTTTGCTGCTTACTTTTATTATGGGCGTTGTTACTGTCGAATATAGTTTCCTTTGCAGGCTTACCTATCTTTATTTATTAGCAGATGAATCGTTTTCAGACTATCCCGGAGGACAAGCGTTGATTGCTAAGTTTGAGACTGAATAGGTTGCTTTTGCGAAAAATGTGCACAGATGGCTATGAATTCTGCTCCTTATTATCTTCCTCCTTGTAATTTCATTTTCAAATCAAAATGAAAATGTGACCATTAAACGGTAATTTTTACTCATTACGGGAATTTGGCTGGCTCAATGGTTGTCAATATATTCTAGGTGTAATTGATAACATAAAGGGCATTCAGTACATTTTATTAAGATGCGGAAAGAATGGTGCAATCGGATGTTTGTTAATCCAGATTAGAACCACTCATTCATGGAGAAACCGATCATGGAGCAGTCAGCCGAATTAAAACTCGAATTACCTGATAATGTTATTGCGCTGATCCCCATGCGCAACGTGGTGTTATTTCCACATGTTCTCATGCCAATTGCTGTCGGGCGCGATAAGTCAATCGCCACAATCGAGTTTGCAATGCAGACAAATTCTCCGATCGGTATCGTATTACAACGAGATGCTTCAGTGGATAATCCTGGATTAAATGATCTATGTCTGGTTGGTACTATTGCTAAGATTGTACGACATATTTCTGCGGCAGATGGTACGCAGCATATTGTGTGTCAGGGAATAGAACGTTTCCAGATCGAGGAATTAATTGAGGACTATCCTTTTCTAGCTGCTCGAATTAGCCGTATCGAAGAAATTTCTCAACCATCTACTCAAACTGAAGCACTCGCTGTGCAACTGCGCGAGCGCGCAACTGAAATTTTGTCGTTTTTACCAGGAATCCCTGCAGAGCTTGGGCATGCTCTGCAGACGACTCGTGCGCCTGCACAACTTGCCGACATTATAGCCAGCTTGCTTGATACAGAAATCAGTGAAAAGCAAATGCTGCTCGAAACGATTGATATCGAAGAGCGATTACAAAAAGTGCTTAAACTTTTGTCACACCGGATTGAGGTATTAAGGTTATCGAGAGAAATTAGCGAGCGCACCAAGGAGCAAATGGAAGATCGCGAACGCAAGTTTTTATTGCGGGAGCAATTAAAAGCGATTCAGAAAGAATTGGGTGAAGATGGAGATCATGGCCAGGAAATTGCCCAACTCGATGAAGCTATCACAAAAGCGGGTATGCCTCCTGAGATCGAAGTGCAGACTCGCAAAGAGCTCAATCGGTTGCAGCGTATGCCAACTGCCTCAAGCGAATACTCAATGCTTCATACTTATCTGGAATGGATGACTGAGTTACCTTGGCGATTACCGGAAGGAGCCCCGATTGATCTCAATGTTGCTCGTGAAATTTTAGAAGCTGATCATTTTGGGTTGGATCGTGTCAAGCAACGTATAATCGAGTTTCTGGCAGTTCAAAAATTAAAACCGCACGGTCGAGCACCCATTCTTTGCTTTGTGGGCCCGCCTGGGGTGGGAAAAACTTCGCTCGGTCAAAGTATTGCCCGTGCTTTGCAGCGATCGTTCGTTCGAGTGTCGCTCGGAGGTATTCATGATGAAGCAGAAATGCGTGGTCATCGGCGTACTTATGTGGGAGCAATGCCAGGTAATATCGTGCAGGGCATACGTAAGGCAGGTACACGCAATTGTGTAATGATGCTCGATGAAATCGATAAGATGACAGTGAGCATACACGGAGATCCAGCGGCAGCACTGCTTGAAATCCTGGATCCAGAGCAAAACTCAACTTTCCGGGACAATTATCTTGGCGTTCCATTTGATTTAAGTCGCGTGATTTTTATTGCTACTGCCAATGTTATCGATCAGGTTTCTCCACCGGTACGTGACCGCATGGAGATTATTGATCTGCCCGGTTACACACGGGAGGAAAAGCTTCAAATCGCGTTACGCTATTTGTTACATCGCCAGCAAGAAGCCAATGGTTTGCACGCAGATCAATGTGAGCTGACAGTTGCAGCGCTGGATAGCCTCATTGCCAACTATACGCGCGAAGCAGGAGTACGCCAGCTCGAGCGTGAGATTGGCCGAATCATGCGTTATACTGCTTTGCGCATTGCAGAAGATGCGCAACTTCAAGTGCGGGTTGATGCATCTGATCTGGATACCATACTCGGGCCGGCTAAATATGAACATGAAACTGCTGCACGCACCAGTTTACCAGGCGTAGCTACTGGCTTGGCATGGACACCAGTAGGGGGGGATATCCTGTTTATTGAAGCTACGCGGGTGAGTGGGAGCGGGCGGCTAATTCTGACAGGGCAGCTTGGAGATGTCATGAAGGAAAGTGCCCAAGCAGCACTAACGCTGGTAAAAGCACGCGCTAATGAACTGAATATTCCTGTATCAATGTTTGAAGGGATTGATGTGCACTTACATGTCCCGGCAGGAGCTATTCCAAAGGATGGGCCGAGTGCGGGAGTAGCAATGTTTATTGCGCTTGCTTCATTGTTTACCAATCGACCGGTACATCATGAAGTTGCGATGACAGGTGAAATTAGCTTGCGTGGATTGGTGTTGCCCGTTGGGGGTATCAAGGAGAAGGTGCTTGCTGCACAAAGAGCAGGTTTGCAAACAGTACTCCTGCCGGTACGTAATCAGAAAGATTTGCGTGATGTGCCAGAAACAGCAAAATCAGCTATGCAGTATATTTATTTGGAAACAGTTGATGACGCGGTTCAGGCAGCATTATGTCAGCCGAACTATTCCACTGTGCCAGAATTTAAACTTGTTTGAACCTGAAGCTGATTCTAGTTTGAATGGAGGCAATTTATGCCTTGGACACATTACTCGTCAGTTATGTAAAATTTATCGTGGTCAGTTCGACTGAAAGCCATTGACATTGGCAATATTTAATGGCTTAAGCGAAGGAAGAGAGGCGTGCAATCCGTATTGCATTGCCAAAGCTAAGCAAAAATCGGATAAAACCTTAACTCAGAAAACACTTGATGAGTGGGTAAAAAATAGCTGCTTCTAATATTAATTCCATTTCTAAATCAAAAACTGATTTTGTCAGTTTCATCTTGCCATATTACTTATATTGTCTGAGGCTCGCCTTCGCGTCATTTTTGATTTAGAAATGGAATATGACCAATTGCTGCTCATTGGTCAGGTATCTTTGCCTATTTCGATTGCATCTTCTACTCTAACCGTCATTGACATCTCATTGCTTTAGCCGTTTATTTAGCTAACGGGAAAGGTATGCAAGAGTCTTTTGTTTTTAATGTTTGATTAAGATCAATGTTACGCATAATTATAAGGGGTACTATCTTAATCGTAGTTTAAAAAAACAATTTTAATTATTTGCTTACGTTAAAGGAATTTTACATGAGAGTTCAATTCATAGCTGCAATAATAACAGTATTGATGTTAGTTGGTTGTGGCAAGCCATCAGCACCAGAGACACCTGATCCTTCGACCTATGGGAAAACTATTCAGCCTTTCCATCAAATACCAGCAGATGCTCAGGAAGGTGGAGGTAAAGCCAGATCCACAGAAGAGAAATCAAATTACTAAAGATTCATGAGTGTTCTATAGTTTCAGGTTTTATGCAAGACTGAAGCTATAGAACACAGTTGCAGTCTTTCTTGACTATTGAAGCTAATTTCCTCGCATGAACATCTTATCAAGCTCTGCCAGACTAATTGCGAACCAAGTTGGTCTGCCATGATTGCATTGATCGGAGCGTTCGGTTGTTTCCATTTCGCGCAGCAGTGCATTCATTTCGGGGATTGTTAATTGTCGATTGGCACGGACAGAGCCATGGCAAGCCATGGTCGCTAAGAGTTGATTACGTCTACTGGTTAATATCTGACTGCCTCCAAACTCACGAATTTCAGCTAACACATCACGTGTGAGCTTGACTATGTCGGCATCTTTCAGCACTGCTGGTACTGCTCGTATAATTAACGAGGTGGGAGAAAGAATAGCTATTTCAAAACCTATCTCATTTAAAACAGCATAATTGTCTTCTACTGTGGCGACATCTAATTGATCAGCCTGAAAGGTAACTGGAATTAACAGTGGTTGCATGGATAATGAATGTTGATCAAGCGCTGATTTGAGTTTTTCATAAACCACGCGCTCGTGAGCAGCATGCATATCTACAATGATCAGACCGTGCTCATTTTGTGCCAGGATATAAACTCCGAGCAGTTGTCCTAATGCAAAGCCTAGCGGTGGAACTGGCTGCGTGGGCTGAATAGGTGGATTACCAAGATCCATTTTCAGCAAATCCGGTTTGTCACCGTATAAGGTTGGATAAAAAGCTAAGGGTTGTGCAACGCTTGTAAGGGGTAAATTTATTTGTCGTGAATAGCTTACTGGAAGACGTTCGGGGTTTTCGGTTACTTGGGTAACGATAGCAGAGGGTATTTGAGAATCCGCTTGACGGTGAGGTGAGGCCAATACTTTGTTGATACTGTGGAAAACAAATTGATGTATAGCGCGCGCATCACGGAAACGCACTTCTGCTTTGGTTGGATGCACATTAACGTCTACGTTTTGAGGATTGATTTGAAGATAAAGCACAAAAGCGGGATGCCGATCCAGATGGAGTACATCGCGATAGGCTTCACGTAAAGCATGAGAGATCAGCTTGTCTCTCACGTAGCGGCCGTTGACAAAAAAATATTGCAAGTCGCGAGCTGAACGCGAATAAGTTGGCAATGCAACCATGCCTTGCAAGCTGATATCATTTGCCTGCTCGGAAACCAGCACGGCACTTTGGCTAAATTCTTTTCCTAGAACAGCTGTAATACGCTGAAGGGTATCTACCGCATATAAGTGATTTCGTGTCTTATTATTGTGTTGTAAATTGAATGCAATATGGGCATGGGAAAGAGCGATACGCCGGAATACTTCTTCACAATGTGCAAATTCAGTGGTTTCAGTTTTCAGAAACTTACGACGTGCTGGCAAATTAAAAAAAAGATCACGCACTTCCAGAGTAGTGCCAACGCCACGCGCTGTTGGTTCCGGACAGGTAACTTGTCCTCCTTCAGCCTGGATATGCCAGGCATGTTTGTCGCCTGATTGATAACTCGTTAACAATAATCGAGAGACAGCTCCGATACTTGCGAGTGCTTCGCCACGAAAACCTAGGCTAGCTATTTTGTGTAAATCTTCCTGGGCGCTGATTTTACTTGTGGCATGGCGTGCTAACGCAAGAGGCATGTCAATTCCGGAAATTCCTTTTCCATTATCGGTGACGCGGATCAGGTTAAGGCCGCCTTGCATAATTTGGACAGTAATTTCTGTTGCACCAGCATCTATACTGTTTTCCAGTATTTCTTTTAATGCTGAGGCGGGCCGCTCGATTACTTCTCCTGCGGCGATCTGATTGATGAGCACATCCGGAAGCAACTTGATTACATTCATATAAAAATAAAATGAGTATTCATAACCATTATTTTGCCTTAAAGTTATGATACTCTTGCGAGGGAATTACATACTAATTTTACTGAAATCGATAAGGCAAGGAATTTCTAGGTTCTAGGTTGAAATCGTGGATTTTCTATTGAGAAATGGAAGTCATAGCCAGAACTGTTAAGTGTTACTCAGGAAACAACGTAGTTATTGTCTAAATATTCAGTTAATACTATTCTGATGGTTAACTATTACTTGATATCGACATAGGAGCACCATGACACAAGATGAGCAAAAGCGTGCGGCTGCACAGGCCGCCATTCAATATATCCCGATTGGGTCTGTAATTGGGGTTGGAACCGGTTCTACTGCAAATTATTTTATTGATGAGCTTGCTAAAATCAAACATAAAATTGAAGGTGCAGTTGCCAGCTCCGAGGCAACTGCACAACGTTTGCACAAGCATGGAATAGACGTATTAGATCTTAACACGATTACAGATTTGCCTGTTTATGTAGATGGTGCAGACGAGATTACCAAGCATTTGCATATGATCAAAGGTGGCGGCGGCGCTTTGACCAGAGAAAAAATTGTTGCAGCTGTAGCCAGAAAATTTATATGCATCACCGATCAGAGTAAATTAGTCAATATTTTGGGTACATTTCCACTTCCAGTAGAAGTTATTCCAATGGCGCGAAGTTACGTGGCTCGTGAAATTACCTTGCTGGGTGGTCATCCAGCGCTGCGTCAGGGAGTTACTACAGATAATGGTAACGTTATTTTGGATATACATGGTCTACAAATCCTGAACCCGGTTGAGTTGGAAACGACGCTTAACCAAATAACGGGAGTCGTTACTAACGGATTGTTCGCCAGAAAAGGTGCCGATGTTTTATTGCTAGGCACAGATACTGGTGTTGAAACAATCACTGTTTGATAGTTTAGACCTATAATAAAAATCTCATTGATTACATGAATAATAGTTTCATCTGACTTGGCTGAGGGTACGATATGGCTATTAAAGAACACATTTCAAAAAGATTTGATGCGGATCTTGAAGAAGTGCGCACCCGTGTGTTACAAATGGGGGGATTTGTTGAAGAACAAATTGAACGGGCAATAGATGCCTTAATAGAAGGTAATGAAACCATCATTGACCAGGTAATTGACAATGACCATCGTGTCAATGCCATGGAAGTATCCATTGATGAGATATGTAGTCAGATTATTGCACGTAGACAACCCACAGCGAGTGATTTACGTATGATCATGACTGTAATCAAGACCATCACTGACTTGGAACGAATCGGTGATGAGGCTGCAAAAATTGCTCGCATGGCGCGACTCATTTATACAGCTGATCGTTTACATGCGCCACGTTTTGTGGAAATTAAACACGTCGCTCAAATTGCTTCAAGCATGTTGCACCAAGCGCTAGATGCTTTTGCCCGCTTGGATCTGAATGCTGCTGCACATATAGTGCGCCAGGACGAGCTGGTTGATGAAGAATTTCGAGCTATTCTCCGGCAGCTCATAACGTTTATGATGGAAGATCCTCGTAAAATTTCTATTTCACTGGAAATTCTTTTTGTGGCAAAAGCAATCGAACGTATCGGTGATCACGCAAAAAACATGTCTGAATATGTGGTTTATATGGTCAAAGGCAAGGATGTTCGTCATGTCACTGTTGAGGAAATTGAACGCGAAGTAAGAGGATAAATCATCTGTGTAATTTAGCTATGCCTAACATTTAGGCAGAGGGTTATGCGCGAATATCCAACACTTGCTGCAGTTGATCTTGGTTCCAATAGTTTCCACCTTCAAGTGGCGCGTGTGGTGGGCAAACAGCTTTATCCATTAGATAGCTTAAAAGAAATGGTTCGGCTGGCTGCCGGACTAACACGTGACAGAAAACTGGACGAAGCATGCCAGGCGCGTGCCCTGGATTGTTTAAAACGCTTTAGTGAGCGTCTAAGAGGGTTCCCGACCCATGCTGTGCGTGTGGTAGGTACAAACTCACTTCGTGTTGCCAAAAATGCTGCAGAGTTTTTGGTAAGAGCAGAGGCTGTATTGGGAGTTCCAATCGAAATCATTGCCGGCCATGAAGAAGCGCGCCTTATTTATCTGGGAGTCGCACACAGCCTGCCAGCTTCCGATAATCATCGGCTGATCATCGATATCGGTGGTGGCTCCACCGAATTTATTATTGGCACTCGCCTGGAACCGAATAAACTGGAAAGCCTTTATATGGGTTGTGTCAGCCATAGTTTGCGCTTTTTCCCGGATGGGAAGATCAGCAAGGGTGCCATGAAAAGGGCTGAGCTTGCGGCGCAAACTGAGATACAGAGTATTACAACAGAATTTTCAGCTGATCAATGGCAAGAGGTGTATGGATCTTCTGGAACAGCGCGTGCATTAGACCGTATTCTTAAATTGAATAACTTTAGTGATGGTGGTAAAAAGGAAGGAATTACACTGGCAGGTTTGGAAGCATTTCGTGAATACCTTCTAAAAGTGGGTGACATCAGGAAAATTGTCATCGCCGGTTTACATCCCGATCGTGCACCTGTGATTGCAGGTGGCTTTGCAATCATGTTTGCTGCATTCAAGGAACTGGGCATTTCCCGTATGCTTCTTGCGACAGGCGCACTGCGTCAAGGCGTGCTCTACGATATGCTTGGCCGCGTTCATAATGAAGATATGCGAGAAGTATCGGTGCGGCAGTTTATGCAACGTTACCGTATTGACCTTGTCCAGGCAGCACGCATAGAATCGCTGTCCTTAGCACTGGGAAAGCAACTCCTGGCTAATTTTCCTGATGAGGAAACAGTAGAAGATGCCTTGCATTTATTATCCTGGGCGGCACGCCTGCATGAGGTCGGCATTTCGGTGGCCCATTCTGGCTATCATAAACATTCCGCCTATATACTTGGGAATGCAGATATTCCAGGTTTCTCCAAAATGGAGCAGATGCAGCTCAGTCAGCTTGTGCTCGCTCATCAGGGTTCTTTGACCAAAGTCAGTGAATTTCTGACTAATTTTATTAGCCTGGCTCAATCCATAGCGCTGCGCTTAGCGACCATTTTTTACCGCAGCCGCACAAATATTGAGTTACCGCCAATGAGAATACAAGCAGGCAATGGAAGCTGTAAGCTGCTTATTTCGCAAGCATGGTTAGAGCACAATCCATTAACTGAGACTTTACTAAATGCTGAAATTGATGCTTGGGCAGCGCTTAAAATTAATTTCTGTATTCAAGGTACTTCCTCCTCAAAGGAGGACTTTGTTTGAGTCTTTTTAGAGAGGAGGCTAAGCACAATTAGCGTTGCCAACAATCTGATGCGGTTAATGATGGATTGCCGCTGACTCCTTTGATGCCTGTATGCGTTAATGTCAGCGTAGCACATGCATCATTGGCCATTGAACCTGTTGGAACAGCTTCCAGTGTGTAGCTATTTCGTGTCAAGGTGCCCGGCGAAAACCGAATGGTATATTTTGCTGTACCAGTCTTGGGAGACTGGGTAACGGGTAAAGTAAAATTGGTTGCGTCGCTTTTCAAGTCATACCGATTCGCTTCAGTAAAATTACGTTCCAGTAATTGCGCTATCTCCAGCAGAATACCTTTGGCTTCTGCACGATTGGTACGACGCACATGCTCTTGATAGGAAGGCAGTGCAATTGCTGCCAGAATGCCAATCACTGCTATAGCGATCATTATTTCGATCAGGGTAAAACCTAATAATCTTTTTCTCAGCTGGATCGTGTCAGTTATTTGCCCCATTCCTGTATCCTAATCAGATGTTGAATAATAATATTAGATTCTAAGAATAAACAGGAGTGCTTTTTTAATTATTTAAATTTTTCTATTGTTATTGTAACTGTCTCCAGGAGCGGCGCGGATTATGTGAGCTACCTTTAATCGTATTGGTTTCAATTAAACCAGAGGTTGAGCCGGCAATCAGGTGGGTGAGATTACCTGCGCTGATGGTGACTGATTCGCTGCGTACTCCGTTGGAGCCAATAGCTGCGATTAGCCGATCTTCGTTATTGAGTATGCCATTATTATCAGTATCAAATTGGAAGGTTGTCAGCATTCCCCCTGTTTCCGAGTTTAACAGCATTAACCAATTCTGGCCTCCAGAAACGCAGGGATCAGTGGAAGGAACAAGTGTAGTAAAGACAATCCGTCCAAAACTGAGCTGGGGTATGATGACAGAGCGTTCCCCTTGGGGATTCCCGCCTGGCGGTTGCAGAAGATCGAGATACCATCCTTGTTTAATCGACCAGTTTACTGAATTGTTTGATACCGTGCGTTCAAAAGGAGGCAGCACTGTTTCAGTCAGGATAGTTTGCTGTTGGAGCGTGCTTCGATCTGTCACTGACATTCGGCTGCCATTATCCCAGATACCATAGAGAGATTGTATGTTGGTGTTAGCATTATCTCCTGATGCAATATACTGCCCCGTGCCAAAATAAACGAGATATCCACCACTGGGATGAAGTCCGATTTCCAGGGGAGAAGTGATGGGCTGTACCTGATTGCTGGCATTCCTGGCTGTAAAGAGGGGAACCATTGTATTGCCTGTTTTATAAGCAACATCCCATTGATTTATATTGCTGTTTGATAGGTCAAATTTCCAGATATTGCCTTGCAGATCTCCTGCATAAACGATATCGATGATTTTGTCGCCATTCGTATCCACCAAGGCTGGACTGGAAAGGCCATTGCTGGTACTGCTATTGGTTGCGATTTTTTTTATCAGCGTACCCGTTTGCAGATCAATGATGTAAAGATAGGCACGATCATTGGTGCTGTTGTACCCATTGCTGACAATGGCAGCCCAGACACTGTTATTCAATAGCGCAATTTTTGCCTGACCTGAAACAAAACCCAAATCAGCGTCAAAAAATTCCCATAGAACACTCGAGGCAGAAAAGTGGGTTGGGTCGGTGATATCGAGTGCAAAAATACCTTTTCCACCATTGCCCAACGAACCCAGCAAAATGGTTCTCCAACTGGGAGTAGCACCAATATAGGCATCACCGGCATAAGCATTACCATCTACAAAATAACGATGCGTATAATCAGGTGAAGTCAGCCAGCTTAGTTTTGGATAAGCTGCACCAGGTATATAGCCGAATAGTTCAATACCCGTTTCAGCATTAAGAGCATGAAGCATACCATCGTTTGCTCCGGTATAAATAACCGGGGTTCTGCTTGTATTGGATTGAGCGTAGCTAGAATAAGAGTTTTGTCCTGCTGTCCCGCTAGGCAATGCATCATAGCCAAAATCTAGCGCATGGACGAATAAAAGATCTGAATTGACAATATCACCTAGTAATCCATTGTTGCGATTACGGAATTTTCCGCCTTGCGCCAATTCAGTCGTTTTGTCCCCTCGCAGCCAGGAAATTCGGCTTGTACCCAGCCCATCGTTAATACCTCCAAAATTAGTGCTCAGGGCAGTTTTTTGTGCGTCCGATAAAAGTGAAAAATTTTCGGAAGTAAACGCAAGTCCGCTCGTTCCGTTATGGGTAAAGATGGCGCGACTGTCATGCGATGGTAATACGGAGGAGGCTTCCCATAGCATCGCACCTAACGATCCATCTGAGCTCAATTGATATGCAAACAACTGCCCACTCCAGTCATTGCTATTAAACTTTGCCTGGTAAATATGAGTGCCGTTACTCATACGGCTGGTATTCGTGGTCACTGACGCTGAGGAGCTCACCCTTGAGGTAATAGTACTGAAGAGGTTGCTCAAATTGCTGGCAATAGTGGTCGAGTCTTGTACACTAAAGAATTTGCCTCTGCTGTTCACGGCGGCATGCCATAGATCATCAATTTTTGCAGCATTACTGGATGTTGGATCTGGCCATGATTCTGATCCAGTCGGTAATGAGGATAGCGTGCCCTGCACACCTAGACCCACTGTGAAATTCACCATATGTTGCCAAAAGGCAGGATCTTCCAGGTTAGTGGGTACTTTGTTGTCAAGATCCGTGCGCAAATCATTCTTCCAATATTGCATCGCTACATCGGCAAGCGTGCTGCTGTAGTTGTCAGAATAAGGAAGTGTGGGCGTATATTTATAAGCTGCAGGAATGGCATAAGGTAGGTGGTTGCTAATGGTATTTCCAGCTGTATTATCTGAATTCCCTACTCCAGAGTAAGAATCACTCCAATAACCATCTGTTACCAGTATATGATAATTTTGTCGACATGCATATTGAGTACCCCCAGTTGAGCCCGGCGTTTGTCCCCAAGGGCCTTGATCATCGGTACGCATAAAATAGCGACCTACGTTGTCAATTGCAATGCGAAGTGGTGTACCTGCTGCCGGGATAGTATGATTATAAAGTTTATCAAAAAAAGCTGTTCTATTTGTCCCGCTAAATTGCCTCACCCCATTGATGATGGTGGCTGTTGAAACGCCATCGATAGTGTTATTTCCTTGGTTGATTGCGCCAAACCCGACTCGTACGCTACTTCCTGGAGCAGCAAACGCCCTACCTATGCCGGCACGTGATAACAAGATACGTGACCGATAATAGGTGTACCAGTTCGCAAAATTCTGAATTTCTTCATTATAAGTGCAAACAGGGACTGCAGCACAATCTGTCCGATCTGCTCCGCCAGTATAAGAAGAGGTAATTGGTTTGATCTCAATTCTGGTATAACTGTTCATAGACAGAATCTCGCCGCCGTTGTAAGTAAAATAAACAGCAGGGTAGAATGTTCTTGATTCAGCATTCGATAAACTATCATCGCTATTTAACCAGAAAGCTGTTTGGGTGGTATCGACAGTAAGATTGCGGCAGCCAGCACTTGTATTCATGGGATTATGGAGCGCACAGGTGGGTGAAGCATTGCTCATCAGAGAGCCATCCGCATTGCTCCAGGGCTGGTATCTTACAGTAGGGTTGTAATAAATTTTGTTAACGTAGCTGGAACGTAAAGCTGCGGTGTAAGAATTATTCGGATCGAAATCGACGACCCGGTTCTCGTAGTCGCCCCCACCATAAACATTGTTCGTCCGAGGAAACATGTAGTAAACCTCGTGAAAAATCCAGTCCTCCGGCAAGATTTCAAACTGCATGGAACCTGAGTCATCCAGCGTAAACATCACATTAGGATCAACGGCCGTAGTCAGATATAGAGGAACATCTGATAGTGCAAGCGTTGCTTGCGTGTGAGTGGGGATGCTAGTGATGAGAACAGCGGTTATCCATATCCTGGAGATACCGGGTTTTTTCAATTTTACCTCCATTCATCTTCGGTAATCACTCTGTAATATAATCACTGCTGACTCAGTGCCACCTACTCCTCTAGCAATGACCCTATACATGTTGGATGTTATCGTTGTGGCTGATTGTTGCACACTGCCTCCTTTTTCTGCAGGGACAGTAATGAGCTGTTCGATAATATAACGTGGTTGGCTTGCTACACCTGACATTGTTGCAGTCATTGTTCTGCCAGAGGTAGACCAACCTGACCAGGTAATAGGATCAGGGGCGGGAAACGACGCGTAGTGAAAAAGTCCATTTGAACCATCAAATTCGGGTAAAGTAATCTGCTGCAGAAATGTTTCTCCCTCTCTGAGGGCTGCTTCAGCCGCTTGGAAAGCCAGCATCTCGTCGCGCAGATTACCTGCCATTTTTTCTTCTAGTAGGGTTGTTTGCATGGCTGTTACCCCTAGCAGCGTCATCATGACTAGAAAGATTAATCCGGTAGCGAGAACGACCCCTTGTTGTCTTGATCCAAACTTAGCTTCCTGATAAATCATGTCTCATAGTCTTTACTGGAACTTATTAAGATACCCGGTTGCGCAATGTTACTACGCTGGAAAAAGCCTGGCGTAGCCGCCGATCTGTGGGGGTAATTGTCGTGCCGTTAAAAGTGTAGAGTTGGGGTTGGCTGGTGATATTATCTTCTATCGACTGCATCAATAAACTAATACGTACGCTGACGATTTTTTCCCAATTGGCCACCGCATCGGCAGTGCGATAGCTATCCGCTGTCCAGTTTTCATCGAGATCTTCGCCGTATTCAATCTGCATGTTTTCCACACCTCTTACCAGCTCTTCGGCGTCACTTGCTCCAACCTTGCGATAAAGTGCCGGCCATGTATTATCAGCCGTGCGAATAAAATAGGAGCGGGTAGAGATCTTGATGAGATCGCCACCAGTAAATTCCTTACCTAATTCCTTAGTAGAATTTCCCGGTGTGCCGATATTGCCCATGTTATGAACAATATTGTCCTGATTGGACGAAGTGCTGATATGGGTGATTTGAAAAATGGCGGCTGCCAGGCAATCTGTGACTAACACAATATCGCCTTCTTCAACACCGCTTCCCGCTGTTACTTTAAGGTCGGCAGAGCCAGGAGGAGTGCCGCCGGGGTGTTGGATGACCTTGGTACCATTGCCCTCGACTCCGCGCACTACGATAATATCTCGTCCTCCTAGCGGACTGGGAATAGCCCCTGAAGGAGGCAGAGCTGGTGTCCATCCCGTTGCGCTGGTCGCCTCGAACCCCTCCAAAGCTTGACCGATTCGCCATAAGAAATCTACGGAGTTATTCAGGGTATTCACTGTCGACACATCATTCCCTGCACAACCCGAATAGCCAGCCATACGGATATCTTTTGAAAGTATGTGGAAGGCATAGCGAGCATTTTCCTGTATTCTGGCCAGAGCATCGTTGACCCGATAGGTTTGGTGACTGGAAATTAGAATGGTGATAACGCCACCCATCAGCAAGAGCCCAATAGTCATGGCAACCATTATCTCAATTAATGTGAAACCATGCTGTGTTATAGCTATTCTCTTCATGCTATAGCTGGGTAGTCAAAATAAATTGCTGAGCAGCTAAAGTACCACGGCTGTCATCCCACTGAATGATGACGGTAACGACGTTATCGGCAACGTTAACGGCGCCTGTGCCAGCAGGTAAGCGCAAAGCCAATTCATTTAACCAATTGTTAAGATCCTGCTCTGGAATGGTGATACCGGAAGGGATGGAAGTCCCTATGGCGATGTTATAACTGCCGTTAATTGCTCCAGTTCGATTAGCACGCATGCTGTCGAGAATACTGTAAGTCATCATCGTAGCAGTAGAGCGAAAACTTGCACTCTGGTTATAAGTAAGCCCGGCAGACTGCAGACCTGCTAAGCCAAGCAAACCCATGGATAGCACAATGATTGCCACTAACACTTCAATCATGGTGACACCCTTTTGATGTGGCAATTGAGAATTTCTTTTGAGGATTAACATGATGACATCGTCTCAGTATATGGTCGACCTGTACCGTTTATAGTAATCTTGCGTCCTTTTGTGCTGTTGCACAGTGTGAAAGTGCCGGTGCCTACTAAGCCACCCGCACCTCGACTACTTCCATTAGGTAAGTAAGCAATCCAGTTGGCAAATTTTGTGCCACCATCCATTGTGCTGCCTTTCAATGCAGGAAAAACTCTTAAAATTTGATCGCTGCCATCGATTGTCCCCGCTGTTCCGCTATCGCTGTATACTATCCAGCCATCTTGCCAGCCACTACCGGTTGTACAGGTTGTGCCACTACTACTTTTACACATGGTTACCCACGCGCCCCGCTTCACTGCTTCAGAACGACTGAAATGAAGTGCCGTGAGAAACTCATTCGTCTGTGTAGAGAGACGTGATTGCACCATCATCGATTGATAGCTAGGTACTGCGATGGTAGCCAGAATAGCGCCAATGCTCAGCGCAATCATAAGCTCTAACATTGTAAAACCGCTATTAACACGCATACACAATTCTTTATCTTAAATTTTCAACTCTGTTAAAGTAACGGATAGTTTTTAATCAACTTTAGCCTGCAATTAGCGGTCATTAAGCGTGTAGTAACCCTAGTGGTTGATTTGAGAGCGATGCATACAAAGGCAGTAATGATAGGTATCAAATAGATAAGCAGGGAGCGAGTAATTCCTTGTAGCTATGGGAATGGTAGTAGTTCTTTTCGCATTCTTTCCAAGTAACTTATTCCATTTCTAAATCAAACCCGGCTTTGTCGGCTCTCCTTGCCATATTATTTATACTGTCTGCGGCTCGCTCTTGCGTCATGTTTGATTTGAAAAGGGAATTAATTACACGCGATACCGCGATTGAGATATGAATGAAGTGACTCAAGATTTTATTGTTGTTGGTGCTGGCGTGATGGGGCTTGCTACTGCAGTTCAGTTGCTGAAAGAAGGTGCAACTGTCACCATTTTGGAACGAGCTAAGGTCGGGCAAGAATCTTCTTGGGCAGGGGGCGGTATTTTGTCGGCGCTCTGTCCGTGGGACTATCCGGATAGCGTGACACGGCTAACGGAATATAGTGCGGCCATGTTTCCAGCATGGGTAGCAGAGCTGTACGCGTCAACAGGTATTGATGCTGAATATATGGTAAGCGGGATGCTTGTACTGCCACCTTATCATATTGAGGCTGCACAAAGATGGGGGATGTCATATCGGGTAAATGCGGAACCAGATGCGCTTACCCAATCTGTTCCATTGAACGAACAAATCGATTATCTTCATTTAAAAATGGAGCATTCACTGTTTCTGCCCCATATTGCACAAGTGCGTAATCCTCGCTTATTAAGAGCGTTATATCACCAAGTAGTACAACTAGGCGGACGTATTATTGAGCATTGTGAAGTACAAGAAACCATAACGCAGCATCATCGGATTCACTCGCTTACGACATCTTGTGGCAAATATTGTGCTGCTCACTTTGTCATCACTGCAGGTGCATGGAGCAAACAAGTATTAGGGAAGCATGCGCTCAGCCTCGACATAAAGCCGATTCGTGGACAAATGTTGTTATACAAGTTTGAAGCACCACCACTCGGGCCGATTTTGCTTCAGGGAGATGTGTATTTGATTCCTCGGCGCGATGGATATTTACTAGTCGGTAGCACCCTAGAAGATGTTGGCTTTAACAAGCAAACGACACTGGCCGCACTTGAGCATTTATCTGGACGTGCACAAAAATTGTTGCCCCAGTTACAGGAGAGACCCCTGATAAAGCATTGGGCGGGTCTCAGACCAGGTTCGCCGCATAATATTCCCGCAATCGGACGTCATCCATTATTGAATAATTTATTTATCAATAGCGGGCAGTTTCGCTATGGGGTAACTATGGCGCCAGGTAGCGCCAAAATTTTATTAAATGAAATTATGGGCAGAGCACAACCCTTTGATACAAGTCCTTATCAGAAAGGATGGGGAGTCGATTAGTTTGCTTCGCGCACATATTTATCCATGGAAATCGCTTCTGCTTTAGGAAGGGGAAATACTACAGACTCAACAACTCCACTTAATTCCTCAATGACGACATCGTGCCCGGTTTGTGCAGAGCCAATCTGCTTAAGTCTGTCTAAAACCTGCTGTACTAATATTTCTGGCGCTGAGGCACCGGCAGTGATCCCAATGCAGCTTTTTCCAATTAACCATCCTTCCTGTAATTGCTCAGCACGGTCAATCATATAAGCTTCAACGTTGGCATTACGTGCTACTTCACATAAGCGATTGGAATTTGAGCTATTGGGAGAACCCACCACTATGACCAAATCGCAGTGTTTAACCATTTTTTTGACTGCATCCTGACGGTTTTGCGTGGCGTAACAGATATCGTCCTTTTTTGGACCTATGATTTTGGGAAAACGCCGTTTTAATGCATCGATTACGCGTGCAGCATCATCGACAGATAAGGTCGTTTGGGTGACATAAGTCAGATTATGCTCATTCTTAACTTGTAAATTCGCAACATCTTCTTCTGTTTCTACCAAATACATTCCACTATCATGTCCTTCTACTTGACCCATCGTGCCTTCAACTTCAGGATGGCCCTGATGGCCAATCATGATAATCTCTTTCCCTTCTTTGCGCATTTTTGCTACTTCGACATGCACTTTCGTTACGAGTGGACAGGTTGCATCGAATATCTTGAGTTTGCGTGCTGCTGCTTCTCGTCGCACTGCATGCGAAACACCATGGGCGCTGAAAATCAGAATACTTTCTTGTGGAACCTCTTCCAGGTTCTCAACAAATACAGCCCCCTTTTTTTCCAGATCCTCCACTACAAAACGATTGTGTACGACTTCATGTCGCACATAAATAGGGGCGCCATGCATGGCTAATGCACGCTCAACAATTTCGATGGCACGATCGACACCCGCACAAAAACCTCTTGGGTTTGCAAGCAAAACTTTGATCATTGGTTATTCTCCATGAAGACGATATCTGGCATCACCGATAATATACATTTGTCTATCCATAATAATTCGGCCTAACATACTTTAGGGGGAGATTATAAGATATTTATGTAAAATAATTCTGCAATCATTGCGTACGCGCTTCAGTAATAATACAAGCAAGCTTAATAATGATGGCTCAAATGAGTTATTGATACGCGCAACCTATCCGGCTTCCTGATACCGCTTGGCTAGCTCTGCTCGCTTTTCATAGGCCTCGCGAGCGATACGAACATCTTCTAAAAAGAGGGGTAATTCTTTAAGTAATAATGCTTGCGGGCCATCAACCAGCGCCTTACTGGGTACCGGATGAAAATCAACCAGCACCATATTGGCACCTGCGATAATTCCTTGGGTAGTCGCATGCATAATATCAAGGATGCCATCCGGTGAGCCTGATCGAGTACCTACCGAGTGTGACGGATCAATACAAACCGGCATACGTGTCAGGCGTTTGACCACAGGCACATGTGAAAAATCCACAAAATTGCGATGAGGATCACCCATATTGGTTTTCATTCCACGCAAGCCAAAAATTACTTTCCGATTTCCTTCAGAGGCCAGATATTCTGCTGCATTAAGAGATTCATCCAATGTAATCCCAAAACCACGCTTAATGAGTACTGGGAAATCCTGCTGGCGGCCAACGATCTTCAATAACTCAAAATTCTGGGTATTACGAGTGCCAATCTGCAGCATCACACCGGTTGAAGTGCCAGTTTGGTAAAGCGCTTCCCGAATCTCTTCCACATGTGATTCGTGAGTTACTTCCATAGCAATCACTTTGATCTCATACTTACCAGCAAGATCGAATACATAAGGCAAACAGGCTTTACCATGTCCTTGGAATGAATAAGGGCTCGTGCGAGGTTTATAGGCACCCATGCGTGTACAAACCTGACCATGATCACGCAATGCTTTTAGCATTAACTCCACATGCTCTAGCGTATCGACAGCGCATAACCCAGCAAAGATGTTTAATGTATCTTGGCCAAAACGCACACCGTTGTAGTCGAAATAAGTCGGGCGATCATCATTTTCATGTCGACCGAGAACACGATATTCCTCTGAGATACGTACTACCCGCTCAACACACGACAAACTTTGCATATCTTCAACTGATAGTGCTTTGGTATTACCGATCAAATAAACTTCAGTTAACGTTTGCTCAATGCCGACTTCCGTGTGTACGCGAACGGTGATACCTGCAAGATTAGCGAGGTGTGCAAATAATTGCTTATATTCATGGCTCTCGGGAAGAGTGCCTGGTTTCAGAATAAGAATCATAAAAATGCCTGATATAGTTCTACAAGATGAAATAACAATGATTCGACACTGATTCTAACTGAAATCGGAATGGATTGTCATTGCCTATGCAACTATACGTCTAGCTAGTCAATCTAATGTTAAAGCTCTATCATCGAATTGTGTGGGATTTTTTATTCTTATTTACTTTTAATAATCTATCGATGCGGCTTGACGTACTTCAAAATATTGTATTTCATCAGCTAAGTAATTTTGGTTATATTCTTCCACACAATTCGGTTACATAGCCAATATTAAGATATTTCTTGTAAGACGCTATTTTTAATTTATGACGTATATTCTTCAGGATGCATTTTTAGATGAATAAACGCGTCTTGTCCAAAAACACAAAAATGATTTCACACTATTTTGAACATGATGCCGATATTGGCATTATTGGACGTGGATCAACGATCGAGCGCGCGTTTGAGTCAGCTGCTGAGGTAGTATTTGCTATTGTGACCAATCTTGAAACGGTCCAGCCTGATATTTCTGTAGCTTTTGAGTTTGAAGAAGAAAATCTCGAATTCGCACTGGTGACTTGGTTAAATTTGCTGCTGGGAAAAGCACGTGAGTTAGGCATGGTTTTTTGCCATTTTCGCATTCACCGGCAGGGCAATCTATGGCAGGCTGAAGCGCTAGGTGAAAAATGGCATGCGGATTTAGAACACGGTGTCGAGGTTAAAGGTGCGACTTTGACGATGCTTTCAGTTAAGCAAATCGGCGAAATATGGGAAGCGCGTTGTGTGGTGGATGTATAAGATGAAGGAGGTATAAGATGGATTTACAGCAATTACATCAGATTCAGCCTTATCTTTGGACACTCCCGCTCAAGCCAGGGGAGAGCCGGAAGGAAGTGTTACTGTACGGGAGTAAGCCTTTGCTGGAAAGCATGGACGATAAGGTACTTGAGCAGATCGCTAATGTCGCATCGCTTCCTGGCTTGGTGAGCGCTGCGATGACCATGCCAGATGCACATTGGGGTTATGGCTTTCCGATTGGTGGGGTTGCAGCATTCGATGCTGAACAAGGTGGCGTCATTTCTGCAGGAGGCGTAGGCTTCGATATTTCATGTGGCATCCGGTGTTTGCGTAGTAAATTGAATATCCAGGATGTAAGGCCGCATCTGTCGACCCTTGCTGATAGATTATTCCACACCATTCCGGCTGGGGTAGGTGAGGAAGGTCTCTTAAAGCTGGATACGAAACAGCTTGATCAGGTCCTGCTTGGTGGTGCACGCTGGGCAGTGCAACAGGGTTATGGCAGGGAAGCAGATTTAGAATTTATCGAAGAGCGAGGCTGTATGGCAGGCGCGGTACCCGCTAACGTTTCCGAATTAGCCAAGAAACGGCAACGCGGCGAAATGGGCACCCTTGGCTCTGGCAATCACTATCTAGAAGTCCAAGTAGTAGATCGTATTTTTGACACTACAGCCGCCCAAGCTTTTGGGTTGCAGGAAAATCAGATCATTATTTCGATACACTGCGGTTCACGTGGCTTGGGACATCAAATTGGCACAGAGTATCTTGTCTCAATGGCCAAGGCTGCTGGGCGCTGTGGCATTCATTTACCCGACCGTGAACTGGCCTGTGCCCCGATCAAATCTCCGGAAGGACAGCAATATATTGGTGCAATGAATGCGGGCATCAATTGCGCCCTGGCTAACCGGCAAATTTTGACTCATCTGACCCATGAAACATTTATGGAAGTTTTTCCAAATAGTGAACTAGAGACGCTGTTTGATGTTTCGCATAATACTTGCAAAATAGAAAAGCATAAAATTGGCGGTAAATCTCGAGTACTGCATGTGCATCGTAAAGGTGCTACACGTGCATTTGGTCCAGGGCATGACACATTGCCTGAGCGCTATCGTGCGGTAGGTCAGCCGGTGATCATAGGGGGGAGTATGGGTACTGGCTCTTACGTTCTTGCAGGTAGTAGCGATAATCCCGCTTTCGCCTCAGCCAGTCATGGAGCAGGTCGGGCATTGAGTCGCCACCAGGCGTTAGCCCGCTGGCACGGGAAACAGCTCATCGGCGAGCTTGCTCAGCAGGGTATCTTAATCCGTTCCCGCTCTATGCGTGGGGTAGCTGAGGAAGCACCGGGTGCCTATAAGGATGTTGACTTAGTCGCTGAGGCGACAGAGCAAGCCGGGCTTGCGCGTAGAGTTGCCTTTCTTAGACCCTTGGCATGTGTAAAAGGATGATTTTCCACGGGAGATATCATGTATCAAAAAATCCTGGTTCCGGTTGACGGTAGTATTACATCAAATTGTGCACTGCAGGAAGCCATCAAGTTTGCGCAGCAGTATCATGCCCAATTGGAACTCGTACATGTATTTGAGGATATTCTTTATTGGGTGGATGAAAGTTATATCAATTATGCCGAACTGCAAGAAACCATCAGAGGAAGTAGTGAAAAAATACTGATTGAGGCACAAGCGTTGGTGCAGCAAGCAGGATTGACAACTGAAACAAAATTGCTCGAGGCGAAAGGCCAGCGCATTGCGAATGTTATTGTGGCAGAAGCCGAGCGTTGGCAAGCTGATTTGATTGTCATCGGCACGCATGGTCGAACTGGTTTCAATCGCCTGCTATTGGGCAGTGTTGCTGAGGGCATAGTGCGTACAGCATCTATACCCGTTTTACTGATTCGAGGTAGCTAACATGGAAGTGAGACTAGGTAGCGGAGATGCGCTCATAATCATTCATATGCAGAATGATTTTCTGCCGGGTGGCAGCTTGCCTGTGCAGATGGGTGATACGATTATTCCCGTCATCAATCGCTATTTGATGCTTTTTCATGATCATGGACTTCCCATTTTTGCAACCCGCGACTGGCATCCATCTGGTCACTGTTCATTTCAACAGCAGGGCGGTCCGTGGCCCCCACACTGCATAGCAACCACAGCAGGGGCAGCGTTTCATCCAGATATCGAATTTCCTATTAATACTCAAGTTATTTCCACCGCTACGACACGAGAGAAAGATACTTACTCCAGTTTTACTGATACCCAGTTCCATGCGTTACTGCAAGCATCAAGTATTCGTCGGTTGTTTTTCGGGGGGGTTGCCACTGAATACTGTGTGTTCAATACTGTCAAGGATGCGCTGCTATTGCATTACACCACTTTTGTTCTCAAGGATGCGGTCCGTCCAATCAATGTGAAGCCTGATGACGGTTTGCATGCGCTGGAGGAAATGAAACATCTGGGTGCAATGCTTATCCGGTTTGAGGATCTTACTGTATGAATCCACTTTCCAGCCCGCTGCTCTCTGATCTTTATCAGTTTACGATGCTGCAAAGTTATCTTGAGCAAGACATGCAAGAAACAGCTGTCTTTGAGTTGTTTATCCGTAAGCTACCGCCTGGTCGAAATTTCATGGTGGCAGCCGGATTAGAAGAGCTGCTGGATTTTCTCGAAAACTTAGAATTTTCACTCGAAGAACTCGACTGGCTCGCTCCACGCTTTCACCCTTCGTTTATTGATTATTTGAAGCAGTTTCGTTTTAGCGGTGATGTGCATGCTATGCCTGAAGGTACTTTATTTTTTCCCCATGAGCCTTTCCTGCGAATAACCGCTCCTTTACCGCAAGCTCAACTGATCGAGTCACGTATCATCAATCTCCTTCATTTCGAAACGCTGATCGCCTCCAAAGCTGCCCGCTCGGTATTGATCGCACCGGATAAGTTATTGGTGGATTTTGGTATGCGTCGCGCGCACGGTGCCGAAGCAGCTTTACTGGCAGCGCGGGCAAGTTATCTGGCAGGGTTTTCTGGTACAGCGACTGTTCTGGCAGGCGCATTGTACGATATTCCTTTATTTGGAACCATGGCGCATTCCTACATTCAAGCGCATGTAGATGAGTCGACGGCTTTTGAGCGCTTTGCCTACTCCAATCCGGATAACGTTGTTTTGCTGATTGATACCTACGACACCGAAGCCGCAGCCAGAAAAGTGGTCACATTAGCACCGAAACTTGCTGCAGATCATATCAATATCAATGGCGTTCGCTTAGATAGTGGTGATTTAGCAGCCCATGCTCATAATGTGCGCCACATACTTGATCAAGGAGGTTTAAATAATACAACCATATTTGCCAGTGGCAACCTGGATGAATACAAACTACAAACCCTGCTGTCAGCGAAGGCGCCGATAGATGGTTTTGGCATTGGTACTGCACTAGATGTTTCCATGGATGCACCTGCATTTGACTGTGCCTATAAATTGCAGGAATATGCTGGCAAGCCACGCCGTAAGCGCTCAGAAGGCAAAGCGACCTGGCCCGGAAGAAAGCAAGTTTACCGTTATTACACACCCGATGGTGAGTTGAGCCATGATATTGTGGCGCTAGTAGAAAATGATCCTTATGATGGGCAGCAGCTACTTGAGCCCGTCATGTTGGCAGGACAACGCATTCATCCGAAAAGACCCTTACACGACATACGTCAGCTGACATTGGCAGGCTACACCCGCCTGCCGAAAGCCATGAGCGCCTTGGAAACGGCTACTGCCTACCCGGTTACGATTTCTCCCGCCTTGCAGGATTTAGCAAAACAGCTCGATGCGGAAATGATGAGCCGTTAGGCTTCATTTCAGCCTATAAAGTGATTCATTAGAGTGGTATGCAGCGTTATTTCATAGATTCGCAGGGCGACAGCATGAACAAACGCAGATTATGTGGATGCTTAAGGTTGTGGCTGTGATGTCATTCTGCACTATCGAATATCATGATAGTTCTGTCATTTGGATAACGCCATGCTACTTTATCCAGAAATATTTGCATGCAATTGCTATTAACCTGAGGCAGGATAAGTATATCGAATTCTCTATCAACGGTAGTACAGCAGCATAAGTATAAACATATAAAAAGGTATCAGTCATTGCATAATACATGGTGTATTCATGATGCGTAGCCATTAATGAATATGAAGGAGAATGGTTTTATGGCACGCTCGATCAGACTGGAATTTCCGAATGGTTTATACCAGGTTATGTCAAGACGAAACGGTGGAGAAGCTATTTTTGCTGAAGATGAGGATAGATAGCAGTTTCTTGATTTATTAGCAGAGCTGTTAACACGCTATGAAGCAATATGTTATGCCTGCTACCTGATGGATAATCACTATCATCTCTTGCTAGAGACGCCCAAAGCAAATCTATCGCAAATAATGCGAGGATTAAACGGGCGTTATGCCAGATTTCTGAACAAAACGCGTCACCGAATGGGTCATATATTTCATGGATCGGTATAAAACAGTTTTTCCGGGGATATTTACTCATCAATGATCAAGGAGAATTGCTGGGAATGAAAATAACAGCGGGCAATGTTGATAACCGTGATCCGGTACCGGAGCTGGCATGCTCCTTATTTGGGAAACGCTTTAGCGGCCGGGGTTACATCTCGCAGCCACTCTTTGAGCAACTCTGGGAGCAGGGTGTACAACTCGTCACCAAACAGCGCAAGAACATGAAAAGCAAGCTGTTGCCGTTATTTCACAAACTCTTGTTGCGCAAACGCTCGATCATTGAGACGGTCAATGAGCAATTGAAAAATATCTCGCAAATCGAGCATTCCCACCATCGCAGCCCCTTTAACTTCTTTGTTAACCTGATAGCCGGGCTTGGTGGCTTGCATGTTTTGCGAGAAGAAACCCTCACTTAATATTCCGCTCTCTCAGTCTCTTCCAGCAGTGGTGTGATCCTTATGTCAAACTCACGTGATCAATAAGCTAGTGGTCGTCTCTTGCAAGGCGCTTCATTATCATCCTTTTCTGACTCTGCTATATCCAAGAAAAGAAGCAACAAAACTGTACTATTCGTCTGATATGTTAACTGGATAATTGGCTGATAATTGCAGATTTAAAAATTATCTTTCAGGGGCGATTATTTATCTTCTGACGGGGGTAAACATCCAACTTTTTACCGAATCATGGCAATTCTTGGTAGTTAGCCACAGATACTTGACTGCAGCTACACCATAGATATCGAGCAAAGCTCCACAAATAATAATTCCATTAACAATAGGAGAGAGTTCTATGCAACGCGCCTTCATCCCGCTTGGGATAATTGCGTTTGGTTTGTCGCTCTGCGCAAACACGGTTATGGCTGGATATAATTCCGTTAATCCAGCATGTGCTTACCAAAATATTGATATTCAAAAATACGGCTACGCCCCCTTCCAGAATCCACCTGAGATACGTTCCAAAGATGGCGTGCTGGACACCAGCTTCACTGTTCAGTATACCGATCCTGCTATCATTTCCATCGCTGGTTGTCCGGTTACGCTGCGTACTTACAATGGCCAATTGGTCGGCCCCACTTTGCGCGTTCGTCAAGGGGATGTGATCAATCTGCTGCTCAACAATCAGCTGCCCAAAGAAACAGCAAATGAAGTTCAGGCGCAGTTTGAACAAGAGAATAAAAATGCCTATCTCGCCACGATACCTGCTTCATTCAACACAACTAACATGCACTACCACGGCTTGCATGTCTCTCCCACAGGCAATAGTGATAATGTTTTGCTGGATATCGCTCCGCAAAGCCAATTCCCGTATGAGGTGAAACTGCCAGCCAACCATCCGATTGGTTCTTACTGGTATCATGCGCATGCTCACGGCTCCACCTCTATTCAGGTAGGTAGCGGCATGGCGGGTGCTATTGTCATAGAAGATGACCCAAAGACAACACCGAAGACGCTGCTTGCCGCCAATGCCAATGAGAAAATATTTGTACTGCAAACTATTCTTTATGATCAGAAAGGGAAGCTCAACAACATAACCAGCCTTTTTCCCGGACCATCCAATCCTAACCCCAAGGAATGTCATTCAGCGAGTAATAAAGACACTTGGCCATGCTCGCACCGTCGTATCACTATCAACGGCCAGATCGTTCCCGTCATCACCATGAAACGTGGTGAAGTACAGCGCTGGCGTTTGATTGATACCGCCTTTCGTGAGTCGATTGCTTTCGTAGTAGAAGGGCATGATCTGCACGAAATTGCCTTGGACAGTAATTACTTGGGGCGCGTCGATACCTGGAAGGCAGGAACACCGATCGATCTCCAGCCGGGCTACCGTAGCGATATCTTGATTAAAGCAAGCATGAAAGCCGGCGATTATCGCATCATCGATCAGCCTACTTCATCAAGAAAATCCTTGCGGCAAGTAGAGGAGTCGGAGAACCTGCTGGCCATTCTTAGGGTTACGGATGAGATCGAGGACATGGCTTTACCGACCAACGAAGAAATGGCTCCGCTGGCACCATTTGGCAACATTGATTTGAGAAAAACTGCTTTGGGTGTGCAGGAGGTTGTCTTCAAGCTCGGTCAAGATATGAAGGGTGAGAAAAATTACTTCCAAGTCAACTACCGTGCCTTCAATCCTGATCATGTGCGCCAATTACCGTTGAACGCCACTGATATGTGGGCGCTGACCACAGTGGGCGATCCTAGCGGTGTACCGAATGGTATCGGTCAACCACCTTCCTCACCACCGCCACATGTATTCCATATCCACGTCAATCCATTCCAATGGGTACGTAAAGGACCGGACGGCGATGATCAATTGGTATGGAAAGACACCCTATTGGTCCAGGGACCGACTGTTACCAACATCTATACCCAGTATCGTGACTACATTGGTAAATTTGTTATGCATTGTCACATTCTGGACCATGAAGACCTTGGCATGATGGAGGTTGAAGAAGTTGTGAACACTCCCCGTGCACATGCTCATTGATTCTATTAGAGCAATTTTAATTCAACGTTGCTATGCATTGTGAATACTTACCTCAGACTGATCGTAAGTAACGCTGCCGATATTGATCGGATGAAATGTGAAAAATGAATCATTACCCAATAGAGCGCTAATCCTTTATTATCAAATAGGTTTTCTATGTCGATACAACAATCCAGAATTACACGTTACCAACGAATTAGGGAAATTCTGAATGAAGCAGCTCAGGGCAGTCATGCAGATTATGGCGGAATAGGACAATTCTGGGATTATGGCGTTCAACAACTGAAAGAGGCGAGCCTTTACGGCATTCGCCTGATCGCGCCGGAAGCTGCAAAGACCTGTTGCGGTCATGTGGCTGATCAAGCAGGCTACAGTCGAGGCGCTGCCTCTGCATTGATACGTGGACTAAAAGGTGAATCCCCATTCGATGGCACCCAATTTCCCCGTTTGCCCTGGGGTGGAAAAGCGGTGTCAGTCGAGGATATTGAGTATATCAGCGATTGGATAGATGACGGTTGCCCGGACGATGATCACGTCCAGACTATAGAGCTAGGGGTACAGCAAAGCGAGGCTCAAATGACGAGGGTATCAGTGCAGGAAATTGCAGAACTGGATCTGGCAGTCAAAGGGACACGTATCCCCAGTCGGCCTGGTGAGTTACGCCAACGAAGTAACCTCGACTGTATGAGCGAAACCGAGCTCAAGCGGCTAGGCGATGCGTTTCGCCATCTCTACAGTCTCAACCATTGGCCAGAAGATGCACGCAGTTATAACAATCAGGCATTAATTCACCAAAACCACTGCCAGCACGGCTGGGAGCGATTTCTCGCTTGGCACCGGGCTTATCTGTACGAGTTCGAGCAGGATTTGCAGGATTTCGACCCAGACATCATGTTGCCTTATTGGGATTGGGTGATGCCGCAATATCGGCCGGAATGTGCTCAGAAAGGCTGGATTATTCCGAAGTTCTTCCAGGCATTTTTGACCATGGAACAGGCACAGAAACTGGTTGGCGAACTCAACCCTAGACCTTCCGCAGAGCAGGAAAATGCGTTCCTGGAATTGGCCAGACAAAGGCAGCGTTTTACTTCACAAAGTTTATTTTTTCGCTACGTTTACAATGATATCGGCTACCAGCATGTCACACCTCAGCCGGACGATGCCAATCGCCAGCGCATGATCGATGCTTTGCTGGCGTCTAATCCGTTCTGGTATCCGCTGCGTTTTCCAGCCGAATACGGCGGCAAAACCATCAACGAAGCGATTCATTATCACTATCCATCAGCGGAAGATATACGGCAGATTCTCAGTCTCAACAATTTCCGCGATTTTGGCGGGGGCAGCATTTACGACGCGTCCTTTGGGTTTCTCGATCAAAATCCGCACAACACCATGCATATTTGGACGGGTGGAATGAATCCCTATTATGGCGACAACACTACCTATCAGGATGCCTGTATGGCTGCTTGTCACACTGCGCCTAATACTCTGGGTGAGCGGCGCAACGCCATGGTGCGGGCTGGGGGACGCCGCTTCCATTCTCGTTCCGACATGTACAGCCAGCCGCAATTCGGCGATATGTTCAGCAATTTGACCGCTTCCTACGATCCAGTATTCTGGCCGATCCACGTCAACGTGGATCGACTGTGGTGGGAATGGCAGCGACTCAATCCCAGTGCCACCCCAGTGGAACTGGACGCCATTTTGTCACCGTGGAACTACACCGTGCGTGATACCTTGGATGCGGCCCGTTTTGGTTATGAATATGTGCGCAGCTCCCATTTTATTCCAGTAGGACTGGATGGGCCGGTGGGCCGCATCATTTCTAAGCCGATACCAGTCAGTGAGCTTATCCAAGGTTTTCGCAAAGCGGAGATTCGTTTGCACTGGGTACCCCAGTTGTCGCGTTCCTGTTTCATCCGCGCTTTCATCAACCAGGCAGGTGCTGACGCAAAAACACCATTGCAGAATAATCCGCATTTTGCTGGATACATTTCCATCTTTGGCCACGGCGCCTGCTACGGCGGCCCCGGTCACTGCGCCACGCCCGCGCCGAGGACACGTGACTACGATCACAGAACGCGCAACCACAACACGCCGCGCAACCACCGCATAGACGTTACCGACTGCGCCAGGAAGCTGCTGGCAACAGGTTGTGATCAATTGCAAATCACACTAGTCGTGATCGGTGCCGACTATGAGGAGGATATTGACCTTCTCAAGCTGGAAGGTGTTTCGCTGAACTTTCTCGACTGATTACAGGAGATAATCTAGTGTCAATTTACAAAATCCATCCGGGGATGGGTATCGCTCGCTTGGGCAATAGCGAAACCGAATTTTATATCGCACCTGAAATACCTGCTGGACTGCCGCAAGCTTGTGATTCGGCCGGCAACCCGATTCTGTCCGATGATCTTACTGGCCCAGTATTAGTTAAAAATTTTAAGGATAAAAATGGTCGGGTGAAACGTCAAGCGGCCCGTTTTCAGGTATTTGTTTACGACGATGACACGCCGGCGGGGCGTCCACTTAAGTTGGGTGATCCGGTCGAGGGCGGCGGCAACCGCGGCAAGCTCATTGATATCCAATGGCGGGTTTATCTGGCTAATAAAAAAGCATCCTGGTACGAATTTAATGAACGTTCTGGCGAGCATGGCTATGCCGCCGATTATCCGCGCCGCAATGCATCCGTGCAAAATCGCGACCGTTTGATCATCGATCCCGGTCCGCGTAGTGTGAACAGTACCAATTTGCGTCGTGCCAGTTTCGACCGTTCCGGCAATGGCGTTTATGCCACCACTTTCCCACCGCAAGGTCTGCAACCCCATGACATTGATACCTTGGGTGAAATTCTTACTGATGATAGCGGTCGGCTATTAGTGCTGGGTGGATTGGGCCATTCCGGCAGTGAACAGTCTGGGCCAGGTGAGCCCCATATTTCCCATTACGCCAACAACGATGGCTGGTACGATGATGTTTCTGACGGTCCAGTGATGGCCAGGCTGGTAATGTATTCCGACCAGGTCGGCGCCATACGTTATATCGATGTGGAATACCCAGCGTGGGTGGTGGTAGGTTATCCACGCTTTGTTCCCCAGATTCTCGATATGATTACCATGGATGATGTGCTGTACGATTTATATCTGCGCGAATTCGCTTACGACACTAGTCTCTATGGCCAGCTAGGTAGTTTCGATTGTCCAGAAACCATTTCGATCCATGACCAGACTGCATTGAGTCAATGGCAAGCCAGCCGACTTACCTGGAATAAAGACTATAAACCCTGGTTTTACCGTGATATCTGGCCGATTCTGTTCAGGCCGAACGAGTTCCTGTATCTTAGCGACATCCTGGCACAATCCAATTTTCCCCATGATCAGGAGCAGCGTGGTACCTTTGATCCCTATAAGATAGGACAAACGCCCGGTTACACGCGGAAGCAAATGGCAAAAAAGGTTATTATCGATGATTCTACGGCGATTTGTCGCGATGCTTGTTTAGGTGAAGCCTACATAGCAACTCAACATAAGCCTGAGGATAAGGAAGACGATCCTTATGGTACAATGCGGCGGTTTTTGTTTGATTTGTTGCGTCGTAGCGGAGAAGACAATGAGTTCAAACTGGAAGACAAAGTCGGCAGCCGGGTGCACAATCTACCGCTGATGCCACTGTTGTGCGGCGATAATCCGTTGACGAACGAGGTGGTGACCAAGTTTTTACGCCTCACTGATTATCAGCTCTTCATATTGAAGCAATGGGCAGAAGGCAATTTTATCAACGAAATGGAGGAGGGCTGGATCGACCCGAAAACCTATCCGGTGTTTTTTCCTTATCCTACTACGCCACCTAAAACCGGTCGTGAATTAGATCGTGGCGTGCTCAGCAATGCCTTGGGCGGTGCGTTTTGTCCTGGTGCCGAACTGAACTGGATCATCCGCAATCCATCCATTTATTGGGAGCCTTACCGGATCAAGGTGGATCGAAGTTGGTCCGATTTTTTGCAGTCTGCAGCACAGGCTAACCAAAACCGACAGCCGACCAGCGTCATCGAAGAATTGAATTTCAACATAGAGAATCCACTAAGCCAAGACAACGATTTCGCTGTGGGTCTGCAGCCGGGCGATTTGACCAAATACATGGCAGTACCCTGGCAAGCGGATTTCAACGAGTGCACAACCAATCCCAACAACATTACCTATGCCGATTGGAACAATCTTTACCCCGGCAGCGAAAACGATCAGCGACTCAAACGTGAAGAAAAGGTATGGAATACGCTCTGGTGGCCAGCCCATAGACCGCTGCAGTCCAATGAATTAATCGGATTCAGCAATGGTGAGCCAGTGACTACCTGGACTACTTGGAGCCGTGGCATCCAGCAGACGCACGCTGGCGATCTGAAGATGGTCAGCGAATGGTGGAAATTGGGTTTCATCATCCGCAATCCTTATTTAACCGATAGCGACACCACGCCTTCCACGGGGCCGGATAATCGCTATTACAGCATTGAGCGGTGGGGCAGCGAGCACCTGGTCGCACCCAATCCGCAAATAAGTTCGATCATTAATCCCAGCAAGGAACCTTAAAGAAGGAGTATCTCCATGAATGACAATCCATTTGTTGGTAAATGGACTTATCGCAGTTTGTTGAATAACCCAGATGTAAATCAGGACTTTAATAACCTCGAATTCGGCCGTGGTGCCATCGAAATCAATGAAGATCCGATGCAAATCCTGAGTGGCGTTATCGGCGGCCCCGGCTGGTCTTTGGCACTAAAAGGTTCGCGAGAATACGGTACTCCTATGCGTGTGCGTTTGCAAGGGGTAGGCATTGTCAGTGGTGAGCAATGAATTTACGATTACGAAGGCTATCTGGTCTCTCATTGGCCCAATGGTGTTCAGCAGCGACCAGCAATTATTGGCTCGGTCATCCGTACCATTCCTCATTCCGGTAGCGAACCGGGTACCGTGGCCCCTGCAGGAGTCGTGGCCTCGTTCTATGCCGTCAAAAGCGAGTAGCGCTGCTTACGATGTCTTTATCGTCGGTGCTGGTCCCGCCGGGGCAGCCGTAGCGATTTCTCTTAGCCAGGTTATCCCCAGCTTACGCGTCTGCCTCGCCGATGCGGGAAAAAACATCCCTTTCCGCATCGGTGAGTCGGTCCCTCCCACTATCAAACCGTTCCTTGATCATTTAGGCGTAAGTTCATCTTTCGAGCAGACCGGTCATAGTCCCTCTTTTCGCACCTTGAGCGCATGGGGTGGCCCCGAATTAATCAGCAATGAATTTTTTCTACATGTCTACCATACCGGATGGCGACTAGACCGCCAATGCTTTGACCGCATGCTGATCACTGAAGCCGTGCACTGTGGCACAGAAATTCTATCGGCACGAGTGTGCTCGCTCAAGAAAGACGAAAATGGTTGGCTCATCGATTGTGGTACAGCTGGCAGATTTTCTGCGCGTTATGTGGTAGATGCCAGCGGGCGTGATGCAATATGTTCGCGATTGCTGAAACGGGTGCCGATCAAGTTTGATCGGTTAGTGGCTTGCTCGATTTTTTTTGAACAGCGTGCGCCGTCGGAAGCGTTTAGTACCGATGCTGCCGTGATCGAAGCATTTCGAAATGGCTGGTGGTATACCGCTGCGATTCCCGGTAACCGCAGAGTAGCCATGTTGATGACAGATATCGATATAGCGCGTCAATTACAGGTAGCACAATTATCGACCTGGCTGCAATATTTAGCTGAAACCCAGTATATCAGGCCGCTGGTTGCCACTGGCTGTCCCTTGTCGCCACCCCTGATTTGGCCAGCATCCTCACGTTATTTCGCTTGTGCTTATCCACCTAACATGCTGGCGGTAGGGGATGCGATTTCCAGTTTTGACCCTTTATCCTCCCAAGGAATTATCAAAGCACTGAGATCGTCATTGTTTGCTTCCTACGCTATCGCTGATCACTATCTACGCGATGACGAAAGCGGCAGTGCCAAATATCATGCGTTGATGAATCGAGAGTTTGATACTTATCTAGCAACCAGGCGTGAATATTATCAACAGGAACAACGTTGGCCTGATGCACCTTTTTGGCAGCGGCGCCATCAAATTTATAAATAATCCTAAAAACGGTTTTTAGGATTATAAACTTCAACAAAACTTCAGTAGCGTTGTCAAACTTATGGTTGAGGTTAGATAGGGCATTTTTGTGCGTGGGAATGCTTGTCGATGCTAACCGAATGATTTTATGCGCTACGCACTGCTTTTGATCGCACGGTTCATCTCTTTACCTATTTGATAAATCAAATTGATGTTAACCCAAAACCATGAACGATCTCTATTTCACCACACCCATTGCCCGGCATGTCTGGGAAGCTAAATACCGCTATCGTAAAGGTGGTGTAGCTTATGATGCCACGATTAGTGATAGCTGGAGGCGCATTGCCTCTACTTTGGCTGCGGGAGAAAGTAATCAGGAGCATTGGCAAGCGCGTTTTTACGACATTCTACAAAATTTTAAATTCTTGCCAGGAGGCCGTATCCAGGCGGGTGTAGGGACTGAACACAAGGTCACACTCTTTAACTGTTTTGTTATGGGTACCATTCCCGATGCAATGGAGGGAATCTTCAATGCGCTTAAAGAAGGCGCGTTGACGATGCAGCAAGGTGGCGGCGTCGGTTATGATTTTTCCACACTACGCCCACGTGGTACGCAGGCGTATGGCGTTGGTTCAGTTGCATCTGGCCCCGTTTCTTTCATGCATATCTGGGACAGTATGTGCGCAACCATTCTTTCAACCGGAGCTCGGCGCGGCGCCATGATGGGGACATTACGCTGTGACCATCCTGATATCGAGGAATTCATAGCTGCCAAGCAGGATCGAACTCAGTTACGGCGCTTTAATGTTTCAGTATTGGTCAGTGATGATTTTATGAGCGCGGTAAGCAAGGATGAAGACTGGTTGCTGGTCTTTCCGATCGGTGAGCATGTAATGGAGGGTGAAGTGCTGATGCAAGATTGGGCAGGTTACGGGCAACCTGTGCCGTGCAAGGTATACAAGCGTATTCGTGCATGTGAGCTATGGGAAAAGATCATGCGTGCTACCTTTGATTATGCTGAACCAGGGGTATTGTTTATTGATCGTATCAATCAACTTAATAATCTTTATTATTGTGAGAGGATTCATTCGACCAATCCTTGCGGTGAGGTCCCGTTGCCTCCCTATGGTGCTTGCAATCTTGGTTCTATTAATCTTACGCAATTCATGTGCGCTCCCTTTTCGGAGCAAGCGCATCTGGATATGAAAAGTATTAGCGCAGCTGCAAGAATTGCAGTGCGCTTGCTGGATAATGTCATAGACGTCTCGAATTTCCCGCTACCTAGTCAGGCTATGCAGGTGCATTCTTCGCGACGTATCGGGTTAGGGATCACTGGTCTGGCTGATGTACTAATGATGCTGAATATACCTTATGGCAGCAAAGCGTCCCTGCAGATTGCGCAATCAATTATGCAGACAATTTGTCATACGGCCTACCAGGCTTCTATCGATATAGCTCGGGAAAAAGGATCGTTTCCCTCCTTCGATCAGGAAAAATATCTTGCCGGTACTTTTGTACGCTCCTTACCCGAAGCTGTTCGCCAGGGCATTGCGCGATATGGCATACGTAACAGCCATCTGACAGCTATTGCGCCGACCGGCACTATCAGTCTTCTTGCCAATAATATTTCAAGTGGTCTGGAGCCAGTTTTTGATAGTGAGTACACGCGACGCGTATTGGGGTTGGATGGAAATTACTCGGAATATCAGGTAGTCGATTATGCAGTGGCTTTTTGGCGCAGAAGCGATGTAAGTAAATCTTTACCTCCGGCATTTATCAATGCTTACCAGCTTTCACCCACTGATCACCTGCAAATGCAGGCAGCTATTCAGCCATATATTGACCAGGCCATTTCCAAAACGATCAATGTGCCGACAGATTATGATTTCGTAGCGTTTCGTAATCTCTATCAACAAGCCTATGATCTTGGTCTGAAAGGCTGCACGACTTTTCGTCCTAATCCGGTGACGGGTGCTATCATGAGCAAGATAGAACAAGAACAAACAGCGCCGCATTGTTGCAATTTAGAGCGTGAAGCAGATTAAGTTAGAGAATAGCTGCTGTAAGTTTCTGTAGTGCTTGGACATAAGATGGATTCATTAGTAAACTTTTTCTTGCAATAATGGGAGATCCTCAGGTTTTGGGCATAAAGATACTAACTTAACCCGATAAGTCTGTGGCCTGATGATCGAACTACATCACAGGAGAGAGGCATGAAATTCGGCATCATGAGTTTAGGGCAGATGGGCGATAATATGGCGCACCGTTTTGCCCGGAAAGGCATGAAAATAGTGGTAATGAACCGCACATTTGACGTGGCCGAGGCCGCTAGTCAAGGAAACCGGACGCCTACAGCCATTCATACAAGCGCTCTCACTGGCACGATCCGTTTCGCCACGGAAGGTCATTCCATTTCTAAATCAAAATTGACTTTGTCGACTTCACCTTGCCGTATTATTCATACTATCTGCGACTCGCCTTCGCGTCATTTTTGATTTGGGAATGGAATAAGAACGACTATACTATAAAACTGCTTGCTAAAATGCGGCATGGCTTCGGCGGTCATGCGATCAAGGAGAATGGAGATGAATAGCTCGAAGATGCCTCAATTAGAGAATTTGCCGTGTTCATTCGTGATTTTCGGTGCAACAGGTGATCTCGCATCAAACAAGCTTTTGCCTGCACTGTTTCATCTGGAAGTAGCCTCACGGCTGGGGGAAAGGCTTACTATCGTTGCTTTTTCCCGTCGCGACTGGACACTTGACAGCTGGCGCGAATACCTGAGCAGCATATTGGCTAACAAAGTCAAAGCCAAGCTGGAAGGTCCGGTGTTCGAGCGCTTCCTCGCCCGCTTTCGCTACCATCGAGGTGATCTCAACGATGTGGAATCATATCGCGCGCTAGTAGCCAACTTGCCACCGGAACCGGCTTGTTCGCGTACAGTATTTTACCTCGCAATCAAACCCGCTGATTTCGCTGTGGTAATCAAGAATCTCCAAGCAGTTGGACTCAACCAGCCGCGCGGTATGAACCGAGTGGTGATCGAGAAACCCTTCGGCGAAGATCTTGAATCAGCGCAGGTGCTGAATCGTTTATTGCATCAGTATTTAGATGAGGAGCAGGTCTATCGCATCGACCATTTTCTCGGCAAAGAAACAGTGCAGAACCTGCTTGTGTTTCGCTTTGCCAACACACTGATTGAACCACTCTGGAATCGTAACTTCATCGATCATGTGCAGATCACGGTAGCTGAGTCGATTGGGATCGAAAAGCGCGCCGACTACTATGATCGTGCCGGTGCCTTGCGCGACATGCTGCAGAATCATCTCATGCAACTGATGACTGTGGTAGCGATGGAGCCTCCGGTCGCGCTTGAGGCAGATGCGCTGCGCGACGAAAAGGTCAAGGTATTGCGCTCGATCCGACCGATTGCCAAGCGCGCGATTCATGCGCACGCAGTGCGCGCGCAATATGCGCTTGGTAACATCGACGGACAGACAGTGGTAGGTTACCAGCAGGAGGAGAATGTCGAGATCAACTCCCTCACTGAGACTTTTGTTGCCGCAAAGTTTTACATCGACAACTGGCGTTGGCGTGGCGTTCCGTTCTATCTGCGTACAGGCAAAAGACTGGCGAAGCAGGCATCACTGATCGCAATCCGCTTCAAGCATCCCCCGCAACAGCTTTTCCGCGAGACCCCGCTGGAATTCATCGCGCCGAACTGGGTATTGCTGTCGATCCAGCCCGAACAATCGATGCGCTTAGAAATTCACGTCAAGCAACCAGGTCTTGACATGGACACGCGCGTGATGCAGATGAACGCGAGTTTCCTCAAAACTGACGAGCAGGCACTTGATGCTTATGAAACACTATTACTCGACGTCATCGAGGGTGATCGTTCGCTATTTATCCGCTTTGACGAGGTGGAATGGGCGTGGCGGATTGTCGATCCCATTTTAAAACATTGGCTGGTCGAGCGTGAATTTATTCCAATCTATCCGTCCGGAAGCTGGGGTCCGACAGAAGCCAACCGCCTGTTTGATAACGACGATCAGACCTGGCGCAACGAGCTGTAAATCTTCGGGGATAGTCTGATTCAATTGTCTTGGCGTCCAGATTATCGCTGATATCATTTATCTGCATCTGTCTCTTGGTTTTAGGAGGAAGAGCTTATGAAAAGAAATTCTTTTATCGAGAACCTGAAACGCCGGACTTTTATACAGCGCAGCGTGCTGCTGGGTACAGGATTGTTAGCAGGGCGCTATCTCAATCTGTTTCCAAAGATGGTTCATGCTATGGTAAATAATGAGCCTGATGTGATTTTCTACAACGGAAAAATTACCACACTGGATGAGCGTAATCCCGAGGTGGCGGCCATTGCACTGGCAGGTGGATTTGTATCAGCTATTGGCTCGGATAAGGAGATCCGTGCGCTGGCGAAGCCTGATACGAAAATGATCAACTTGGGCAGCAAGCGCGTTATTCCCGGTCTCAATGATTCCCACCTGCACCTGATCCGCGGCGGGCTGAATTACAATATGGAGTTGCGCTGGGATGGGGTACGCAGTCTGGCGGATGCCATGGCCATGCTGAAAATCCAGGCTGATCGCACGCCTGCGCCGCAATGGGTGCGCGTAGTCGGCGGGTGGAGCGAATTCCAGTTTAAAGAGCGCCGTATGCCGACCCTGGCAGAAATTAATGCGGTTGCACCAGAAACACCCGTTTTCATCCTGCATCTGTATGATCGTGCGCTACTCAACAGAGCGGCGCTGCGGGCAGTAGGGATTACAAAGGATACGCCTGACTTTACTGGTGGCCGGATCGAGCGCGACGCGAAAGGCAATCCGACTGGCATGTTGATCGCCGAGCCGAACGCACTGATTCTGTATGCGACATTGGCTAAAGGACCTAAGCTGCCGATGAGCGACCAGATCAATTCAACACGCCATTTCATGCGTGAGCTGAACCGCCTGGGTGTGACGAGCTGTATTGATGCAGGTGGTGGCTATCAGAACTACCCGGAGGATTACCAAGTCATTGAAAAACTGCACGAAAACAGGCAGATGACGGTACGCATTGCCTATAATTTGTTCACCCAGAATAAGGGCGGCGAACTGGCGGACTTCAAAAAATGGGTAGGCATGGTCAAGCCTTACAGCGGCGATGAGTATCTGCGTCATAATGGCGCGGGTGAAATGCTGGTGTTTTCAGCCGCTGATTTTGAAGATTTCCTGCAACCGCGCCCCGATATGGCAGCCAATATGGAAAAAGAACTGGGCGAGGTCGTGCGTTTCCTGGTGGAAAATCGCTGGCCGTTCCGTCTGCATGCGACCTATGACGAAACCATCGGCCGCGCTCTGGATGTTTTCGAAACGATCAACTACGATATCCCATTTGGCGATGTACGCTGGTTCTTCGATCATGCCGAAACCGTTAGTGAAAAAAATCTGGAACGCATTCAGCGCTTGAATGGCGGTGTTGCCGTGCAGCACCGCATGGCTTTTCAAGGTGAGTATTTTGTTGATCGTTACGGCAAGCTTGCCGCAGAGCACAGCCCGCCAATCCGCAAGATGCTCGATATGGGCATCCCGGTGGGTGGCGGCACCGATGCGACGCGCGTGGCCAGCTATAATCCCTGGGTATCGCTCTACTGGTTGGTGACCGGCAAGACGGTCGGCGGCTTGCCACTTTATGGCGATGCCAACCGGCTGGAGCGCGAAGAAGCCCTGCGCCTTTGGACACTGGGTAGCGCCTATAAATCTAATGAGGAAAAGGTTAAGGGCGCTCTGATGCCTGGCAGATACGCTGATCTTGCAGTGCTGTCACATGACTTTATGACGGTACCGGAGGAAGCCATCAAGGACATCGCTGCTGTCATGACCGTGGTGGGCGGTAAAATCGTCTATGCCGATGCGGAATTCAAGTCGCATGACATGCCTTTACCACCGGTCAGTCCCGACTGGTCGCCAGTGCGTCATTTTGGTGGCTATCAGCAGGTTAATGCCAAGTCTGTACCTGGCGTTGCCAGCGCCTCCATGGCGTTAGGATGCCGTCATGATCACGTGCATGAACATGATGGCAAGCTTTCCTACTGGTTGGGCCTTAGCGGGCAACAAGAGCAGAAGAGACCCGGCTTTAACCATCCGTGGACTATCGGCTGCGGCTGCTTTGCCTATTGATCATGTCAGGCGGAATGGTTGGATCGACATTTTCTCCATTCAAACATCGCGTTTTCACGGTGTTGTGGACAGCGACACTGATCTCGAATATCGGCACTTGGATGTTCAATGTCACTTCCGGCTGGGTAATGACAGAACTGTCGCCATCACCTTTGATGGTATCAATGGTACAGGCGGCGACAGCCTTGCCGATCTTCCTGTTTGCGCTCCCTGCAGGGGCGCTGGGCGATCTCTTTGATCGCCGCAAGCTATTGCTATGGCCACAGATTCTGCTGGCGGTGGCACTGTTTCTGTTTGCCGGCCTGCTATGGAAAGACGGTGTCAATGCCTGGATTTTGCTGCTATTCACTTTCATAACCGGTGTGGGAGCAGCTTTCGCTACGCCCGCTTGGCAGGCGATCATCCCGCGTCTTGTGCCACGGGATACGCTAGGCTCCGCCATCACCTTGAATGGGGTGAGCATCAATATCGCCCGAGCTATCGGTCCTGCATTGGGTGGTTTTATTCTGGCAGCGGCGGGGGCAGTAGCGACGGTATTGCTTGATGCCGTTTCCTATCTTGCCGTAGTGGCAGCGTTGGTATGGTGGCATGCCACCGCAACGCAAGCGGATACGCTGCCGCGAGAGCGCTTGGTCGGTGCCATGCGCGCAGGTGTTCGCTTTGCGCTGCATAGCACGCCACTGCGTCATACCCTGCTCCGTGCTCTGGCCTTTTTCATTTGCGCCTCTGCCTACTGGGCATTGTTACCCTTGGTGGCAAAGGAGATATTACAGGGCGATCCCAGCCTTTATGGCATTTTACTGACTGCGCTGGGGGTCGGTGCGGTGGCAGGCGCATTCCTGCTGCCAGTGGTGAAAAAACATGTAAGTGCGGATAAGATCCTAATGCTGGCAACGGCAGGAACAGCGCTGTGTTCGCTGACGTTTGCCCATGGTGAACGCACAGGCATTGGTATCGCCGCCGGATTGATAGGCGGCATGTCATGGATTATCGCGGTAGCATCGTTGAACGTTTCGGCACAGATGGCATTACCGGATTGGGTGCGTGCGCGCGGCCTGGCTATTTTTCAGATGGTGTTTTTTGGTGCGATGACAGCTGGATCGCTCGGATGGGGGCAAGTGGCAGGGATTATCGGCTTGCCGCTGGCCTTAACGGCGTCAGGATTACTGGCGCTTTTTCTGATTCCTGTCACAGTGCGATTTAAACTTAATCTGGGCGAGCATCATGACTACACACCGTCTAGTCATTGGGGCGAGCCCGCTGTGAGCGCGTTCGTTTCACATGATCATGGTCCTGTTCTGGTGACGCTGGAATACCGTATCGACGATGCGGATCGCGATGCGTTTTACTTGTTGATGCAGGAGTTGGGAATCATTCGCCGCCGCGACGGTGCTATTCAGTGGGGATTTTTTGAGGATGTCGAGGATCATGGACGATTTATTGAGATATTCACGGTTGAATCCTGGCTTGTGCATCTGCGCCAACATGCCCGTGTCTCTGCCGCCGACAAAATCCTGCAAGATAAAATTATTGCCTTGCACCGTGGCGCAACGCCACCGCGCGTGACGCATGCTGTTACGCCGTCTGCAGGCAATCATTTGCAAGCAATTCCTACAACCCATCATGATTGATGAAAGGAAAGCGAGTTATCTGATGGGGCTCAGGCATTGATGGCTTATTGCTCTCTAATTAGAACGATGATAGCTGATAATGCGGGCTATTCAGATGATGTACACTGGGTCTTATCCAATTATCAGATAAATCATGTAAGGAGATGATGATGAAAACAATTTTAGGTATTTACGATGCGCCTCCTCTCCATTGGGTAGGTGACGGTTTTCCCGTACGATCGCTTTTTTCTTATCGTAACCATGGAAAATTATTGAGTCCGTTTTTGCTGCTGGATTATGCAGGTCCAATCGATCTTGCGCCTGCCGAGCGGCCGCGTGGGGTAGGGCAACATCCGCACCGTGGTTTTGAAACGGTCACTATTGTTTACCATGGTGAAGTGGCGCATCGGGATTCAACCGGCCAAGGTGGGGTGATTGGCCCTGGTGATGTGCAATGGATGACTGCGGGCTCGGGCATTCTGCACGAAGAATTTCATTCCGAGTCATTTACACATGCGGGTGGCAGGCTGGAGATGGTGCAGCTCTGGGTCAATCTGCCTGCCAAGGACAAAATGACTGCACCGCACTACCAGACGCTCCTCAAAACAGACATTCCAGTGGTGATGCTCCCTGAGGAAGCAGGTATTGTGCGCGTGATTGCCGGAAACTACCAAGGTCATGCAGGACCTGCGCGCACGTTTACACCGATGAATGTTTGGGATTTGCGCTTGCACCATGGAAAGTCAGCCGAGTTATCGTTACCCGAAGGCTGGAATGCAGCGCTCATCGTTTTGCATGGGGCAGTATTGGTCAATGGTGAAGCGCAAGTAAAAGCAGCGCAAATGGTATCGCTCGATCGCAGTGGTGAAATGCTATCGATTTATGCCCAGGAGAATGTGGTGGCGCTTCTGCTTAGTGGCGAACCGATTGATGAACCGGTTGTTGGGCAAGGTCCTTTCGTCATGAATAGCCAGGCTGAAATCGATCAGGCGATTGCAGATTTTAATAGCGGACATTTCGGGCAATTGCCCCATTAGTTTTCCCTCTCAGTCAGTTAGCTGAGAGGGTTATCCGCCTGAGATATTTAGTTGAAAGGAGGTATGGCTATGGATACACCATTAAACTTCGATGGAAGGGTACCCACGATTGATTCAAGCGATGCAGCAATGTTACTGCTTGACCATCAAAGCGGTCTGTTTCAGATTGTCAAAGATATTCCGCTTCTTGAGCTACGAGCCAATGTAACTGCTCTGGCCAAGGCAGCAGCTGCGGAGAAAATTCCCGTCATTACCTCAGCATCGGTTCCGCAAGGTCCAAATGGACGGCTTATTCCAGAAGTTCATCAGTTTGCAGCACATGCCCAATACATCGCTCGCCGCGGAGAAGTTAATGTGTGGGACAACCCTGATTTTGTTGCTGCTGTAAAAGCAACCAAACGCAAAACACTGATCATAGCGGGCACTCTTACGAGTGTTTGCCTGACATTTCCCTGTATCAGCGCGGTTCATGAAGGGTATAGAGTTTTCGCGGTGATCGATGCTTCGGGTAGCGTGTCTCAAATAGCAACAGATGTAACGATCGCTCGTTTGGCTCAGGCAGGCGTGGTGCCGATCGATACCATGGCAGCGCTGGCAGAATTACAAAAATCATGGAGTCGACCAAATGCCATGGAATGGGCTCAAGTTTATTCAGGCGCGATGCTCCATTATCAGCTATTGATCCAGAGCTACCAGAAAGCGCAGCAAGTCGCCAGGAGGGCGAATTGATGGATTCTAAGCGTTGACGCTGTCTTCTTTTACACATTATAAGGAGAAATACAATGAGTAATACTTATTATCGCCTGGATAAAAATAATGCGCTCGTCGCACTGGTCGATCATCAGGCCGGATTGCTGTCATTAGTACGTGATTTCGAACCAGATAGATTCAAGAATAACGTATTGGCTTTAGCTGATTTAGCCAAGTATTTTAAATTACCGACTATTTTGACCACCAGTTTTGAGGATGGCCCGAATGGCCCGCTGGTGCCGGAATTAAAACAAACCTTTCCGGATGCGCCCTACATTGCCCGCCCAGGACAAATTAATGCATGGGATAACGAAGATTTTGTTGAAGCAATCAAACAAACGGGTAGAAAACAGTTGATTATCGCTGGTGTCGTTACCGAGGTTTGCGTGGCATTTCCTGTGCTTTCTGCTTTGGAAGAGGGATTTGAGGTATTTGTGGTGACGGATGCATCAGGCACTTTTAATGAAGTGACGCGCGAAGCGGCGTGGAGCCGCATGGCAGAAGCGGGTGCGCAGTTGATGAGCTGGTTTGCGGTGGCCTGTGAACTGCATCGTGACTGGCGAAATGATGTGGAGGGTCTTGGCACTCTGTTTTCCAATCATATTCCCGATTACCGTAATCTTTTCACTGCTTATACCGCAATCAAAGCGAGTAGGTAAGCAAGTAGTAAGCGAATAGGTGAGTGAACTAAGCACAGCTTCAAACCGTGGCTGAGCGCAGGATCAGCCACAAAAGTTATTTTCTCGGAAATTCAGTCGGGATAACGAAGGAAAATCATGGTGAAATCAAATGAAATAAATGTGCTGGGTATTTCTGGCAGTTTGCGGCAAGGTTCTTATAATACTGCAGCCCTGCGAGAGGCGGTTCATCTTGCGCCTGCAGAGATGCATATTGCCATAGCGGATATCACGGAAATCCCGCTGTATAACGAAGATGTCTACGCTAAGGGATTCCCCACACCAGTGGAGCACTTGCGTGAGCAAATTCGAACTGCTGATGCACTGCTTTTTGTGACACCAGAATATAACTACTCCATGTCCGGTGTGCTCAAGAATGTGATTGACTGGGTCTCGCGTCCACCCGAACAGCCTTTTTCTGGTAAGCCTGCTGCGGTAATGGGCGCTAGCCCTGGCCGTTTCGGCACGGCGCGGGCTCAATATCATTTGCGTCAAAGTGTAGTATTCCTGGATGTGCGATTGCTTAACCGACCCGAAGTGATGATTAGCAACGCGCAGACTGTTTTTGATCAGAATGGCAGATTGATTGATGAAGCAACGCGCGAGCATATCCGGAGCTTGCTCAAGGCACTTTACGTCTGGACGCTCATGCTGAAGCAGTAATTTTGCGCTTTAAGCAGGGAAATTTCGCCACATATTATTGCAAGGCAATTCAAATACATCAGTAGCTTGTTATTCTGAAGGTGAGTGCAATTTGGTTGCTCAATCTCAGAAAAATTTTAATTTTCTGCCGAACAAGATGCTTGCTATAATACTCCCATAATATTGAGGAAAAGCTAGCGCCCGTAGCTCAGTTGGATAGAGTACTTGGCTTCGAACCAAGTGGTCGTGGGTTCGAATCCTGCCGGGCGCGCCAATCTTTAGAAAAAAAATTATTACATCTATTTGTTAGTACCGAAAGACAATCAGGTTTCATCAAAGAAACCATTCCAATCCAGCTACTATCTAGAAAGAAAGCGTTAAATTGCTCAACCCTGTAATTTTGTGGCTAATCTTAATGGCGCCTAGTAGCTAGTCAGTTTAAAACAAAATAAAGCGATCGAGTCAGATATAGAAGATCCGGAAGCGGCACTGAAAGACCGCCTCTCGCCAAATGCGCTATTTTGAAAGCCCGCGTGAAAATATTCTGCCTCACCGTATATATAAGTGGCAAATGTCATTTCTACCCGGGGCGTAGACATGTGTTGAACGTGCATGAAGCACCGCGATCTGCGCCGGAAGTAAAACTGCTGTGTGGCGTACTGGAAGTCAAAGCGAGAGGAGTGTTCGACCGCAGACTGGATCAAGTGCTTTCACAAACACTATGGGTAAAAGAAAAACTACCGATAAGACTATTATCCTGCAAATCCAATGGGTAGCTGCTCGCCCAAAGGACAATTACCGCTCAATTCGCATTTGGTGAAAGCATCCAGGGAGCGTATATAACGTTTTGCTGCACGAACTTTGTCACACCGCGGAACATAATCATTCCGAATAATTTTACCGGTTAATGAAAAAAATAAAGGAACGTCTCGATGGTATGACTTATATTTTTATTTGAATGATGTTTGAGGTTGTTAATTTAAATGACAGCTTTCCACTCGAAGCAGACGGTGAAATAGTGCAAAATTCATTTTTAACAGAGATAATAATATTCAAAGTAACAGACGCTGCGCGGCTTCATTGCGCAGCGCCTGTTGACTGCCGGGTTGGGCCTCACTTGAAGTAGCAAGTTGGGCTAATGGATTTGTTGGCTCGGCGTATCGACGAACCGCCGCTACAAATCCTTGCGGATCGCGTAGCCAGATGGGAATGGTTACGGTCGACATTCGACCCTCAACGTCAAGAAAGATATAAGGAAGTCATTGAATATCGCGCATCGACGCTGACCTTATGTCACTCCAAGCCACGAATGCTGGTATGCCGATTGAGTTGGATGTTTTGATGCCTTCAGAGTCGAGCCGAACAGGGAAAAGCGAGCATCCCATATGCGTGAGGATGACAAGAATGAAATAGCAACCGAATGGAAATAGAAGAGAAATCGCAAGTCCCAATACGCGGGGAAGCGGCCTGCTCTTATTTGACCGAAGATAGTGGCGCCGATAATGATGGCGCCTAAGGCAGACACAAGCCCGCGGAACATGACGATGTACGCTTTAGGCTCCGAGTAGAACTTGTCAACAGGGTCGGCGTTTTGCTTCATGAGGCCCAGCGCCGCCCATCATCCGCGTCGCTTTTTGGCGTCGGCTGGATGGGTTGGTTATGCGATGTTTTGTAAGCTGTTGGCAAGGTCGTGACCGGAAGTGGCTGGTGGCAAGGGTTTGTTATCCTTGCGATAAAGTTCTATAGCTTCTTCGACGATTTGGCACAGTTCCTCAAAGACTTGTTTCTCATCATCACCGTGGCAACCGCCGAGAATCAGCCCGGGCGCGCTCCCTACATAGCACTGATCTTCTTCCGACCATTCGACAATCTTTGCGTATTTCGCGCTGTCTTTCATTTCTTCAACTCCTCTAGGGTCAAGCGCACTGCTCGGACCTGATAATGTTTTGCGTCATCCCCAAGTTTACCGGAAATCGTTATGGGTTTCTGTGCTCTCGGGTGAACAAAATTTCGATGGCTTCCTTTTCCACCACGATTCACGAATCCCACCTTCTCCAGCTCTGTGATTAAATCCCTAATTTTTGGTGGCATAAGCTTGTCCTTGTATTCTTCGCATAACAATGAAAATCAGGGGGCCGGGTTAGCTTCTCCACTGCATTATCAAGTTAGGGATACTTACACACTCTCACTTCAAGATCTGACCCCTGGCTTTCATCCCGCTGCAACTGCAACTCGAACTCTCGAGCAACATCCCTATGTGTCAGGATACCTTTCGCCTCAATTGAAACCTAGAAACTTAAAAGGCGAAGCGAGAGGAGAAGATGCAAAAGAGTTATTCGCACGTCATCGGGGTCAGACCTTTCATTTGACATTCCCGCTTTCTTTTTTCCTCCTGCTTCACAGCCCGGTTCAATGGTGGAGAAAGGCCTGCTGATTCGCCATAGCGGTGGTCGATCCACATGGTATAGTCAGCCATGACTAGAGCATAAGGGAACAATCCTAGGCTACCCGATTTCAAAGGACGTCACACTAAAAAGTCGATTTAGCGGAATTTTAGGTATTTCACCCGTATACATCCTTGCCGTTTCAAACGAAACTTTCATATTATGGCGCTCTGCCAATGATAAAGCGGCCTGATTGACTTTTGGCGTATCAAGATAAACTGGTTCCGACGGTTTCGCCGTGGATTTTAAAGCCAAAAAAAGAGATTCAGCTAATGCTAGATTGTCCGCAAAAAGAGGACCAATCTTGTAACCGGTGTGGCAAGCACGAATCACACCATACCCTGCTAGTTTTCCGCTCTGCATGATGCCCAAGGCATGGCTGTCAGGTTGGCTTGTCCAGCATTTTATAAAATGAGATCTGTTTGCAGGAAAAAATGGTTGATCGTATGAATCAATGGTTTCAAAAGGTAATGTGGACAGTTTCACAATTTCAGCATTTTCAGTGGGATTGCCACCACCGTGTCCTTCATATCGAATATTGCTATAGGCTAGTTTGAATCCAGACTTTTTGTAATTGTCTTGCTGGGCCACAACTCCATCAAGGCCAATATTCCGCCCTTCAAGATATTTAAGGCCAGCATTCCAGATTTGAATACCATACCCTTTGCCACGATATTCTGATTTAACAATGTAGAGCCCGAGAAATCCAAAAGATTCACCATATTTGATTGCAGAGATTGTGGCGATGGGTTCCTCGTCTAGTAAGCCAATGAGAAAACCAGTTGGGTCTGCTGTGTAATAACAGTCCGCATCATGAAGCCCTGGGTTCCAACCTTCCTTTGCTGCCCATTCAATAGCAATATCAATTTCCTCTCTATCCATTGTTTTAATTGTATAGTTTTTATTTCGCATTTTTATACCCTGGAAAAATATCGCCACTCGGCTTGCTAACTACATATCATCCTAAATAAAACGATATACAGATCTGAAGATCATGACAGTATAGACTGCCTTATTCCATTTCTAAATCAAAACTGACTTTGTCGGCTTCACCTTACCGTATTATTTCTACTGTCTGCGGCTCCCTTTCATATTATTTTTGATTTGGAAATGGAATTATATTATTTAGCATGATTATCGGAGATTTAATGAAAGAAATTGATTCGCTGGTTTTGGCCGAAAGCGGATCAAGAGCATTGTGCTCTCGAACCAATTTCTCTTTCAATCTTTTTTAGCGAAGCCAAAGTATTTTTGCACTAATGATTAGCGGGTTCACTTTTGATAAGTTCATTAAAAGCTTCTCGCAATAATGCATAAAGCTCGGTTTCGCTTTTTGCTGCCAGTTCAAATTGTGTAATCAGTTTGATTTTAACTTCCTGATATTAGAAGCCGCGCCAATCGCGCTTTTGATAAGGTTGTGTGTGTACAGGTGATAAAAAAACTGCACCTTCGGTCGGAATATATGGAGAAGAACGACAATTGCGCCCGCAGCTCTCAATTATCGTCTGTGAAATCAAAGTAGCGAACTTTGGCTAAAGTAAAGACTTTGCAGAAATAGGCCATGCCTTTTTCCCAGGCTTTATCGCCAACAATAGCCAAACGCTCGATATCATTGAAATGCCGTACACCAAACTTTGTATCTTCCCAGGCGGCTCCTGACGTCCAGCCGTGAAAATCGACCAACTCCACAAGCATATTGACCTTGCCATATAGCTTAATCTTCTGGTCAATTTCCGGTACAAACATGTCATAGTCTTCCTTTTCCAACTTGCCGGTAATGGTAAGGTGAATGAATTTTCCGTCTTCATCAAGCTCAATGCCTTTGAATGTAATCGTCATTGTTAGCCCTCCGGGTTATACCATTAAATTTATATGATTCTTTCAGTTTTGTGGAAAAAAGCAGGACATAACTCCATCTTGTTTAATTGGCGGTTGCAGGTCTGGAATCAGACCCATTAATGAAAAACAACATCATAAATGCTGTTCGATATCCATACATCCATGCAGGATGCGGACAATTTCGATCCGGCCTTTCCCTGTGCGACGGTAAAAAATCACGTGCTTGCCGACACCGTATTTGAAATATCCTTCCCGGATGTGATCGCACGCGCGGCCAAGATCGGGCTTGTCTGCCAGATCGTGGAATGCACTGTCAAGCTGCGTCAGATAGCGGATTTGCTGCGCTTTCCCCCATTGCCTGCGCGTGTAACGGCCAATGGCAAGCAGATCGTCCATAGCTTTCTGCGTGAGCATGAACGATCCCATCTAATCTTCACTTTCCAGCTCATCCAGAACATTTTGCAAGGAATAATCAGACGAGCCGCTTTGTTCGCCTTCGGTCAGAGCACGGCGCAGCGCTTCCAGCTTCGCCTCACGCTCTTCAAGCAAACGAAGCCCGGCGCGTATCGCTTCACTCACCGAGCCATAACGCCCGGTTTCTATCTGGTGCGCTAGGAACTTCTCAAAATGCTCGCCCAGTGTGACGCTGGTATTTTTTTGAATGGGCATAATCAACTTCATCGATTCAAATATTTATACCTAATTATAATATTTATTGGTATCAAGAACAATTTAAGCCTGACTCGTCACGGATATCCTGCCCATGAACGAGATCATTCGCCTTGATCTATTAAAGGATTTTTAAACATTTCAACCTATAGTATTTGTAACGCAATGCTTATGGATACTTCAGGATGCCTCAGTGTCAGTCATTGTACTCAGTGTCAGTCATTGTATAGTGCAAGAAGTGAATGAAGTGCATTTATGATACGTAGCCATAGGTGTCTTCATATTACCGAGTGGTCGAAGAAATCGCCCAAGAAACCAATGGACGAAATTGTCGCCGGCATTACTGATAGAGGAGAGGCAATGAATGCGATAGACAAAACGGGACATTACATAATGTTTGAAATTGCCGCGTATTTTAATGTTCATTACAGTACTGTTAGTCGGTCAATTCGTTTATTTTGCAAGAAACAATAACTGACACCTTTTTATATCATCCTAAAGAAAGCCGATCCACAAAATATTTTTTCCTGACTGATGACCTGCAATGGCCATTCAGTATTACGGGGCATATACTTCTAATCGTTGGATATTACGATTATCAATTCTAATGAAGTTAAACGCATGCGCATATTATTAGTTCTTTTCTTTTTCTTGTTAATCAGCTGCACAGGCATGCCGGAAGGTGTTGTTCCTGTTAAAAATTTTAATGTAAGCAGATATCTTGGCAAGTGGTATGAAATTGCCCGGCTGGATCATTCTTTTGAACGGGGGTTGAGTAACGTAACAGCTGAATATGAATTACGCAGTGACGACGGAATCAACGTTATCAACCGCGGATTTTTAGCTGAAGAAAACAAGTGGAAAGTAGCGGAAGGAAAAGCCTATTTTGTTGAAAGCCGTGATGAGGGGCATCTGAAAGTTTCATTCTTTGGTCCGTTTTATGGATCTTACATTATATTTGATCTGGATAAGGAAAATTATCAATACGCCTTTGTATCAGGCTATAACACGTCTTATCTGTGGCTTCTATCAAGAACGCCAACAGTCAGTGAAGACGTGAAAGAACGATTTGTCAAAAAATCAAAAGAACTCGGCTTTGATGCCAATGGATTCATATTTACTGAGCAAGATTTAGCAAAGTAAGGGCGTCTTTGTATGCGGCTTTGGTCAATCCATCCCAAATATCTGGATACAAAAGGCCTGGTAGCGCTTTGGAGAGAAGGTTTGCTGGCTCAAAATGTTTTGCTTGGAAAGAGCAAAGGCTATAAAAATCACCCGCAGTTGATGCGGTTTAAAATTACGGATAATCCATCTGCGGCAATTGCTTGCTATTTAAAAACAGTCGCCGAAGAGGCTGATCGAAGAAATTATCATTTCAACAAAACTAAGATCATCGACTTGGTCTTTAAAGATAAAATTCCTGTTACGAGCGGGCAAATCCAATACGAGTTCAAGCATTTACTGCATAAATTAAAAAACAGAGACCCAAATTTACACGAAAAATTCAAGAACATTATAGAGATTGAACTTCATCCCTTGTTTTATAGTGTTGCTGGCGATGTGGAAGACTGGGAAATAGTATGAATGCCAATTCAAAACCACAATGTCAGTCATTGCATAACGCATGAAGTGAATGAATGCATTCATGATACGTAGCCCTAGGTGTATTCATATTACCAAGTAATCGAAGAAATCGCCCAAGAAACCAATGGACGAAATTGTTGCCGGCATTATTGATAGAGGAGAGGCGATGAATGCAATAGACAAAACAAAACATTACACAATGTTTGAAATTGCAGCTTGTTTTAATGTTCATTGCAGTACTGTTAGTCAGTTAATTAATTTGTTCATTTTGCAAGGTACAATGATTGACACTTTTTCTTGTTTTGAGCCGAAACAGAGCTTTTTGATCATTCAACCGTAAGTTTGACTATGCGACTGGCTTTACGTATAGTGCACCTGATTGAAAATGGCTTACTTTTTATATCTCATTGAGATGCCCAATCTCGATTGCGCACTTATTCCAGATCCGATGCAATCGGATTCCAGCCAATGATTTCATGTATGCCGAAGCTTTCCCTGATTATGGCGATGGAATCCGAGGCTCAAGGCTTGATTGATGCTCTGGAATTGAAGAGATTGGTACCACGTCCCTTTTATGAACGTCTGCCGCTAAAGTTCTATCACGGAATTTATCAGGATTGCCCGACCGCCTCTCTGGAACTGACTATCACTATCCCGGGAAAGGATCGCCGCTATCAGGTTGATAGCATCGGTACTGAGCCGGCAGCGGTCGCTGCTTTCGCGACTGTGACGGAATTTCAGCCTGATATTTTGGTGAGTGCCGGTACTGCTGGCAGCTTTGCCAAACATGGCGCCGCCATAGGGAAGGTTTACTTAAGCGACTCAGCCTTTTATTTTCATGACCATCGCATTCCGCTTCCCGGTTGGGACAAGTTTGGTAAAGGCGCTTATCCATCGCTGGATGTTAGCCATTTGGCACGTGAGCTTACTCTTTCGCTCGGCAATATTTCCAGTGGCAACTCGCTTGATTTTGTTAACGAGGATCTGGCGGCGATCGCCTCTCATGGCGCAGTTCTGAAGGAAATGGAAGCTACTGCTGTCGCCTGGGTGGGATATATCACCGGTACGCCGATATTTGCCATCAAGTCAGTTACCGATTTAATTGACACTCACCCCGACTCACCGAGCGAGTTTCAAAAAAACTTTACTACAGCTGTCATCAGCCTGACTGAGAAGACCTTGGCGATTATCGATGCCTTGGCGCGTGACTGGCAAGGATTTACTCGGGCAACACTGTTACAAGATATCGATTCAAACAGTTAAAGGAATATTTTTTATGAATCGTCATTCGTTTCAGGCTGGTGACTACTCTAATAATGGAATTAGCGTCTAGAAAACAGCTATCAGTTATAGGCGCTACATTGATTTGGTGTCGTACAGTTCGAAAAATCTACTGCATCCTAGGTATCTTACTTGCATTTGCGGGTGCAGCAACCGCCCAGGTCGGCTTTGTCGATCATGAAGCGCAAGTTCGGCAGGTTTTTAGTCTGATCGACGAGCGTCTTGAGTTGATGCAACCAGTCGCCGCATGGAAATATCTGCACCACATTCCAGTTCTTGATGTTAGTCGGGAACACTTCTTACTCGAGGCTGCTGTAGCGCAGGCACAGACACTTGGCATTTCTGCTGAACCGGCGCGTGAGCTGTTTGTGTTGCAGATGCGTCTTGCGCGCGAAATGCAACAGCGGTTCATCGATCAATGGCGTGTTGCGAATATTGCGCCAACGGCTCCACGCGATCTGAGCACCGAACTGCGTCCGCAATTGGATGAGCTCGGCGTCCGACTGATGCAGGCCATTTATCTTGCGATACCCGAGTTTCAGCGCAAGGATTTCCATAGCTATTATGCGGGATCAGCGAACAGTATTGCAGGGCGAGGTGTGGTTGGGCGGGATATCAGCGCGCTGTTCGATGTGCTCTCGCGGCTGCGGTTGACACCGGTTCCAGCGCTGCAGCGAATTGCAGCGAGCAAGATACTGCGAATTGGCACGACAGGTGACTATGCGCCTTTCACAATGGAGTCGAGGGGGGTGCTCACCGGTGCTGATATCGCTGCGGTCATCTCGCTTGCGGCTTTCCTCGATGCCGAGCCTCAGTTCGTTCGAACGACCTGGCCTACGTTGATGGCTGACTATCAGGACAACCGCTTCGATCTGGCGATTGGCGGGATTAGCATCACCGATGCACGAACTGCAATCGGGGCATTCTCCATTCCGTATCATCGAGGCGGCAAGACGTCGATTGTACGGTGTGGAACTGAGGCGCGATTTGATTCACTGAAGGAGATCAATCAAGCGGGTATACGTGTGATCGTAAATCCCGGTGGGACAAATGAGCGCTTTGTTCGAGATTACTTACACAATGTGCAGCCCATTCTGCACACCGATAATCGGACAATATTTGAAGAAATCGCTACCGGCCGTGCAGATGTGATGGTGACCGACGATGTGGAGGTAGATTTGCAGACACAGCGCGATTCCAGGCTGTGCCGGGCGACCGCTGAGGTCTTTGCCCAGAACGATAAGGCGCTTTTACTCGCACGTGATCCAAAGTTGATCGCAAAGGTAGATGCTTGGCTGAGCGCAGAACTGGAAAGTGGTAAATTCAGCCAGCGACTGGGGGCCGCTTTTGCTTCCGAAAACTTATCAAATGTCAAGCGTTGAGCAGGTTGATGCTATCCGTGAGGATGTCGCTTGGCTTACTTTTGATCAATATTTTTGCAAGCAAATCCATTGCTTCAGCAACTTTATTTACATACATGAGTAGGGTAACAGTTGAAAAAAATGTCGATTGCTAGGGTTTTATGAATTCAGAGTAGAAACCGCGCAAGAAAACATATCCTCTTGGTGGTTTCTTCGTATTTAAATAAGTGATGGAATAATATGCTTATGGCTTTAAAAGCTCTTCTTCTTTCTTTGCTTCTTTTTCTTCTGATTCGCCATCAGCTAATTTGCTGCCGACATAACTTCCTACTGCACCACCAACTAAAGCTGGCATGACTGATTGAAGCATTGATGGATTTTGAGCTGGTGCGCTAGGTGATGGTGCAGCTGTGGACGCACTTGAGCTGGTTGCTGATGATGGATTTTGAGTTGCTGCATTAGGTGTTGATGCTTGGGTTGATGTCGAAGGAGTCGGTGTAGCAGTGTTCTTTTGCTGTGTGGTAGCAGATTGAGAGCTACTTTGCTTGGAACTAAATGATCCTTTTGATACACTCCCCTTGCTTTTTTTTGCATAAAGGTTATTTGCAAATATCATAGAAACCAAAATGGCAAAAACTAATTTTTTCATGGTAAATGCTCTTTTCATTAAAATAGCGTTCTGATATCAGACGCAAGTTAGTAGACGTTGGGGTTTTAAATTATAAAAAACGCTAAATATTATTTGTTGATATCTGAATTTTGATGTTAGCAAATTCTAATAAATACACCAACCGTTTGCTGGCAGATATTATTAGTTAATATATTATCACGGATATAAAATAACCAACTAATCCTTCAATATTATGGAATTATGAGAGATTCTGGGTTTCTTGGAATATTAGGCTGGTATCGGAACCATAACCGAAAAATATTATAAAAACATTCTAGCATAATGATTTTTATTTTTCGGATTTTAAATATATCATCAATTTTTCTTGCTAGGTATCAACAAGTAAATAAGTACTTTATTGCTTTGTCGAGGATATTAAGGAAAGAAAAGTTAAATAAGCGCCGATTAAATTTTTTAGGATTATTCTATAAATGAAACACTATCTTGTATCTATACGCGTAATCTTTATAAGAGGACAAATATAATTCTCCAAAAAGCGATAAAAGCCTCCTGTAAGTCAGATTACTCAGCTTATTTTTTAATAATTGGGGCAGCAATCATCCCACTCATCGCAATCCTCCCAATCGTCAACCCATTGGGGTAATTTTGCAAATGACAAACTTGATAATGTCAATAGGATGATTTTTGTTAAAATTCTCATAAATATTATGCTCCAGTTTGTTTTTGCTAATGATTATAAGATTCATGCTATTTACCTAATTGCAGATAAACAAAATTTCTCACTCTTACTTATCTCGAAAACCTTTATTTTACAAAGCTTCTAATATTAAAGTTGAAACTAGCTTTTAAAACCTAGTAAAGTATCTCTAACGATTCACACGTTCTTCATGTACACACCAGCCTGAAGAAAATTCCGACTTAATAGCCCGACAACACAAAGCCAACATTACCCGTATTAACACCCAGAAAATACCTGCCTGGTGTTACGCCATATACAGGTGCGGTTGGGTAATAAGGTTGATGGTAATAAATATTTTGTGTGTTGTAATGATGATGTTTATGGTGATGACGATGTTGGTTATGGTTATGGTGATGATGTTGGGTATGATGATTATGATGATGATGGCCTCGTCTGGCTTCAACTATCGTGGGAGCTACTAAAGCAGCACTCAATAACATTACAGATAAAAATCTTACTGGCGTGTTCGTTTTTGTTCTTGTTCTCATGCTACACCTCCTTGGATTTTTTGTTGATCAGAATTTTTTCTGTTAGTGTTAACTTTATCCTGGAGATCATGAATACAAGCTGAACAGCCTGAAGAGAATAAAAGCATAGAATTGAAAATACTTATATCTTACTTTGTTTGCATAAGTATAAGAAAGCTAGGCACCCGTTATTCTGAGTAAGAGTCATAGAGGCTTAGATCATCCCTCCCACTGACATGATATATAGATTAGTCACCAAAATTGTTTTTCTAGATTGCTTGTGCAAAATTATGACAAGGCGTGGTACTTAGTATGAAAGTTTCAAAGAACGAAATGATCTTTCTTATTTGTAAATACGAATAAGAAATTCCCACCGAATAAGGGGGTATCCCGTGGGAATTTCATTTTTTACATATCAAAGAGTTATAATTGTCGTTGTTAAACGACAATTATCTTAACGGTAATAATTAGTGGAACTTTAGTATTATTTAATAAAATTATTCCAAAAGCATTTTATGGGTTCAGATTCATAGTAGTGCTTAAACATATCTTTTTGCTTTGCACTGCTGTCGTTATTTTTTAAGTGGCTTGTATACATATCATGTTTTAGCGCATTCCACTTAGATTGAGTTTTGGCGTCTGTACAATATAAGTACGTTTGGTAAATACTGTATATTGACAACGTCATTATATATATGGGTAAACAAAAGGTTTTATGGCAATACTTTAACTTATTTTGATGGAACTTGTTATTGCCTAGACGCTTGTCATTAGCCTAGACACTTGTCATTATTGGGAAGGCGTTTAGTTTGATTTATGCTTAAATCATATTACCCGGCCGCATCCAAATGAACTTTGTTAATTAATCTAAATAAGTTAGCCTTGCTGCACATGGTTTAATTGTCCTATATCTTGTTATTTACTAAAGGCGCAACAAAGGCGGAATTGGTGCATGGTCATGACTTATCTTTTGATTGAGCATTACGGTACTACGGTATCTGTAGTATTTGACGGGATCTAACATAACGGTATATTCAGATACGTTGTGATACTATAAAAACTGTCAATCTTTATTAAATCTGGTTAATTCAGCGAAGTGGTTATGTGAAGTTGGTATATTTAAAAATTTACTGAAATGATTGTTTGGTACGGAGCTGTAACCGCAAAGTATCATTAATATTATTGATACATAAAAGTATCCTTATAGGTTTTAAAAAGCCGCAAAAAATAAAACTAAATTTTCTTATTAGGTATTAAATATGTATTTTTTAATCATTATTGATTGGAGAATACAAAATGAAAAGCCTCGCAGCTACACTTATACACAATCCTACTAAGGATCCATCATTCATACTTAAGGGAAGCGCCTCGATTCATGGGTTTAATTCCATTTTTAAATCAAAACTGACTTTGTTGTCTTCATCTTGCCGTATTATTTATACTGTCTGCGGCTCACCTTCGCGTGATTTTTGATTTAGAAATGGAATAATCTGTACACGTAGACAGGCAACGCCCTACTTATCTATTTAGCTATCTCTCACTTTTAACATCATGTTCTTTGATGTTAATCAAGTAGTGATGATGCTAGGTACTGTAGATTATCCTTTGGTGTAACAAAGGAGATGTAAAAATGACTATGGAAAAGAGTACAACAACAGAGCCGGTCAATATCTCAACCGAAGGTATAGCAAAGCAGCTTGAAACCCACATCGCTATGTTAGAACGGTTCACCGCGATATTGTCCGATCTAGTTCGTCGCACTAACGACGATGAGATAGGTCGGTTAACAGCGAATGGCAGAGACCTCTGCGATGAAATAAACTGCTCATTATTTCAATTATGGCAAAAATTGGATGAGCATAAAGCCGAAGAAGTAAAAAGGCATTATGCAATTTTATCTTGTCCTGATCGCTCATTATGTGATGTGTCCCCTGATCATTATGGACATATTTATGAATTTGATACGAAAAAAGACCGGGATACTTTTTTGTCAGTAACTATTAATCCACTTTTTCAGAAAGTGGTAGTAATAATAGTTTAATTTAATAAAAACCCGCCGGATTATGAATTATCTGGCGGGCTGCTCAGCAATTATTTCAATTACCACCATCATTTCACTTATCAACTCAATGAGGTGCTTATACAAATGACAAAATTGTTAATGTACCCGATATGTTTGTTAAGAAAGCTTTCATAAGTCTATACTCTTATCCCCACCTTATTAATAGCTATAACATATTCATTATTTATGAATGACATATGAAACTAATGTCACTCGCTTGGTATCCGGACGCAAACTGTAGTTTATAAAGCTTCACAATATAAAATAGAAATCCATAATACCAGCCAACATTTCAATCAAAACCTAAAAAGCTATTTGTAAAGACGCGCTATAGTCGTGATCTTGATTTATACACCAGCCTAGAGAAATATCCAAATTAATAGCCTGACAACACAAAACCGACATTACCCATATTAACGCCTAAAAAATACCTGCCTGCTGCTAAGCCATATACGGGTGCGGGCGGATAATATGGCTGGTTGTAATAAATATTCTGTGTGTTGTAATGATGAGGGTGATTATGACGGTGATGATGGCGCTGATGGCCATGATAATGGTGATGATGATGGGCATGATGACGATGATGATGGCCTTTTTTAGCCTCAGCCATCATGGGAGCCGCTAAAGCAACGCTCAATAACATTGCAGTTAAAAATTTTACTGGCGTGTTCATGTTAGTTCTTGTTTTCATATTGCACCTCTATGATCGTTATTTATTAGAATTACTTCTGTTGATAATAACTTTATAGTGAATATCATGAATACCAGCTGAATAATCTGAAAAAATAGAATTACAAATGCTTATAGCTTATTTGTGTAAGTATGAGAAAAGTTAGAGGGCACGATACTTCAATTAAGAGCTAAAGATAATAAGATCTCCCTATTTACTAGAAAGGGTAGCGAGGAAGAAAAGCAGTAGCTTATTTTATTCCCTTTATGAAGTAACCATTTTTAATAAAATTATCGTGTTTTGGAGGCATTACTTGATTTGAAGTGAGAAAATGAAATATCGGATTGCTTTTGGGCAAAAATATAATATCAATAACCTGTTTCGTGCGAGTTTTCTAATAACTTTTGAAAGGGAAATTAATAAAAAAGCGCTGCAGGAGGTATTGTTCCGAGTATCGGAAAGTTATATCAAGTGATCATAAAAAGTTGTACTTTGAATTTGAATCTACGAAAGAAGAACCCAAAAGGTAGGATTAAAAAGATAATATATAGCTTATGCCTGCTAAATGCGGGCTTTTTCAATCTATATGCATTTTGCATTTATAGAATCTGAAGCGGGGGCAAAGTACCCTCATTTTGAAATTGCTAAAACAATCTAAAACAATCTAAAACAATCTCACCTATTTAATAACTTTATTAAAATAATTTTTCTAAGTTAAATTTTGAACCAGTCGGAAATATACATGCATGAGAAACACCACTGACGCACGAAGTTATAGTTGCTGTTGACGGGCCATTGTCATTGAAATTAACAGTTATTTTTAGCTGAATATCAGAAGAACTTACGCCAAGAACATTTGTTAGAGAAACGCTGTTACCTCTCCGGGTACCAACCATTGGCTCCCATGGAGTATTAGGCACGGGGTCAACTATAATCACAACCATTTTATTATCTACTTCATGTACTGTGGCATAGCCTGAAGTAAAGCCACTAACGACTACTGAATAAATGCCATCATACGGTCCCGCTGCATATAACGTGTCCGCTAGAGAAAAAAGTAGAAATAACGCAATTATTTTTTTCATTCTAACAGTCAGTCCTTTTTAATTAGGACTTTCGATAATCAAAGAAATCATGAAAATTGCATAAAAGATAAAGTATAACAGTCCTCCTGTCAGGAAATATAGCATTATTCAATGGGAAGATTCTTAGAAATAATTGCAAGGCTTCACAGTAGCTTTTTCAATGTTTCTCTATGCTTTTGTATTGCCACTTTTCATCCCTTCATATGGCTGGTATGCATGCCATGTTGTAGTGCATTTTGGCTTGATCTGGTGTTACCTTCCAGTGTCTTCGCTTCTATTGGTCATTTCCACGGTTATCAATTTCGGATTAATTCCCCTTGCTTCAATCGATCCTTGCGTGTTCAGTGTCGCATGATTAGCCTCGCTTAATAGTTCTTTTGAAGAACTAATAGTTTTTCCTGCGTTCATATGAGTTGGATTGTTGTTTATTTGCTGGTATGCATGTGCAATATGGGCTTGTTTGATAAATACCACTGGCTGGTATGGTCAATATATATGACTAAATAAAAATTTTATGACAAATTCTGTAGTCAATTTTGATAAAAGCTGTTATTCAATAAACGCTCGGGCTTTGCCATTATTGGTCTAGTATATAACATATAAATTGATTATAATTTACGGATGACCTATGCGATATCATTTCGCCGTAAGGTATTATCCGTTCGAGAGAAGGAGACCTTGCCATTGCGCAAGTGGCGAAGCGTTTTTGCGTAGGTATAGCCAGTGTGACGCGTTGGATCAAAATTCCCGATCCCAAGACAACCCGCAACAAGCCCTCAACTAAGATTGACGTGGGAATGTTGACGCAGGATGTCAAGGATCATCCGAACGCGTATCAGTACGAGCGCGCCAAACGGCTTGACGTCAGCACTTAAGGCGGATCAGCCACGTTTTAAGGCGTCTGGGTGTGACTTATAAAAAAGCCTGCGTCACCCCAAGGCCAGCGAAGAAGATCGGCATATCTTCCAAGAAAAAATTGAAGGCTATAAGCGCGAAGGCCGCGTCATCGTTTACCTTGATGAAAGTGGCTTTGCGCACGACATGCCACGTACGCATGGCTATGCACCTATGGGTGAGCGTTGCCATAGTGTAAAGAATTGGCATGCAAGAGGCCGAACCAATGTCATTGGCGCTCTGATCGGAAAGGCGCTCCTGCCCGTGGCCCTGTTCACAGCTCATATCAACGTCGATATCTTCCATGCGTGGGTAACGCAGGACCTTTTGCGCAAACTCCTGTCCGCTTGCGTGATTGTCATGGGCAACGCGACGTTCCACAAACGGCAGGATATCCAAACTGCCTTTACCAATGCCGGGCATACGCTTGAATACTTGCTGTCTTATTCTCCAGACTTTAATGACATTGAGCCAATATGGGCCCAGGCCAAAGCAATCAGAAAAAGGGAAGGTTGCTCCATCGCGCAGCTCTTTGCCGCCTATGCATTTTGAATCATTATATATGGGATTAGCTATAAGACCTTCCATTTCTACTGAAACAATAATACCTGACAACATCCAGATATAGCTGGTTAATTAATCTAAATAAGTTAGCCTTCTTGCCCATGATTTAATTGCCCTGCATTTGGTATTTACCAAAGGCAGAATCAGTGCATGGTCATGACTTGTCTTTTAATTGATCATTACGTACCGCGGTTTCTGCAAGCATTGATGGGGTGAATGGAATAACTATCAATACTGCAGGAAGCTGGCAATTTCAAACTTGAACCTGCCTTACAATTTGAGAGTTTGTTGAAATAGCTACTCGGAGCCGCAACCTAAAAGTATGCTAAGACCACTGAAATTTAATGATATTTATTATTTGGTTTTTAAAGATACCGTCAAAAATACCGTCAAATTTTTTTATTGGGTATTAGAAGCTTTACCCAAACAAGCTTCAAGCATAACATACGAAAACCCTAACCGAATCAGCCCACAACTCAGTTGGGCTTCTAACACTTTAGTTGACAGAGGGGCTATTTTTACAAAGAGGTATTTTAATGAAAGAAGGCCAGAAAAACGAACTCTTGTATCAAGCTCTGGATTTACAAGGAGGAATTTCAATGAAAGAAGACCAGAAAAACGAACTCTTGTACCAAGCTCTTGAAACAGAAAAAGTTGGTACCGGAGTTTATCAAATGGCGCTTCGTTGCGTAGTGGAAGAAGACCTAAAGGGGGAGTGGGAGGAGTACTTGGAACAAACAAAGAGACACCATCAAATCCTGCTCGATGTTTTCCAGGAGCTGGGTCTTGATTCTGATAAGGAAACACTTGCGCGAAAAGTGGCTCGTCATTTTCTTGAAACCTTGATAAATTTGATGAAGATGGCTCTTGAAACAGGCGATCCGGGAGCTGCTGAGCTTGTGGCCTGTGAATGCGTAGTTATGCTGGAGACCAAAGACCACCAGAATTGGCAACTTATCGGGGAATTTGCAAAAAAAGCAGAAAGTACCGAGGCCAAAGTGCTTAAAAATGCATATGACCAGGTAGAAGATGAAAAAGATGAGCATCTCTATAACACTAAGGAGTGGTATCGCGAGCTTTGGATCAACTCTATGTGCATGAAAGCTATCCTGCCTCCGCATGATTGAAGAGAAAAAGGATATTCATGCCGCCATCGGTGCAGCACGGGCGCAGTTTTGAAAAGTTTTAGGTTTGATCAAGCTTTTACTTCACTCTCGACACATAAAAAAGTACTTCAGTTCTTTTACTTTTTTTGGAGACGTTTTGCTAAGAAAAGTTAGACGAGCGGTACCCACGGTAAAAGCTCCAAAGATTCTTGTGCCCCCTATGGTTTGCATATTTTAGGCTGATTAACTAATGCTCTTGCTAATGTAGTCTGCAATACATCTCAAGTAAACGGCTGTGTCCCGGTATATCAAAAACCTGTTTTTCTGAACTGACTGTGCAAAAATTTGAGTAGACAAGCGGTGTCAAAGGTAAAAACTGTAGAGATTGACATTGCCCCATACCTCAGAAACGGTACAGAAGAATAAAAGTGAATTAGCCTATCCTCTCCCTTTATAAAATAATCGCTCTAATAAAATTGTCGTGTTTTGGAGACATTACCTGATATGATGTGAAAAGATGCAAATGACATCGCATTTGGGCAGAAATATAGCTCTTGATAACCCGCTTAGTGCGGGTTTTTTAATAACTTTTGAAAGGGGAGTCAATGAGAAAAGCTGTATCGTTGTTAACTGTCATTACGTTGTTATCAGGCTGTGCTTCCATGTTCAATGGTGCATCGCAGCAAGTAGCAATCCGAAGCAATCAGCCAGACGTTGATCTCTATGTGAATGAAGCCTTTATTGGACGCGGTAATGGCATCACAACATTTAAGAAAAAAGATGAATACGTGATTACTGCACGCAAGGAAGGCTGTACACCAGTTTCTATTCCAGCTTCAAAATCATTTGATGCCACCACTTTGCTTGGTGTGTTTATCGATTTTGGCATCATCTCAATACTTGCGATTGATGGCGCTGGTACAGGTGCATGGCGCAAGTTTGATCAGACCAGCTTTGTTATTGATCCCCAGTGCGATAAAACGCCCGTAGCATCAAGAACCAGCACAACAACTGCTACGAAAGAAGAATCTAAAAATTAAGATTAAAAAGACAATATACAGATCAAGCCCGCTAAGTGCGGGCAATCTCAACCTGTACCAATTTAGAAAAAAGCCAACCAACATCATTTAACGTCTATATCTTAGAATTTAACTGTAATAGCTTAAACTGAATCTGACAGTTTTGAAAATTAGTTCCTATGCAATCTGACTTGATTGTCTAATTCTATTCACATTGCCCTTTTAAAGTTTAGTTCTGATTGACCGGCTTGAACTATTTAACCTCCAAAACTTACGAATTTTCCTACGTGTGATCATAACAAAGGCATACACATGAGAAAAAAAATTTCACAGAAAAAGCTGGATTACATTCTCGAAAAGGCAAGATTTTCTAATGTCGCTAAATCTTGCAGAAGATTTTTATTTAATTACTTGGCGGAAAGCATGGAGCAGAGGGGATATTTTCATGTTGATAGGATGTATGGGGCAGGAAGTGGTGTTTTGCTCAAATACAAAGATAAATTCTTTGTATTGACAGCAAAGCACGTGTTGAAAAATAACCTACATGGAGAGTTTCAGAATGAATCTCCATTTTGGATTCCTGTTAAGTTCAAACCAAAGTGGGAAACACTTTATGACTTTATGTTTCCTCATCTAATATGGAATATTGGCGAGCTTATGCCTATAGTTGATTGCGATATCGTTTTGTCTGACATTTGTCTTGTAGAGCTTTTTGAGCCGAAAAAATACCATTTTCCAGATCATTATATAGAAATTAAAAATATTAATAGCGTTTTATCCAAGAAAGAATTTTATGAGGGACAATTTCTTTTAATATCAGGCTATCCTTTTGAAAAAAATCATTTTGATTTTCCTCTCGTGAGTGAGAAATATACTCACTCTACAATTATACACAGACAAACGATACCGGGAATCCTAATAAAACCAGATGATATAGGGTATATCTCATTTCAGTTAACAGATGGAGATTTCCAGCATGAAAATCTCGATGGTATGAGTGGTGGGGTGGTTTACAACGTTATGCCCAAAGCAAATCAAATAAGACTCGCTGGTATAGCAATAACGGCCGGTAATAATATCTGCAGATTTATCCCTAGTTATTTATTTATAGATGCAATCTTAGATTATCAGAATGCGAGCTATAAAATCATTGACCCTATTATAAACAAACCACTCTCATTAGAGAGGCTATGGATGATTCAAGAAGATTATTTACGTGAGTTTGATCCAAAATTTAAATCTACAGCAAGCAAAAATTCAAACAATTAGCTGCTCAGGAAACATTACTTATTTGCGCCACTAATCTAAAAGTTAAAATCTGCATAATGGCTTTCATTAGCCTAACTGCCATTCAAGTAAATTCTCCAACAGGTAAGCTATAACCGGAAGCGGTCATCTAAATGGTGCTATTTATCAGAGCTTATCCAATTCTACTTTTTATACGTCAAATTAAATCTAAACTTTTACAATTTAACCCACTATCTCAATCATCCCCTTATATTGCTTCAATAGCTGCCTTACTTTTTTCTGCAGTTTGTTTAATCCATGCTTATAAGCATTCTGGCTTGATCTAACTTTACCTTCTGGTGTCTTGAATCGCCCCGGGTTTACAGGAGACTCTATTTCTTGAGAGGATAGAGTAATGAAAAAACAAATAAGATATTCACCGGAGGTTCGTGAACGAGCTGTCCGATTGCTGTATGAACACCAAGGGGAGTATGAGTCGCAATGGGCGGCACTGGGATAGCATCCAAGATAGGTTGTACTGCTGAGACGTTGCGTAAATGGGTGCGACAATCAGAGACTGATCAGGGCATCCGGGCAGGCATGTCAACCT
>NZ_FOUB01000149.1 GCF_900114745.1 Nitrosomonas communis | reverse complement strand
CTTTTAGGGTTTCGTTTATGCAAAAAACCAAACACTATATTGGAGGGCAACTCTCTTTTATACTCTCAAGTCTCTCAAACTCTACGTTACCAAAAATCTGGACTGATGAAGTTGACCAACCCACATTAGATCAACTATCCGATCTATCAACACTTCCATTCATCCATAAGCATATTGCTGTAATGACTGATGTGCATGCTGGCATTAGATCAACTATTGGATCGGTTGTTCCGACCAAAGGAGCAATCATTCCGGCTGCTGTGGGAGTGGATATTGGTTGCGGAATGATGGCAGTTAAAACATCGTTGAAAGCTTCAATGCTGCCTGATAGCCTCTATGAATTGCGTTCAGAGATTGAGAAAAGAATACCTCATGTAAGAACCAGTAACGGGGAGAGTGGAGACAGGGGAGCATGGGGGAATCCAATTGAGCGTATTTCTTATTGTTGGAATATGTTTCTTTCTGATGAATATGAAGAAACCATTACTAAACATCGTAAAGCCAAAGGGTATAACACTATAACTCACTTGGGTACCCTTGGCACCGGGAACCATTTTATTGAGATATGCATAGATGAAGCTGATTATGTTTGGGCAATGCTTCACTCAGGCTCAAGGGGAGTAGGTAACAGAATAGGCTCATATTTCATTGAAAAAGCCAAGGAGGAAATGGAACGATACTTCATCTTCGATAAACTTCCCAATAAAGATTTAGCCTACCTGGTTGAGCATACTGAAATATACGATGATTATGTTAATGCTGTGTCATGGGCACAGGAGTTTGCTGAACTTAACAGGCAGGTCATGATGGATATTTTATTGCAGTGTATGAGTAAATTTCTTCCATCATTTACCATTACCAATAAAGCCATAAACTGCCATCACAATTATGTCGCAAGAGAGAATCACTTCGGGACAAATGTGCTTGTGACACGTAAGGGCGCAATCAGAGCAAGAAAAGGTGATTTAGGCATTATTCCGGGCAGTATGGGAGCAAAATCATATATCGTCGAAGGACTTGGCAATGATGAGTCTTTTCATTCATGCTCTCATGGTGCAGGAAGAAGGCTGAGCAGGAATGAGGCAAAAATGATTTATACCATTGCTGATTTGGCAGAGCAGACAAAAGGTATTGAATGCCCTAAAGATGAATCAAAAATTGATGAGATTCCGGCTGCTTACAAGGATATTGATCAAGTCATGGGAAATCAAAATGATCTGGTGAAGATCAAGCATACCTTGAAGCAGGTATTAAATGTTAAAGGTTGATAACTAATGTCCAACTGAAAAAATTTACCTGAAGTAAAGATAACATTAAGTCGATTACAATGTTCCCTAGCGCACAGAAGTACCTTCATGTCAGCATTACAATGTTTTAAATATCCGTAATTAGTATGTATAACGTTATACGCGAACCAATTCTGGTGCATTTTATAGATGTTCGATGGAACAGCATTAAGCAGTAAAAACTTAATTAAAACTTGAAAAGGAGCTGCGAGATGAGCTGGGATAAAATAGAAGGTAAGTGGAGATATTTAATAGGTAAAGTCAAGGAGCAATGGGGCAAATTTAATGACAATGATTGCGAGAGAATTGCTGGGAAACGTGAAAAGTTGATTGGTGATATTCAGAAAAAATATGGCATCAGTAAGGAAGAAGCAGAAAAGCAGGTTGGTGACTGGAAAAGAAACCCTAATGTTTAGGTAGCGCCCTCCTCTCCTCTTGTGTATAGCAGACGAGTAGCAATACAACGAAATGAGCTACTGGCAACCAATCTCAACCAAGCAAATGGATAGAGTAAGCCCTCTTGTTTATGAGCGCGCAGATTCAGTGTGGAGAAATGAGGCTAGTAGTAACCCCACAAATGAAAATCTCTGCAACAAACGCTGCAGAGATCTGCTGCTTTTATTTTGTATAGATTAAGCTTGCTGAACAGAAGAAGCTAATTTCCTGGCTCCATATCTGGCACCATAAATACTTGCAATTAAAGCTACAATATAACTTATGACCATTAACCAAAGAATCCCAGCTGCATACTCTCTGGCTTGATCAGCTTTCCTCTGAATATCTTTACCGACTTTATCCGCTTTGGTTTTTACTGAGCTGATCAGTTCATTCACTTCTTTTTCATCTAAATTGGTATTGCTCGTGATAATTTCCTTTGCCTCCTTCTCATCACCGCGTATTAATGCGCCCGCGATTAAACCTAAAGCTTGTGGATCAATTTGTTCGGCAGCTTTCTCTAATTTTTGTTCATCTTGAGAAGCTCCTTTTTTAATGCCTTGTTTTATTGAACCAATTAAAGGCTGTAAGGAAGAAGGTAATTGTGAAGTTGCTCCTTCTTTACCGGATGAAACTGCTTGCGTTAAATTCGTGCCAGCTGTAGCTGTGGTTTTTATTGCCCCGGCTGCAGAACTCAATAAGCCGCTAACTCCCATAGAGGCCAATATTACGGCAATAATAATGGTAATTGACCACACCACTACGCCATGCAAGGTAGCTGCACGGCGATCAGTATTACCCGAAAGCTTGCCAGCCAGGATGCCGCCTAGAAAATATACGATAAAGGCAGTCACAATATACCATCCATATAATGCAAAACTAATGGTTAATCCTTCTGACTTGGTATCGATATCTTTGATATCGGGAACCTCGACGATACTGAAGCCAATGGCCGCGCTGAGAGTGAATATCAGCCAGCTTAAGGCATAAATAAAAACCAGACTCGCAAAAACAGCGCTCCAATTAATTGTCCACCAATCTGTGCGTGAAGATAACACTACGTTTCTTTGTGTATGAGTACTCATAGTAACTCCCTTTTAGGCTGAGTAGTAAATGAAGAGTAATGCCAGGATTAGCCAACACATCATTACTTGTGTTGCCACAAAAATAACGAGCAGATGAATCTGCTCGTCGTTGCTATTGCTGGTTAGCGATTTTTATGGCTTTGGCTGCCTGCTTTCGCATGTTGCTCAGATGTACCGCCACGGGTAGAGGAAGATTCATCTTTGGAACCACCTTTGCTATGTGTGCGGGAAGAAGATTTATCTTCATCCTCGGAGCCACCTTTGCCACCTGACTGTCCACCTTTGCGACCTGCTTCAC
>NZ_FOUB01000027.1 GCF_900114745.1 Nitrosomonas communis | reverse complement strand
TATTGATGAAAGTGGGTTTGCACAGGATGCGCCGCGCACGCACGGTTATGCACCTGCTGGCCAGAGATGTCATGGCACGCATGACTGGCATGCGCAAGGTCGTATCAACGCGATTGGCGCCCTGATCGGAAAGCTATTGATAACCGTCAGCCTGTTTGCAGTCAATATCAGCGCCGATGTATTTCATGGATGGGCGATGCAGGACCTGTTGCCTAAATTGCCGTCACATGCGGTCGTTGTGATGGACAATGCTACCTTCCATAAGAGGCAGGATACGCAAGAGGCCATACAAAACGCTGGGCACACCCTTGAATACTTACCTGCTTATTCTCCTGATCTTAATCCCATCGAACATAAATGGGCACAGGCCAAAGCACTGCGTAAACAACAAAACCAGACCGTTGAGATGCTTTTTAAATCCTATACATTCTGAATCATTCTTAACTGGTTAGGCTATAGGTGAGGGAAGCAGAAGCTTCTCCTTTGATTCCAGCCTGCTCCAAAAACGAAAGGGGTACAGGCGTCCGTTTCCTAAAAAGTCACGCCAATGAGCAAAGTGGTGATCGGTATGATATTTTTTTGTTTGGTCAACATTAGGGTTGCCCTTTATAATGACTAGTGTTTATCAAATAACTAATTCTATTTCTAAATCAAAACTGACTTTGTCGGCTTCACCTTGCCGTATTATTAATACTATCTGCGGCTCGTCTTCGCGTCAATTTTGATTTGGAAATGGAATAAAAATTAAAGCTTGTAAAGAGAGAATTAGCTAAAAAAGATTTGTGATGATTTAAGCGCGGAGAACATTTGAGAAACATGCGTACGCTTATACCACCTACTTTTAGCTTTACCATTAACTTAGCAAAATGAATTCAACGCTGAATAATCTGCAGCCTTATCCTTTCCAGAAACTTTCAAAATTATTGGATGGAATCACGCCTAATCCCTCGCTAACGCCCATTCATTTGCATATTGGTGAGCCTAAACATCCCACACCTGATTTTATTTGTCAGGAACTCATTAATAACCTTGACGGATTGGCGCATTATCCCACCACCCTGGGTGCCAAGTGGCTACGTGCGAGCATTGCTACCTGGCTGATGCAACGTTATCGATTAACTGCTCTGGATCCGGATACTGAAGTGATTCCGGTCAATGGCAGTCGTGAAGCTTTGTTCTCATTTGCCCAAGCTGTTATTAATGTCCATAGCGCACAACCTCCGGTGGTTGTGTGTTCAAACCCTTTTTACCAGATTTACGAAGGGGCTGCCTTATTAGCAGGAGCAACGCCTTATTTCCTCAATACTCTGGCTAAGAATAATTTTGCCTTGGATTTTGCACAACTAACGACTGACATCTGGTCACGTACGCAGCTTGTCTATGTTTGTTCGCCAAATAATCCGACCGGTAGGGTCATGACCATGGAGGAATGGCGACAGTTGTTTGCGCTATCTGACCGTTATGGCTTCGTCATTGCCTCGGATGAATGTTATTCTGAGATTTATTTTGATGAGGATCATCCCCCATTAGGCGCTTTGGAAGCAGCCCGCCAGTTGGGCCGAGATGGCTTTCCCCGGTTAGTGGTGTTCAGTAGCTTATCCAAGCGCTCCAACGTGCCTGGAATGCGCTCCGGTTTTGTGGCAGGAGATGCGGCTATTCTGAAAAAATTTCTGCTGTATCGCACTTATCATGGCAGCGCCATGAATCCAGCGGTACAGGCTGCCAGTAAAGTTGCCTGGGCTGATGAGCAGCATGTGATCGAAAATCGCCGCATGTATCGGGAAAAATTCAATCAGGCCATAATTATCCTGGCAGAACATCTGCCGGTCGCTATGCCCGATGCGGCTTTCTATCTATGGCTAAAAACACCTATCAGCGATGTTGAATTCACGCAAAAGTTATATCGCGATTATAATGTCAATATTTTGCCGGGCAGCTACCTTGCACGTGAGGCCCATGGTGTTAATCCAGGCGAAAGTTTCGTACGCATAGCCTTGGTCGCACCATTAGCTGAATGTATGGAAGCAATGGAAAGAATAAAGGATTGTTGTATCTGAATTGATAAACGTTTAAGGAATAGCATGGAACAATTGCAAGCCATAATTGAAGAAGCTTTCGAGAGGCGTGCCGAGATTACACCACGTAATGTCGAAGCCAACCTCAAAGAGTCAATTGCACAAGTCATAAATCTGCTGGACAACGGTAAGTTACGTGTTGCTGAGAAAATAGGCGGTGAGTGGGTGACGCACCAGTGGATCAAAAAAGCAGTATTATTATCTTTCCGGATAGAGGATAACGCTTTCATAAAAGGTGGTTTTTCTAATTACTTTGATAAAATTCCATCCAAATTTGCAGATTATAGTTCTAGAGATTTTCGTGACGGTGGTTTCCGGGTAGTACCACCAGCGGCAGTTCGTAGAGGTTCATTTATCGCCAACAATGTGGTACTGATGCCTTCTTATGTCAATATTGGCGCTTATGTGGATGAGGGCACCATGGTGGATACCTGGGCGACAGTGGGTTCTTGTGCTCAGATTGGTAAGAATGTGCATTTATCGGGGGGAGTGGGTATTGGTGGTGTGCTGGAACCTGTACAGGCCAATCCTACGATCATTGAAGATAATTGTTTTATTGGTGCACGCTCTGAAATTGTCGAAGGAGTGACAGTTGGGGAAAATTCGGTCATTTCAATGGGGGTTTATATTGGCCAGAGTACCAAGATATACAACCGTGAAACAGGGGAGATCACCTATGGCCGCATACCGCCGGGTTCAGTCGTAGTATCAGGAAATCTGCCTTCAGAGAACAAACAATATAGCCTCTATTGTGCGGTGATTGTAAAACAGGTTGATGCTAAAACTCGCTCCAAAACAGGAATCAACGAATTGTTGCGCGGAATTTAACTTAATCGTAATCCATGCAGTATCAAATAGACCCCGGATTTTCCCGGGGTAACCCGTATCATTTTGGTTATCTCTTATTGCTAGAGTTTATTGGGTAGTTTATTGGTTTGCTGTTGATTGACTATCCTTCGTGCGTATTTGATTATTAACCTTTTTAACCCCTTCCACTAACCATGTTTGCATAACGGCTTGATCAGCTTGGGCCTGATTATCAACCAGGCCATTTAAAGATACTTCTCCGTTTCTTACATCAATATTGAGAGCCAGATTTTTTACATCTGCATGAGCGGATAGCCTTGCCTTAATATTGTTAAGAATAGCATTATCATCGTATTGCTGTCCTTCAGCGGGTACCACCCAGGATTCATGCACTCTTTCTGAGTTACCACAACCTGATAGGGTCAAAATGCTAAAAAATATTGCAATTAGAGTCCATAATTTATGGCGTATTTCCATATTGTCTCCTCAAAGTTAAAGTTAGCCCAAATTTAATTAAGTGGAAAGAAAATCTTGAGCGTCAATTAATTGCAAACTCTTTGGTTTGCAAGTACACGATCACTTGCCGGGGTAAATTTACAGCAAGACAGTCGAATTCCTGTAATCCTGTCATTGCGCGTAACCAGGTTAATTGACGTTTTGCTAATTGTCGCGTAGCTGCAACTCCCATATCCATCATTGTAGTGCGACTAATGAGATTGTCCAGATACATGTATACCTGCCGATAACCGACACAACGCATGGAAGGGGTTTCTGCATTGACACAAAATTGATCACGGATCGCGTGGACCTCATCAATCAATCCCCTTGCTATCATTTTTTCGAAACGGAAAAGAATACGCTCATGCAAAATTTTTCGATCAGCTGGCAGAAGCGCCATGCTGATCAAGTGGTAGGGAAGCGGTGTGCTTTTCTGTTGTGATAGTATATCTGACATGGGTCTGCCTGTGAGATAGTATACTTCCAGTGCACGTTGAATGCGTTGGCTATCATGAGGTTGGATGCGTTCTGCAGAGATTGGGTCAAACTGCTTTAACATATGATGCATTTCTGGCCAGCCTTTTTGTGCAGCAGTTATTTCAATTTCCTTCCGAATACTTTCATTAGCAGAAGGAAGCTTAGAGAGGCCTTCTTGCAAAGCTTTGAAATAAAGCATGGTACCACCCACTAATAATGGAATGTTTCCTCTCGCCGTGATTTCATCCATTTTTGTGAGTGCATCTTTGCAGAATTGTGCGGCAGAATAATGCTCGTCTGGATTAATTAAATCAATCAGATGATGGGGTACTGCTGCCAAATCATATTGATCAGGCTTAGCGCTGCCGATATTCATTTTTCGATAAACCTGAGCTGAATCCACGCTGATGATTTCAACCGGAAAATATTGGGCAATTTCCATCGCTACATTTGATTTTCCGCTAGCTGTCGGTCCCATCAGAAGAATAGCAGGCGCAAGTTCTGCTATGTTGTGCTTGCTCAACATGTTATTCTGAAAAAAAGTTGAAGGAATTAGCAAAATATCTGGAAACTATCTAAAAATTACTCAATCAATCATATGTCATGGTAATCAGTTACAATATATAAGCCGAGTCGCCAACAAAACAATATGAAACATTTAAAGTCATCGAGTGCTTAAGCTTGATGGTCATTTAATTAAATTCCAACCATTATAGGAATAAAAATTGAAGATCTTTGCTATTTTACTATTACTGGCAATACTTTACAGTCTTGGATCTGCGCTTTATTACATGCTGAAAGATAACGGGGAGGGCACGCGCATGGTCAAATCATTAACGATACGTATTGCGCTATCTTTGGTGCTTTTTATTGTCATGATGATAGCAACTTATATTAATTATATTCATCCAAGTTGATTATTTTGACTACCCTCAAATTTGGGTAAAGCTAGCAGCGAAAGATTAAAGCCATCCTTCTTCTGTGCGCGATAATCGGAGCCAGGCTGGTGCATCATTCCTGAAATATCGCTGCAAACTGCCAGAATGATTTTTTTAGAGTATCGTACTTATCTGAAGTAGACAAAATATTATAAAGAACTGTTTTCTATAAATATCAATCTCGGAAAACTTATAATGAATGAGTTAAACAGTAAATATTAGTATAGTGTGAGGTGCTAATTCCATTTCTAAATCAAAACTGACTTTGTCGGCTAAACCTTGTTTGTGGCCTTGCCGTATTATTTATACTGTCTGCGGCTCGCCTCCGCGTCATTTTTGATTTGGAATTGGAATAAGACAATTTATCAAAATTAAATGCCTAATTTCATGGCCTTGCCCGATCATGGGACTTTTTTGCCTGTCATATTTATACCTGTTGCTTCTATCCATTTCAAAGTCACTTCACCCTGACAGCTTTCATAAATTGAATTAACTTTTCATCAACGATCAATTTTTGAAGAAATGCCACACAGCACAATTTTAATTACAACAATTGCTGTCAGCTTAGGCCTTGCCTTGATCATGGGGATCATTGCCCAACGCTTGAAGCTGCCTGTTTTAGTAGGCTATCTGTTGGCGGGCATGATTATCGGTCCCTATTCGCCTGGATTTGTAGCAGATATCGAGTTATCAAATCAACTGGCAGAAATTGGTATTATTCTGCTGATGTTTGGCGTTGGCTTGCATTTTTCGCTAGATGATTTACTGGCAGTTCGACGCATTGCGTTACCAGGGGCAATTGCACAGATAGCAATGGCAACTGTGCTGGGAGCTATGATTGCGATAAGTTGGGATTGGAGCATAGGGGGGAGTATTGTATTTGGTTTGGCACTCTCGGTAGCCAGCACGGTCGTACTACTGCGTGCGCTTGAGCAGCATGGTCAGCTTAAATCGATTAATGGAAGAATAGCAGTCGGTTGGCTCATTGTTGAAGATTTAGTCGTTGTACTGGTTCTTGTATTACTACCTCCGCTTTCTGCCGGGTTAATCAGTGAGAACGGTGCGGTTGATGGTACACAATTATTGATGACATTGATGATCACCTTGGGCAAAGTGTCAGTATTCATAGCGTTCATGCTCATCGTAGGGAAAAGGCTATTTCCATGGCTGCTCTGGCATGTTGCCAGCACCAAATCGAACGAGCTGTTCACGCTATGTGTTATCGCCGTGGCAGTTGGGATTGCGTATGGTGCGGCGATACTGTTTGATGTGTCCTTTGCGTTAGGTGCGTTCTTCTCCGGTATGGTGATGCGAGAGTCGAGTTTAAGTCATAGAGCAGCGCAGGAATCTTTACCGCTCAGAGACGCTTTCTCGGTGCTTTTTTTCGTCTCGGTCGGTATGTTGTTTGATCCGCATATTCTGATCGAAGAGCCGCTACGCGTGTTAATTGTAGTTGGGATCATTTTGCTGGGAAAATCACTGGTCGCCTTCATACTTGTGCTCCTTTTTCGCTATCCGCTCAATACAGCCCTTACCGTGTCGGTCAGCCTTGCGCAAATCGGAGAGCTTTCTTTTATTCTCGCTTCTCTCGGTCTGACGATAGGACTACTCCCACCGGAAGGATACAGCCTGATATTAGCGGGTGCCTTTATTTCGATTACGCTTAATCCATTGGTATTTCAAACAGCAGAGCCCATTCAGAACTGGATCCGCGCTCGTTCTTCCCTTGCCCGCAGACTGGAGCGCGCAATTGATCCATTGGCAGAACTGCCGATGGCGGTTGCATCAAATTACGTGACTAATCATGTCGTGATTGTTGGTTATGGGGCTGTGGGAAAACGCGTAAGTGAAATTCTGGTCAAAAAAGAAATTCATTTTGTGGTAGCAGATCATAATCGGGAAATCGTCGAACGCTTACGGAAGGATGGTATTCACGCTGTGGCAGGTAATGCTGCTGATCCGGCTGTCCTGATCCAGGCGCATATTTCGCGTGCCAGTGTATTGATCATCACCGCTGCGGATGCATTGCGGGTACAACAAATGGTCGAAACCACGCACATCCTGAATCCTCAGGTTGAGATCCTGATCAGCACGCATGATGCAGAAGATGCTGCACGATTACAAAAAGAAAATGCTGGGATGGTATTTCTGGATGAGCAGGAGCTTGCCAATAACATTACCCATCATGTGTTGAACAAGCTGCAAAGCCACAGATAGCAGTATGCCAAAGTATCTTCAGTACAAAACCGGTAATACTGTTATTCATGTTTGAAGCAGATAAGTTTTAGAAGCGTCTCACCTATCTCATACCTGAGTTCGGTAAGACGCCCCGTTTTCATTAGTCGCGAGATTAACAGCAGCGGCTGATTTTGCCGCCATAACGCGCTTCCTGCCGCTCACGAAAGAATGCTTCATAAGACATGATTTCCTTATCAGGATGCGCTTCTTTCATATGTGCAACATACACGTCGTATTCAGGCACACCGATCATTAAGCGCAGGCTTTGTCCTAAATAACTCGCTGCGCGGATAATTTTGTTTAGCATGATGAGAACCTCTATTGAGTAGTTTTAAATTAATTAATAAGGATTGACTGGAGAAAGTTTGACACGCGCGGCTCTGCGTGCAAGCAATACCGTTCTCAAACCAAAAAACAGCATGCTGAGCAATATGCACATGAACATAGCAGCGAGCCCAGCGTCCAGATAATCGTTGAAAATCACCTGCTGCATCTGGGAAGTTGATTTCGCGGGCGCAAGCAGATTTCCAACACTGAGTGCTTCCTCATATGAGTTCGCATGAGCGAGGAAACCAATTCGGGGATTGTCATCAAATATCTTATGCCACGCGGCAGTTAAGGTGGTGCAGGCAATCCAAACGGTTGGCACAATAGTGATCCAGGCGTAGCGGTCGCGTTGCATTTTGAATAGGATGCAGGTACACAAAATGAGCGCAATGCAAGCAAGCATCTGATTCGTAATTCCGAACAGCGGCCATAAGGTATTGATACCGCCTAAGGGATCGATCACCCCCTGGTAGAGAAAATATCCCCAGCCACTGACACATAACGTGGTAGCAATAAGATTGGCGGAAATGGAGTCGGTGCGTTTCATCGCAGGGATAAAAGTACCAAGCAGATCCTGCAACATAAATCGTCCCGCACGCGTACCCGCATCCACTGCAGTCAGGATGAAGAGGGCTTCGAACAGAATCGCAAAGTGATACCAGAATGCCATCATTGCCTGTCCGCCGATAAAATTGGACAGGATTTGCGCCATACCGACAGCCAGAGTAGGGGCGCCGCCGGTACGCGAGATGATAGTATTTTCACCCACATCTTTGGCTGTTTGAGTCAACATCTCCGGCGTAAGATAAAAGCCCCATTGCAAAATGGTTTGCGCAGCAGACTCGGCAGTGGTGCCGATTAAAGCAGCAGGACTATTCATGGCAAAATAGATCCCGGGTTCGATGATGGAAGCCGCAACCAGTGCCATAATCGCGACAAACGACTCCATCAGCATAGCGCCATAACCAATAAAACGCGCATCCTGCTCATTTTTAATCATTTTGGGTGTTGTACCCGATGAGATCAACGAATGAAAACCCGAGACAGCACCGCATGCGATCGTGATAAACAGGAACGGAAACAAGCTGCCAGACCAAACCGGGCCCGTCCCATCGACAAATTGGGTGAAAGCCGGCATTTTAAGCTCGGGAGAAATAGCCAGCACACCCACAGCTAGCCCGACAATTGTGCCGATCTTCAGGAAAGTCGACAGATAATCACGCGGTGCCAGCAACAACCAGACAGGCAGCACCGAAGCGATGGCGCCATACGCAATCAACATAAAAGTAAGCTGGACCCCATTAAAGGTAAATAAAGCGGCCAGCTCAGGGTTTTCCTGAATGGATTGCCCTCCCACGATTGCGAGCATGAGCAGAATAAAGCCGAGCAAAGAAACCTCACCGACCTGTCCTGGGCGAAGATAGCGCGCATAAATACCCATGAAGAATGCAATCGGAATGGTCGCAGCCACGGTAAAGGTCCCCCAAGGTGATTCCGCTAATGCCTTGACCACAATCAACGCCAATACCGCCAGCAGAATCAGCATGATAAAGAAGGTACCCACCAGTGCAATCATGCCAGGGACGGGCCCAAGCTCAGATTTGATCATATCGCCGAGTGAGCGGCCATCGCGCCGCATCGACATAAATAACACGACGAAATCCTGCACGGCACCGGCCACCACCACGCCGATCAGCAACCACAGCAAACCAGGTAAATAACCCATCTGGGCAGCCAGAATCGGCCCAACCAACGGCCCAGCACCGGCAATGGCAGCAAAATGATGACCAAACAACACATACTTATTGGTGGGCACATAATCCAGCCCATCGTTAAATTTATGTGCAGGTGTGATGCGCTCGGAATCCAGTCCCAACACGCGCCGTGAGATAAACAAGCTGTAATAGCGATAGCCGATCAGGTGTACACAAACTGCCGCGATCACAATCCAGATCGCGTTTATGGCTTCGCCTTGCTGTAAGGCAATAACGCCAAAAGCAAAGGCGCCTGCGATGGCTAATATCGACCAGCCAGCATGCTTGAAAAGATAATTCATGTTTTTTTTCCTGTAGATAATAGTTACGATTGATTTGAGCCGTGATGCTTGTAGGGTGTATTTTACTTTACTGATAGATCCTTGAAATGAAGTGATTTCCTTTGGTTGAACAACCTGAGATAAATTTAGCCACAAGAATTAGCTAAGTGGTTAGCGATTAATTGAGAGAAATGGCTTAAGAATAACTTATAAGGGTTTGAATAACGCTATCCCTTATGGAATACTTGGCGTATTTTTCATTCTTTCAAACAACCATCAGATAGCTGATTCATGACCCCTGCAGCGCTCAAACAACTTGAAAATGACCTATGGACCGCAGCTGACAATCTGCGCACCAATTCCGATCTCAAATCCAGTGAATATTCCACACCGGTACTTGGGCTGAGTTTTCTCAAGTTCGCTGATAATGAATACCGGCAATATGAGAAGAAAATTCTGGCTGAATAAACTGCGCGCTCAAAGGCACGCGCCGGGAAAAAACCTTCTCCGAGATTGCCATTGAGCAATGTGGTTTCTACTTGCTGGATCACGCACGTTATGACTATCTGCTCAATCTACCGGAAGAGAAAGACATCGCCCAAGCGATCAAGCAGGCAATGAACGCCATCAAGGAATACAAAAGTGTGGGGGGTTGTAGTGGAAACAATCACACGCTTTATCGTGTAATCATACCTGATCTCTTTCAGTATCAGACCATTTGTTGTGAATAACCTCAATCTTATCTGCTGGTTTTACAAGGTATTTACGAGGCTTCTTATCAATCTATGCCGCAATAGTTAGCAAACACAACAATGGCAAAAGAAACCAAAGAACCGGTGCAATCTTTAAAAATAATTCATACATATCAATCTCCATTGGGATTAAATGAGTACTTTGCGTCTGTTCTCCACAATGGTTCTGGCGATTCAACCCATTTTTGGTTATATGAATCAAAGAAATAGACCTCTCTCCCAGTCCTGGCCCATTCGATAATCATTTCGGCGTGTGGATGGGGATTGCACAGCAGGTATTCATGCACCACATTGGTATTACCAGTTTTGCGATACAGGATCATTAATGCAGATGCACTGCTTCCGTTAACTATATTTGATTCCTTGCCATTAATATCGCGCCACTTGAATCCATGAACACTTTCAACAATCTCACTTATCTGCTCCTCACTTCCGGTAAATTTTTTCCAGGTGGGCATTAGTTATTTTCCTTCTGCTTGCCAATGATTAGTTCAGAGAAACAATAAGCTCTTACTACAAAATCAGAGCATACCATTACAGGATCGCTTTTAATGTGGGCTTGATTGTATATGGCTGGGGCCACAATTAACTTATCTCCACAACAGCATAAAGTGTTGATAGCCGTATAATGACAGCCATACTTATGATCTTCTCTGATTTGCACACTATTTTTGTTTTCTAGAACAACTTGATCCACTACTTACTCCTTCTATTTTTCATCAAAAATCCCTTCCGTAAAAAATATTAGGGGCGCATTGAACTGTTGCAGTTTTTTCAGAGGTAGATATAGCCGGCAATGAGTATACTAATTAATAGGATCGTTATGAAGCCCGTTTTTACCTTGTGATATCATAGACAAAATAAAAAGAGGATAGATTAGCGGGTATGTAATGGAGTATAAAAAAGTGAAATATATATATAACAATAAGTTATTTGAAATATGCTGCTGATGATCGACAATTATGATTCCTTCACTTATAACCTGGTGCAATATTTGGGTGAGCTGGGTGAAGAAGTCGAAGTTTTTCGTAATGATGAAATAACGCTGGAGCGTATTAAACAGCTTCACCCTGACAGAATCGTCATTTCCCCAGGTCCTTGCACCCCCAATGAAGCCGGGATTTCTTTGTCATTGCTTAAAGATTATGGTGGACAGGTCCCTACGCTGGGTGTATGTCTGGGTCACCAGAGCATCGGCCAGGCATTCGGTGGCCGCATCGTTCACGCCAAACAGCTCATGCATGGTAAAACCTCGCAGATTTTTCATCATGATGTCGGGGTGTTCCGTGGTCTGCCTAATCCGTTTGTGGCAACGCGCTATCATTCTCTTGTGATCGAGCGCGAAAGCTTGCCAGATTGCCTGGAAATCACCGCCTGGACGGAAGATGGTGAAATCATGGGGGTGCGCCATAAGACAATGCCGATTGAGGGGGTGCAGTTTCATCCTGAGTCAATTCTGAGTGAACAGGGTCACGAATTACTCCAGAATTTTCTGACGGGTAGTTCGGAATCAAAAAATAACTCCTTTCGTAAAGCTGTTTAATCTGTGAGCCCACAAGCGATATTGACTCGGCTGATCGAGCAGCGGGAAATTCCATACGATGACATGCTGGCGCTGATGCGGAAAATTATGGCAGGCGAGTTGTCCCCTGCCTTGATTGCTGCCATTATCACCGGGCTGCGGGTGAAAAAAGAGACGATTGAAGAAATTGCTGCCGCCGCACAGGTGATGCGTGAATTTGCTGCACGGGTTGATGTGTCGGATTTGACCCATTTGGTAGATACTTGTGGAACGGGTGGCGATACTTCCCATACCTTCAATGTTTCCACTGCCTCAGCTTTTGTTGCTGCCGCCGCCGGTGCACAGGTGGCAAAACACGGTGGGCGCTCAGTATCCAGCAAATCAGGCAGTGCGGATGTGCTCGAAGCGATTGGGGTCAATCTGGATCAAACCCCTCAGCAAATTGCCCGATCAATTGATCGCATCGGTGTCGGTTTCATGTTTGCGCCTAATTTTCATCATGCCATGAAGCATGCTGCTCCGGTGCGGCGTGAATTAGGGGTACGTACCTTATTCAATATTCTGGGGCCACTGACTAATCCTGCCGGTGCCAAGAATCAGCTATTAGGTGTCTTTGATGCAAAGCTGGTCAGCATTATTACGCGCGTGCTACAACGATTGGGTAGCCATCATGTCATGGTTGTCCACGGTTATGATGGCTTGGATGAGATCACGATTACCGGGGAAACCAGGGTGGGTGAACTTAAGCAAGGTGAAATTTATGAATATACCATCCAGCCAGAGGATTTTGGTATTGCCAGTGCACCGATTGAAACGATTAAAGTAACCGATCTAATCCATGCCAAAGAAATGCTGCTCGCTGTGCTGGATAATCAACCTGGCCCCGCGAGAGACATTGTTTTATTGAATGCAGGCGCAGCCATTTACGTGGCGGGAATCGCAGCATCGCTTGCCGAAGGGATCGAAAAAGCACGAGAGGTTCTTGCTGGTGGGACAGCCAGGAAAAAGATGCAGGACTTAATTGTATTTTCTCATCATAAAAGTAGCTAGGATTCAAGCATGTCTGACATTCTGAATAAAATTCTCACCGTTAAAGTGCAAGAAGTGGCAGCCGCCAAAGCATTGAAGCCATTATCCGTAATACAAGCAGAAGCTGAAGCAGCAAATCCTTCGCGTGATTTTGTTGGCGCTATTCACAGCAAGATTGAGCAGGGATTTCCTGCGGTGATTGCTGAAATAAAACAGGCGAGCCCAAGCAAGGGATTGTTGCGTGGGCGGGTCAAATCAGCAGCTTCTTCTGACTTGACCATGGGGAATACCCTTAGTGCCGAAATTGAAGGCTTTGATCCGGCAGAGATTGCGGCAAGTTATGCCAGACATGGTGCGGCTTGCCTATCTGTTTTGACAGACAAACAGTTCTTCATGGGGAATGCAGACTACTTAAAACAGGCGCGCGCAGCCTGTGAGCTACCGGTGTTGCGCAAGGATTTCATTTTGGATAATTATCAGGTGTTTGAGTCCCGTGCCATGGGGGCAGATTGTATTCTGCTGATTGTTTCCGCTTTTTTGCTGTTTCCTTATCCCGATGAAAAGCAGGCTGCTGATCCCCTTGCACGTATGCATCAACTCGAGTTTCTGGCGCACTCTCTCGGGATGGCGGTACTGGTTGAAGTGCACGATGCAGATGAACTTGAACTTGCCTTGCAGTTGGCTACTCCACTGATCGGTATTAACAATCGCAATTTACGTACTTTTGAAACGCGCCTGGATACGACTTTGCAGTTGCTGGAACAAATCCCAGAGGAGAAAATTGTCGTTACTGAAAGCGGCATTAAGACACGTGATGATGTCGCTTTGATGCAGGCGCATCAGGTCAATACGTTTTTGGTAGGGGAAACATTCATGCGCGCAGACGATCCGGGAGTGGAGTTAGAGCGATTGTTTTTTTAAGAAAGCTCCGAGTAAATGACTGCTGCGGTACATTGAAGGGGTGCCTGAAAGACGGGCATCTGTGGATAGTAAGCTTTAAAATGGCTTGTCACAATTTTGTAATATTTATCCACTAGTATTCGTTAGTCCATTTCTCAATCAAAACTGACTTTGTCGGCTTCACCTTGTCAATGATTGATACTGTCTGCGGCCCGCCTTCGTGTCATTTTTGATTTGGAAATGGAATGACTCATTTTACTAAGCGATATCATTAACTTTCAGTGCTAATCACATACGGAGGAACTCACTTTGAAATCACACATACTCAAAATTATCCCTTTCGTTATGGTCTTGACTACGGCGATTATGATGAGTAATCCAACTAGCGCCGGTCCAGTCATAACGATGGATGGTTCTAGTACTGTCTATCCGATCACAGAAGCTGTTGCAGAAGATTTTCAGATAGCTAAAAAAGGTGGCGTTAGGGTAACGGTAGGAATATCGGGGACAGGCGGTGGGTTTAAGAAGTTTTGTCGAGGAGAAATCGATATCGTCAATGCCTCGAGACCGATCCAGCATTCTGAAATGGAAGCATGCAAAGCAGCGGGTGTTCAATATATAGAAATGCCCATTGCTTTTGATGCCTTAACTGTCGCCATTAATCCCCAGAATACCTGGAGCAGAACGATAAGTGTTGCCGAGTTGAAAAAAATATGGGAACCGTCAGCACAGGGAAAAATAACCAAATGGAATCAAGTTAATCCAGCATGGCCTGATGAAAAAATCAAGCTATTTGGTGCCGGTGCAGATTCGGGTACTTTCGATTATTTTACAGAAGCCATTGTTGGTAAGGCAAAATCGAGCCGCGGTGATTTTACTGCATCCGAAGATGATAACGTACTGGTACAAGGGATCGCAACGGATAAGTATAGTCTGGGTTTCTTTGGCTTTGCCTATTACACTGAGAATAAGAAGAAAGTCAATGCTGCTGCGATAGATAATGGTAAGGGTGGGGTCATTCCTTCAGCAGAAACAGTAGAAAATGGAAGTTATCAACCTTTATCTCGCCCGATCTTTATCTATGTAAATGCTAAAGCGGCAGATAAGCCAGAAGTGAATGAATTCGTCAATTTTTACATGAAAAATGCACCCACCCTTGTAAAAGAAGTCAAATACTTTCCTTTGCCGGCAGAGATTTATCAGTTGAACCTCGATCACCTTAAGCAAAGAAAAGTAGGGACAGTTTTTGGCGGTGAGAGCAAATTAAATCTTAGAATCGATGAAGTGGTAAAACTGGAAAGGCGATTATAAAATAGAAAGCCTCCGGCAAAGCCGGAGGTTATCTTGATTGGCCTCTTAATTGTTGATTCAATAAAAGTAAGTTTTTTAGCGGTTCCCCTCCGTGCGCTTTGCACTATTTCTTATTTCACTCACTTATTTCGACCTTCCCTAGTATAGTTGGTCTTCCGGCTGAATTCTCTTCCAAGTTTTGTCATGAATGTCATAAATCTGTAATATTGATCCTCTAATATGCTGTCCCTAATGACAATTCATTTAGGACAGAACATGAGGATATTCAAGCAAGCGCTAGCATTTTCTTTGGCTTTGAGTGCTGGAGCTGTTTCATACGTTAATGCATTAGAGCTTTACGTCGATACCAAGACTAAGCAAATTTTTGCTGAACCGGGGCCTGGTCGAGTACTGTTGGGTACGTTTGTAAAATCTGAAGATGCGCCTGCAAAAACTGAAACACCAAAGGTACTATCCGCACCGTCACAGACTTCAACAGAGTCATCGAGAAAAACTGAGTCGGCTGAATTAACTCCAAGCCGTAAAGATCAAACCACGGAGGTGGCAGATAAAGTTGCGAATGAGAGTCTTGCCGACAAGGTTTCAGTGCTTGAAGAACGCGTCAAGGAAGCCGAGAAAGTTCATATGGAGTTTGATGATCGAGGTTTGCACTTTAAAACCAAAGACGGTAATTTCTCGTTTGCCGTGAATGGACGTATCCAGCCAGCCGCACAATACAATTTCATCAATGATCCTAATCCGGCTTTTGGTCATAGTACACCCAATGAACTGAATAGCGGCGCGAATATCCGCCGGGCACGTCTTGGCGTGGAGGGTACTTTTTTCAAAATATGGGATTATAAATTTGAGTTCGATTTTAGTCGTGGCAATGGTACGGTAGCCTCTGGAATTACCGATGCTTTTGTGCGGCTGAACCATACTGATGCATTATCCTACAAAATTGGTTCGTTCAAGGAACCATTCAGCTTGGAAGAAGCGGCCAGTAACCGTTTCCTAACCTTTATTGAACGTCATATGGCAGTTAACTCTTTCGTCGACAACCCTAATACTTACAAAACAGGTATAGGTGTCAATTATGCAGTTCCACGCTGGCAGACTGGAATTGCCTTTCAAACAGAACCTGTTGGTGGATGGTCAGCTGCTTCTACCTCGGTCAACGCTAACGGCAATCAGAGTCGCAATAACGGCTCTGGCGATACTGGCTGGACAGCGATCGGTCGTATCACTGGCAGGCCGTGGATGGAAGATGAGACCAAATTCCTGCATGTGGGTATCTCTGCGGGTCATACTGACGTCAATACTCAGTACCGAGCTGATGGCACCATGGTGGGTGAGGGATCAGGCGGAGGAGGGGGCGGAATGTCGTTCACAGCATTCCCTGGAACAAACGTTGATCGTACCAATATTCTGAATACCGGAAACCTGAGTAATGGTGCATTAACTGATCCGAATCGTCGCCAGATTTCTAGTTTTGATCGTTACGGGGCAGAATCCTGGTTAGTTTATGGGCCATTTTCAGCGCAAGCTGAGTTTTTACGTACCAATATCAATGGCGTCGGTTATGACAATGAGCATTTGACTGGTTACTACGGTTTTGTAAGCTACTTCCTGACTGGTGAATCTAAGGCTTATCACGTTAGAAATGGTGCAGCAAACCGGATTAAACCCAAGAAACCGTTTAATTGGAACGGCTCAGGTTTTGGTGCATGGGAGGTTGCTGCTGGTTATGATTATATTGACATGAACTCTGGTGTCATCAGAGGGGGGCGAGCTTCAATGTTTAGGTTTGGTCTAAATTGGTATCCTCATTCGAACGTCAAATTTCAGAACAATATCGTTTATTTGCTAGATATCGACACATCTGGAGCTCCCACTACCGATACTCAAGGTTATTCTGGTGGTGCCGGGGCACGTACTCGTGGATGGGATAATGGTGATTTTGCTGCATTCCTGTCACAGATTACAGTTGATTTCTGAGCAGGGGTAAAGAAAACACACTGCTAAAGTTTCTCACACGCCTAGAATATTAGATTATTACTTGAATTCTCGGCTGGGTATGAGGAGTAGTTGTGCACCAAATCTAAATCGGCAATTGTTTGTGCGGTGAGCTAGTGATTCTACAACTATAGTGCGCTTGCTTAAGTGTTAGTTTCTGATTCATAAAGAGTATGTAATTTAAGTTTTGAACGATCGGAAAACGGACACGATCAACGTCTATAAAAAATTATTAATATTCTTATATCCATAGTCCTGAAGCTGCTCTAAAGCAAGCTGCTCGAAAGCAGCATCTCAATTAAAAAAAGGAGGATAAAATGTTACAAGTGCACAACCTTAAAGTGCTGAGTGTGTTTATCTTAATGAGTGCCTTAATCGGTTCTGCCGATATTGCGAGTGCTCAACCAATTATCAAAATAGATGGCTCCAGTACCGTCTATCCCCTTACCAAAGCGATAGCAAAAGATTTCCAGGTAGCAAAAAAAGATGCTGTGAAAGTGATGGTTAATATCTCTGGTAGTGGTGGCGGTTTCAATAAATTTTGCCACGGTGAGATAGACATCGTGAATGCATCCCGCCCTATTCTGAAAAATGAAATGGCAGAGTGCAAGAATTCCCGTGTGAAATTTGTGGAAATACCCATTGCTTTTGATGCAATAACTGTGGCTATTCATCCGGATAACAATTGGAGTACAACCATGACTATCGCACAATTGAGAAAAATATGGGAACCCATTGCACAGGGCAGAATTACCAAATGGAATCAGATAAACTTGGCATGGCCAAATGAAGATTTCAAGCTTTTTGGAGCTGATTCAGCATCGGGTACTTTCGATTATTTTACTAAGGCTATTGTTGGCAAGTCAAAATTAAGCCGTGGCGATTATATTGAATCCGAGGACGACAACGTATTGATGAAGGGAGTGGCAAACGATAAAAATGGATTAGGTTATTTTGGTTTTCATTATTACATCGAGAATCAGGATAAAGTTAAAGCTGTTGCGATAGATAACGGCAAAGGAGGTGTTCTTCCTTCTGCTGAAACAGTAGAGAACGGAAATTATCAGCCCTTGTCTCGCCCCATTTTTATCTATGTAAGTATCAACGCAGCAGAGAAGCCTGAAGTGAGAGAGTTTGTTGAATTTTATATGAAAAATGCTCTTCTTCAGGCGAAAAAAGCTGAATTCTTTCCATTACCACCATCAGCCTACCGAATCATGTCGGAGCACTTCAACAACAAAAGAGCAGGATCTGTATTTAATGGCAAACCAGCAATCGGCCTTACGATTGATGAAATGATCAGACGTGAGGGTCGCACAGAATTCGAGCATTATTAAGACAGCCATCAAATAGATTATGAATGAGGATTTTGCATTGTATGACACGGGATAACAGATTAAACTAGGCTTGGTAGAGATCGGTTAGTGTTGTCAATTACCTAAAAATAATAGGGTCCCTCACTCATTCTATGGAAGCAAAATTTCAAAGAAAGCGGCCAAAGTATCTCAATCTCTTAAAGATTAAGCAGCCCTTGCCAGCGCAGGTTTCCATCCTGCATCGTATAAGTGGAGTATTATTATTTTTTCCTGGTATTCCATTATTGCTTTACAGCTTGCAAAGGTTATTAGGTTCGCCCGAGGGTTTTGCCGAGTTACAGCTGATATTGGCTAATCCATTTATGAAAGGCGCTTTGTTACTGCCAATATGGTTTTTCATACATCATTTTTGTGCGGGTATTCGTTATCTGGCATTGGATTTGCATTATGGCATTTCCCTGCCGCATGCGCGTTTAAGTAGCAAGCTTGTATTGATAATGGGTTTTACCCTGACTGCGCTGATAGGAGTTTTATTATGGTAAAAGATATCAACCGTATCGTAACTGGCGCTCATTATGGCTTACGGGATTGGTTAATCCAGCGCGTAACAGCAGTATTGATGATAGTTTACGTATTGCTATTAGCATTCCTGTTCAGTTTCTACCCAATTTCTGATTATGCTGCGTTGAAATCGCTATTTGCCAGTCAATGGATGAGAATAGCTTCTTTTTTATTTTTTATCAGTCTTTGTTGGCATGCCTGGGTAGGGATGCGTAATGTATTGATGGATTATATTCATGCCACAAGTGTTCGTCTGACGATGCATATATTCGTCATCATTTCCTTATTTTTCTATCTTATCTGGTTTGCTGAAATTCTGTGGGGTTAACGTGAATATCCCTAAACGAAAATTTGATGTCGTCATTGTTGGTGCAGGCGGAGCGGGGATGCGTGCTGCGCTACAATTATCAGAGGCTGGCCTAAAAGTAGCCGTATTGTCAAAAGTGTTCCCCACCCGTTCTCACACCGTTGCTGCACAAGGCGGTATTGCTGCCTCTTTGGGTAATGTCACCGAGGATAATTGGCATTGGCATATGTATGATACGGTAAAAGGATCTGATTATCTTGGTGATCAGGATGCAATTGAATTCATGTGCCGGCAGGCTCCCGAGGTTGTTTACGAGCTCGAACACTATGGCATGCCATTTGATCGACTGGAGAATGGCAAAATTTATCAGCGCCCTTTCGGAGGGCATTCTCGGAATTTTGGCGATACGCAGGCAACACGTTCTTGCGCAGTGGCTGATCGTACTGGCCATGCGATGCTGCATACACTTTATCAACGTAATGTGAGTGCAAATACCCAGTTTTTTGTAGAGTGGATGGCATTAGACCTCATTCGGGATCAGCAAGGCGATGTGCTGGGTGTCACTGCGCTCGAAATGGAAACGGGTGATGTCATGATTCTGCAAGCGAGAGCGACATTATTTGCCACAGGAGGAGCCGGCCGTATCTTTCATGCCAGTACGAATGCCTTTATCAATACGGGAGATGGTCTGGGTATGGCTGCGCGTGTCGGCATCCCGCTGCAAGATATGGAATTTTGGCAGTTTCATCCAACCGGTGTGTATGGTGTGGGTGTGTTGATTAGTGAAGCTGTGCGGGGAGAAGGGGGGTATCTGATCAATAAGGATGGTGAGCGTTTCATGGAACGTTATGCTCCACATGCTAAGGATCTGGCGAGTCGTGATGTGGTATCCCGGGCATTGACTACCGAAATCAAAGAGGGTCGAGGTTATGGCCCTAATGCTGATCACCTTTTACTGAAGCTGGATCATCTTGGAGCTGAGGTCATTAAATCACGCTTACCTGGTATACGTGAAATCGCAATTAAGTTTGCGCACGTAGATCCTATTGAACAACCTATCCCTGTTGTTCCAACGGCTCATTATATGATGGGTGGGATTCCTACCAATCTGCATGGTCAAGTTGTTGCACCTTATAAAACAGGACCAGAAGAAGTTGTGCCAGGCTTTTATGCAGTAGGGGAGTGCGCTTGCGTTTCTGTACATGGAGCAAATCGTTTGGGTACGAATTCGTTACTGGATCTTATCGTCTTTGGACGATCTGCAGGAAATCAAATTATTGAAGATTTGAAACGAAATTCTCACCATAAACAACTCCCTGCTGACATCGCCGATACATCACTTGCAAGATTGGCACGTTTGGATAACCAGAAAGACGGAGAAAGTGTTGCCCAAATAGGGGAGATATTACGAAAAACCATGCAGAAATATTGTGGTGTTTTTCGCTTTGCTGACATGCTGAAGGAAGGGGTAGAAGAAATCCGTGAAGTTGCTCAACGCATTGCACAAACGGAAATTAACGATAAAAGTAAAATATTCAATACTGCCCGGGTTGAAGCATTAGAACTCGATAATCTGATTGAAGTGGCAATGGCAACCATGGTATCAGCTGAAGCTCGTCGAGAAAGTCGTGGGGCGCATGCCAGGGATGATTTCCCTGAGAGAAATGATGACAAATGGCTCAAGCACACTTTATTTTTCAAGGAAGATCGTCGTATTGACTACAAACCTGTTCGGCTGAAACCTTTGACAGTAAGCTCATTTCCGCCTAAAGCAAGAACTTATTAACAGTAATCTAATAATTTAGTTCGTGTGGCGCTTACTTTGCATCTTTTGATTCAAGGATAAAGTGCGCTTATTGCTTTATAATATATGATGACATCATAATTGTATGGGCAGTCATAATCCCAATAATTACGCTTTATTGTCTTTCTATTTGCGAATTATTTTCTTCATTGCTCTCCATGATTTGAAAAAAAACCTCATCTGCCTGTATCATTCCCAATTCATTGCGGGCGAGTTCTTCAATGGCATCGAGCCCTCTCTTAAGATTATTAACTTCTGCTTCCAGCACGGTATTACGGTTTTGTAATTTCTGATTAGTTTGGCGCTGGCTAGCAAGTTGCTGGTCTATTTCATAGACGTTTAACCAACTCCCTTTGCCATACCACAATGGATATTGCGCCAGAATAATCAGTACAATAAGCGTAACAGCCAGTTTCTTCATTACCTGAGCTGGTAGTAAGCTTTCCGTCCTGGATATTTGGCCATATCGCTGAGATCCTCTTCAATACGCAATAATTGGTTATATTTTGCTAAACGATCAGAACGGGATAGCGAGCCCGTTTTAATTTGCAATGCGTTTGTTGCGACCGCAATATCAGCAATGGTAGTATCTTCAGTTTCTCCCGAGCGATGAGATATCACAGCAGTGTAACCAGCACACTTAGCCATTTCAATGGCAGACAAAGTTTCCGTAAGCGTGCCGATTTGATTAACTTTAATCAAAATTGAATTCGCCACGCCGCGTGCGATGCCTTCTTTTAGAATTCTTGTATTAGTAACGAATATATCATCTCCAACAAGCTGCACTAATTTACCTAGTTTATTCGTAAGTAGCTCCCAACCTTCCCAATCATGCTCGCTCATGCCATCTTCAATACTGAGGATTGGATATTTGTCTACCCAGCTAGCAAGATAATCAACAAATTGAGCTGAGGTAAAACTCAATCCTTCTGAATCGATATGATATTTTCCATCTTTAAAAAACTCAGAACTGGCGCAATCAATACCAATTGCAACATCAGAACCAGGTAGATAACCCGCCTGATCAATAGCCTGTACGATAAGCTTGAGTGCTTCTTCATTACTCATGAGATTGGGGGCAAACCCTCCTTCATCACCGACAGTTGTCGGCATATTTTTTTTATTTATGAGCGATTTGAGTGTACTAAATATCTCAGCACCACATCGTACTGCCTCGCGAAAACTTTGCATGCCTAATGGGATAATCATGAATTCCTGCATATTCAGATTATTATTAGCATGTGCGCCACCGTTAATCAAATTCATCATAGGCACGGGCAGTGACCTTGCACCAATGCCTCCCAGATAACGGTATAGCGGTAAACCAGATTCCTCAGCCGCTGCTTTGGCAACCGCTAATGAAACAGCGAGAATAGCATTAGCACCTAACCTTGATTTATTCTCGCTGCCATCAAGATCTATCAGGGACTGGTCGATAAAAGATTGCTCTACTGCATCAAGCCCCATAATAGCTTCTGAGATTTCGGTATTAATATTTTCAACCGCTTTTAATACGCCTTTCCCTGAGTATCGTTGTAAGTCTTCATCACGTAATTCTACTGCCTCTTTAGTGCCAACAGATGCACCTGAAGGAACCGATGCGCGTCCCAGCACACCAGATTCAAGTAATACATCTGCTTCAATGGTCGGGTTGCCACGGGAATCTAAAATTTCACGGGCGATTACATCCACTATTGCACTCATGCGACTTTCCTTGTGGTTATTTCACTTAAATATTATGGGTAAATTATTTGTGTCTAAACAAACCAATCATTTTCTGTAATTGGATTGTTTGTGAAAGGTTGGGTAAATAAATTGAATAAACAGGAATATATAAAGCACATTACAACGATTCAAATAGAATTCTCTAATTCAGCGCCACTTTTCATTTCTGAGCTGCCGCGTTTGTGGACAAAATCAATAGCAGCTTTAACATAAGCTTTGAATAAAGGGTGTCCCATTCTAGGTGTAGAAGTAAATTCAGGATGAAACTGACAGGCAACAAACCATGGATGCTCACTTTGTGATAATTCGATCATTTCACATAAATTTTCTTCTGTGGATACACCACATACGTGTAGTCCTGCTTGTTCCAATTGGGGAATAAATTCTGCATTGACTTCGTATCGATGGCGATGACGTTCAGTGATTTTGTTTTTTCCATAAATTTTTCTTGCTAGCGAATTTTCTTCAAGTATGCACTCCTGTCCACCTAGACGCATGGTTCCTCCTAGATCTGTCTTTGCTGTGCGTTTCTCCAGGTGTCCCTCGCGTGTACGCCATTCAGTGATTAATCCTAGAACGGGATAAGGAGTGGTAGGATTGAATTCCGTGCTATGCGCGCCTTCCAGTTTAAGCACATTGCGTGCATATTCAATGACAGCTAGCTGCATACCAAGACATATACCCAGATAAGGAATTCGTTGAACACGGGCGTAGTGAATAGCTTCTATTTTTCCTTCAACTCCACGTTTACCAAATCCACCAGGAACCAGAATAGCATCCTTGCCAACGAGACAATCTGTACCATTTTTTTCAATATCTTCTGAATCGATATAGCATATGTTTATCTTGCTGCACGTATGAATGCCAGCATGAATTAACGCTTCGGATAAGGATTTATAGGATTCAGTCAGCTCGACATATTTTCCTACTAAAGCAATCGTTACTTCGTGTTTAGGGTGCTCTAGAGCATAAATCAGTTTTTTCCAGACGGTGAGATCAGCTGATTTAGCAAGTATATTCAGTTTGTGACAGATGATTTCATCCAACATTTGTTCATGCAGCAATGCGGGTATCTTGTAAATGCTGTCGACATCAATCGCTGAAATGACAGCTTCTTCCTTGACATTGGTGAACATAGCAATTTTGCGTCGTTCCTCTTGTGGAAGCATACGATCGGCACGACAAAGCAATACATCAGGTTGTATCCCAATTTCTCTTAGCTCTTTTACTGAATGTTGCGTTGGCTTAGTTTTTAATTCTCCGGCTGACCCAATATAAGGTAATAAGGTCAAATGAATAAAGCACGTGTCATGGGATGGAAGCTGCACTGCCATTTGTCTGATTGCTTCCAAAAAGGGCAAAGACTCAATATCACCAACGGTGCCCCCAATTTCTACAATAGCAACTTGGGCCTCATTTACACCCTTACGGATAAAAAGTTTTATTTCATCAGTAATATGGGGAATAACTTGTACTGTGCCGCCAAGATAATCTCCTCGTCGCTCTTTACGAATAACACTTTCATAGATTTGACCCGTCGTAAAATTATTACGTTTGGTCATCTTTGTAGTGATGAAACGCTCATAGTGCCCTAGATCAAGGTCGGTTTCTGCACCATCATCAGTAACAAAAACTTCCCCGTGCTGGAATGGATTCATCGTGCCCGGATCTACGTTGATATAAGGATCCAGTTTTAGCATCGTTACTTTAATGCCACGACTTTCCAGAAGGGCTGCTAATGAAGCTGCGGCAATACCTTTACCTAACGAAGATACTACACCGCCAGTCACAAAGACATACTTGGTCATGGGGGGCAATGTTAACTCAAAAAGGACATAATGGAAACCATAGGTCACAACTTCTATTGACTGTTTTAAAGCAATTACTCAGAGCTGTTTTCAATTTCAGTAAAAATGAACTAGCTATAAACATATAGTTCCAGATTAATAATCTGACATGAAAGCAAACTGTTTAGCAATTGAGAAAAAATATGTGTGTTTGGGTATTTCTACAAACATGATGGAACACTATTGCATAAATGGTCTGATGAAACAGAAATATTGTAAGGCTTTCTTACCTAAATGAAATAAGGAGCGATTCTGTTTACATTTAAACTTAAAGCCCTTTGATTCGCTAAATCAAAAATGTGGATAGATGCAATATTATTTTTTTAAATTGTTACAGTGTAATATTTAAAATAGCTATTATAGCGTTGTTGATAATACCGGTGGTATCAAAGTTTACCAGTTTATCTGCATCAGTCACCTAGATTCGAGGAACAATCTACCGTTCCACCTGGCTTTGGATGAACTCATTTTTTATACGGCTAGAGAATTGCATCCAATCATCAGAAATTTCTGAGGTAACCTTGGCAGGATGTTCTCAGCAGCTGTTTCATATAGGCCGGTAGTGATGCGTATCAATAATACGCATATTGTTACAATTTGAGCTGAAATCGTTCTTCATTCAAGAGTTGGATCCGTAACAAAGCCAATTTTTGTTAATCCAGCTTTTGCGGCCATACTCATGATGCGCGCTACATGTTCATAATGTGTATTTTTATCTGCACGGATATGGAGCTCAGTATTAGGAGAGTTTTCTGCTGATTGAGTGAAACGGGGCGCCAGTTGCTCAAGCGTGACTGGCTCACCATTCCAGAAAAAAATCCCTTCAGCTCGAATGGCAAAGTCAATGTGCTCTGGCTTGGCCGTATTGGGGTTGCTTGATGCTTTCGGTAAATCAATTTTTACAGAATGCGTGAGTAATGGCGCTGTGATCATAAAAATGATCAACAAAACGAGCATGATATCCACTAATGGTACTACATTAATTTCAGACATAGTTGTCTGTTGCTGATAGCGATCTGAGCTGCCAAAAGCCATTATTGTCTCCCTTCAAACGCTGAAGTAGTGGTTGCAGTTGGCGTAAACTGAGGATTGTGATTTTGTTCAGTTGCTGCCTTGGTGGTGTTATCTCCGCTTTTATTGCCAACTGTAACAATAGTAAATAAATCATGCGCAAACGCATCCAGCCGCGCCATCCATATTCTATTTCGTCTAATAAAAGCGTTATAGGCTAATACGGCTGGAATGGCAACAGCCAATCCTAAGGCTGTCATAATGAGCGCCTCCCCAACTGGTCCAGCTACTTTATCTAATGTGCCTTGTCCAGTAAGGCCAATTTGAATTAGCGCATGATAAATGCCCCAAACAGTACCAAATAGTCCGATATAGGGAGCGACAGAACCAGCCGATGCGATTATGGTGAGACCATTTCCAATGCGGGTAGCCTCTTGATCGATACCATTGCGCAGTGTGCGAGTTAACAATTCGCTTACCCCTCCAGCTGCTGCAAGTTTTTCCATGCCATGCCTCTGTGAATTTGTCGTTACATCTACCGCTAATTTAGCCAGATGGGCAAACGCATTATCTGTAGAAGAACCTTTCATTTCTATTTTCAATTCTTGTAAGGAATCAACTTCCCAGAAATGATTCAGAAAAGCATTGGCCCTTCGAGAGGCGATAAAATTACTGATGCTTTTCATGATAATCAAATACCAGCTCGCCACTGAAAGAGAAAGCAATAAAATGAATACAACCATTCCTACATGGTCTATCTGAGCTAGAAAATGAGAAAAACCAAGATTTTCTTCCATTACATTAGTTTCCTTGGATTACAAAATTAAAAGGTTGCAATGCGATAGCCCGTACGGGTTTGCCATCACGCACCGCAGGTTTACAGCGCCAGCTCTTAACCGCAGCGAGTGCGGCATTATCAAGTCGGGAATAGCCGCTACTATTGACGATACGGGTATTGCTGATGCGGCCTGATTCATCAAGTTCAACTTGAAGCATGAGTTTCCCTTCCTCACCCAATCGACGTGAAAGAGTAGGATAATCCGGTGCGCTCAATTCCGGACAAGATACCGATAACTCGGATGTAAGGGTCACAGGACCACTTTGCATTTGCTCGGGACGAGCAGCGGGTACAGCCTTCGTTTCTTGCTTTTGTGTCGATTCAGATTCCTCGTGTACTGGTTCTGGCGCAGGAGGGGAAGGGGAAGCGACTACTTTCTCTTTAGGCAGAGCAGGTGCAGTAGAAGCTAATTGACGTTGTTTAGGTTGTGGTTGTGCTTTTTTAACCACTTTAGGTTTTTCCGGAGGGGGCGGTATATGTTCTGCTTTTATATCAGCTTTGGGAAGCTCTGGCGCTTCAATTTTAGGTTGTGGTGGTGCAATCAGTTCAGCAAATAATGTGACTGTTTGCGTATTTGTAGATGGCAAGCGGTAATGCCACATACCATAAAGTAGGGCAGCATGTACCAAGAGTACAAATAATAGACCGATAAAAGAGATAGAGGAAGGGGTCGAATCGCGCTTAGTATGGACCATACAGTTAACGCCCTCCAAGAACAGAAATATATTGACTAATTAAGACGATTCTTGTGTAGGGATCATTTATTTAGATAACTTATCGTATCCGGAACAACTTTAAGTTGTGATAAAAATATTACTTATTGTAAAGTTTAACAATAACAATAACGCAAACGATAATAGTTATCAATCATTATTAACTGTTAATTGAGAGTTTTGCATTGATTAAAAAGACTGAACAATCTGGTTTATAAGGGAAAATATGAAATAATCTTTTAGAATGCCTTACAATGTGCTATTAGAGAAACCACTTTTTAAATTTTTATTAACTTGGCTAATCAGATTTTTAATTATACCATATCGCCTAAAAAATTTTCCATGACAAACTCAATTCCTCGATTTTGGCGGCGCACATTATGTATGCTTTACGAATTTTTGTTGCTGCTTGGAGTCTGGTTTATTGCCAGTTTTATTTTTCATTTAGTGTTTCGTGATCCTACAGCGATATATTTCAAGCCGCTCTTTCAATTTTATCTGCTTTCTGTTGCTGGCATTTATTTTATCTGGTTCTGGACGCATGGCGGGCAGACTTTGGCCATGCAAACTTGGAAAATGCGTGTGGTAACCGTTAATGGTAATAAGCTCAGTACTCGGCAAGCTATTACCCGTTACCTTCTTGCCGTGATTGGCATCACATTTTTTGGCTTTGGAATTATATGGGCATTATTCGATCGTGACCGCCAGTTTCTGCATGATCGGCTCGCCGGAACACGTATTGTAAAAGTAGAATACTGAGATTGAAGTTCAATCTTATCCCATTTTCTAAATCAAAACTGACTTTGTCGGCTTACCTTGCCGTATTAATTATACTGTCTACGGCTCGTCTTCGTGTCATTTTGATTTAGAAATGGAATTACTTTGCTCATAGCGCATCTGCTGATAAAGCCTGGAGTTCTTATGATAAAAATATCTCTCAATATGCAAATCATGCTAGGGGTATTAGGCGGTATTTTGCTGGGTTTGGGGTTTGTCATGGTCGGTCTGGATTCGCCTATCTCTCAAAATGGTTTGTATGTTGCTAGTTTGATAAGTACCTTATTCATTGATTTGTTGAAAATGATACTTGTCCCATTGGTGTTTACTTCCATTGTGGTCGGTGTTGCGAATTTACGTGCACATCACCAAATCAATCGAGTATGGCAAATCACGCTTGTTTTTTTTGCATCTACTATGGCTTTGGCGGTGATACTTGGTCTGACAGTAGCCAATCTCTTTCGGCTGGGTGAGGGGCTTGAGATTGCGATGTTTAAAGATGCCATGCAAGATATCGATGTTAAGCAAATGTCCTTGGGCGAATTTTTTGCTCACTTTCTACATTCGCTTTTTCTAAATCCAATCACAGCGCTTGCTGAGGGTCATATCCTGGCTATCGTAATCTTTGCATTATTGCTTGGAATTGCTATGGTAGTGGGCGGGGAGCGCTATCATAATATCCTCATTTTGATGAAAGAATTTCTGGAGCTAATCCTGATGTTAGTGAGTTGGATCATGCGTCTTGCTCCGCTCGGTATCATGGCATTGCTACTACAATTGATTGTTGCTCAGGATATGGCCCTGCTTACTACACTGCTTAAATTTATTGTCATTGTTATTGGGACAACATTATTCCATGGTTTAGTTATCTTACCACTCATACTTTATTTAACGACCGGTGTGACCCCTTTTAGATTCTGGAAGGGTGGGCGCGAAGCATTGATCACTGCTTTTGCAACCAGCTCCAGTGCAGCCACTATGCCTATAACGATGCGTTGTGTGGAGCAGCATCTACATGTTAAATCCGATGTGGCGGGCTTTGTCGTTCCGTTGGGAACGACTATCAACATGGATGGCACCGCATTGTATGAAGCTATAGCCGCTTTGTTCATCGCTAACTTGGTAGGAATCGAGCTTGATATCACACAACAACTTATTGTCTTTTTCACTGCCATGTTGGCTTCTATTGGGGCACCTGGTATTCCAAGTGCAGGCATGGTGACCATGGTGATGGTGCTTCAATCAGTGGGTTTACCCGCTGAGGCAGTAGCTATTTTACTCCCTATCGATCGGTTATTAGATGCGTTTCGCACGATGGTCAATGTTGAGGGAGATATGATTGGAAGTATAGTCGTACAAAAATGGATAAGAAGCCCTTAACGAGTTAGCATCAAAAAGTTAGCTTTTAACCATATTCACACCGGGTTAGCCAGGGTTACAAGGGAGTAACACGTATTACGCGCGGGTCATCCGCGAATTCCAGTAACAATCGGCGTACACGCGCCTGCCATGCATCTGCAAAAGCATTGCGTATTATTTCATCAGCACGATTTTGCAGGATAGCCGCCAAGCGTCCACTTTGTGCCGGATCACCAGGTACTAAAGAAACATCGAGCTCCACTGCCACACTCGCCCCGGTATCAAGACGTTTGAAGAGGATAGCTTCTCCTTCTCGCTGGTCTGCAAAACTCAGTAATCCCATCCTTCTGAAGCGCCCTTGAATACCATGGAAACCATTATCGGCAGCTGCGCCAGTTAATAATGTCAATACTTGCGCCATCACACCTGTGGTGCCTTCATTTTCTGGTGCGGGCATATGGACAGCAATTGATCCTCGCGCAGCAGGCTCATCCGGATAAAGTGCACGCAGGGCAGCTCGCCCGATGAGATATGCGCCAGCGACAGTAGGACATGAATGGCCGGCGAGACGTACCGCGTCGACATAATGGTATTCCAGTAAACCATCACGCGCAGCACCTAACATGGCTGCAAATGGATCACGGGTTTGTACGACAGGTGACAGTTCATAAAAATCGGGAAAATTCATGGGATATTAACCTTGATGATTAAATTAAAATGGTTTGCAATGTGCTATTTAAACATACTGAGAAGGTATCGATAAAATTATCTCGCCTGATTAGCAACACTGCAACTATAATTCCATTTCTAAATCAAAACTGACTTTGTCGGTTTCATCTTGCCGTGTTATTGATATTGTTTGCAGCTTGCCTTCGCGTCACGTTTGATTAAGCAATAGAATAAAATATAAAATTATCTATTTTGTAGGGGGGCAAGAAATCCTCCTGATTGGTGATTCCAAAGCATTGCATACAGTTGGTTATGAGAAAGTAGTTCTGCGTGGCTACCTTGCTCAATGATACGACCTTTATCCAGGACAATGAGCCGATCCATGGCAGCAATGGTGGATAGCCGGTGGGCAATTGCAATAACGGTTTTGCCTTGCATGAGTTGATCCAGATTTTGTTGAATGCTGGCTTCTACACCCGAATCAAGGGCAGAGGTTGCTTCATCAAGAATCAGGATAGGCGCATTCTTTAATAATACACGCGCAATTGCAATACGTTGACGTTGCCCTCCTGAAAGATTAACACCGCGTTCGCCGACGAATGCATCATAGCCTTTGCGGCCTTTATTATCAATCAGGGTTTGAATGAACTCATGAGCATGAGCAAGTTTTGCAGCTTCGAGCATCTGAGCTTCAGAAGCATCAGGTTTACCGAATAGTATGTTGTCACGAATGGATCGGTGAAGCAATGAAGTATCTTGAGTAACGATAGCGATATTAGCGCGTAAACTTTCTTGACTAACTTGGCGGATGTCTTGTCCATCGATTTGAATAATGCCTTGCTGAGCATCATAAAAGCGTAATAATAGACTAACCAAGGTAGACTTGCCAGCGCCTGAACGGCCGACAATACCGACTTTCTCCCCAGCGGCGATGTGTAAATTAAGATCATCAAATACCCGCTTGCTTTGCTTTTGATCTGCTCGATGATAGGTAAAACCGACATGGCTAAAATCAATCGTACCAGATTCTACTCGCAAAGGAACCGCATCAGGCGCATCCACTACGGTCGGTGGTTCTGATAATGTGTTTATGCCATCATGGACAATTCCTATATTTTCAAATAGTGAGCTGACTTCCCACATGATCCAATGAGACATTCCGGTTAGGCGTATCGCAAGCGTCATGGCAATGGCTATGGCTCCTGTAGTGATATTCCCGTTGATCCATAAATAAATTCCCAGAGCACCAATGCTGAATACCAATAGCATATTACTGCTCCATATACACCCAAGCAATCCAGTAATCAGTCGCATTTGCGGATGAACCGTTGACAGGAAATTTTCCATGCCTGTTTTTGCGTATTCAGCTTCACGCTGGGCGTGGGAGAATAGTTTAAGCGTCAAAATATTGGTATAGCTATCCACAATACGGCCAGTCATGCTGGAGCGTGCATCGGCCTGTACCTCAGAGATTTGTTTTAATCTTGGAATGAAGTAATACAGTATGATTGAATATATGACCAACCAGATAAGCAGTGGGATGCATAAATGAGGATCTGCATTGGCAACGAGAAACAAAGTAGTAATGAGATATACACCGATTAAGCAGTGGGATGCATAAATGAGGATCTGCATTGGCAACGAGAAACAAAGTAGTAATGAGATATACACCGATGAATAGCATCACATCGAGGGTTTTCAAGACAGTTTCACGTACAGCCAAGGCTGTCTGCATGACTTTGGTAGCAATGCGGCCGCTGAATTCATTCTGAAAAAAAGCATAGCTTTGACTGAGTAGATAGCGATGGGCTTGCCAGCGCACTATCATTGGGAAGTTACCCATTAACGTTTGGTACATGATCAATGAATGGCATATAACCAGAATGGGTATCAGCAGCAGTATAAATAACGAGAAACCAATCAATGAGAGCATTTCTTCTTGCAAGAAATTTTGGGGATCTTTTTCAGCCAGCCAATCGATAATCTTTCCTAAAATGCCATAAAGCATCGCTTCACCGATGGCAACACAAATAGTGAGTATTGCCATCAAAAGCAGATAGAATTCGATTCCCCGGGTATAGTGGCGGCAGAACTGGTACAAACCCTTAGGCGGTTCAGCCGGATGTTCAGGTGGGAACGGATTGATTAGACGCTCAAAGAAACCAAGCATATAGTATGCTGTTACAAAACGAGAAAATATATTGAAGTTGTTACCTGATGCCCAGGTAATTGCTTTATAAAGGTATTAATCATCGATAATTCGATCAAATATGCTGGAACCAGCTACATAAGTTGGAAGGGTAGATCCCCTTGGCGAAAGCCGAAGTATTGCTATGATCCGTGTTACTTGACCGTGCCCCGCCAACTTTTTAAATTAAGACGACTTGATTCGCCGCTACGCCCTTAACAGGATCAATCTTATGAGTGTCTAAATAGTGTTAGTCCTGTTTTAGGGTTAATCAGCATTCAGTAATGCTTACAGCCAAACCACCCAGTGATGTTTCTTTGTATTTATGCGACATTTCTAGGCCAGTTTGTCTCATCGCTTCAATACAGTTATCTAGCGGCATAAAATGCTCGCCTGTTCCTCTGCGAGCCAGTGCTGCGGCTGTATGGGCTTTAATGGCACCAAATCCATTCCGTTCTATGCAGGGGACTTGTACTAAACCACCCACGGGATCACAAGTCATTCCCAAATGATGCTCGAGCGCAATTTCTGCTGCATTTTCAATTTGCTTTACTGACCCTCCCTGGGCTGCGCATAGACCAGCTGCAGCCATTGCAGCAGCTGATCCTACTTCACCCTGGCAACCCACTTCAGCGCCAGATATAGAGCTGCGGTGTTTGATGATGCCACCAATTGCTGCCGCAGTTAATAAAAAATCCCTTACATTTTCAATACTACCATTTTCGTGTTTTACCATGTAATAGAGTACGGCTGGAATAACCCCTGCTGCTCCATTGGTAGGCGCAGTTACGACCATGTGGCCTGCTGCATTTTCTTCATTTACGGCCATCGCGTACGCGCATAGCCAATCGTTTAAAGTTGCCTTTTTATTAGAGTCATCATGAAGTTGATTAAAGAGCTTTTTAGCTCGACGCGATACCTTGAGGCCACCAGGTAGTTGTCCTTCTGTTGTTAAACCATTTTCAATACAACGTTGCATCGCATGCCAAATTTTATCTAAACCCTCATCAAGTTCATGGGCAGATATTTTCGTCAATTCATTGGCGCGCTTCATCTCTGCTATTGAATTATTGCTTTGCTGAGACATTTCTAACATGCTACGTGCTGAATTAAACGGGAAAGGAAAAGATTGGGCTGGTTCCATTTTCAGGGGAGCACTGAGTTGACTAATTTCAGCAAGCGTATTAATAAATCCGCCTCCAATGGAAAAATAGGTTTCACTTAATAAAACTTCCTCATTTTCATCAAGCAGCGTATAAATCATCCCATTTGGATGTTGAGGTAATGTTTCGTTCTTATCAAAAATAATGTCAATATCAGGGTTGAATGTGATCACGGTATCTTTGTTGATTGTGAAGAAATGGGTAGTCCATAGTTTGGCAGTTAATGCATTAACATCCTGCTCAGACAATGCTTCAGGAGTATAGCCGTGAAGTCCCAATACAACGGCCCGGTCTGTTGCATGACCTTTGCCGGTAAAAGCCAGAGAACCCTTCAGTATGCAACGAACATGCATGGCTTTATTGTTCGAAGATGTTGCCACAAGCTGATAAATGCGGCTGCGGAAATCATTTGCAGCCATCATCGGCCCCATAGTATGAGAACTCGAAGGACCGATTCCGATTTTAAAGAGATCAAGAACACTGATGAACATAAATCAAACCTTGTGTAAATTGGGGTAAAAAATTCTTGAATAGAAACTAGGGAAATCCTGAGAGCTTGTGGGGAATCTGCTATACATTTAGATAGCTGCAGTGAACAATACTGGGACTTCGCTCATCTACTCGATACAGGATTTTGGCAAAAGCTACTCGATTCGTTTTATTAACAATCAAAAAGTTCATTTTCTCATTGCAGCATTTCATTCGATACCCTCGAATTGTTTATGATTATTTTTCTTAACTGCACTCATTGAGACTTTGGATATTACGAGTAGTTCTTTTTTATCACTACAGAATAAACATGGCTATTAATGAGTATTCGTTGCATAAAAACACTGCTGCTTATTTTTTGGAGCGGAAGCTAACCTTGAATTTTACTTGATAGATTAAGATCTGGAAAAATAAATTATAGTTTGTCTTGAATATTTTCTAATTTTTATTGATTTTCATGAATTTTCTAATGATTGCTCTATCTCCAATTTACCTAATTTGGAGCTAATAACAAACACATAGTAAATTATATTAGTAATCGTCTGCTCAGCCTATAAGTTAAATAAAAAAAATTTATTGTATCTATATGATTAATAAATGGATCTATGGAATATAAGGGGAAGCCTTACAAAGAGGTTAGTAAAATACTGACTCTTCATTTGGCTTATATTCCATTTACTTCCTTAGCTGCCAGTTTAAGATGTGATCAATTAAATATGAAAGTGAAAATAAGGAGCACTGAGATGGAAGCTAATCAGATTCATGAAGAGATAAGAGAAATCAATCTTGGCTATATGTTACTTGCTCAGCGATTGTTGCGTGAAGACAAGGTTACAGCAATGTATCGACTCGGTATTAGTGAAGATGCCGCAAATATTCTGGAGAACCTTAGCTCTAGTCAATTGTTAAAAATGGCTAATTCTAATATGTTGCTATGTCGTTTCCGGTTTGATGACAAACTCTTAGCTGAAATTTTATCTAATCATGGTCGGGATCGCGCCTTGGCCCAATCTCATGCTGCTATATTAATGGCTGGGTCATCAACTGAAATTGTTGCCTAATTCAGAATATTAGGAAAAAGAGAATTGTATGCGAGAAAAAAGTCTTTTATCAGAAGCAAAACAAATTCAACTTGCTACAGATTTAATTAAACTTGGCGCCAGATTGCAAGTTTTAGAAGCAAATACAGAACTAAGCCGTGAAAGGCTGGTAAGGCTATACAAGGAGATAAAAGGTGTATCTCCCCCCAAAGGAATGTTGCCTTATTCTGAAGATTGGTTTACCAGTTGGCAACCCAACGTCCATTCTTCATTATTTATTAATATTTATAATTTTATTATTAAGCATACTAATATATATCCTATTGATGCTATTATAAAAAGCTATAAACTATATCTCGAGCATATTGAAATTAACCGCCTTCAGCGCGTGCTAAGTTTAACCCGTGCCTGGACGTTGGTACGTTTCCTTGAAAGCAAAGTATTGCGTGTTATCCCTTGCACCAAATGTAAGGGTAATTTTATAGTTCATAGCTTAGAAATACATTCTAATCATGTTTGTGGACTCTGTAATATTCCATCTCGTGCAGGTAAAACCAAGAAGAAGGTTGCCTAAGCAGTGCAATAAAAAATAAAGCAAAAATATACAGCTTGAATTTTTTTGATAACTAGCCATTAACCGCTTAGATCCATTGGGTTGTAATTCCATTTCTAAATCAAAACTGACTTTGTCGGCTTCACCTTGCCGTATTATTTATAATGTCTGAGGCTCGCCTTCGCGTGAGTTTTGATTTGGAAATGGAATTAGATTGTTTGAATGATCCTTTCAAAGTAAACATGACGTGAACGCGTGCCACAGACTGTGTAAGTAATACAGGAAGGAGAGTCAACAAAAGCAAGTCTATTTAGAAACGGAAACTGGACGCATAAATACTTTTTTATCAGTTAATGATCAAACAAAATTATATTTTTTAGAAAATTCCCCATAACGGATTCAGCTAGATTTCTCTTATTTGAGCAGATTATCCAGACGCTTAACGGCTTCTTCCAGATTCTTCATTGAAGTAGCAAAAGATAAGCGTATATAGCCTTTGCAACCAAAGACCGAGCCCGGTACAACAGCCACGCCTGCTTTTTCTAATAGTACCTCGCTAAAATCGATATCATCATCATTTTTCATATGCCCATTTTTTTGCAGTTTTTGTATCGCTTGCCGGGCATCAGCAAATGCATAGAATGCACCACCAGAAAGTAAACAACGAATGCCTGGGATTTTATTTAATCTATCAGTAATAAATTGGTTACGTTCCTTAAATGCTGCTTGCATCGGAATCATGCAGGATTGATCTCCATTAAGCGCGGCTTCAGCTGCGATCTGGGAGATAGAAGTAGGATTAGAAGTACTTTGTGACTGAATATTCTCCATTCCTGTGATGATCTGCTCAGGTCCGCCACAATAGCCGATGCGCCAACCTGTCATCGCGTACGCCTTGGAGACACCATTCAACACCATGGTGCGTGCGCGCAGATCCGGGCAGGCATTAAGTATATTGATAAATTTATCACCCGATAAAAGAATGTGTTCATACATATCATCGGTTGCAATTAAAATATTAGGATATTTTCTTAATACCTCACCTAATGCTTTAAGCTCATCCAGACTATAAACGGCGCCAGATGGATTGCTAGGGCTATTGATAACAAACATTTTTGTCTTTGGGTTGATCGCTTCTTCCAGTTGTTGCGCGGTAATTTTAAAGCCGTCTTCGATACCTGTTTCTATAAAAACGGGTTTCCCTTCAGCTATAAGCACAATATCGGGATAAGAAACCCAATACGGAGCCGGAATAATCACTTCATCCCCTGGATTAATCGTGGCTAATACAAGATTAAAAAAACTTTGTTTTCCACCACAGGAAACGAGAATTTCCTTAGAAGTAAAATTTAAATCATTGTCACGTTTGAATTTTGCAATAATGGCATTTTTGAGCGCGGGTGTACCCCCTACTTGGGTATATTTTGTAAAGCCAGCATTAATTGCAGCAATGGCGGCATCTTTAATATGTTGTGGTGTGTCAAAATCAGGTTCACCTGCCCCGAGTGCAATAATATCTTTGCCCTCAGATTTAAGCTTTGCAGCTTTGGCAGTAACGGTTAGAGTAGGCGATGGTTTAATAGCCCGTGCGCGTTTTGAGAGTTCCACTACTGTGCTCCTGAAATGGTCGATACCCAACATGATAGAATTAAATAAGTTTTTTGCATTGAAATTATACCCGTGATTATTACCTTTCCCAACAGCCCTTATAAACTTTATCAATCTTTTGAGCCTGCTGGCGATCAGCCTGAGGCAATCACCAAACTTGTTGAAGGGGTAGAAGACGGTCTGCTTTTTCAAACATTGCTGGGAGTGACAGGCTCAGGTAAAACCTACACGGTAGCTAATACCATTGCCCGACTAGGACGTCCTGCCATCATCATTGCTCCCAATAAAACACTGGCGGCACAATTATATGCAGAAATGCGGGAATTCTTTCCGGAGAATGCAATTGAGTATTTCGTTTCTTATTATGATTATTATCAACCCGAAGCGTATGTTCCTTCCCGCGATCTTTACATAGAAAAAGATTCCAGTATTAATGAGCATATTGAACAAATGCGCCTTTCTGCAACAAAATCACTGCTTGAACGCAAAGATACTATTATTGTTGCAACGGTATCATGTATTTATGGTATTGGTGACCCGGTTGATTATCACAGTATGATTCTGCACCTGCGCGAACAAGAAAAAATATCCCAACGAGATATTATCGCACGACTTACCGGCATGCAGTATCAGCGAAATGAATTCGAGTTTAGCCGCGGTACTTTCAGAGTGAGGGGCGATACACTTGATATCTTCCCGGCAGAGAACTCAGAAGTAGCCATTCGAGTATCGTTGTTTGATGACATGGTGGAATATATCTCTTCCTTTGATCCGTTAACAGGGCGAGTTCTGCAAAAAATATCACGATATACCGTTTATCCTTCAAGTCATTATGTGACGCCGAGAAGTACTACGTTACGGGCAATTGAGACCATCAAGTCTGAATTGGCGGAACGTATTGAGTACTTTCATCAACAAAACAAGCTGGTGGAAGCTCAGCGTATTGAGCAACGCACTCGCTTTGATTTGGAGATGTTGAATGAGTTGGGTTTCTGTAAAGGTATCGAGAATTATTCACGTCATTTTTCAGGTAGAAAAGCGGGTGAGCCTCCACCCACATTAATCGACTATCTGCCAAATAATGCTTTAATGATTATTGATGAGAGTCATGTAACTGTTCCTCAGTTAGGAGGGATGTATCGGGGTGATCGGTCTCGTAAGGAGAATCTAGTGAGTTATGGTTTCAGGTTGCCTTCAGCATTAGATAATCGACCGCTAAAATTTGATGAGTTTGAAAAATTGATGCCCCAGACCATTTTTATCTCAGCGACGCCAGCAGAATATGAGCAAAGGAAAAGTGGCCAAATTGCAGAGCAGGTTGTTCGACCTACTGGTTTGGTTGATCCGGAAATTATCATACGTCCGGTAGCAACGCAGGTAGATGATCTGATGTCGGAAGTTACCCTACGTACGGCGAAGGCAGAGCGAACGCTAATTACCACCCTTACTAAACGTATGGCAGAGGATTTGACCGATTATTTCTCAGACCATGGGGTTAGAGTGCGTTATCTTCATTCGGATATTGATACTGTTGAACGAGTCGAAATTATTCGCGATTTGCGCCTTGGCAAGTTTGATGTATTGGTTGGAATCAATCTATTACGGGAAGGGTTGGATATCCCGGAAGTATCGTTAGTAGGCATTCTAGATGCGGATAAGGAAGGTTTTTTGCGCTCAGAGCGCTCGCTGATTCAAACAATGGGAAGAGCAGCACGTCATATTAATGGTACGGCCATTCTTTATGCTGACCGTATTACTAATTCAATGCGGCGGGCTATAGATGAAACTGAACGGCGGCGTAAAAAGCAAATTTTATTTAATCAATCCAATAATATTACGCCGCGAAGTGTCAGTAAGCGTATCAAAGATCTTATTGATGGTATTTATAGTAATGAGCCTGTACAGGGAAAAGTTGGAATAGCCCAAGTACAGGCTCGCTATGACCATATGAGTGAATCTCAGCTAACAAAGGAAATCAAGTCGTTGGAAAAACAAATGTTGGAATCAGCTAAAAATTTAGAATTTGAAAAGGCAGCTCAATATCGTGATGATATAAAAAATCTAAAAAATAAGCTGTTCATTGGGTTTGTTGATCAAAAACGATGATGCGATTGTCACAGGATTGTCACAGCAAGTAAAAAGCCGTAATCAGTGCACAATCTGAGAATTCTTTGTTATGACTTATTGAGCAACCTTTACTTGGGTTGATGTCACAAAGATAAGTTGATCAAATGTCCGATTCAGGGTTTTACTGGTAAAGTTGTGCATCCTCATATTTTCAACAAAGCGTATATGGTCGCCAACCTTGACTTCTTTGGTAGTAGGCGCTGCAATCCAGAAACGCTTGCCACCATTCTCTAGCTCCATATAGGTATAACCTGTCGTATCCAGCACTGAGATGACTATCCCTTCGTCATCTGGTAATTTCTCTGTTTTGGTTGAGGTAACATTCTGGTCAGAAAAAGCAAGTGCTGGTTCCAGTAAAAAAGCAGTAAAGGCGACAGTTATAATTAATAGCAGTTTTTTCATTGTCTTATTCCTCTTGATCATCAGAAACGAAAATTATACTGAACATAAAAGAGGTCAGGATTAATCCCAGGTCGCTGATTTTGAATGAAATTTCCTGTGAATAGTTTGGAATATCCCACGAGTATGTCTTGATGGCGGTCCACATGGATATTGACACGAAAATCAATTTCATCACCAACATGAGTACCTGATTGCCCTGTTGGATCATGCAGTGTGGCTACCCCTCCTGCATTGTACAGAAAGTCGCGTTTGTTTGCCAAATAGAAACGGTGGTATTGTGCGAGAAATGTAAACCATGGTTGAGGATGTAATGAAAACTGAGCATTGAAATCATGAATATTCTGACGACCTACCTGATCTATCCAGCCTAGATAATAGTTTCCAAATGGAAAAAGTTGGTTAAACGTATTTGAGTTTCCATCATTTGTGCGGCTGTCACCGGAAGCAAAATCATAGCGTAACCAAAATTGGGGATTCATAGGTAAGGGAAGCTGGTAGCCAGCACCTGTGGCAACAGAAAAGGCCGATATGTCCTGATGGGAGCGTCTGCCAAACTGATACATTCCTTCTAGCTCGTAAAGGAACCGGTTGTAATCGCCGGCTATACGGCCACCCACAGTTTCCAAGGTAGAATCACCTTGCAGGATATTTCCACTCAGAATATTTGCTTGCGAAACAGTCCGGTTATCGATCAAGCTGAGTATATACAGATCAAGCAGTTGACCCTTCATTGGTCGGTATGTGCCCCATAAACCAAAAAAATTCCGATCCTGATCCCAATTATCAAACTGATTCTTTTCTGTAACCATAGGTCTGACAAAAAAGGCATCCAGATCGAAGGTGGGTGTTCGCCAGAAAGCTTTGATCCCTTGAAAGGTTCGACGCGTGTTGACCCAGTCCAAAGTGGAAATCAGCCGCTGAGAACCATAAAGTAATTCTTGCCTACCTACCCGCAAATAAGCAGGCCCATTGAGGAACTGCCCTAATTTGATATCTGCGAAAAGATTCAGCATATCAGTATGGTTTGTATCAGTAGGTAAGGCAGGCATATCCAGGCCGGAAGTCCGCGCATCAAGAAATTCAGCGAACAGCCTAAATCTATCTTGATACCATAAGTCAGCATGAAAACGTGTACGGAAAAGATGGTGTGTATTGTCAGTACCCGCTGCATTGAGACGGCTATCCGTTTCATTCATGAACCGGTACCAGAACTGACCACCAAATGAAAGCAGCCAGTCATCATTCAGATAAATGCGTTTGAGTGGATCAAAAACATCTTTTTCATGCTCTGGTTTTTCGAGATAACGAAAATCGATATCAAACGCAGGCGTAGTAAGCAATGCAAAAGGAGCATAAGGCGCAACTGGTGGGGCTTCGCGTTTATTCCCCGTAATTAAATCCAGCAATGAATAGTAACCAGCTCCGGTAGGGGGCATCACAAAAAGTCCTGGGCGAGGGCCGGGTGTTACTGGTGGCGTCTGCGACCAATTAAATTTTTGACTAGTCGAGTCCGAACTAGCCGAATCCGTGGGCGCTGCTGAGTGGGTCTGAAACGATAGTGTCGCGATAACTAAACTGAAAGATAGCTTTAATAAATTGATCCTTGCTTCAGAGCAGAACTTCGATTTGATGTCCCAAAAAGAACTGGATGAAAACATTATTTTGTTACCCCTCCCGGGCATTTATTTTTTTAATTAATCAATGCTGCCGCAAATTATTGGCGATTAAGAAAAATTATATTTTTTATTTTGGGCCATATTTTAACAAAAATTTATTGAAATCAAAGAAGAGATACTTTTCTGTTATTGGTTTTTTAATAATTTAATAGACGAGGTAATCCCCTGGCTTTGTCGGGGAACTATCTCGTTTATTTACGTAGCGTTTCATTTTTAGTGTCAGGCTGTATTTTTGCTTTCCGTAAAGCTTGTAGGCTTTTGTGCCTCGTGCATTTTTTGTATGTTTTTAATTGCCTGCCTATGTAAGCGGATAATGTTGCCAAGCTGCTTGTCACTATAGTTTAACCGCTTTCCTTTTGATTACTTTGCTCATCTGCTTGTGCCATCAGCAAATTTTTTCCTGGAGATGAGTGAGGAAAGGATCATCTGCGAATGAAATGATGGGTGTAACTTGAATGAAGGGTGTTAATACAGAGCAGAGAAGGGTGGTAAATGAGGATGCAGCACTACGCATTCAGTAATATTTTCATTTAATTTACACCATGAAGACTTTAACAAAAGCAAGAAAATGTCCTAAAAATTAGGCTCTATGAAGAAGCGATAAAAAATGTTAGCAACATGAAGGTTGACCGTTAGCGTGCAAAACATTAACATATGCGCTTCTTGTGCCGCATATTCCCCGATAGCTCAGTCGGTAGAGCGACGGACTGTTAATCCGCAGGTCCCAGGTTCGAGCCCTGGTCGGGGAGCCATCTATTTTAGGGCTTTGCTGGACTCGTCCATTTTGACCGCGTTCTTAACGTGACAGAAACGTGACAACGGAATTACTGTGCTGTCTCGTGTCGATTCAATTCTGGATGCAGCAAACACCAGATTTTCAGTAGCAAACTTAGCATAACGATCCACCATATTACGTGACTTCCAACCGCCTAAATCTTTAAGTTCATCGCAACTGGTGCCAGCCTGACGATACCAGGAAGCCCAGGTATGGCGTAAATCATGAAACCGGAAATCTTCAATTCCTGCTTTTTTAATTGCGTTTATCCAGGCCGTGTTGGTTAAATCCCAGCCTATGGGCTGACCGCGATAAGTAAAGCAGAACTGGTGATGTTTTCCTATTTGCTCCTGTAATACGGCAACTGCATCCTTATTCAGCGGGACACCTCTCGGTGTGCCATTTTTGGTTTTATTCAACCAAGCTGTGCGTCGATTTAAATCGACGCGGTTCCACTCCAGTCCGGTAATCTCACGCGCCCGGCAACCTGCCGCCAAAGCAAACCGGATTAAGGCCGCTAGATGTTCAGGAGCGGCTGCAATCAATCGGTCTGCTTCCTCTCTCGTTAACCAGCGATCCCGTTCTACTTCACCAGGCAGCAAACGAATCTTGGGCATGCTATCGATCCATTGCCATTCATCGCGTGCCATCTTCAGCAAATTGCGAATCAGGGCCAGATAACGGTTCACCGTTGCTGGCGTATTGCCCTTTTTGAGTTGCCCCTGCACTACTGACCAAATCACGTCACCGTTGATTTGATTCAATGTCAGGCTGCACAAATAGGGATCAAGCATCCTGCAAATCCGTTGCACATCGCGGTAACTGCGTAAATTTGCCTTAATCGTGAGATGCCGTACTACGGCTTCTTGCCAGGAGCGCTGGGGTTTGATGCCGAAGTGATGCTCTCGAAAGGCTTCCAGCCGGATTTTGGCTAGCAGCGCTTCGGCATCTTGTCGGCTTTCAGTCCCAGCACTTTGGCGTATTCTTTTGTCGTTTGGGAGCGTGGTTGCAATCCACCAGAAGCGGGAATCTGGCCTTCGGTAGACGCCTTCTTGGGTTTGTGCCATAAATTTTCCTCCTTAGCCCGCCCGTGCTCGCGTTGCTTATAATCCTCTATCCAGGCATCCAAATCAACCCTGTCATAGAGGCAACGGCGACCCAGTTTGATAAAAGGAATTTCCAATTCAGTGAGTAAGGTTACGCCGATACCGAGGTAACATGCCGCTTCTTCTTTGGATAAACATCGAATCGCAGGCAGTGGCAGGCTAATTTTATCCATTGTTATTCGCCGTCTGACTGCTTCCGATACTCAGCCGCAGATTTGTTCAGCTTGGCTTGTTGCTCGGCTTCAATGTCGCGGTTCAAGATAGTATTGAATTTCCACGCTTTGATGGCCACTTTTTCCTCGATAAAATTATCGAAAGCTAATCCCAGATGAGCGCTGATTTCATCAAAGTGCTGGCAAAAGGCAAGCTTGAAAGCATCAAATCCTCGGTCAAGATTCCAGATTCTTTCCCGTGCCATGTAAGAAGTGAGGCAACTTAATAAACTGCTGCATAGTCTATCAACGCCAGGAATACGGGCTGAATTAAAACGAGGGAGGAGAGGGCTATCATTGGTTTGCCAGTCCACTGAGGAAAAATAACCCCATAAAGGACGAATCGGCCAGCGTGAGCGTGTTTGATCCTCTGGATTGGGTAATGTCAAACGTAGCCATTCTGCGGTGGCATAGCTCCATAAGCCATTGAGATGATTTAACACGTCTGAAAGCTTCTGTAATCCCTTTTGCGTGATGACTTCCCGATTGAGTTGAAATTCAAGCCGCCATACCGGGTCTAGTCCATTCCATCCCGCGCGATACCAGAGTTCATATAAATAGGTTTTTTTGGATTGTTTGAGGATTTCCAACGTTTTGTTATACAAACGGCAACTGATGACGCCCCCTGCGCCAATCGTCCAGCCAGAGAATTCACGCTCGTTAGAATATTGGTTAATCGCGGAAGCACGCGTTACCCAGGCATGACGATCCCAGCTTTCCATATTCTGTGAGCTGACGAAGTCTACAAATAAATCGATACGGCTGACATTAGCGGATTCATGAATAGCCCCAAATTGATCCAGGATAGCCCGTAGCGCTTTTTCTGCTACTAGTGGACTTATATGCGTCAAATACTCGCTGGAAATCTTTACATAGGCTAAGGGAACCGATTTACTGCGTGATAGCTGAATACGAAAAGCATTATCTTCCAGGATCTAGGGGAATAATTTTGCGCCTTTGTCCTTGACCTCAAAAATATGGTCATTGACGGAATACTGGGCTTTGATTTGTTCAAAGGATTGGGGTAATTGCGCGGTCTTCTTCAGTTCTTTTAGTTCATCATCCACATCAGGCAATAATTCACCTGGATAGGAGAGATAAAGGCTATCCACCCCAAACCTTAAAAGCTTAAAGTAGTCACTATTGCAGTTATTGGGTACTGTGTTACTACGAGTCGTACCCCCTGAGGATAATTTTGACGCTTGTGATACTTCTATCGAAGTATCGTCCACTTCGCCAACGCATCGCATCGCCTCGCGTTCGCTCGTTGTGCGATGCGTTGGCGAAGTGGATAGTATATTTTCTATTTGCTCAGCTAAAGAACCTTGTGATGCTCCATTATGTGCAAATTGCTCGTAGTCTTTCATTGCTACCTCCATAAGTTATTGATGACGGAGGCACTATCGAGCTTCTATGCTCTATTGACAATTACGGCTACATGCAAACGTAAATACGTCTGCACAAGAATCGCTATTTTAGAACCACAAAAATTATCTATGGTTGAATATGCATTTGCATGCAAACGTATATTGGTATTAAGAAGACTTTACTCATTTCTCGTGCTTGCGTAAAGCCTCTAAAAAAGCGCGTGTGGCTGTTTTACTGGTACTAAAAAGGAGTTGCTCTCGCTTATCTAAAGAATCAAAGAAATGCTTTGCGGCAGCGGTTTTATCAGGATGTTTGCCACCATCCGAAAGATAAAAGCTAATAAATCTATCTTTAATCGCATTTGTTCCTGCATGCTTGGCATTTGCGGCTTTAGCAGCATTGCTACTAACCGACGGGGAAACCACTTGCTTTACTTCTGATCCGGGGTCTGTCTTTTCCGGTCCATCATGCAACAATAGGAATTCATAGCGATAAGCATCTTCTATTAGGTTTTCATCGTTCAAATCATAAGGATATTTATCATTATCCGGAAACCAGAATTTAGGTAATGGTTCGTTGTTTTCAATACACCAGAGAGCTAATGCATTACGAGTCACAATAATGCTGTTAAATAGACGTTTATCAAATACTTTCTTATCTATGGATTCCTGTAAATTTTGCAAAAAGCATTCTGTGGTGATCTGTTGAATATAACGGAATAGCTTTAATAAATAAGCTCTGTGTTTTTCAACGTATACATTAAATTTCGCATTGACTGAAGTCTTGAGGAGTACCAGAAGAGTATCACGTACTTTTAACGGTATATTGTGAATGCTGGACATTCTTGGATCATAGTCATGCCAATAATGAGCAATTTCCCACAAAGATAAAGATTTTATATGCACGAGCATCGTTAAATAACTCTGAGAGAATCTTGAGACTTAAGCGAAACTTAAGTGGTTAATTTTTATCTATCACGTCAAATATTATGATAATTTTATAAATTAATTGACAAAAGCATGCTATAAAAAAATAAATCTTTCGACTTATTATCACACACAAAAATCTTGTTTCAGCAGCAAGATAAAAATTAATATTTAATAATTTGAATACACCCTGAAGCTGCGAAGTCAGCTAGATTACACTCAATCATTAGCTGCATTCTTGTTAATTCTTCTCACAAGCCCTTTCTCTACAATCCCAAACAATTTAAAAAATCAAAAATATTTAGATAAAACATTCTTAGAGAATGTAGAAGCCTGTTTATTTATATTTGAATAATTTAAACGTAAAACTCTAGGTGCAGAATGACTTATGCATAATAATTAAAGGCCAGCATTACCACTAATTTTAGACTTTATACTTTTCTATTTAGAGGTACTTAATTTTTATTATTACTATGAATTACTTAAATCATCTGTATTCACTTGATTCTTTACCACTCGAAGAAAAAGAAAGGCGCAAAAATGAACTTATAGAAACAACACCAGAAAAACTATGGCCTGATGGGATGCCAGCAAGCATTGATCCAAAAATTGTGCTTATCGGAGTTTCGTATGGCAATAGTCCTAATCCTGAAGCAGAGAAATCACGTAAGAATGGTTTTGATTTTTATAGTGAACCATGTGTAATCAAACCAAAGAATAGCTACTTTTATTACCCTGATGCAAGAGGTTACTGGGAGAAATTAAGATATTTATCTCATTCGTTTTGTCAGAAAAACTGTCCAACCATAACAATAGACGAAGCATTATCATTAACAACTCACATTAATTTAGGTACAGATTCTGCCGGAGCTGCAACAAAATATGATGTAGAGAAACCATACGTTCAATGGGCATCTAGATTATTGAACAATATTCATAATCCTGACTTGGTGGTCTTATTTGGATTAAAGAAAATAATGAAGGATAAAGAGGTTTCTCAATGGTGGAATCATGAATCTGGTCTGAAAATCGATTGGAATAAACCAGAAAAAGAGAAATTTTTTATAAACTATCGTTTCAGCTTGTGGGATTTGTACAATAGCAATAATCATCGCATACGATTGGTATTATGGCCAAATCACCCATCTAGGCATCCATTTGCAAATCTGGATATATGGAAAGAATCAGTAAATGAGTTCTTATCTACAGATAATTTATGAAAATGAAGTTGTGGCACCCCTAACTTCATGGTGAGCCAAATGGTTACAAAATTAATTATGTCAAAATTGTACCAAATTACCCGAAAAACTTCATTGGTTGGAGCAGTTTGACACTGATTTTATGCTTGGCAAGCATTACAAGTGAATGATTTATATTAATTTAGAATTTATAGTTACTTTTCGTAAATACCGAGTCATTATTTAAAAGCTTTATAAAATAAATCGTTATTTTATAAATTGCTTCTTATAACTAGAGAGGTTGAATTTTGAGTTTAATTGTTGCTCGACAAATTAATGATGAAATTTTCGTTATTGCAGATACAAAATTTACTGTCAATGGAGCCGACACAACAACTCAAGCAGAACAATACATTGGAGGTCTAAAAGTAGTTATTCTTGCACCTGGACTGTTTGTTGCTTTTGCGGGAAATATTGAATATGCCCGGCAAGCGATAGAGAGGATTTACGATAAAGGGCTATTTCTGTTCGATAAAAACCAGGTCATTGACTACTTCTTATACCATCATAACAGAGCCGAACATCAAACGGATTTTATTGTGGGAGTTATAGTTGAAAAACGCGACAACCCTGCTTTTTTTGAAAAAGAACTATTCAAAATCGCAAATGGGAAAGTGCAATGGGAAAAGCAGGTAACGCACATCGGTGATATAGACGCCTATTCAAAATTTCAATCTTTTTTTCATTCTGAAGAAAATAAAAGCCCAGTTCCTACTTTTGAAATTAGTAGATTAGGAAAAAATAAAATTCCAGAATTTCATGCTCACTTAGCAAAATCAATGAATGCAATGATGCAAGTTATAGATGATCCCAATATTTCTTCAATTGATGGTATTCGCACCGTTGTAATATCAGAAGAAAACCAATTCTACTATATAGAATATTTACAAGTTAGGGGAAACCCAATTCCAATCAGAAATGAACCTAATTCTCCAGTATATTTTGGAGGAGCAGCTGAAGGCTCTGACATTAAGCATGTGGGATTATATACAGGTATTGGTCTTGGGATTTTTCCTGTTTTTTTCGAATCAGGGAAATTTGGGCTCATATATCATCCTGAAAGTTCATTTAAACCAACAATATTACGATGTAATTCAGAAAATGAATTTTTAGAATATGTTAAAAAAAGTATTACCATTGCTCATGAAAGAGCTCTTCTTTATCAAGAACGTGTAGATAATCACACATAGTATTCGACTCCTACTAAAAAATTCACATTCCCTAAATTAATTTTCTATTCCAATGCTCAATAATAGAGCATGATAAATCTAACGATTGTTAGCGAGTACTTGCAAGTTTATTTTCAATAAAACAATTCGTGCCGAGGAATCAAAACAAAATACAATATAAAATTGTGGCAAATTTGTGCCAAAGTACGCTGCAAGTACTACTGTTTGTGGTTGCGTGACACTGTTTTTATGCTTGGTGAACATTGTAAGTGATTGATTAACATGTACTATATACTCATGGTTACGTTTCGTAATCAGCAGGTCGGAGGTTCAATTTCTTTCAGCAGCGACATGGAATCAAGAAGTTATAAAAATATCAAAAAATTTGTTAGGTCACCGCTATTTTATTTAAATAAATTGAGGCAGAAATCCGGTTTCAGCTAATTGCAGTTAGTAGTTGAGATCAGCAAGCCACCTAAAGAATCCTTGAATAAGCATAAATTCAATGAGTTGCAAGGTCTGCAATATCAGTGAGATCGGCAATCCATTCAAAAATTGCAATAGAATTGGTTGAGGAATTATTTCCCCAGATAATATCTATTGGATCAAGAAAGTGATTTGTAAGGTATAAGCCTCTCAAAGCACGCGCTACTTCGTTACGATTAAACTTGGATTTATGTGCACATGCATTTCGCACTAAATGTATTCTTTTAGGGCCGAACAATCCGGCAGAGCCAAATGCATTCTGAAGTTCTGTAGTGTTTGAAGTTGCAAGTCCGCTGATACAACCGATAATTCTATCAGGATGAGCCCAAGTGGGTTCTATTGATCCAGAATAAGTTTTAGTGGGGTTAACAGTAGCATTTTTACTACACTGTATAAATTCATACGTTATACGACTTTCGGTATTATTAGGAGCCAATCTTGCCGGCACTATTACGCCAGATCGAGTTGTAGTTCCTCTACAAGATAACAATAGCACTTGTTTTACGAAAACATTCCAGTCTATCCATAAATTCGAAAGTAATGCCTCTGCAAGAAACCTAAATTCCCAAGGTGAGAGATTGCCATTCACATGATCATCAAGAATTGAAGTTGCTTGTTTGTGTCTACGTGACAGTCGACTATTTATCTGCACATAGCATCTTGCAAGAGTCATGGCAAATCTCAGATTAACGCATTATATAACCATATTGATCTAATTTTTCGCTGCTTTACTCTATGAGTTGTGCTTAAACAAGCTTCTACATAAGGACCATAAGGACCACTTATATCTTGCAATTCATGTGCACCGGCAAGAGCACTTAAAGCGTCAATAGTTTTTTGTAAATTTGTGAAAAACACTCCATCCGTCTGGGTACCAAATTCGTTACCGTTGGGGATGCCATATTTTCTTTGCATTAAGGCGCAAAACAATGAATGACATACGTATGATTTTGTAATAAAAGTATTTTTTAATGGGGCAAATTCCTGCTCAAGCAACTGCATAAATTCGTAGATACGGCCACGAAATTCTGCCTCGCGAGGAAATGATTTGTCATATTTTCTATATATTTGAGTAAGAGAAGTATCGGACTTGTTCATAATTCCAAGGTCAAGCACAATTGCCAGCTCAGTTAAAAATTCTGCGTCGTGCATTCTAATTGCTTGTTTTGATGTTAAAACATTAAAATTGACAAGCCTGGGGCCTATCTCACCCGTGGCTTCGATGATGAACCACTTGAACTGTCCTTCAAACTCTGCATGACGTTTTTCTGCAGGATTAAGAGGTGCGGTATACGCATTCATTCTTGTGAACATGGCTAACAAGTCAGACTGTTCTGCAGAATAAATGATGTCGACTTCTACGCTATATGTTAAAAATTGTTGTTGTAAATCTTCATCTAAATCGCTAAAACGCTTGCCTTGATATTTAACTGATCGACTGGTAAGAGGAAAATCATCATTCAAAAAACAAAGAATAGTGGTCAAACGTTGCTGACCGTCTACGATTTCTCGAATAACTTTTTTACGGGTTTTGTCGAATACTTGATAAAAGTATACCTTTGGAAAAATATACCGATTTAAAATCGTATCAATAAAATAAGTGCGAGCAGAATCTGGCCAAACTGACGATGATCGTTGATAATTTTTATTTACTATCAATTCACGTCGTTGCCACATATCCCTGATTTCGCTAATAGTAAAACTAGATCTGGTAATTTCCATTTTAAGACTTCAGAAAGAAAGTATGTAAGTTAGTTTAAGTTTACAAAATTTATTGCAATTATCATATTTTCTCTTGAGAGTTACATAAATTGACTACTTCTGGCATATTTCAGTTGATCAAACTAATAGTAATATCCCTCTCACGTATAGTTATTTACAAAACTCCAAGAATAGAACGTGACAAATCTGACGATTATGGGCGAGTGTTGGCGAGCACTGACGAGTATTATGTTAATAAAAACAGAAAGTTATAACACCTGTTAAACCGCACTAATAAATAAATAAGGTAATCCCCCGGCTATGCCGGGGGACTATTAAAGGTTTGACCGTGTGATACGGTCACCGTGATTCTTTTAGCTTGATCAAGAGCTAGGAGAATCAAATGAGAGATTATCAGAGTTTGACGC
>NZ_FOUB01000115.1 GCF_900114745.1 Nitrosomonas communis | reverse complement strand
CCCATCTGAATGGCTCAAAGATACGCTCCTTAAACTTCCCGCCTGGCCTAATAACCGTATCGATGAATTGTTACCCCTGACACCGGAGTTCATTAAATCACTAAGTCAGAGAGAATGACAGGTGGTGCCGTTGAGCGCTTACTACACAACCATTTTAACCAGTGTTGCTTAAAGCAACGTTAGCCATCGAGTAAAATTATGGATAGCCCCCTATTCAGACGAAGATTTTAGGGGATACTGACTTCGGCCGATAAGTACATCGCCCGCGCACTCCAAGAACAAGTGTCACTGTCAAAGTTGTTCAGTGGCGATGACATGAAATCTATATTCTGATCAATAAGCAATATAGCCAATCTGGTGAGCATGAAGAGTTAGCGACATCTTATAATTGGTCTTCTTTTAATTCAATCAGCTGTTTGTTGTCCTCTGCCAGCAAGAGCATCAAGCTACGGGGTTACATTTCTGACAAAATCGAGCCACATATTTATTGTTGATAATTGCAGGCTTGCTTTCATGACCACGCTCTTTACTCAATGTAAGCACTTTATGCCATGTATTAGTATTAAAACTTTCTTTGCAAATGCCGCAATTATCGATCGGTAGAACGTTTGACCATGTAGCTTCGCCACCTGCAAGGGTTAAATATGAGCTAGCAGCCTCAATCGCATGTTGCTCACAGCAATAATAACCGAGTATGACAGCTTCCCCGATATTGACTTCCGGCATCGCGTCGGGTGCTCGCCAAAGGCACATTTGTGTTTCATCTAAGAGAGCATAACGAGGGCCTAATCCGAGATCTTTACCGCATGTTTTGCAGTTCATGATCATCCACCTCAGTAAATAAAATTAGATGATGCTGATTTTCTTATTACCTTAGTCAGATTGAAATTGTACTTTGGTCGTACTAACTCAAAATATCTGAGACCATAAAATACCCTAGTGCAATCAATAATCTAACCCAACAACCACAAGAGCCTTCGGCGACGCTATGGGCTCAATAATCTGAAAGCGTCGCATCCCTCAAAGCGCCCTCGGTCATCAATTGGCCTTGGGCGTTTTACATTTTCTCGTTCATCTTTCATAGGAGGTACACCATGCTAGTACTCAATGATCATAACCTAGTTGACCGCATCCCCGATCCTGCTATTCGAGAACTGGTGCAGCAGAGGTTCACAGAAATATGCGCCGGCGAACCCTACGACTACGACCTCCACGGCTATATGGTCGTGGTGGAACCCGGCGACAGCGTGGAAACGCTAGAGCAGGAGATCGGCTTCCCCATTTTGCGCAACCTCTTCGACGGCGCCAGCTACGGGGAGCCCGATTTCTCGCCTTCCTTCGAAGCGCTGGAGGAACACGTCAGTTGCTATGAGATGGTCTACATCTTCAACGACGAGGGATTCGGCGCCGACATCTTCATCCCGAAGCAGCCAGGAGTCGACGGCGACCTGCTGGCGATGTGTGCTGAATACGCGGCACCGGCGACAGCGCTGACGCTTCCCTGAGTCCAACCTCTCTGCCTACCTGCATACCCACATTCTCAGTTTTCCAGAATTCCAGTTTTTCAGTTTCACAGTTTCTCAGTATTCCTGCTACCTCCCACCATCGCTAGCTCCACTGGCTGGCAAATCTAGTTTCTCATTTCTAAAACCTTTCGAAGGAGATATCTATGGAAAGACCCATAAATCTGCTCGTGGCGGACATCGTTGCCACGCTCGATCCCAACCTGCGCGAAGACTTCGAGGAGCGTGCAGCGATCGTGGAGTTCGAGGCCAACATGGAGAGAGCTCACGTCGAATGCCTCGCACTAATCGATCTGCTGCGTCGTCATCCCCCTGTGCTTATCGACGTGACTCTCCTGAAGGTCGAAGTGAACGGAACAACTCAATATCTGATTACTTCTGATCTCGATCTTGCACACCAGCTCATTGCAGATAACGGTAGAGAAGAGGTCGACATCCTCGATCTTGCCAATGTACTCAATCTACATTACAGCGGTGTCGCAGTACTAACACCGCTCAAGTAGCGCTCCGGAACTGCGGTAACCGGCGCATCTTATATGAAGCAACATCTAATAATCTACATTACAAAGGAGTCTAAGATGAAACGTCCGAAATCGATGTCCCCAAGCCTCCCATCCGCGTCTTGAAGGAGGACTCCTGCCGCTCGCTCTCGGGCAAGTCCTCGCTGACCTACCACGTCGGCTGCATGGCCGAATCCGAAGTCTACTTCCGGATGGCGGCCAACACCGGCGGCGGCTTCTTCAGCGACGAGTGGGTCGCCCTCGGTGCCATTCAGGAAGCCTTCGACCGGCAGAAGAAGGGCAAGCCGGTCGTGTCGCACATCCTGTTTTCGCTCTTCCAGGGCCGCTCGCTGAACACGCCTGCCTTTCTGTTGGCCGTGCTGAAGGCGGAAGGGCTGCTGAAACCGCTGGGAGACAGGCAGCGGGGTTACGAGCGCGCTGATCCCGCTGAATTCGTGGCGGGTATCAAGAAGCTGATCAACTCAGCTGTCCCACAGAAAGCAGAGGAGGGCAAGCAATCACCCGAATCAACGCCACAGCAGGCCAAGCGCGGGAAGAAAGCAGCGGACAAATCCACGTCAGGGAGCGTTTTATAGCATATCCCCTATAAATCGATTATAATTTACAGATGACCTATCCGATATCATTTCGCCGTAAAGTATGATCCGTTCGTGAGAAGGAGAACCTCTCAATCGCGCAAGTGGCCAAGCGTTTTGGTGTAGGGGTCGCCAGCGTGATGCGTTGGATCAAAACTCCCGATCCCAAGACCACCCGCAACAAACCTGCCACCAAGATCAACATGGAAATGTTGGCGCAGGACATCAAGAATTATCCGGATGCATATCAGTACGAGCGCGCCAAACGGTTGGGTGTCAGCAAGCAAGGCATTAATCATGCTTTAAAGCGTCTGAGTGTGACTTATAAAAAAAAGCCTGTGTCACCCCAAAGCCAGCGAAGAAAAGCGGCGTATCTTCCAGAAAAAAATTGAAGACTATGAGCGAGCAGGCCGCGTTATCGTTTACCTTGATGAAAGCGGCTTTGCGCACGACATGCCCCGCACGCATGGCTATGCGCCAGTGGGTGAGCGCGTCCATGGCGTAAAAGACTGGCATGCACGAGGCCGAACCCATGTGGTTGGCGCTCTCATCGGAAAGACGCTGCTGACCATAAGTCTGTTCATAGTCCCTATCACCGCTGACATTTTCTATGCGTGGATAACGCAGGACCTTTTGCCTAAACTTCTGCCCGCTTGCGTGATTGTCATGGACAACGCAACCTTTCATAAACGGCAGGATATCCAAACCGCCATTGCCCATGCCGGGCATACACTTGAATACCTGCCCCCTTATTCCCCAGGCTTAAATGACATTGAACCCAAATGGGCTCAGGCCAAAGCCATCAGAAAAAGGGAAGGTTGTTCCATCGAGCAGCTCTATGCCGCTTATGAAATATAAATCATTTTATATGGGATCTGCTATAGCTTCCACAAGCTGAGCGAGGGAGTTGAATTCCGGGAGTGACTCGTTCTCTTCACTCATAACTCCAAGCAACGCAAGGGTTTCTTGGCTTCGCAATGAAGCATCTCTGCAATACCGACCCTATACCGAGCCTCTTTCAAGCTGTCACTTCCTCACAGTCTTTCCAACTTCTTCTACCTCAATAGCACTTTACCAATCGCCTACACAAGGAGGAAAACCATTGGTTACCGCCATTACCGCACTCTTCGTGCTGATCACGCTGTACAGCCTCGTCCACGCCGGCCCCCGCTGGCTGGGGATGATGAGCCTGGCACTGCTGAGCTGGGTGCTGGATCCGTTCTCGTTCACGGCACTGCTCGCTTTTGCGGGTGGTGTTCTCTACTTCAATCAACGTTACTAAGGAGACCTACCATGCCATACCAAAATTCCTACTCGACGCAGTTAACGAGGTGCTCACCTGGGACATTTCGGATGAGATGAGGTAGTGGAATGGACGCCCACTACCCAAAACGGCATCAAAGTGCCAAAGTAATGGTGCAATAACCACTCAACTAGATAGGAGCGTCCAATATGAAGATTACAACAATAGGTATTGATCTGGCAAAAGAAGTGTTTCAGATCCACGGTGTAGATGACATGGGGGTAAGTCATCCCGTGCGCTCCCGGCGGCCCGTGGGTGGGCGATAATGTGGAGCTCGTCCCGCTTAAGCCCAACTCGACTTTCTATGACGCTTACGAAAACAATAATTGATAAAGCAGAATACATAGGCGATTCAGCGACAGGTGAACGGTGTGTTATCTGGGATGGCAGTTTAGCCGGTTTTGGACTCCGCGTTTATCCTGCTGGCAAGAAATCTTTCATTTTGAGTTACCGCTACAATGGACGTAAACGATTAATCATTATTGGTCAATATGTTCTTCTTACCCTAGAGCAGGCGCGGAAGGAAGCCAAAAAATATTTAGTAGATGTGATTCAGGGCGATGACCCGTTATTGGAAACAAAGAAAGAAGGAGCGTGCCGTTAATACCATCAAGCAGCTCTGTGAGGCATTCATCAACCGCCATGCGTGCAAAAAAATCGGCAGGTAATGACATACGAAGAATTGAAAGACATATCCTGCCTGCCTGGTGATCATTAAAAGCCAGCTCGATTAAACGGGCTGACGTAGCAGCCCTGCACTCCAAAATCAGCAAGTAACAGGATATGTTGAGAAGTTGGTGCCCATGTCATTGGCTACCTTAACAGCAATTGATCGGGATGACTAGAATGGTTACAAGAAGGTTACTTTGTAAATGGATAAGCTCTTGGTGACTGCACAGCAGCATTCTTATCCCATTTCCCTTCAATAGCTTCAATACAATCTTTTGCACCTGAGATCTGACCTTCTATGAAGTGCTTATTATCTTCGTCAAATTCTTGCGCGGCTATTTTAGCTATTTCGGAATGATGATCCATCACCATACGGCACATCGATAAACATCTTTCTCGCTCTTCAGCGACCGCATCATCTAATTCTTTTGGAGTGTAATGTTGAGTGTCCATAATTATCTGTAATTTAGTTATCGTCAAGAAATGGAAGTTTTTATACAATATAAACTACATGCTTCTTTGCATCATTCTCTAAAAGCTCTTCTACGCATTTTGAGCACTCGGCAGTTCCGTCTTCATTGTCATAGTAGTGCATCTCTTCCAATGTTAAAGATGCACCGCAGTTATTGCATTTGTCAGATATTTGAATTAATTCAACACTCATTTATAACTTAATCGCTGTTTCTTTTATTACCCGTTTCATTGCCCTGACATTTTTTTGCCCTGCCTCCTTGTGGCATTCATTAACTCTCTTAAATGGCCAAAGCAAATAATTATATAACTCTGTATATTCTCCAAGCTTTTGGCATTACCTACAACGAGGTGGTTATGATTTTCAGATTTGCCCGTTGTACTCTTATCTAATCTCATAAACATGCTAGGTGATTACATAAATGCAATCAATGTTGCATTTGCATACACTTTATACTTAAAGGCGGTCCAAAATTATTGGATTTAGATTATTACTTCCCTTTTTCGTAGAAAGGATCGCAGAGGAAACTCTTCGCGGCAGGGATCGAGTAGGGTGCAAACTGGCTCCTCGGGCGCGCAAAGTTGGCCGCTGCGGTGCGCTTGCGGGGCAGGCATGGGGGTAGTCATCCCGTGCGCTCCCGGCGCGGCCCGTGGAAGGGCTATAGCGTAGAGCTTATCTCGCTTAAGCCCAGCGCGACTACGCTTTGGCTCTTACACTTACAACAACCGGGGCCACCGGTCGTGTATCCATCGGTAACCCAGAGGTGTTTCTCTTAGTGAACAATGCTTGAACCATCATCCCGGATTGAGGCGTTATCCAATGGGACTTCTTGTCGCTGTTCTTTTCCAGGAAGCTATGGGTAGGGGTCAATCCTATTTGCGCCGATTGGAACAATATCAGAAAACGGTAGCAGTTCTAAATGTGCTAGGTAACCATCCAGTTTCTACCAAGAGTAATTTCCTAAGACTAAAGTACGATATCAATGCATCAGAAGAGATAAGAAAATAATTCGTGTGAATTCCATTAGGA
>NZ_FOUB01000092.1 GCF_900114745.1 Nitrosomonas communis | reverse complement strand
AAACTAGTACGCATATCACCATTCAGAGAAAATTCCACAGCCGAAGCTGGAGCGACCCAATGCAGGCACACTCCACAAAGCATGAGAGTTGTCCAATTCCTAAATAGCACAGAATGACTTTTAAACTACAATAAGTTATAGACTCCTGAAAAATTCGAGCTACAAAATGAGGCAGGTCAGGAAAAAATGTTATTTTTTTATTGATCCAGAATAACACTTTGTTTTAAATATGTAATATGTAAATCAAACTCCCGGATATGAGACCTTACCATGCAACTCGGTTTCTTTGGCCTTGACAGTCGATATTCCTCAGCTAACTAAGCTAAAAGCTCCGCTTGAAGAGCTGAATCGCATAATTGACTGGAATCTATTTGCTGAGCTTCTTGCAAAGACAACGATGAAGCCGCGGAAAAGTGCAGCGAGACGCAAACCCTCTGATCAGTTGATGCTATTCAAGATGCAGTATTGCAAAGAATATAGTAACCATAGTGTCTAGATTCATAGCATACAGTAACAACTACCCACCTGTTTGCAGGTGAATCTGCGCCCTCAAGATCAAAACATTGCTATTCTATTCGATAAAAGGATTTAGGCTCGGTTCCCTACTCCATCAATACCAAAAACCAACCCTTCATCCGGTTGGCTTTTTTTCGTCTACGCTCGCGTGTTTGCGCGGGTTCATTCGGATTCTTGCGGACTTCGAGGTTTCAAGAAATCTCATAAATTCACTCACTTTTTCTCTCTTTGCGCCATTATTCTCTCCACCCCTGCCTGTCATTCAAGTGCGAAGTCCACAAGCTCGTATTTTTTAGATGATAAAAAACAATGAATTACGCGCGGACTAATCAAGTGGTTTATTTGCAGCATTGGTAGGCGGAGGGAACAGCTTATATATAATGAATCAAATTGCAAAGACGGCAAAGAGCTGCTCAATGGAGCATTCTTCTTTTTTTGGTTGTTTTGGATTGGGCCCATTTTGGTTCAATGGCATCGAAGTCTGGCATCAAGATTCTTGTTCCAGCGCGCGACGCTAGCTACACCTACGCAAAGTCGCTTGGCCACTTGCGCGATAGTAAGGCCTTCCTTTTCTCGAACGAATAATAATTTACGGCAAAATGACATCGGATATATCATCCGCAAATTACAATCAATTTATAGGGGATATGCTATAAGCAAAGCAACACAAAAACTAATATAACAGACCCAACTTGCGCTAGCCCTATATTTGATAAATTTGGTTAAGCACAAGATTCTTTTATTACTCATCCTTACTCACCTACTGCAAATATGACTTGATTACTACACTAAAATGTAACGAATAGTCCTGTAAACTGATTCTGGCGATCTGCAATAAATAGTTCTCTCGTCTCATTTGAGGTAAAAATGGCAATTTTGATAGTTACAGAACGATCAAAACTGGGTTGCTCAAGCTGCGCCACTTCTTTGGTAGCGTCAATCAGGTGTATTACACAATCAAATTTTCTTCCCCTTGCCCTATCATGCTCATCGAAAATATAGAAAAACTTATTGATGAAAATGGCTCTACTTTGATTATTAAAGAGCGGTTTATGCTTTTGAAAGATCAGCTCATTGCTTATGACAAAGAGCTTACTGGATGCAGAAAAAAGGTTTCCGCTTTGGCGGATATGATTTGCTATCTTGAATCGGAAATTCAGAATCTTAATCTCGAAAATTTCACATTTACTGAAAATATGGAAAAACTTCATAGCCCAGATCCTCATGATTATCAATGTAATCTTTGCGGATCGATAAAATTAAAAAGGATAGAAAGCACATTCCAAGAAACGTTCGGAAGATTCGACGCAAAAAATGCTTTCTTCATTTGTCTTGATTGCGGAAAAGAAAAAGTAATCAAGATTGATCCACCTAAATAGCTTCTACTTAATCTTTGGCTGAATAGGCCCCCTCTCCTATGCTGATAGAATAATAAACTCCACCAAACTATTAACAGCAAAGGAGAAGCCATGAAAGTAAGCGAAGACAAAAAATCTGTGAACTTGTCAATCAATGGAATATTGTCAGCACACGAGCTGACAACCCTAATAGCCGAGCTCGCAGTTGTCAGAGCCAATATGCGTCCTGAAGTGCCTAAAAAACCGCCACTTAAAAGTGATGAAGGTATGTCTGTGCAGGACGATCCGCGGCTAGTCATTATAAAGCTCAAAGATGACAGAATCAGATTCGGGTTCAGAAATGCAGGACTTGGCTGGCTTGTCTTTAACTTTCCCAGCAAAAAAGCTTGCTCCATCCGTGACTATCTTATTGCCAATACTCAACCAAGTGCCAGTGATCTCTTCATAAATGACAAAAGAGATAAAAACACACTTCAATGATTTAGGGAAATTGTCGCTAACAATATTAGTAGCATTGGATTCCTCCATATATCAAATTCTCTTGGGCCCGCTGTATTATTGAGTTTTCCATGGTTCCTAATATCCAGATACCCTGTGCTTAGGATTAATTGCCTGATGCCGATAAAGCATGAAGTTCCATCACTTATTCGTTAACAAAGGAAATATCATGGAAAAATTAACTCCCTTCAAAATAGGCATGATTTGGTACTATCGCGAAGATTACGATGCCATCCTTAGAATTATGACTGATAGTCACAAGCTGCCAGAAAGCTTCGACGTATGGCTTGCTGAAGCGGAACAAGATGAGGACAATCTTAAGCAAGATGGATATACCGTAGTGCGCACTCGTATCGACCCGGAAACGTTTCCTAGTTGGTGCCGCTCGCAAGGCCTGAATGCCGATTTCGAGGCACGCATGGGCTTCGCCAACTTCGTTGTGAAACAAAGCGCGAAAAGCAACCATACAAAACTTATTTAACGTGAGTTCGACATAAGAATCATCCCCCTAGGACTGGAAGAGCTTGAGAAAACCTAATGTTAAGCAAGGGTTTCTTCTCGCGAAAGGTGTAAGCCACCAATCCAGCTATCAGATTAACAAAAAAGTTAATTGGACTGCGATGACGGGAATGCTCGATTTGCGAGATGTTTTTCAATGGGTCATTGACGGTTTCAATGATCGACCGTTTACGTAACAGAAGCTTGTCAAACAGTGGCAACAGCTTATTTTTCATGTTCTTACGCACTTTGGTGACGAGCTGCACGCCCTGCTCCCAGAGTTGCTCAAAGAGCGGCTGCGAGATATAGCCCCGATCACCAGAGAACTTCCCAAACAAGGAGCGCGCCAGTTCCGGTAGGGAATCACGGTCATCCACATTGCCAGCCGTGATTTTTACTGCCAGTAACTCCCTTTGGTCATTGATGACCAGGTGCAGCTTGAATCCATAAAACCAACCAACGCTGGTCTTTCCCCGAGCAGCAAACTCTGCCATTACTTTATGCGACCCAATGCGGCGGCTATGGCACACACTGATCTTGGTCGAATCAATGAAGCTGATCCCACTGCATTGCCCAAAACGGCTGGTCAGAAAACAGCAAAAGGGTACCAGGCTGCCTGGCAGCAACTCAACAAAGCGGTTGTAGCTCACTAACCCTGGAAAATGGGGCCGCTGATACTTCAACACGTAATTCAGGTAATATAGCAAAACCAGCTAGAAATGATTCAAAGAGTATTCTCATTGTCTCATCTAGCACAAATGGGCATACGCCAAAGTACTGCGTAAACAACAAAACCAAACCGTTGAGATGCTCTTCAAATTCTATATATTCTGAATCATTCTTAACTGGTTACGCTATAGTGCTTAAACGTCCGATAACCGGATAGATGAAATCCCACCATGATGGTATGACTTCACTTAGAAACTGTTTGGAAATTGTGAGTTCTGGGTTAACGTAGCGTCTTTTTGCTATTAGCAGACAATATGATGAATCAAAAAAAACGGAAGAAACGTTATCCGAGCAACTTAAGTGAGGGAGCGTGGCGTTATTTGAAACCACATCTGCCAGTATCAGCTGTGGGGAGGCCACGAGAGTTGAGTATGCGTCAGGTAGTCAATGCAATTTTATATGTTCTGAAAACAGGTTGTCAGTGGCGACAATTGCCTCGTGAATTCCCGGTCTGGAGCTCAGTTTACTACTATTTTTATCGCTGGTCCTATAACGGAACATGGGAACGTCTTCATCATTTGTTACGCTCTCGCTTGCGAGAAAAGTGTGGCCGACACAAACAGCCGACGGCAGGCTGCCTGGACAGCCAAAGCGTCAAATGCACCGCAGTTTCTGGGCAACGTGGTTTCGATGCAGGCAAGAAGATCAATGGTCGTAAACGCCACATTCTGGTAGACACACCGGGGTTACTGTTGATGGTGGCAGTGACTGCTGCCAGTGTGCAGGATCGTGACGGGGCTCGCCTGCTGTTGCGTCATCTGCCGGGAGGGTGCAAAAAATTGAGGAGGATCTGGGTGGATGGTGGCTATGGCGGTCGTTTAGTAGAGTGGGTGGCACAACGGTTTAAATTCTGTCTGGAGGTAGTGTTGCGCCCCAGGGAAACCAGGAAATTTGTGCTATTGCCTCGTCGCTGGGTAGTCGAGCGCACTTTTGGCTGGCTGAACCATTCACGCAGGCTTAGTAAAAGCTATGAACGCCTCACCCGGACGGATAAGACCTGGATTTACATCGCCATGACCCGCATTATGTTAAGGTGCTTGACATAAAACAGGAGTTTCCAAACAGTTTCTTAGACACAGCGCCCCTCGGCGGCGACGCCGTTTTAGCGATGACCCCGACAAGCGTTGCTCCCACCGTGGCTCAAACTCTTTACAAAAATCGTCAATTGCACAAAAAATCAATAGTAGAATATCCATCAGAATCTGATCCCTCTAATAATGAAACTCTTTTTGAAAATCTTTTCATCATAAGGAATTCAGATTCCTTTTGCTGCTTTTCTTATCCCGAACTCACGTTAATATAGTAACTCGCTATTCGCCTTACATCTGCTGTCATTAATATCAAGGAGCCCTTAACTTTCCGCATTTGTTAGCAATCTTCCGTACCAATGTTCATTTCCCCTCATCTCCACCAATACCAAAGACCAACCCTTCATCCGGTTGTTTTTTTTCGCCTACTCTTGCGTGTTTGCGCGGGTTCATACGGATTCTTGCGGACTTCGAGGTTTCAAGAAAGCCCACAAATTTGCTCACTTTTTCGCTCTTTGCGCCATTATTCTCTCCACCCCTGCCCGTCCTGCAAGGGTGAAGTCCACAAGTTCATATTTTTTAGATGATATAAATCAATAAATTATGCGTGGACTAATCAAGTGGTTTATTTTCAGCACTGGTAGGGGAAGGAAACCGATGCATTGATAAGACGGGTGCTCATGGTAATCTTACTGCCAGAATATTACGACAATCGCCGGGCCTGTGGTGCACCGGTGGTACCCACTATGGATCTATGTGCTTGCCGAGTCTCATGCGTTTCTGCAGCGCCGCCTTGCCTACGCGCCCATTCTTATATTCGGATGTTCGCAAAGGCAAAGAAGTCAAATCTGTCAGTGGCGATTGAAAAGCTATTTTCATCAGCATTCTAGGTAAAGCAACTGATCAATCGATCGAGTAAAATGATGGTCTTGATAATCTCATGACACGAATTGTTCACCATGCTCGATCCCATCATCAGTGCAAAAGAAAAATTAGATGACCTGCTCATGCTGGAGTGGGCGTTGCGTTACTATAATGATCTGCCGGAAAATAACCGTGAAGAAAAAGCCCGTATTGAATCCACATGGTTTCATGATCTTTTCATCGCCCAACTGATAGAACGAAATGAAACCGAAACATTGTCTAACCTGTTTAATACGTTACCAGCCCAGCATTTTTCATCACTGACGAATCTGATCATCAAGCACTGTTCACAATGGCCTGCTTTTTTAGCAAATGCTTCGATTCCAATTCTCGCTGCCAATGCACCGCAAGAACTTTTACAGTTGCTTAACGATTACCTAAACCAAGTCGAGCAAGGCGCTTCTCTTGATTTCGAACGTATTTTGAATATCTATGTTTTGGCCGATATTAGAATCGATCGATCTTATCAGTCACTGTTAAATCGACTTGGTCAAAAAATACTGGCATTACCGGAAGAAAATTTTGGCAGGATATTTTTTCTACCCTCACTGTTACGCCTGAGTAACGGTTTAACGTTCGATATGCTCGAATCCATCCTTGCTGCAGCGCTTCGTAGTTACAATAGCAGCAATAATGGCAGCAATCGAAGTGCTGGCATGTTAAAAAGCTTATTTCAGGGTTTATACGGTCAGAAAGAATATCTTGAACTGATTTTCGATCGCAGCAAGAAAGAATCAGAGCAACGCCTTGAGCCGTTAGCTGATTTATTCCATGAAGAAACGCCTCTGGTGCAACTCGATCAGTGGCTAGATTCACCGCCTTCTCCGAAATCGTTCCAGTACTGGAAAAACTTTCCAAACAATCAGACAGCTGTAAAACCATTCTACAGTTGTTAAATGATTCTAAAAAATTAAATCGGATAATGTCAGATGACATTCGATCGCAATTAGGTCTGGCTGCCTGCATTCAAGGCTTTGCACGGAAAACATTCGACAACTTAAAACTTGATCTTAATGAAACGGTTAATTTATTGTCGGCCGATTTTTTTAAACCGTATTGGTATCCCGCCTTATTAGCGTATCTGCGCACCTTTGACCGGAATGATATTACAAATGCATTAATTTTGCGTTTGTCATCTGTTAGACACACCTATGGTGGTGTGCAACTGGCCGAAGCCATGGGTGATTTGGCCTGGCCTGAATTCGTGCCATGCCTGATTGAATCAATGACTGAAGACCAGGGTGATTATCTTTGCGAAGCTTCTCAAACTGCATTGAAAAAAATCGGCGCAACTGCCCAAACGGCCTTGATTGATCGCTGGAATAATATGGATTCGTCTCAGCATATCTATGGTCTTTCCGTCATCAGGGATGTTAGAGGCAAAACAGCATCAGATTTTGCTTGCGATCATTTCGATGCGCTGATAAGTGAGCATGTAGAGTCCTGCTGTGAATTAGCATTGGCCGCTCCTGATCAACGCCTATTGGATCGCTTAAGGCGCGAACTTCGACGCCAGCAACCTCTGATCGATCGTGCCTGTTACATTCTTGCACGTCTGCTGGATCAGGATGATGATGAAATACAGGCAGCTAAAAGCCGTGCCTTTGAAGACCTGAGAAGAAAAGAACAAATCAGGAAAACATTTAAATCAGGCGATCTTTCCCGTCATTCACTCACATTGGAACTACGCTGTCCATCATGCAGTGATGTCAACCAGTATGAGGTCAAAGGCGTTATTGTGGGCACAAACCAGGACGAGAAAGTTTCTCACTTGATCAATGATGAATTTCCATGCGCATCCTGTGGCCAGTATGTTGAATTTGAATTCACATCTTCAGCAATCATGGCGCTTACGGCTGAAATGCTAATGATAACTGCGGCCCGAGACAGTGACCAGCCACGTAATTCGCTTATTTCAATGCTTAATTGTCAACTTGACGGCCAGATACTGCCTGTTGCGGCTGCTCTGAAGACGCTGCAAGAACGCGCATCCATTACGCCTGACGATGTCCGAACCTGGTTTCAACTGGGAAATATTCTTATTAGCATCAACAGACCTAAAGCAGCAATTCAGGCTTTGTCGCAAGCGGTTCAGTTAGCACCCAATAATATTGACGTTATATTCATGCTGGCTCAGGCGCAAGCATCGAATAATGCCGAGGGAGAGGCATTTCAAATAATATCAGATGCGTTGAACCGATTACCAGATTGGCAGTTTCTCGCACCACAACCGAACTTTGGACAAGAGTTTGCCAAATTTTATAACCAGCTGCGTCGAAACCTTGGCAGAGACAATTTACCTGCACTGCATCCATCTTCGTTAAAAACCCCTCAAAAAATAGGTCGCAATGACTCTTGTCCCTGCGGCAGTGGAAAGAAATTCAAGAAATGTTGTGGCAGATAGATTGTTCACTTCAAACCTGAAAACCATCATTCAGGCAACGCTTATGATCTGATGAATATACCTCCAACAGAGTATTCGGCTGACAATACTCTGGAAAAACTGCAGGGGTCGGTAGAACGCGTCACCTTTCATAGCGAATCTTCGGGTTTCTGTGTATTGCGCGTCAAAGTTAAAGGCCAGAGAGAACTCATCACGGTGATTGGTTCAGCGGTTTCGGTCACAGCAGGCGAATATATCGAATGTTCAGGCTTCTGGGTCAATGACCGGCAACATGGGCAGCAGTTTAAAACTCCGCTTTGTGGGACAATGATCGCCATGTATGGTGATTATCTGTGGCTTATTCCTATGGACACCTCCTGATTTATTATACCGCCTCTCATCTGTTGAATATTTCATTGGCCAAATAGGCCAATAAACCGTTATTTACCTTGCAACTATTGTCATTAATCTCAAGGAACCCTCAACTTTCCGCATTTGTTAGCAATCTTGCGTACCAGTGCTCATCTCCCCTACCCTCCACCAATACCAAAAACCAACTCTTCATCCGGTTGGTTTTTTTGTGCCTACTCTCGCGTGTTTGCAAAGGTTCATGCGGATTCTTGTGGACTTCGAGGTTTCAAGAAATCCCATAAATTTGGTCACTTTTTCTCTCTTTGCCCCATTATTCTCTCCACCCCTACCCATCATATAAGTGCGAAGTCCGCAAGTTTTTAATTTTTTAACCTTACACATCAAAGAATTATGCGCGGACTAATCAAGCGGTTGATTTGCAGCATTGGGAGGCGGAAGGAAACAACCCGAATGTAGAGAATGAAGAAAGCTTGAAGTGGTCTAATTAATAAAACGGCAAGCACCCTTTACACAGAGCAACTAGTGCTGCTTCTTCAACGGCCTGTATTATAAACATGACTAATGCAGCGCAACAGATATAAACAAGAACGGTAATTTGCTGTAGTAAGTATAAATCTCGTGTTATCGTATGGAAATCCTTCAATAGCAGCTTGATACTGATGTATGTCTGACGTTACCTTTGTGTTTTAAATCATAGCTAGATGGGTTATTGCTTAGCCTGTTCCTTATCTGTACGCAATAATTAAGAATGTTTGATCATGAGTATGAAATTTACTACCATAACGCTACAATATAACATGTGTAGACTCGGGCTCTTAGCTTGGGTTTGCGTTTTTGTCATTCTGATTAACTTTGGCAACCTAGCTACTGCCGGTTCTCGAGATATCTCTGAAAATCTGCGAAATTCTCTGACTATAACAGAGCGCTATACCATTCCTATTGCCGAACTCTCGGGACTCACCATGGCAATCAACAGTGCAAAAAAAACTCGGGGGGAAATCAGCCTTTATGCTGTTGGCGATGCAAGCTATGAAGTTGCGCATATTCGTATCAATACCTCTTTGGGCGACGCTGGTGTTCAGCCCATTATTCACCTGTACGACCTTCAGAATGTAATTAGCAACCAGCATATCAAAGACGCATCTCAATGGGAAGCCGTCGCAACGGATGGCAATGGTACGGCCTGCATGTTAAATGAAACAAGTAGCGAGCTCTCCTGTTTCGACCACAGTTTTCAGAACAATCGTGGAAATTTTACTCTGGATGTTTCCAGCATTAGAAACCTCAACTTAACCTGGGAGGAGCAGCCCAACTCACGTGGCGAAGGCATGATACTCATGAAAAAAGGCCACGTACTGATTCTCAAGGAGAAGAAGCCATCTATGCTTATTGAGTTTGGTCCGGAAGGCGCTCTTCCTATGGGTTATGACATGACTACATTTCTTAATGTAGGGGACACGTTCACTGGATTGAATGTAGACAAATCAAAACTTTCTGACCGTTTAAATCAACCGATCCCTTCCCCCACTCGCTTAGTGGCGCTTAAAACATGGCAATTTTCCAAACATCTGAGCAAATTGGCCAAAGATGCGAGCGAGATTATTGTCGGCCCAGATAAACGTGTTTATTTACTTTCACAGGAAAGTTCGACCTTGTGCCGCCTCGAAAAAACTTTGAAGCCGAATGAAGACAAGGTTACGATTGATCATGATGCATGCTGGAAGCTTCCAGCGGAGATAGATAAAGCAGAAGGAATGGTGATTGATGAATTGATGAATCCATGGATTGGTATCGATATTAAGGACACAAGTAAGCAAAATCTTTTCCGTCTCTCCCCCATTAGTGCAGCACTTGAATAAAGCCCCTGCTACTTATTAAGATTTCATGTAAATTGTGTATATTAAGTATAGTCATGAGCAATAATTTATCACTATATCTATTCCTCCAAAGCATAGAATCAGAAAGAAATTTGAGTGATATTACCAATTGAAATTGAGTATGTGGGCGTTTCTTTAGCAGCTCACCGAAGACTTTGACTATATGTTCTCAGCTGGACCCAACCTGTAAATCCCTTCTATTGGATCCTTACAATGTTACACAAGTAGAGCTGCATCTAAAAGAGGTGGATATTGCCCCACTATAGGCCATAATCCTATCTCTCTACCTCATTATTCTCTTCCCCTACCCCGTCATTCGAGAACGAAGTTCGCAAGCATGAATTTTTTAAACGTTAGAAATCAAAGAATTACGCGCGGACTAATCAAGTGGTTTATTTTCAGCATTGGTCGGCGGAGAAAGCAGCTCGTATGTAGATCATGAATATCTTCAGCTAAAAGATAAGTACATAAGCTTTAGCTAGAGTTATTTTTTTATCATTTATTGTTAAAGCTACGACCCATTTGACCGTTAATTAACAATAACATATTGATCAATAATTTTAAAACTCAGGAGAAAATACTAAAAATCAAATAATAATTTGTATCACATACAACAGTCTCATTTATTCCATGTATTTTCGTTGATTTGTATAACAAAGGATGATCTGATGATAAGTCACAATGTTTTTGATTTGAAGTCAGCTAGAATTACACTTAGGATAATAATTTTAATATGGCTAGGTATGTCCTCGGCTGTAGCAGAACTGCCTACTAACGACGACTTTGCTACTTCCACTATAGTGACAGAACCGCTGCCATTTATTAATGCCATCAACACGAGCAAAGCGATAACAGCAAAAGACGATCCATATTGCAGTGGTCAGGAATCTACAGTCTGGCAAAGATTTCTGCATTGAATAAATTCTCACGCAATGTTTCACCATTCAAGCTTTCATATTATCCGTTTTCCCACGGCTGCAGGGCGTGATAAAAACTATCTTGACCATCTATACTATGCCTTCCAACCACTCGCGCAAACTATTAACTACGAGTTTTAGCCCGTTGCCACTACAGATATATTCTAAAATGCTATAAGCAATAAATGCATTAGTCAGTTGAGTGATTTCCTTAATATTTTCTATGTATGGGGCATAAGTGTGCCGCAGCAAGCGGCGTAAGAGATGAGGGTATGGCCCCTCGCAATCGGCTTGCAGGAGCAGATTGCAAACCACCCTAAGCGGCTTGGGTCAAAAGCCCCGGTCGTGAGCGTTATGGAAAAGGCGCCCCGAGGCGTCAGGTATGGATCAGGAAGACGAACAACCGTGAACTGCCGTTCAAGTGTCGAAACTACTCAGATGACATCAAAACTGGAGGGTGATGTTACTCCAGGAGCAGTCTGGCCGTTACCTGCTTACGGGCCAGGCGGGGTCCGGCATAGAGGCAGCGTCAGTCTGATTCGGGCTCTTACGTTGAACTGCGGGAACCTTCGGTGGCGATGTGAAGCGAAAGGCACAAGCTCAAA
>NZ_FOUB01000044.1 GCF_900114745.1 Nitrosomonas communis | reverse complement strand
GTTTTCCTCGCCCACTTTTTCTTGCCATGTTTGCTCTCCCGTTATCGAACAGGGGGATTATGGCTCATAATTTTAAATATGTATATGTTTTGATGTAACTAAGTACTAGTCAACAAACAAAAATAGGCGATCTGAGATTTTTCCAGATTTTGAAACCAAAATGATCCAACTTTTCTTCCTATGTTGCAAGCCAGTGGCGATTCAAAGGAATTCAAAGGAAATACACTAGCCGTTCAATCTAGTCAGCATAGCATTCTCTTGTTGGCAATAGCGGTTGTTAAACAGATAACGCCGATCTGTTGTTCAGTCAATCCGGGGGCAATGCGCTGAGCTTATTGCCCTACAGGCTAATTCCTAATCCCATTTCCAAATCAAAAATGACGTGAAGGCGAGCCACAGACGGTATAAATAATACGGCAAGGAGAAGCCGACAAAGTCAAGTTTGATTTAGAAATGGAATAGCATGATCAAAGATAACGATGCTCGCAGCTGCTGAACCCACACAGTGAATGAACTCTGATCTGGTTGAGTGTATTGTTAGTTAGGTGTGCTCTTCAATGGCCTTCAACAGGAGCTCAGCAACAACACCGCTTGATGCTGGATTCTGACCGCTGATGAGTCTGTGATCCTCAACGGCAAAGGCAGTCCATGGCTCATCCGCCTTTTGATAAATGGCGCCCCGAGCAACCAGTTCGGTTTCAGTGAGAAAAGGCACATACTTGTCCAGCTCGACAAGTTTTTCCTCCTCGTTTGAGAAACCTGTAACCTTCTTCCCCTTCACTAGCAGGGCGCCATCGGACAGTTTGATGTTCAGCAAACCTGCAGCGCCATGGCAGACAGATGACACATAGCCTCCTTTTTCATAAATCTTGCGACCAATGGCCTGAAGTGCCGCGTTATCAGGGAAGTCCCACACCACCCCATGCCCCCCAGTAAAGTAGATAGCAACATAGTCGTCGGGATTAATTTCACTAGGCTTTAATGTGGAACCAAGACGATTCATGAACGCCTTTTTGTGGTACCAAGCCCAGTCAGTATCGTCTGCCATGACAAGACTATGAGGATCAATTGGCGTATATCCACCTTGGGGGCTTATATAATCAACCTTGTAGCCAGCCTCTTCGACTTTCTTGACAAAGTGAACGGCTTCGCCTAGCCACAGACCGGTGGCACGCTTCAAGTTCGGATACTTCTCAACACTGGTCAGAACGACGAGAATCTTCTTACCCATAACTTATCTCCTTTTATTAATATGCTGGTGATCAGGAGGCATACTTTACCCTCATACCCGCAGATACTCATTTTTCTCCCCCAGCCAGCGCTGGAGATGTTGCTGAGCAGCTTCTGGATAGTCACGCAACAAGATTTCAGCCACAGCCCTTGCTGCTTCCAATAAATCCATATCCTGTTGCAGATCGGCAAAGCGCAGCATCGGTAAGCCGCTCTGGCGCGTGCCCAGGAATTCTCCCGGACCCCGCAGTTTGAGATCCCGCCGCGCAATTTCAAACCCATCGCTATGTTCGAAGATGATGCGCAGCCGTTCGCGCGCAATCTGAGACAATGGCTTCTGATATAGCAACACACATATTCCCGCTTCACTGCCACGACCAATACGACCTCGTAGTTGGTGGAGCTGTGATAACCCCATGCGTTCTGCATGCTCGATTACCATCAACGAAGCATTCGGCACATCCACGCCGACTTCTATCACGGTCGTAGCAACCAATAATTGAACCTCTCCCTGGCTGAATGCGGTCATAATGGCCGATTTATCCTGTGCATGCAATCGGCCGTGTATCAGGTTGATTTTTAAATCAGGAAAAGTCTGGCTCAGCAACTCATAGGTTTCGACGGCTGTTTTAAGCTGCAATGCCTCGGATTCTTCAATCAATGGGCAGACCCAATAAGCCTGCTTACCTGTCTGACAGGCTTCCCGCACACGCGCAATGACTTCACTCCGTCGGCTTTCATCGATCAGCTTGGTAACGACCGGTGACCTGCCTGGCGGCAGTTGATCGATGACCGATACATCCAAATCAGCGTAATAGCTCATCGAAAGCGTACGCGGGATAGGGGTGGCACTCATCATCAATTGGTGCGGTAGCCAGTTGGGTTCACTCCCCTTCTGTCGCAAGGCCAGGCGTTGGTGGACACCGAATCGATGTTGCTCATCAACAATGACTAACCCCAATCGAAAAAACTGGACCTGCTCCTGAAACAAGGCATGTGTCCCCACAACCAGCATGGCGTGACCTGCAGCGATTTGGGTCAGCTCATGATCACGCTGTCTCTTTTTCTGGCTACCGGATAACCATGCTACTGTGACACCGAGCGGGGCGAACCAGCTCAAAAATTTTTGATAATGCTGTTCCGCAAGAATCTCGGTTGGCGCCATGACGGCAACCTGGTAGTCATTTTCGATGGCTTGTAACGCTGCCAGTGCAGCCACAATTGTTTTGCCACTGCCCACATCGCCTTGCAACAGGCGCTGCATGGGGCTGGTAGTAGAGAGATCGCTCTTGATTTCAGCCAGTACTTTTTTTTGGGCAACCGTTAGACCAAAAGGAAGCGTTGCGAGCAGCGCATGGATTAAATGGTTCTTCTCCTGTAAAGCAGGCGCTCGGTAACTTCGCCGCTGACGATAATGCATGCGCATGGATAATTGCTGCGCCAATAACTCATCGAACTTGATTCGACGCCAAGCCGGATGAGTGCGAGATTGCAGTAAACCCATGGCGATATCGGGTGGAGGCTGATGCAAAAGAGAAATACTTTCTCTAAATCCTAGCAACTGATACTGCTTCAATAGGGTTTCTGGCAGCGTTTCTGCCATGTATTCTCTGCTATGCCCTTTACTTAGCACTTGCTGAATCAGTTTGGAAATAGTGGTTTGAGTAACACCCGCTGTTATGGGATAAACAGGAGTCAAGGTGTCAGAAAGCGGCGATTCCTCATGCACGATGCGGCACTTGGGATGAATCATTTCTGCACCAAAAAAACCGGTACGTGCTTCGCCCAATACCCTTACCCGGGCGCCTATCGAATAGGTTTTCACTTGACTGGGATAAAAGTGAAGAAAGCGGATAAAAAGGATGCCGCTGGCATCCTTTACTTGACACACCAGCTGCCGCCTTGAACGCGTGATGACTTCACAATGGATAATGACTCCCTCGACCTGGCCAGTCTTACCATCAGGTATATCCCTAATGGGGTAAAGCCTTGTCTCATCTTCATAGCGAATAGGCAGATGCAAAATCAGCTCTAATTCATTGCGAATACCTAACCTGACGAGCTTTTGCTGCAGCTGCGGATTGATAGAAGAAAAATGATCGTTTTTCAGCGCGTTCAAGTGAGTTGCTTGCTTACCCCGCGTAATGACCTTCCTGCCTGAATGACTGGACTATTACCTTATTATTTAGACAATACCATCACCGCATCCATTTCCACCAGTGCGCCCCGTGGCAGCGATGCCACACCAATCGCTGCTCGTGCAGGATAGGGCTGGCTGAAATGATTGGCCATAATTTCATTGACCTTGGCAAAATTGCCGAGATCCGTTAAATAAACGTTTAATTTGACGATATCACCCAGACTGCCGCCGCTGGCTACTGCCACTGCTTTCATATTAAGTATGACACGCACGATTTGTGATTCAATCCCTTCTACCATTTGCATCGTCGCTGGATCCAGCCCAATTTGACCAGAAAGGTAGACAGTCTCTCCTCCACTTACTCGTATTGCCTGTGAATAAGTGCCAATAGCTTGCGGGGCATCCGCCGTCTGGATAATTTGTTTATTCATTCTATCTCCTCGAATATTAAAATAATATAATTTCAGTTAATGACGCTCGTCCAAAAGTTTGTGAGAGAATCTGCTGTGTGTTCTGCTATGTATTCTATTCTGATAGCTGTGTTCCGTTCGCCTTATTCCTGGCCACCCGCTACGATTTTCTTTCACAAGCTCTAAGCGCTGGGTCAATTTTCAATGAATCCCTATTTATTACTGTCATTCTGATTACTCAAACACATCCATGCAAAAACTCGTTATTCATGGTGGCAAACCACTTTGTGGTGAAATAAGCATTTCCGGTGCAAAAAATGCCGCATTACCAGCGCTGTGTGCCTCATTGCTGACAAATGACACACTCAGACTCAAAAATATCCCTGATCTCAAAGATGTCACGACCATGGTGAGCTTGTTGAAACAAATGGGCGTCACTATCTTAACAAACGATACATCAGAAATGGAGTTATCTGCAGCCCATCTTACCAATCCAATCGCACCTTATGAAATGGTCAAAACCATGCGTGCCGCCATACTAGTACTGGGTCCATTACTGGCTCATAAGGGAGAGGCCATCATTTCCTTGCCCGGAGGCTGTGCCATCGGCCTGCGTCCTGTAGACCAGCATATTAAAGGCCTCCAAGCCATGGGTGCAGAAATCATCATTGAACATGGCTATATTCATGCCAAGGCTAAAAAGTTGGTTGGAACACGAATTGTGATGGATATCGTTACGGTGACCGGTACCGAAAATCTCATGATGGCAGCTTGCCTGGCCTCTGGCTTAACGAGACTGGAAAATGCTGCACGTGAACCTGAAATTGTTGATCTGGCGCAGTGCCTGATTAAAATGGGGGCAAAAATTGAAGGTGCAGGAACAGATGTCATTACTATTCAAGGTGTCGACGCATTACATGGTTGCATGCATGATGTCATGCCTGATCGCATTGAAACCGGTACTTTCCTAACTGCCGTTACTGCCAGTAGCGGCCAAATCCATCTGAAAGGTGCACGAGCAGATATGCTGGATGCGGTGATCGATAAGCTGCTGGAGGCAGGGGCCATCATTAATTCAGAAGAAAACTGGATTCATCTCACTATGAACAAACCACCCAAATCAGTAAGTTTGCGAACGGCACCCTACCCTGCTTTCCCAACCGATATGCAAGCCCAGTTCATGACACTCAACAGTGTGGCTAATGGCACGGCCATCATTACCGAGACTATTTTTGAAAATCGTTTCATGCATGTTCAAGAATTGAGGCGCATGAATGCCGAGATTACGGTAGAAGGTAACACTGCCATCGTGCATGGCATACCTAAGCTTGATGGAGCGAATGTTATGGCCACTGATCTACGTGCATCAGCCAGCCTGGTTATAGCAGGATTGGTTGCGCAAGGTGAAACAGTCATTGATCGAATTTATCATCTTGATCGTGGCTATGAGCGCATTGAGCAAAAATTAGTGCACTTGGGTGCAAAGATTGCACGCATAAATTAAAAAACCCCAGTAATGAGTTACTGGGGTTAGATTATGAGAATCAGATTATGAGAATCTGAAGAAAATTAGCTGCCAGTTAATGCAGCTTGCTTATAGCTAACAACCACGGTAGCCAAGCGAGAATTCAGCCCCATCACTGGAACGACCAGCACTTTCTTACCATTCACATCCGACAGCATGGTAATTTTACGTTTTTGCAGCACTTCAGCAGGATAGAGATCTTTCCCTTCTGCTTCTTCCAGTTTCTTATCTGTTGAAACAAGCAATTTGCCATCATCACTGATCAAAACAACGCGTTCCGTATCTTTCATTTTAACCAGCTCATTCAGGTATTGACTGACCTGATCAAGATTGTTGCGGATCAATTCGCCTCGTACTGCCCATGATAAAACTTGACCAAAACGTTCTTCTTCTTTGTTATATTGACTGTCAGCGTATTCCCGTGCTTTTCTCATCATTATGGAACGCTCTGTGTCAAGATCTTGGACCATTTGTGCACGTTCTCTCTCTACGCGAGATTCAGCTTGACTAACCGCAATATGTTTCCATGCAAAAACCAGCAATAATATGCCCAAAAAAGCTAAAAGCGACCATGCCGGTAATTGCATATGCTGAATTTTGGCAATCGGGGCAAATCTCTCGCTCAATATATTCATGAGTGAGGCGGGTTTAGCCCACTCGAGTTTGCTTTTTCCGCTTTGATCACCTTCATTTTGTTTGTACTGATCTGTCATGAAATAGCTCCTTGTTGATGTGACAGGAAAGAAAAGCTTCAATTATCCACTATTCCGGATTGAAGGAAAAGAAAAGTTCATAATATTTTGTATGGATGGGTAAAGGATGTTGTAAATTGAATTATTTTATTTTTGAATTGATAATCAATCATACTTGAAGCCATTTTAGAGCACTTGTCAGAAGTAAAATATTGCTTTTTAAAGGTTGTGGAAAAACATATTCGAGGCAGGCGGGTAAAAACAGCAAAAAAGCAGGGTTTATATTGGATAAATGAGCATCTTGAACGTAAAATTTTACCCACTTAATCAACCAATTCTAAATGGAGAAGAAAGCCGCAGTGGAAATTAATGCCAAAACCTGGTCAGGACGATTCAATGAGCCTGTCACTCAATTAGTACAGCGATATACTGCCTCAATAAATTTTGATAAACGATTGGCTGAATACGATATACAAGGATCCCTGGCCCATGCACGAATGCTTTCATCAGTAGGCATCATTAACCCAGCTGATCTGGCTGCTATCGAGCAAGGGCTCAGCCAGATTCTTGAAGAAATTCGGAATAATCGCTTTGAGTGGCACATCGAATTAGAGGATGTCCACCTTAATATTGAAAAGCGCCTGACCGCATTGATTGGTGATGCAGGGAAAAGATTACATACTGCCCGCTCCCGCAATGACCAGGTAGCCACTGATATCCGGCTTTATTTGCGGGCTTCGATTGATGAAATTGCCAATCTTATCCAATCGATGCAGCGAGCTCTTTTGGATCTGGCTGAACAACATATTGAGACAGTGATGCCTGGTTTTACTCATCTCCAAGTGGCTCAGCCTGTCTCATTTGGCCATCATTTAATGGCTTATTATGAAATGCTTTGCAGAGATATTGCAAGACTTCTAGACTGTCGCAAGCGTGTCAATAAATTGCCTCTGGGGGCGGCAGCGCTAGCTGGAACCAGTTATTCCATCGATCGTGATATGGTCGCACAATTGCTTGGCTTTGATGGCATTTGCCTAAACTCACTCGATGCCGTATCGGATCGTGATTTCGCAATAGAATTTTGTGCCTGTTCAGCATTGATCATGACTCATCTTTCACGCTTTTCTGAAGAACTGGTCATCTGGATGAGTCCTGCCTTCAATTTTATTCAACTGGCAGATCGTTTCTGCACAGGCTCATCCATCATGCCACAAAAGAAAAACCCTGATGTACCTGAACTGGTTCGGGGAAAAACGGGACGTATTAATGGTCACTTGGTGGCATTGCTGACATTGATGAAATCTCAGCCACTTGCCTATAACAAAGATAATCAGGAAGACAAAGAGCCACTATTTGATACTGTCGATACCTTGGTCAATACACTGCGTATTTATACGGACATGCTCTCTGGCATAACCGTCAATAAGGACGCCATGCGTCATGCAGCCATGCGGGGCTACGCCACCGCAACCGATCTGGCAGATTATCTGGTCAAGAAGGGCCTCCCCTTCCGCGATGCCCATGAAATCGTCGCTAAAGCAGTTCGTTTTGCTGAAAATAAAAGCTGTGATTTAAGCGAACTCTCGCTGGCTGAATTGAAACAGTTTTCATCGATCATCGAACAAGATATTTTCTCCATTCTAACGCTCGAAGGCTCCATGAAAAGCCGCAACCATCCGGGCGGAACAGCGCCAGCGCAGGTAAGTGCAGCGATTATGCAAGCGAGAAAAGATTTATCTAATCATTGAATCATGATGCGATCAACCAGTCACTTATCTTCTCAGTCTCCCTGGCGAGAGATCGTAGAGCAGATGGATAGCGCTTTGGATACCCATTTTGTTCTAGAAAAGGTCCATGCTATTGGCGGCGGATGTATCAATGAAACTTACCATATTCACGGCAATGATCAACATTATTTTGTCAAATTGAACAAAGCAAGCAGGCTACCGATGTTTGAAGCAGAAGCGGCAGGTCTTAAAGAAATACAAAATTCTCACACCTTGCGCGTTCCTGAACCCAAGTGCTGGGGAAGTAATGATGTTAATGCCTGGTTGGTGCTAGAATACCTGGAATTAAGGCACACACCCCATCAACACGCGGAAGCATTAGGTAGGGGACTAGCCAACATGCATCGCACTTTCTCTGATCAGTTCGGCTGGTTTCGTAATAATACCATTGGTTCAACCTTACAGAAAAATGACCGTTCTTCTGATTGGATACATTTCTGGCGTCAAAATCGTTTAGGATATCAGCTCCAGCTTGCACAGATAAACGGCTATAAAGGTAAGCTACAAACCCAGGGTGAGCGGCTTATGGCCGATCTCGACGTATTCTTCACGGGAACACGCATTAATGCTTGCTTATTGCATGGTGATCTATGGAGTGGCAATTATTCGTTTGATTCGGCAGGACGACCTGTATTATTCGATCCTGCCGTATATTATGGTGATCGCGAAACTGATCTTGCCATGACTGAGCTTTTCGGAGGATTCCCGGCCCAGTTCTATGCGAGCTATCAAGACGCTTATCCACTTGAAGTAGACTACCGTACTCGCAAAACACTTTATAATCTCTACCATGTTTTAAATCATCTGAATTTGTTTGGAAGTGGCTATCTACGCCAGGCAGAGCAGATGATGGACAAATTGCTTGCTGAGATAAAATAAAGGATCGGTACGAAGCTTTACTATTTTTGTACTTGATTGTAAAGGCATGAGAGACACAATAGAATAAGGGTACCTCTAAAAATTCATATTTCGTCACAATACTTCGTTGTTCACAAAAAATGTTTCCTTACCTATCAATTATAGGCTGCGTCAACATGTTTTGTTCTCGCCTTGTCTTGCTTAGAACTCTGAACTTTTAGAGGCGCCTATAAGATCAAAGTCAGATTAAACGCTATAATAATTAATTAATTAGACTCTTTGTTATTTAACGAATCAAATAAGGACTGCTATGGCACAAAGCTCAACAAACATTTATAAGCGTCTCGAAAGCCTCGAAAAACATCTTGCTGAAGAACATCCTGATAATCCGGTATTGGCTAAGGCAGTTCACAGCTTTCGCAAATTAGATCGCGTCGCCCAGGATATCGGTTTACTGGATCGAAACGAATCTTATGCAACCCATGTCACCTGGTGGCCGATGATTGCAGTACTGGGAACATTCTCAGCCGGCAAATCCACTTTTATCAATTCTTATCTAGACATGCATTTACAACGCACAGGTAATCAAGCTGTCGACGATAAATTTACGGTTATTTGTTACAGTAGCGACAATGAAGTTAAGACGCTACCGGGCATAGCATTAGATGCTGATCCACGTTTCCCCTTTTATCAAATCAGTCGAAGTATTGAAGAGATTTCAGAAGCTGGACCTCAGCGTATTGATGCTTACATTCAGTTAAAAACGTGTCCTTCTGAAAAGATCCGTGGCAAGATTTTGATTGATTCTCCTGGATTTGATGCGGATAGCCAACGTAACTCTACTTTGCGTCTAACGCAACATATCATCGATTTATCCGATCTTGTACTCGTATTCTTTGATGCACGTCATCCCGAGCCAGGTGCCATGAAGGATACATTGGAATATCTGGTATCAGGCACTATTAACCGTGCTGACTCCAATAAATTCCTTTATATCCTTAATCAAATGGATGTCACTGCAAAAGAAGATAATCCTGAAGAAGTCGTTTCTGCCTGGCAGCGTTCCTTGGCACAAGCAGGTTTATTCGCTGGCAAGTTTTACCGAATTTATAATCCTGAAGCCGCTGCACCGATTGAAGATCCCCTCATCCGGGAGCGTTATGAGAATAAACGCGAAGAAGATATGGCGGAGATCAATACGCGCATGCAGCAAATTGAAGTAGAGCGATCCTACCGTATAGCCGGTATGCTTGAGCAGACAGCTGAAACCATCAGCAACCAGATTGTTCATAAACTTACCAATATGCTCCAAAACTGGAAAAAACGAGTCATTTTGTTTGACAGTATCGTATTTAGTACATTGTTGGTGCTAAGTGGTGTTGCTTTCTGGTTAACTGATAGCTGGAATTTATTGAAAACATTTGCTGAAAATATTAGGACCTATGAAACATCCTCACTTATTGGTCTTGGCGTAATAGTGGTTGTTATGGCTTATATTCATTTCACCATTCGCCGTAAAGTTGCAGATAATATGGCAAAAAAACTGCCTGCAAAATTTGGTTATGATCATATTGCCTGCAAGCAATACACTCAGGCATTCATCAAGAGTACAGCAGCTTATCGACCCATGTGTTTACAAAAACCTGCTGGTTGGAATGGCTCAAATCAAGATATTCTTGCTGAAGTAAGAAGCGAAGCCAATGACTATATTCAGTCATTGAACGATCAATTTACCAATCCTTCTGGTCATAAAGTTGCAGTTGCAGCTGAAGAGAAATCTGCAGCAGAAAGCGTCATTATGGCTGAAGCCAAGGCTGAATAAGTAGAGCAAGTGGTCAAAACAAAGTGGCTTGCTTTGTTAAAAAAATTAACCCTGTCTTTTAAAGGACTGGTTGCTAATCAATCCTCAGCCTTGCTGGGGATTGATTGAGTAAATTGCAGAGAGAACAAGCCCTATCACGCAATAGAACGAGGTAAAATCAGCAAAGCCTTTAGATTTTATCATTGAATTATTTGTGTTCAGATTGTTTTGTTTTAGTTTCAATAATCTCAGCATCTTCAATTTCAATCGATTTTTCTTTCTCCTCAAACTTTCCAGATTTTTGTAGTTTGCGCCGCAGCCACCAGAATCTTACTCCTATGGCGGAAGCTACTATCACGATTAAAGCAAAAAAAATCGAAAAAAAGACCATCCCTAGCAACATGGCACCAATAAACAAAGGAATCAATGCCAAGAAAAATAGCCAGCGTTGCCAAGGTGAACCAGGGGTAGATCCATTCTTCGATGACTCTGACTGCTTATCATCAATTATCCTATGGATAAATATTTTTCTGTAATTATCATTCATTGTGTTAACTCCTCTATTTCTGCCACCGTTTTAGGCACATCGATAGTCAGCACTTCATGACCAACAGCTGTCACGGCCACATCATCTTCGATACGCACCCCAATATTCCAGAAATGCTGCGGAACATTATCCGCCGGACGAATATAACATCCTGGTTCCACCGTCAAAGTCATTCCCGGTGATAAACAGCGCCATTGACCATTCTGTTTATATTCACCCGCATCATGTACATCCAGCCCCAACCAATGTCCTGTGCGGTGCATGTAAAAGCGCTTATAATCTTCTGATTGAATCACACTGTCCACACTACCTTGGCATAGCCCCAGATCGATAAATCCCTGGGCAAGCACTTGTAAAGCAGCCTGATGAGGCATATCCCAGGTATTCCCGGGTTGGACTACCGCAATGGCTGCCATTTGAGCAGAAAGCACGAGCTGATAAATATCTTTTTGTACCGAAGTAAATTTTCTATCTACCGGGAATGTACGAGTGATATCGGCTGCATAACCATTAAATTCACAACCCGCATCAATAAGCAGCAAATCACCTGACTGTAATTGTGCTTTATTTTCGATATAATGCAACACACATGCGTTAGCGCCCCCTGCCACGATAGGCGAATACGCCGGCGCTTGCGAGCCCAAGCGACGAAACTCATGCAATAATTCGGCTTCGATCTCATATTCATACATACCAGGTTTAGTCTTCTGCATCGCTCGACAATGTGCTCCCGCAGAAATTTTCGCCGCATGGCGCATGAGCAGCAGCTCTTCCTCACTTTTAAACAAGCGCATTTCATCTAGAATATGAGAAATATCGCGTATTTCGTGGGGTGCTGATACGCCGCTGCGTACCTTTTCTCTCACCTGGTTAATCCAGTTGATGAGGCGTGTATCCCATGTCGCGTTTTGCCCTAGCATGGAATAGATGGTTGGCTGATTCTCAAGTAATTTGGGGATCCATTCATCCAATTGGGTTATGGGATAAGTTGCATCAAAACCAAATGCTTCACGCGCAGCATCGGGTCCATAACGGAATCCATCCCAAATCTCACGTTCCTCATTTTTTTCCCGGCAGAACAGTATCTGCTCAGCATTTCCCTGACTATTCTCGCCAATGACAACTAAGACAGCCTCAGGCTCATAGAAACCAGTCAGATAATAAAAATAGCTATCGAAACGATAGGGATAAAAAGCATCACGATTTCTAAGTCTTAAAGGAGAAGTTGCAATAATGGCAACTCCCTTCTGCATCTGTGACAGTAAGCGTAAGCGCCGCTCGCGAAAAGTTTTGATTTGATCCATATTGGCTTAATTTTTACAAGATATTTCAGGGAAAGCACTGACTAATGCGCCTGCTCCCAATTATTACCCACACCTAGTTCGACTTGAAGGGGCACATTAAGTTTGCAGACATTTTCCATTAAATCTGGCAATACCTGTTTTACCCTATCGACTTCTTCATAGGGTACTTCCAGAACTAATTCATCATGAACCTGCATGATGAGCATACTGTGCATCTTTTCCTTTATCAGCCATTCATGTACGGCAATCATGGCAAGCTTAATGATATCTGCTGCAGTTCCTTGCATGGGCGCATTGATAGCGGCACGTTCCGCTGCCTGTTTGCGATTGTGATTGGAGCTGTTGATTTCCGGCAGCCATAATTGACGACCCAATACCGTCTCGACATATCCTTTCTCTCTTGCCTGCAGTCGAGTCCTCTGCATATATTCAGCGACCCCGGGATAGCGTGCGAAATAGCGATCGATATAAAGGCGCGCGGCACTACGCTCAATCCCTAATTGGGTTGCCAGACCATAGTCAGACATACCATAAATGAGTCCAAAATTGATTACTTTAGCATAACGACGCTGCTCATGATTAACCTGATCCACTGGTACGCCAAATACTTCTGCTGCAGTAGCGCAATGAATATCCTCATTAGCAGCAAATGCCTTAAGCAATCCACTATCCTGAGAAATATGTGCCATGATACGCAATTCAATCTGAGAATAATCCGCCGAAATAACATGACTGCCAGGCGGTGCTATGAATGCTTCCCGGATACGTCGACCTTCCTGCCTGCGGACCGGTATATTTTGTAAATTGGGCTCATTGCTAGCCAATCTGCCGGTTACGGCAACTGCCTGCGCATAAGTGGTGTGTACCCGATGAGTAGTGTTATCCACCATTAGGGGTAATTTATCCGTGTAAGTCGATTTAAGTTTAGCCAAGCCACGATACTCGAGCAGAATCTTAGGTAGCGGATAATCGAGCGCGAGCTGCTGCAAAACATCTTCATCGGTCGATGGTGAGCCTTTAGGTGTCTTCTTGATAACCGGTAATTTAAGCTGGTTAAATAAAACTTCCTGGATTTGTTTGGTTGAATTCAAATTAAATTGTTGCCCGGCACTCAAACAAGCCTGCTGTTCCAGTGCCAATAATTGCTTTTCCAGCTCACGACTTTGTGCCCGGAGAAGATCCACATCCAGCAGCACGCCATTACGCTCGATCTGAAATAACACATTGATTAACGGCATCTCAATATGGCGATAAATATAATCGAGTTGTGCTTGACATGCTATCTTCGGGTATAAGCAATGATGCAATTGCAGTGTAATATCAGCGTCTTCTGCTGCATAGTGCGTCGCCTCATCCAGCATGACCTGATCAAAACCAATCCGGCTGGCACCTTTACCCGTTACTTCATCATAGGTAATCGTTTTTATACCTAAATGGCGCCATGCCATGCTATCCATATTATGCGGATGATGGGACTCCAACACATACGATTGCAGCAAGGTATCATGCGCAATACCATTCAGGTTGATGCCATAATTCGCCAAAATATGCTTCTCATATTTCAAGTTTTGCCCAACTTTCAATTTTGCTGGATTCTCAAGCCAGGATTTCATTTTGTTTAACACAAAATCGATATTTAATTGTTGTGGCGCACCAGGAAAACAGTGTGTCAGTGGCAAATAAGCTGCTTGACCCGGCTCTATACATAACGACATTCCAACCAGTTGCGCCTGCAGTGGATTCAAACTAGTCGTTTCAGTATCGAGCGAAACTAATGGTGCCGCATCGCACTGCACAAGCCATTTGTTCAATTGATCTTCGGTAAGAATCGTTTCATAAGTCACTGATGTGCTTTCACTGGATATGGATACCGCACTGCTTGGATAGCGCAGTGCAGCAGTTAATGGATTTGACAGAGCAGAGCCAGATGGCTCATTCTGCTGCAACTCACGTAACCAGGCTTTAAAGTCCAAGCATTCAAACAGGGCGACCAGTTTTTGAGTATTTTGTGGTCTAACCACCAGATCTTCCCAATCGACGGAAAGATTCACATCACACTTAATCGTCAGTAATGCGCATGATATCTCTAACCAGGGTATTGCTTTGCGCAGATTCTCTCCGATGACTCCGCTTATTTCATTGGCATGCGCGATGATATTATCCAAGCTGCCGTACTGTGTCAGCCACTTCACTGCAGTTTTAGGCCCCACTTTCTCAACCCCTGGAATATTATCTGTGCTATCACCTACCAGCGCCAGATAATCAAGTATCTGCACAGGCATTACGCCAAATTTCTTCAGTACCCCCGTCTCATCCAGAGTCTCATTGCTCATGGTATTAATGAGTCTGATACCAGAATTTACCAATTGCGCGATGTCTTTATCACCTGTTGAAATAATGCATTGCATACCGGATTGCTCCGCTTTTTTGGCAAGCGTCCCAATCACATCATCTGCTTCAACGCCTTCAATTATCAATAAAGGCCATCCCATTGCCTGGATACATTCGAGCAATGGCGTAATTTGTGCAGACAAATCTGCCGGCATAGGAGGACGATGCGCTTTGTATTGTGGATAAATATCATCACGAAAAGTTTTGCCTTTTGCATCAAACACGCACGCGCTATAATCTGCCTGGTAATCCTTGTGCAAGCGACGTAACATATTAAGTACGCCGTAAATTGCGCCAGTTGGCTCATTTTGTCGATTGCGTAAATCGGGTAGTGCATAAAAAGCACGATATAAATAAGATGAGCCATCAACTAGCAAAAGTGTTTTCATCTAGAAAAGGACCTCTATGAGCTTGCAAGAAAAACTTAGCGCGGTGATGACTCTTGAGAAGCCTTGGTCGACCAAAGAGTCATGGCGCGTATTTGGAATCATGTCTGAGTTTGTGGAAGGTGCACAGCGCCTAGAATATATTCAGCCAGCAGTCAGCATTTTTGGGAGCGCACGTACTGAACCGAGTCACCCCTATTATAAATTAACTGAAGCCATTGCACGGCAATTGTCGGATGCGGGCTTCTCAGTCATTTCGGGTGGTGGCCCGGGCATTATGGAAGCTGCCAATAAAGGGGCCTTTTATGGTAAGGCTCCCAGTGTCGGCCTTAATATCCAGCTTCCTCATGAGCAAAACCGCAATATTTATCAGGATGTCAGTCAAACGTTCCGTCATTTTTTTGCCCGTAAGTACATGTTTGTCAAATTTGCGACCGCTTATATCGTCATGCCTGGGGGATTCGGCACATTGGATGAACTAATGGAAGCGCTAACGCTTATCCAGACTGGTAAAACAAGAAAAATGCCTATTATTTTAGTATGCTCGGATTTCTGGCGTGGCCTGCTTGATTGGTTTCAGCAGGTGCTCATCCATGAAGGCTATATCTTACCAGAAGATATGAATTTAGTTCAGATCATTGATGAGCCCGTCGAGATTGTCAACGCAATCTTTAAATATTATGAAACTTCTGGCTTTGAACCCACAGCTGCTGAAAAGGAAATGCAACTCAATTTGTAATAATTCACTTTATTTAAGATAGAATGAACATTCCCATTCTCCAGGAACCAGCATGCAACGTATAAAGACTATTCTATTTTTGTGTGCTATTTGTTTTACGTTGTCAGTCTCTGCGCAATCTACTCAGAAACCAGCTGATCGCCCCCCCCTTCCTGAACTACCTGATTTAGCGCCAAGTGAGGAACCAGAACTGCCTGATCTGGGGATTGACCCTTCACTGGAACCGCAAGTAACCATTAAAAAAGGTAAAGAAGAAACTGTGGAGGAATACCGAATCAATGGTCAGCTATATATGATCAAAGTCATCCCTCGCATTGGCAAACCATTCTACCTTTTAAATAAACGCAGTCCCGTGGGTGAGCCACATCGAGGTGATCTTGAAGGTTATGGTGTAAACGTTCCGATGTGGGAAATTTACAGATTCTGAAACTAGACGAGATTAACATGAGAAAATAATAGCTACGCGAGGCATACATCTATTTATTGACGCTTTTTTCATTACTTATTCATGTCTGTTTTTACTCCGGTTACCAAGGAACAACTATCAATCTGGCTCCAGGATTATCCCATCGGCACACTGGTCGATCTTCAAGGCATCTCATCTGGCATTGAAAATACCAATTATCTGGTGACAACCACACTGGGTAAATACATTCTGACGCTGTTTGAGAAGCTGACTACAGCAGAACTCCCCTTCTACCTCAATCTGATGGCTCACTTATCGCATCGAGGGATTCCATGTCCCAATCCAATTGCTACGCGCGAACAAACCCTACTGGGTGAATTGAATGGCAAACCGGCCAGTATTGTGACGTTTCTACCTGGCAAATCGCTGAAACATCCCACGGCCGAACAATGCGCCGAGATTGGGGGAATGCTAGCCAGAATGCACTTGGCTGGCTTGTCTTATCCCATGAAAATGGCCAATCCACGAGGTTTAGAATGGTGGAATACGGCAACAAAAGAAGTGATGCCCTTTCTTACGAGAGAGGAACAAATATTACTTAATGAAGAGTTGCAATTTCAAGTATTACATCAGACAGAGGCTCTCCCGCAGGGAGTGATCCATGCTGATCTATTTCGCGATAATGTATTATTCACTGATACATCAATAGGTGGCATTATCGATTTTTATTTTGCTTGTAATGACGCATTCTTGTACGATCTTGCTATCACCATTAATGACTGGTGTATATCTGAAGATAGAGTATTAGACGAGATGCACGCCCAGGCACTTTTAGCAGCCTATCACCGTATACGGCCCCTTGTTAATGAGGAATATACTGCATGGCCACGAATGCTGCGTGCTGGCGCATTACGTTTCTGGATATCACGTTTGTATGATTACCATTTGCCTCGAGAAGGAGAACTTACTCATAAGAAAGATCCCATGCATTTCAGAGAAATTCTGAAACACCATCTGGCTAATCATTCCAAATTGATGCAAATCTGGATTAACTAATCAACTCATTCTATTTCTAAATCAAAAATGACGCGAAGACGAGCCGCAGACAGTCTAATAATACGGTAAGGTGAAATCGACAAAGCCAGTTTTGATCTAGAAATGGAATAACCAGAGAGGAAATGTGAATAATGGAATGCTTTTCGCAGAAATCATTTTTAGATTCATCCATTTTAATTCACATCTTCCCTACAAAAGAGAATATTTCTTGCAAGTTATTATATTTTCAGATCAACTAACAAAATTTATTGGAGAGAACAAATTGATAGAAGCTCGACAGGTTCCCGGGAAACAAGGGTTGCAATGGATACTGAGTGGTTTTTATATGTTTCGCTTATCCCCCTTTCCCTGGATATTGCTGTGTTTCACACTCATATTAATTGCTGCCACACTGGAGCTTCTGCCTGTGCTAGGGAAATTTATCTTCACGCTCCTTTCCCCAGTTTTTATGGCTGGAATCATGGTAGGCTGCAAAAGCCTGGAACAGGGTGACCCATTAGAACTAGGCCATTTAATGGTTGGTTTCAGAAAGAATACCGTACCGCTGATTACGTTAGGAGGATTTTATCTAATAGGGCAAGTTTTGATAATCGGTGTGTTCATGATGATAGGAGGAAGCGCGCTGGTCGATATGCTGCTCTATGGAAAAAGATTTGATGAGCAAGAGCTGATGGGTGTGATGGATAACATTTTATCTGCATCAATCGCTGGATTACTGCTGACAATCCCACTCATGATGGCAATTTGGTTTGCACCTTTATTGGTGATGTTCGAGAATATGCCACCCATTATTGCCATACGAAAAAGCTTTTTTGCCTGCTTGAAAAATATTATTCCCATTCAGATCTATTTCATTGTGCTCATCATACTGGGCGTGCTCGCTATTATACCTTATGGGCTAGGGCTCTTTATCTATATCCCTACTGTATTTGCCTCCATCTATGTGAGTTATCAGGATATTTTCCACCCTGAATCCATGCTTAGCGACAAAGAAGCGATAGAGAAGAAAGAAGAAGATACAGAAGTTAATCAGTAAATCCGCACATGAGCCTTGTTATCCCATTTCTACATCAAACCTGACTTTGTCGACTCTCTGCCGTATCATTTATACTGTCTGCGGCCCGCCTTCGCGTCATTTTTGATTTGGAAATGGCATTACAAAGGGGTTAGTTTGGCATATTCCAGCAGGAGCCATTTGGTTCCTGCGCGATTGAATTGAACCTGAACTCTGATGTCAGCGCCTTCGCCCTGATAATTGATAATTACCCCGGTTCCAAATTTTGCATGCGACACATTCTGTCCTATGCGCCAACGGGATAACTGTTCTGATGAATTTGCTGTCAATCTTTCCTGTATCGCTTCTTTTCCAGCAGACTGCCCCCATGAATTTCTGCCAAAGGTAAATCCTGCCTGCTCACTCACAGATCGAAAAGACTCGCTGTTAACTTTAGATAGTGGCTGCAGCCACTTCAGCAAATGATCGGGTATTTCAGTAATAAATCGCGAAGCAATATTGTAATGTGTCTGACCATGCAACATGCGGCTTTGCGAAAAGCTCAGATATAACCGTCGCCGTGCACGTGTCATTGCTACATACATCAAACGTCGCTCTTCTTCCAGCCCATTTACTTCATTTCGGCTATTCTCATGTGGAAACAGCCCTTCTTCCAATCCGCTTAGAAATACAGTATGGAATTCCAGTCCTTTGGCTGCATGGACAGTCATAAGCTGTAGGGCATCCTGATGATGATCTGCCTGATGTTCACCTCCTTCGAGTGAGGCATGGGAAAGAAATGCCACTAGACTGTCATCTTCAGCTTCATGCACAAAGCTGGTCGCCGCATTGATTAATTCATTCAGATTTTCCAGTCGCTCAGCGCCATCACGTTCCAAACCGTAATGGCTCAATAACCCACTGTGAGTCAGCATGTAACGGATAGTCTCAGGTAACGGCAAATTGGCACAAGCACGCTGCATCATCATGATCAGATGAACAAAGCTTGGCAGTCCTTTTTTGGCCTTACCTTCATCAGATATAGCGGTTGTTTCGCCGCCACTCTTGTTAAGGGCTGCTGACCACAAGCTCGTTTGATGCAATTTGGCCTCATCCTGCAATTGTTCCAAAGTGCGCGCACCAATGCCACGAGGCGGGAAATTAATCACCCGTAATAACGCATGATCATCATCAGGATGCGCAATCAATCGCAAATAGGCAAGAGCATGTTTGATCTCCTGACGTTCGAAAAAGCGCATGCCGCCATAAACTCGATAAGACAATGAAGCATTGAATAGGCTATGTTCTAATACGCGAGACTGAGCATTGGATCGATAGAGCAAAGCGATATCGGAAAGCGCAACACCCTCAGAATGCAGTGCTTTGATCTCATCAACGATAAAGGCAGCCTCATCAAAATCTGTCACAGCGTTATACACACGCACGGGCTCACCATGCCCTTCAGAAGTCCACAAGTTCTTGCCAAGGCGCCCGCGATTATGTTCTATCAAGGCATTAGCTGCTTCCAGAATATTGCCATGGGACCGGTAATTTTGCTCCAGCTTGATAATTTTCTGAATAGCAAAATCATGTTCCAAATCCTGCATATTCCCAGTATGAGCCCCGCGGAATGCATAGATACTTTGATCATCATCCCCTACCGCAAACACGACAGCAGATCTCGGTAAATCCACACCTGCCAGTAATTTGAGCCAGCGGTATTGCAACCGATTGGTATCCTGAAATTCATCTACCAGGATATGGCTGAAACGATCACGATAATGATGACGCAGAATCTCGTTACGCGTCAGTAGTTCATAGCATCGTAATAAGAGTTCGGCAAAATCAACCATACCTTCGCGCATACATAATGTTTCATACACACGGTAAAACTCGAGCATCCTGCGCGTGAAACTATCATGCGCCTCAACTTGAGAAGCACGCAACCCCTCTTCTTTGGCATGATTGATAAACCATTGGATTTGCCGAGGTGGGAATGCTTTCTCATCGACAGCCAGATCCTTCAGCATTCGCTTGATAATTGCCTGCTGATCGCCTATATCGAGAATTTGAAATGTCTTTGGCAATCCAGCATCTTGATAATGTGCGCGCAGCATGCGATGACACAAACCATGAAAAGTCCCAATCCACATCCCGCGCGTATTGATAGGCAGCATCGCAGCGATACGTGCCATCATTTCTCTGGACGCTTTATTAGTAAACGTAACCGCGAGAATACCATTTGGACTCACCTGACCTGAATGGATCAGGTGGGCAATGCGTGTGGTCAGCACCCGTGTTTTACCACTACCCGCGCCGGCCAGTATTAATGCCGACTGATACGGTAGTGTGACAGCTTCAAGTTGTTCTGGATTCAATCCAGAAAGTAACGAAATCATGACTCAGAAAGCAGCACTGGTGTTCCCTGCCTGAATGATAACTTATCATACAACTCATTACTTTCCCCAGGCAGGGATTGAAGAATTATTGTTTACTTTTTGCAGCCAAATCAAGGATTAATGGTGTCAGAATCAATTCAATTGCCAAGCCCATTTTGCCACCCGGCACCACTATGGTATTGGGGCGTGACATGAATGAATCATGAAGCATATTTAACAAGAAAGGAAAATCTATATTCTTGTAATCACGGAAACGGACCACCACCATACTTTCATCCAACGTCGGAATATCACGAGCAATAAAAGGATTGGAAGTATCGACTGTGGGAACCCGCTGGAAATTGATATGGGTGCGTGAAAACTGCGGGGTAATATAGTGCACATAATCGTGCATACGACGCAAAATTGTTTGCGTTACGGCTTCTGCAGAATAGCCACGCGCACTGGTATCACGGTGGATTTTCTGTATCCATTCAAGATTGACGATGGGTACGACGCCCACGAGTAAATCCACATACTTTGCCACATCCGCGGTATCGCTTTTGACTCCCCCATGCAAACCTTCGTAAAACAAAAAGTCGGTTCCTGCTGCGAGTGGTTTCCAAGGAGTGAAGGTACCGGGTTTCTGGTTGTAAGGAGCAGCCTCTTCTTCATTGTGAAGGTACAAACGGGTCATACCTGACCCTGTCTCACCATATTCTTTGAATAAGGTTTCTAATTTTTCAAATTCATTTGCTTCTGGGCCAAAATGGCTGATAGCACGCCCGTTGCTTTTCTCTGACTCTGCAACTGCGTTTTTCATGGATTCCCGGTCGTAGCGGTGGAAACTATCCCCTTCCACGATAGCGACATTTAATTTCTCTCGACGAAAGATATGCTCAAAACTATTCTTAACCGTGGATGTGCCAGCACCGGATGAACCAGTCACGGCAATAACGGGATGTTTTTGCGACATTTTACTACTATCTCCTTAAATATAAACAAAAATCCTCAATTTCCAGATAATCTCCAAGCTACAGAGTTTGTAAAAAAATTGTAGCGCGTGGCTGAGAGCAAAACAGACAGCATGCTGCACAAGAAAACGAGTTTAACAAGTTTTGACATGACCGCATTACATACCCGACACATACCAAAAAATAGGCGAAGTCAAAGTTTAAATACCGCCCAACGCAGCTCCCAAGACGTGTAACTAATCGTGTAACTAATTTTTTTACAAACTCACAGGCATTAACTTTATATGATACCTTCTTTCCACATTAATTTGCAGGTAGTCACTTCAAAATATAAATAGGAGAGAATTTATCCAGGTATTTCACCAGGCCCAGCTTGTACCCTTACCCTGTTTTCCTCAGTTGAAGAAGCCCGTTAAATCGCTCAAGACCCATATAAGTTAAGGTATTTTGAGAAATTCTTATCATCACCCATCAGGTGAGATTTTAATAAAATACCGTGAGTTCGACATAATTCCATTTCTAAATCAAAAATGACGCGAAGGCGAGCCGCAGACAGTATCAATAATACGGCAAGGTGAAGCTGACAAAGTCAGTTTTGATTTAAAAATGGAATTAAACCCATAGAAACTAATAAACGCGACTCTTATACTGCCACTCAAAACCCTTTACAAAAGTCGTCAATCTCACAAAAAATCGCTATAGTATCCATCGGAATCTGGCTCCTCTAGTGATGAAATTCCTTTCCAGAATTACATCATCATAAAGAATTCAGATCTAAAGTATACAGGTCTATTTTACAGCTTTTCTTATGTCGAACTCACGTTTCTTAATAAGGGGTATATAGCATGGCAAAATCGGTAGGTGAGCTGCTCATTCATGAGGGTTTGATGACTACAGAACAACTAGATCAGACGATTGCATTCCAGCGGCGTCACAATGTGCGTTTTGTTAATGCGATCGCATCATTGGGTTTTCTTACTGTGGAACAGTTAGATCAACTCTTATATCCTGCTCCACCCGTACCCCTAAAAATAATTGACACTGGTTTGAGCGAAGTTTATCTAGTCGATTTATTGCTTAAGGCGGCATATCTGGAAGCAGGAACATTTACCCCACCACGCATGGCAAGTATGCTTTCGCTACCCTTTAGTGTCATAGAGGAATTGATTGAGCAAATGAGAGCGGATCATTTAGTGGCTATTCGGACTTCTTCCACTTACACCAGCAGCACTCAGGTACTTGAATTAACTCAGCGTGGGCGAGAAAGAGCAGAGGCAGCATTTAAGATTAGCTTATATGTCGGGGCTGCGCCTGTTCCATTGGAAGATTATACGTTCATGCTGGAAAGGCAAAGTGTTCGTCAGATTGAACTGGATAATGAGTGGATTAATTCTTCTTTAAAGCATTTAGTTATTGGCGATAAGTTACTTAGTCAATTGGGCCCTGCATTTTCTTCAGGCCGTTCAATCTTTTTATATGGTCCGCCGGGAACTGGGAAAACCAGTATTGCAGAAGCGTTAGGACATGGAATACCAGGCGAAGTTTATCTTCCACAGGCTATAGAGGTGGGAGGACAAGTTATACGTTTCTTTGATCCAGCTATTCATATACCTGTCGATAATCAGAAAACATCAGAAAATTCATCGCTCGATCTTAAAATGAATCTAGCCTATGATCCGCGCTGGAAAAAATGCTACCGTCCAGTCGTGATGGTGGGGGGTGAGCTCACGCTTGACATGCTGGAATTACGTTATGACTATTCGAGCAAATTCTATGAAGCACCTATTCATATGAAGGCAGGGAATGGTGTCTTTATCCTGGATGACTTTGGCCGGCAACGAATAGAGCCACGCCAGCTACTTAACCGCTGGATTATCCCATTAGAGCGTGGTGTGGATTTTCCTTCGCTGCATACCGGTATGAAATTCGAAATACCTTTTGATCAGATTACTGTGTTTAGTACCAATTTAAATCCTTTAGATTTGGTTGACGATGCGTTTTTACGGCGAATTCGCCATAAGATCCATGTGCAATACCAGACCGAAGATGAATTCAAGGAGATTCTGCGGCGTATCTGCCATAAACAAAGCGTTCAGTATGACGGGGAAGTAACCGAATATCTATTAAATAATTATTATCGTAAACAAAATAGACCATTGGTGGGTAGCCATCCACGCGATCTAATGGAGCATATCATCGATCATGCCAAATTCCTGAAGCGGACTCCAGAATTTACCCCAGAGACTGTAGATTCCGCTGCAGCCAATTATTTTGTCGAGCTATGACATTATGTTGAGGATAAAGCAGATTGATAGTCTGCTTTACTTCACCATTTAATGAATCATAGGTAATTCCAATTCCAAATCAAAAATGACGGAAGACGAGCCGCAGACAATATAAATAATACGGCAAGATGAAGCCGACAAAGTCAGTTTTGATTTAGAAATGGAATGGGGAGCAGTTACCGTTTTTTAGTCTAAAGCCAAGGATGGCATTGAATCTCGGCGGTTTATCAAATAAATTTCAACTGGTAGGACTTTTACGGCATCTTTCCGTCCCCACTTCGCGCCAATAGTCGCGGAATACGTAAAGCTGCTCGCCAATCCCCTCACCATCACCCCGTGTCTTGTCGAAATATCTGGACTAATCAAGTCGGGCGTACTTCTTCCCCCAATACCAATATCAGCAAGATAGCTGTATGCCACCAACGTATGGAATCATCCTTTTACACAACGCGGGCTCTTGCCTGCAGCCTTGGCTTGCTGTTGCAGCTGTTGTGCTTGCGGTAAGCGTGCTTGCAGATCCTGAATACGCGTAGTATGGGAGGGATGCGTCGAGAGGAATTCGACAGGACGAGGGCCTTGACTTGCTTGCGCCATTTTTAACCATAATGCAATACTTTCGGCAGGATTGAAGCCCGCTTTGGCCATGAGGTCCAATCCGATCGTATCAGCTTCACTTTCATGCAATCGACTAAACGGCAAGATGATCCCATACTCCGCGCCGATCCCCAGTAAACTGACTGCAGTCTGACCCATAGCTGTCTGCGGCGCTGCTATCGCCTGAATCAAGGATATTCCAGCCTGGGCACCTAATTGTTGGGACAGGCGTTCATTGCTATGTCTGGCCAAAACATGACCGACTTCATGGCCGATAACCGTAGCTAATTGATCTTGATTATCAACCAGATTAATCAAACCAGTATATACGCCAATTTTTCCACCGGGTAGGGCAAATGCGTTGAGCGCCGGGTCCTCAAAAACAACCACTTCCCACTCTCCTCCAACTTCTCGTGTAATGGCACTGGCTATACAATGCACAAACTGATTGTCCTGTACATTGCGACTGATCGGTTTTTCATGTTTTAAATTCTCAAATGCCTGCAATCCCATGCTATTCACCTCTGCATCTGGCATAAAAGCCAGTTGCGTTCTACCAGTTGGAGTTGTGGCGCATGCAGTCAGAAGTAAAACGGATAACAAGAGTAAAAACATTTTTAAGCATAGTTGAATGAGCATTTGAAAATCTCCTCAATAAGTATTCAGTTTTGAGATTTCAGTTTTGAGATGAGAGCTTATGAAGGAATCATTACGAGCGGTCCAAGAGCAAGGCAAACAGCACGCAGAGACGAGAAAACAAGTTCAAGAAGTTTCGGCGTAACTACCTATCAAATTGATAGGCAAGAATCGAGTATCTGCCCAACATAGCTATTTAGAGCGCACAGTTGATTAATTCACACGCTCTGAGGCTATCATGAGCAGTTGAAGCATATCAAGCGCATTGTTCACGGTATAATCATGGTTTTGTCTCTAGTGCCAGGGAATTCGTTATATGCAAGAAAAATATCATCCTCAGGAAATCGAACAAGATTCACAGCAATACTGGGAAAAGACCGCCACATTCAATGTGACGGAAAACCCTGGCATGCCTAAATATTATTGTTTGTCGATGTTTCCCTACCCCTCGGGTAAGCTGCATATGGGCCATGTTCGTAATTACACCATAGGGGATGTATTGTCTCGCTATCGCCGGATGCAGGGATATAACGTTTTACAACCTATGGGCTGGGATGCATTTGGACTACCCGCTGAGAACGCTGCCATGCAACATGGCGTCCCTCCAGCCAAATGGACATACGATAATATTGCCTATATGCGCAAGCAATTAAAAAGTCTAGGCCTGGCTATCGACTGGAATCGTGAAATTACAACCTGTGATCCTCATTATTACCGATGGAATCAGTGGCTATTCCTGCGCATGCTGGAGAAAGGAATCGCTTACAAGAAAACTCAGGTGGTGAACTGGGATCCCATCGATCAAACCGTACTTGCCAATGAACAAGTCATCGATGGGCGCGGCTGGCGTACTGGCGCACTGGTAGAAAAACGCGAGATACCAGGTTACTACCTGGCGATCACTCAATATGCGGATGAACTGCTCAACGATCTGGACAAACTGCCCGGCTGGCCTGAGCGCGTGAAAACCATGCAAGCTAACTGGATTGGTAAAAGCTACGGTGTCGATATTATTTTTCCTGCCGATAAAAAATCTGGCACCCCCCAGGATCTGAAAGTATTTACCACGCGCGCAGACACTTTGATGGGAGCGACTTATGTCGCAGTGGCCGCTGAGCATCCCCTTGCGCTCCATGCGGCAAAGAATAACGCAAAGCTGACTGAATTCATTGAAGCATGCAAACACGGCGCCACGATGGAAGCTGACCTTGCCACCCAGGAAAAAAAGGGGATGGATACCGGGTTGTGCGTACTTCATCCACTCACGGGAGAGCCTCTGCCGGTATGGATTGCCAATTACGTACTCATGAGCTACGGGGAAGGCGCTGTCATGGCCGTGCCAGCACATGATGAGCGCGATTTCGAATTTGCCACCCAATATGCTTTACCCATCAAGGTAGTGATCGAACCTAAAGATGGTGAAATCGATCCAGCGCTTAGTCAGGCTTATGTCGAATATGGTGTTACCATTAACTCGGGGGAATTTTCTGGACTCGAATCTCAAGCTGCAGTCGATGCGATTGCAACTGCCCTGGAACAAAAAGGATTAGGCGAAAAACGCGTGCGTTATCGCCTGCGTGATTGGGGCATTTCCCGCCAGCGCTACTGGGGTTGTCCAATTCCATTGATTCATTGTGATCATTGCGGCGTCGTTCCGGTGCCGGATGATCAGCTTCCTGTGGTATTGCCAGAAGATATGGTACCCGATGGATCGGGTAATCCACTGGCAAAATCGCCCTCATTTTATGAATGCGCCTGTCCCCGATGTGGCCAGGCTGCCCGCCGTGAAACCGATACCATGGACACATTCGTCGATTCCTCCTGGTATTACATTCGTTATGCCTGCCCGGATCAGGGCTCCACCATGGCTGACTTGCGGGTAAACTACTGGTTACCGATAGATCAGTATATCGGCGGAATTGAGCATGCCATTTTGCATCTGCTCTATTCGCGATTCTGGAGTAAAGTCATGCGTGATCTGGGATTGGTCACCTTTGATGAGCCTTTCACAAACCTGCTGACGCAGGGTATGGTATTAAACGAGATTTTCTTCCGGAAAACAGCTGCAGGTCGTATCAGCTATTTCAATCCGTCGGAAGTTGATATTCATTTTGACGAGCAAGGCAAACGATTTAGCGCTGTGCTGCGTGCGGATAATCAACCCGTTGAATCGGGTGGCATTGGCACCATGTCAAAATCGAAGAATAATGGGGTTGATCCACAGGAATTAGTCCAATCCTATGGTGCGGATACAGCGCGATTGTTCATGATGTTTGCCAGCCCTCCCACCCAAACACTGGAATGGTCCGATACCGGTGTAGAAGGCGCCTTCCGTTTCCTGAGACGCCTGTGGCGATTGGCCTATAGCCACTTACAGCGAAGCGGTGTAGCTGATGGACAACCCTTTGCAGAAACACTGCCACCCGAACTCAAATCGTTGCGCTGCCAGCTTCACCAGACCATAGCCAAAGTAACGGACGACCTCGATCGTCGTCATACCTTCAATACTGCCATTGCTGCTGTAATGGAATTGATGAATGAGCTAGCTAAACTACAAGATAACGATTTAACTGCACGACAACTCATGCAAGAAGCACTGGAAAGCATTGTCCTGCTGCTGTCACCGATCGTCCCGCACATCTGTCATGCACTTTGGCGGGAACTTAGGCCAGGCACCGAATTGCTCGATCAATCGTGGCCCAAAGTTGATCCTCTGGCGCTGGTGCAGGATGATATCGAGCTAGTCGTGCAGGTCAATGGTAAATTACGTGCGCAAATACGTGTTCCCAAAGATGCAGATCGTACCACTATCGAACATATTGCATTGGATCATGCGCATATTCAGAAAATCATTACAGGACAGTCAGTGAAAAAAATAATTGTCGTTCCAGGGAGATTAGTCAATATTGTCGTTTAACAAACTATTGAAAAACATATTCAAAACACTCGCTGGTAGGTAAAAACAGGCAAAAAATCGGAGTTCATACCTGATAAATGACTATTTTGCACCTGCCTTTAACAGCACAGCGTTAATATTGAAAGGTTTTCAACAACCGGTTAGAGGGCATCGCTTAGAGGGCGAGGTAACGCATTGAATTATTGCTGACCAAATAGGCTCCAACGATGGCTTTATACCAGAAATAAACAGTATCCCTATGATGAAACTCATCCGTATCTTGCTTGTTATTAGTCTTATCCTAGCCATCACCGCCTGCGGCTTCCGTTTGCGTGGGCAAATCTCTACTCTCCCGTTTGACACTATTTATGTCGCTGCCCCACCCGGCCACACTATCGGGCTGGATATGGAGCGAGCCATTCGTGTCAGTACTACGACTAAAGTGGTTGGAAAACCAGAAAAGGCTCAGGCGGTACTTCAAATTCTCAGTGCGGTCAACGAGAAGAAAATATTATCTCTTTCGACCGGTGGGCGTGTCAGGGAATTCCAGTTGATCTATCGCGTTTCTGCGCGACTGCTTGATGCTAAAGGTGAAGCCCTTACACCCGTGGATGAAATCGTTCTGACACGCGTACTTCCTTTCCTAGATGCCCAGGTATTGGCCAAAGCAGCAGAAGAGGAAATGCTATACAAAGATATGCAGGGAGATGCCGTGCAACAGCTCATTCGACGAATGGCCGCAGTCAAACTCTAAGGATTATTTTTAGAAAATACCGATTTTTACGCCGCTCTCATCGGTTTAATTTATGCGCATTAACTCAGATCAATTGTTTCGTCAACTCCGTAAACAGCTCATGCCGCTTTATACCATCACTGGCGACGAGTTGTTGCTCGCGGTGGAAGCAGCGGATGCGATTCGCCATCAGGCTCGCCAACACGGCTACACAGAACGCGATATCTTTACGGCAGATCACCGCTTCGACTGGTCAAATATACAGCGCTGGCATTGTCAATCGTCATTGTTTGGAGAACGGCGAATACTTGATCTACGTATTCCTACGGGCAAACCTGGCAAAGAAGGCGGTAACGCTATCGAAGCACTCTGTCAGACCCCATCTGCTGATACCATTACGCTCATCATGCTACCTAAAATCGATAAGCAAACACAGGCAAGCAAATGGTTCAGGGCGCTGGATCATTCGAGTGTGATGGTCACGGTTGACCCGATAGAACACGCCCGGCTAGCCAACTGGATACAACAACGTCTCGATACCCAAGGGCAGCAAATTGCACCCGATAGCTTACAATTTCTCGCAAATAAGGTGGAGGGCAATCTTCTGGCGGCTCAGCAGGAAATCAAGAAACTTGCTTTACTTTATCCATCTGGGATGCTTTCTTTCGAGCAAATCAAGAATGCTGTGCTCAATGTCGCACGCTATGATGTATTTAGTCTGCCCGAGGCCATGCTGACAGCAGATACTGTGCGCTATACGCGTATCTTGGAAGGGCTGCAAGGCGAAGGCACCCCCCCTCCCCTGATTCTGAGTACACTTACTGAACCTATACGCACGCTGCTGCTTATCCATCAGGCCCTGGATGCAGGCAAGCCACTTGCCCAGGCGTTAAAAGATAGCCGCGTCTGGAATCAGCAGCAAAAAATCATGACGGCAGCTGTAAAACGCTTGCCGCCTCGATTACTGTTACAAGCACTGTTGCATGCAGCGAGCATCGATAGAATCATCAAGGGTGTTGCCCGGGGTGATATTTGGGATGAATTACTACAGTTTGGCTTGCGCCTCACAACGCGCCAGTCTTTTATGCATTAATTCTATTTCTAAATCAAATCTGACGCGAAGGCGAGCCGTAGACAGTATAAATAATACGGCAAGGTAAAGTCGACAAAGTCAGGCCGACAAAGTCGGTTTTGATTTAGATATGGAATAACAACGCGATTAATCGCTAAATTTCCCTAGGGTCTGTTGACATTTCACATAGGTAGCCACAGATATCCACACGCTATGGCTACCATACTCTCGTAATTTCGCTTCAGTTTGCCGTATCGCGTTGCTATTGCCCGATACTGTTTTAGCCTGGCAAAAGCATTCTCCACCCAATGCCGATATTTATATAAATCCCAATCCATATCTGCATTACCCTTCAACGAGTTGCGCTTTCTCGGTATCACAGCCTGAACCCCCTTCTTCGTTATCTGTTCCCGTAACCATTCGCTGTCATAGCCCTTGTTCGCAACTATTGTTTTTGCGTCAGGCAACCTGGCAATCAAATCAGGTACGGCAGAACAGTCATTGACTTCTCCACCGGTGATTCCAAACTCAACTGGCAAGCCATAACCATCGACCGCTAAATGGATCTTGGTGGTATTGCCTGCACGGCTTTTCCCGATAGCCTGCGATTCTTGACTCGCTGCTCCCGCACTATGTTGATGCGCTTTAACATAACTGCCATCCAT
>NZ_FOUB01000019.1 GCF_900114745.1 Nitrosomonas communis | reverse complement strand
CGCTATGAACAAATCATCCAAATGAGCAGCCATATGGACGCGACGCGCTCCCACAAACACCCCTTGCGTCGCCCAATTGATAAACTCGTAAGCCAGTACCTTGGAATGTATGAGGAACGAAGCATGAGTAATGGTCGAGATCATTACTTCACGTAATGGCGTGGTCTGATTGGGCAGCTTGTATTGTACGATCGATACCAGCGCCTCTCCATTGGTAGTTTTCAGCAGTGGCGTAACACTCGGGACAGTGCCATCGCGTGGACCGACGGCATCATTGCGGGGATTGGCTGCGAAGGCAAAGTCGGTAATCGGCAGCGGATTCGCCAGGTTTACAGATTCAAGTACTTCTTTTTGATAGGTAGCAGGTACTGACCACTGCGTATTGTAGCTCGCTCCACTGGATGAAAAAACCAGACCATAATCCAGGTAAATCCCGAATGGTGCATTGGGGTCAAAGTAAGTGGCAGGCCAACCCGATAAGACTGCTTCACGGACCTTAAAGTCCTTTTCGTAATTGTGCAGAATATCCCACTCTGCTGGCGTAAAGTTGGGAGTCAAATCGGAGAGGGTCAGGATAATGCCGTTGTAGCTACCTATACAACCCGCATCCAAAGAGCTGCAAGCTACACCATTCAAAGAGGCGAGCATGTCTGCCGTTAAATCCTGAGTGGTAGCATTTAATACGTCATAGGGAACGCCTATTTCATCCAGAACAGGCTTGATATAGCTGAAGCCCAGATCCTGGGTTTCATCTCCTGTCGAAATAACCAACACTTTCAATTTGACCGCATTATCGGCAAATACAGGCGGAGCCACAATTAATGCTAGCCACAGTGCCGCTGTGACAAGCAGACTACTTGTTAATCTCCAATTCTTTTTCATAAATACTCTCCTCTCAGCGCACATAAATATCTCATGAAGTTAAACCTCTTAGTTTCTGCAATTTCTTATCACCTTCATTACCTTCAAAAATCACAAGGTCATAAACCGTATTAAATATAAAGCACGATTCATGCCAAATTAGATAACCATATAATAAACAGCATGTTGCAAATCAAAGAAAGCGTAACAACGAATTGAAGTGTAAAATCCTGCGACATAATTTTGCCGTGCTCAGAAAGAAACCACATTCTCGATTTGGTATAAAAAGATCGAGTTTTGGAGACTAAGTTCGCCCGGATTGGTGAGGTAAAGAAGAGCCAGGAATCAAGCATTAATGCATTGGCGTGAGCAGCGAAATGTGCTTGTGCAAATGTTACCGTAATAGCACGGCATAATGCGAGCGATCGAATGAGCAGATTAACCTATTTTCCTCAGTTGAAATTTATTTGATAAACCGCCGAAATTCAATGCTACCCTTGGTTTCAGGCTAGAAATGATGCTTCTCCTTAGTTAAGGTAAATAAACGGAAAGCGAAGCGCGACAATATTTTCAGTTGATTGTGATTATTTTATTAAAAACTCACCTGATCGGTGATGCTAAAAATTTCTCAAAATACCTTAATCTATATGATTCTTGCGCGATTTAAGGGACTTCAACTGAGGAAAATAGGATTAAGCTAACCGGCCGGACAGTGAATAGGAATACTCGCACCCACTAGCAGGTTGTTGGAAAAATTATTTATAGTATTGCTGAAGTGTTAAAAAAGACTCAAAATGCTCATTTATCAGTTATAAACTCTGCTTTTCCACTTGTTTTTGCCTATCATCGACTAGCGAATAAATAGTTCAAAAGTTTGATCATTCCATGATTCTTGTACTGCCTGAAAATTCCAAAATTAGGTTGAGCCACTCATTAATGCTGAAAGTTGAAAATAACAAGCAGAGAAATACGCTTGAGAATGAAAAGTATCGATTTATTGAATATACTGCTTAATCAAAATGTAAAATTCTTCGACAGAATTTTATTTAAAACTTGAAAAAATTACTCAATTTCCGTGCATTATTACTTTATATATACACGAATAATATTGACAAAACAAAGGATTAACTAATTTACAACCTTCTGTAGTTAAACAGAGACAATTAATATCTATAAAAATAAAAATTGTTGAATTTTAAAATTTTACTAGCAAAAAAAATAAAAACATCACTTCAGCTGTTATTTGTCTCGACGCTACTTATAGTAAATATTTATTTTGCCGAGTTCATTTTCCCATCTCGCTCAATAAATACAGGTTCAACCTCTTCACCACAGCTCACTGTTCTTGCTGTTCAAGATGAACAAGGTTCTGACAATAATTTAAATACCTATATAAAATTTAAAGCAAGTGATAAGCAATATTTAAGCATCTTTAAATTCAACGCATCCTCCATTGCAAATCCTACAATTCTGAAATCAGAATTCCACGCGAATTCTCGTGGTCCAGAAAAATTCGTAGAAAGTCGGAAATTTCAATTATTTAATAATTCTGAGAAATGGCTATCTATTGCAGACAACCTTAATATTCAAAACGAGTTGAGAAGCAGTGATATCAATTCATCAATAAAAGATGCTGGTCAATTTATAAACAACGATCATTCGAACGCTTTGCGCTATAAAACAAAAAGCAGCGTAGATAAGAATCAACCCGGCTATTTTGCTTTCGTAATAAATAGCTCGAGATCAAATTCTACCATGGACACATCAGGATTAACTGGTGGCACAACTGTTATGCCAAGGACAACTACCGGAAGCCGTAGAGGCCGTTGGCAACCAGTTCCTGGATTAAAATGGCAAATTCAATACACAGGTACACTCGATACTTCCTTGAAGGTCGATGTTTATAATATTGACCTGTTTGATACCAGTACAGCAGTTATCTCGGAATTACAATCAAAAGGTAAGCATATTATTTGTTATTTTAGTGCAGGGAGCTATGAAAGCTGGCGCCCCGATGCTAGCGCATTTCCAGCATCGGTTCTCGGTCGAAAGCTTGATAGCTGGGCTGGCGAGAAATGGTTAGATATCCGGCAGTTAAATATTCTGATTCCCATCATGCAAGCACGCATGAAGTTGGCTGCCGACAAAGGCTGCAATGCTGTCGATCCTGACAATGTTGACGGTTACAGTAATCATACGGGATTTCCTCTTAGTTATAACGATCAGCTGGTTTACAACATCGCTATTGCTAATGCAGCTCATAATCTTGGATTAGCTGTAAGTTTGAAAAATGATGTTGATCAAATCAAGGATCTTGTAAATTATTTTGACTTTGCTGTAAATGAAAAATGTTTTCAATATAATGAATGCAATACGCTCATACCATTCATCTCTGCGAGCAAAGCAGTTTTTGGTATTGAATACAATCTTTCAGATTCAAGTTTCTGTTCGCAAGCAAATGCAATGAATTTTGATTTTCTCAAGAAGAAATTGTCTCTGGATGCTTGGAGGGAACCCTGCAGATAGTTGAAGCAGAGGATCTGCAGAATAAAATATAGAAGAAACTCTGCATCAAACAGACTAGCTTGATAAAATTCAAAGATCTTAGTGAACACATTTTGAATCAATTCGACCAGAAAATCTCGTGCTATTTGATCCTTCCTGATCGAATTAATTATTCACTCTCATTTCATATTCTATTATCAATATATCAAATGATCATTCAGGAATGAATATTTAAGCTGATCATCGAACAAAAAGCGATTACTCAGCTTCCTTGTCGAAATAAGCAGCCGCATCAAGAAGCGGTTGGGCATTGCCGCCTTGTTGAGCAACAATAGCTGCCGACTCTCTAAGCCGCTCTGCCAGCGTTTTCGCTTGCTGAGGATAAAACGAACTCTCCTCTCCCTGTCCCCGCCCCTCTCTTATCCCCTTTCCTTTTTTTAACTTATGCTCTTCCTCTTTCCGTATTTTATTTCTTTGCTCCTCAGCCTCATCCTTATTATGTCCCGGTGCGGCATCAGATTTCCCGGGATGATCTGGTTTTTGTTCTTCAGCTGCCTGAGCCGATATTGGCATCCCTGTGCCGATCGTCATAACCATGGCGATAATCAGCAAGGCAAGGACAGTTCTCAATGAGCGAGTATAATGTTCCATTTGATTATCCTCTTAATTGTTAACCCTGTTCTATAAAATTACCGAAGTAGCGGTTGCTTACTGCGCCAGCGCGCGATCTACTGTGAACACTGCTGGTGTCGCAGTTACGTCAACTGCATGGATAAACTGACCACCATATAAATCTCCACCGGAAATCCCCGTGACCTCTAGATTCACCGCTTTGTCTGCCGATAAAGTGACTTGATTAGTCGTCCGATCCCACTTTGCTTGAATAACCGCAGTCTTAGCATCAAGCTTGTTTTTTGTTTTATCGCCAATTTGCCAATATGGCAAATTCAAGACCGGTAAATTAAACAATTGCTCGTAGGCCGTAAAGACAGCATTTAGCCAGTCAAATATCAGCGTATTGCCATATGCATAATTGGCTGCATTCGTTTGATGGAAAAAATGAGGCCATTTATTAAAGCTCAGCATATGACGTACGGCAATGTCAGCTTCAGCTGCAAGAATTTCGATATAATTACGCGTGGTGCAGATCGCCCCGGGTATGGTGCAGGGATCCTGACCGAGATTGATAAATCGATCGTGAAATATATAGTTGTATTCATCAACCAACTGATCCGGATTAATGACATTAACGAATACATTGGTTGGCCAGCGTGGCAGCATAATGCGATCAGTCAGTTTGCCATCATCATACTGAGAGATATATTGCTCAACGTTTTGTCCTCGCTGCGATGAGTCAGAAGCCACATATTGCACTTCTACATTGGCAGCAGCTTGTAGGAACAGCGGATTGGCGCCGCCTTCATCAAATGCCACATCGTCCTCTTGGATATTAGCCATTTCCATTTCATGCAGCAAAGGTTCACCAGTGCATTTGCGATCTTTCAAGCCGGAGTGATTACCAGTTAGCAGGACTCGATTGTTTTCAGCTTGCTCAGGGAGTTCCAATAGTTCCCACACCATCCGGTTCTTGGTAATTTCTGCCTGGATAGGTGCTACACTAGTGAAGGTTTCATAATCACACGGAGCATCTGCCGGAACGGGCGGATTATCCATGTCTGCATGCGTAAAAGTGTGATTAATGTAACGGAACTCATTTTTGTTGGCAATCACTGCCGCTACCAAATCTTCCGTCAAGTTTGGAACCAGTGTCGCTGCTTCCGGATTAACCACCGCCCCGGCTCCATTGAATGGAAATTCCAGCTTGAGCGTGCTAGCCGTTGGATGTGCCGTCCGAAAAGCAGCCTGCTGGCTTATGACATTGCTGATATCGCTGCTGTTCAAGCGATAGGTTTGTAACGGGTTAGTCTCCTTGAGGCTGGGATCCCATAGCTCATTCGGTATGAACAAATCGTCCAAATGGGTTGCCATATAAACGCGACGCGCCCCCACGAACACTCCTTGTGTCGCCCAGTTGATAAACTCGTAAGCCAGTACTTTGGAATGAATGAGGAAGGAAGCATTAGCAATGGTCGATATCATCACCTCGCGCACCGGTACTGTCTGGTTGGGCATCAGGTATTGCACGATCGATACCAGCGCTTCTCCATTGGTGGTTTGCAGCACCGGGGTAACGCTTGGGATAGTGCCGTCGCGTGGACCCACGGCATCATTTCGCGCGGTGGCTGCGAAGGCAAAAGCGGTAATCGGCAATAAATTTGCCTGATTTACAGATTCAAATACTTCTTTTTGGTAGGTTGCAGGCACTGACCACTGCGTAATATAGCTCGCTCCACTGGATGAAAAAACCAGCCCATAATCCAGATAGATGCCGAATGGCGCATTGGGGTCAGAGTAGGTGGCCGGCCAGCCTGATAAGACGGCTTCACGGACCTTAAAGTCCTTTTCGTAATTGTGCAGAATATCCCACTCTGCCGGCGTGAAGTTGGGAGTCAAGTCGGAGATGGTAAGAATAATACCGTTATAGCTACCCACACAGCCCGCATCGAGGGAGCTGCAGGCTACGCCATTCAATGAAGCAAGCATATCTGCGGTTAAATCTTGAGTAGTAGCATTTAATACGCCATAGGGCACGCCTATTTCATCAAGAACAGGCTTGATGTAGCTGAGCCCCAGATCCTGGGTTTCATCTCCTGTTGAAATGACCAATACCTTCAAATTGACAGCATTATCGGCAAAGGCAGGCGGTGACATAACTAATGCTAGCCACATTGTTACCGAGACAAGCAGATTAATTCCTTTTTCATAGTTCTTTTTCATCAGCATTCTCCTCGCACTCTCAACTTTGCTTACATAAAAAATATATCTTATGAAGTTTAACAAGTTATATAGTTTCTCTAATTTTTTATCATCTTCCAAGATCATAAAAATAAACTATATTAAGTAGCGAGCATGATTTATGCCATATTATAAAACAAATGAATAATCATTACGTTACAAACAAATGAAAGCATTGAAAAACATAGCGCCGGCTTAAAGTGTAAAATTCTTCGACAGAATTTTGTAAGTATGCTTCTCTCACTCACAATTCAGACTGCATAAACTCTCATGAAGTTTTTAAAATCTATCTAGGCTTTATTATTTTTTCATCATCTCCAAAAATCACAAAGGCATAAATATCACTAAATATAATGCAGAATTCATGCCACTTTAAAAAATTAATTAATAGTCATGATGTTACTCATAAAGACAAGCCTAGTGCCGGGTTGAAGTGTAAAGTTATTCGACAATATTTATCATGCTCAAGAAAGAAAATTACATTATTGATTTGGTACAAAAAGACGCATGTTGGATATCAAATTAATGTAGATTGATAAGGTAAAAAAGCACAAAAATTAAAAATTGGTGTATTAGTCTAAGCAGCGAAAGCGTCTTGCGCTCTTGTGGAAATGAGATTGGAATAGGATGACCATAATACGAGCAATCAAATTGAGCAGGCTAGGCTAATCGATCGAACAATGAATAAGAATGCCCACATTCATTAAAGCGAAACTGGAAATAAAATGCAGAAAAGATGCTAGAAAATTGAAAATTTTGATTTGTTAATATACTGCTTCATCAAAATGTAAAATTCTTCGATAGAATTTTATTCAAAACTCCAATAATATTCTATTTTTGCATAATATCAACTTACATGTACGATAATAATATTGATAAAACAAAAGATTATTTGTATTTACTATTTTTCTGTAGCCACAAATCAACTTGATTTCTTGCTTTCTAAATAAATAGAATTTACTCAAGAGATGGATCAGCAATTAAATGGTATTAGCTCGAAAGAAAACCATCTTTCGATACCACAAGAATGGTTATAAAGAACTTGGCTATGATAGATGTAAGAGCCGTATTTAGCAGCAACTGGCTGAGCACATGAATGTAACTTGCTGTATCAGTGGCTTACCAATATTTGTTGGACTGGACATAGACAAATCGGTTTAGGATCATAACGTCTTTACGCCAAATTGTGATCATTTGTTGAGAAAAAAAATGGTTGGATATTTTTTACGGGAGCGTGGAACTGCTATCATGTTCGAAACTTAATAATACCAATCATTTTGACATTGATGGCACACCACTGGATGTAAGAGCATCGCACAAAAGCTTTGTGTAAAAAGATGGAAACAGCATCTACCGAATGTTAATGTTCATAAAGAGTATATACTAAAAAATTCTCCAAAAGTATGTGAGTAAAGTTTAAAAAGTAAGGACTTCCAATAACTTGAATAAAAACCACCCCAAAATGAGCAACTTTAACTTTTGAAAAAATTAGCTTAAGAAAAAAATATACGCAATTCATTAAAAAGATTCCAGACTGTAAGTACCAAATTTTTCAAAGTCCTGTTAGTGCAATATACATCCCTGATGTTCTCGCTGAGTATTGATTTCTTGCATCCGATCAATATTGCTCCATCGACTTGCATTATTTAGAATAAAAAATTTTGTATTCGTCATTGACCCAATTTGCAGAAATATTTGTATGGTCTCGTACTTAAATAAATGCGAATTAAGAGCTGAAATAGAAGCCAGTTCATCAATAATATTAAACTATTGAGGAAGACATCACCCAACCTCAATCAATCAAAGTAACGAATGAACTAGCAAGAGCGATTAATAACGATTTATCTCTATGCTTGCAAGCATTATTAAGAAAAGCTTTGGGTTTGTAGTCAAAGAATGAGCAATGACGCGGATTTAAGCTTTAGCGACGAAGAAGTCATTGCTCTCTACCTGTCGCTGTAGTGGACAAACATAGAGAGATCAAAAGTATTTATGAGTATGCGGATCGTCATTGACGCGCTTGGTTTCCATGACTTCCGAGTGATGTGGCTTATGTTCAGCGTCTGAATCGGGTAGCCGATGTGTTTGCGCCCTTATTATTCCATTTTTAAATCAATAATGACGCGAAGGCGGACCGCAGGCAGTATAAATAATACGGCAAGGTGAAGCCGACAAAGCCGGGTTTGATTTAGAAATGGGATTAGCACTGATTCAGCAAGAACAGGAAACTAGGAAACCAGGAATCCAGGGCAAGTTTGGCTGATCGATTCATCCCCGGTACTCAAGGCCCCCCACGCAAGGTCACCGGTTTAAGGCGTTTGTAGCGAAACAGTTGGCGGATTCAGGCTACTACTCTCAACAAAGAAGTTATACTATCATGCATGGTGTGCCGGTCCCTATCATAGGGCGCCGCCAACCAAGTTCATTGCCGATCCCTGAGTACATTGGTGTAGCCGGCACGAGCGACTATAATGGCAAGATATTTGATCAGATTTGGCCACAATTGCACAGCAATAAACTGTATGGAGATAAATCTTATCAACGGCCCGACGCCGAAGAGGTCAGACAAGCTCAGAATCTGACCGTCTTGACACCGGTTAAAAAACAAAAAGGGCAACCCTATCTGGAACCGCAGGATCTATGGTTGTCTACAGTGGTTTCTCGCGTTCGGCAACCGATTGAAGTATTATTTGCCTGGATTGAAGAAAAGACAGGCATTGAATGTGTGAGTCAAGTTCGTTCTTATAAAGACCTTATGGTACACGTATTTGGAAAGCTGGCTGCGGCTTTGTTTTCTTGAATTTTTTACGAGTTAGCTCTTAATTTACATTTAAGTTTTTTAAAAAAATTTAAAGATACTCTTTCTCGTTGCCTAACACATCGAAAAAATCTTCTAATGACAAACAAGCGAGGCATTCTCAAGCTTGGTTATAGGAAAAATAAATTTCCAGCTTCGGTTCTGTTGCTGTCCATCAAGCTTTCCATCTCTCCAATTAATATAGCATTTACGTTTTGAAGATGCGATGACTAACTCTAACGGCATATGAGCATGTACTTGTAAATTCGTTCCTTCCGCAGTCTTTTGCCACTTTCCGACCTCTCCGTTGCTATGTAATAGATAGGTGGAAGAAGGAAGCTCAGAAGTTGTATTCAATAGAGCTTGCCCATGATTAGGTAAAAGATGCACATACCGTCCCTGCTTAATGTCCCGAACGCCTATTATTCCTTCAGAATTTTCCAAATCTGGCCATCCTAGCGATACTGGCAGACGTAAAGTACGTAATGTATTGAGTCCTCTGATATCCCAAGTACCATCGATTCTGCGGGACAGAGTAATACTCCGAAATTCATTTACCTTCTGAGCATACTCACTCACCCAAATAGCTCTTGGTTCCTGTTTAATGCTCCAGTCATAAACAGATTGAAGCGCATTGATAGATGCTATCTTACTTCCCGAATAAAAGTGATAATGAATATGCAATGGTTTCAGGCGCAGCGGGCTATCTGTAAGCTGCATAGTTTCAATGACCCGATTAAATCCGTAAAAAGAGCCTTGCCAGCTGTTCGTAAAAACATGCTCACTTGCAATCGGAGCATATACCTGAAATTGATCGCCAATTGCATAGCCCAGAGGGGGTACACGTGTCATGGTTTTTTCATCTTTGCTTATAGTCGCACCACCGCCATTCATATTCTCCAATCCAAGCGAATGCGTCAGAGTTAAAGCTTCTTTATCTGCCAGCGCATCGCCAGTCCAGAAAAAAACACGAACTTGCTTTTTCTCAGGCGCCAGCTTTTTATTAATATAATTTACCGATCCAGCGATTTCCCGTTCCAAGCTAAACTTATAATCAGGAATGGAAAAGTTAAAATCATCACCTCTTGCATCAATATTATTCTTTAGGAACCATGTTGAAGGATGACTATAAGAATGGCTAGCGATCTCAACATTATTTAGATCAAAAATGTTTCGCGCCACTTTCTCGATTTCAGTAAGCCTATCTGTAGAGTTACCGTTTGCTGCTTCTCCTTCAATTATGGAAACCGTCGATGGCAATTTATATTTTTTTAAGAAATAATCCTGAATCACTTTTATTGTTAAGGGTGTTCCCGGTATCTCTGCTTTATTGCTGGATCCATCACCATCAATTTGCACCAGTAATAATCGTCTGCCATTCTCAGTGGTGACATCAGGAACAGGTATTTCTGGTAGGTCGAGAGCCTTGGTTAAAAATTTAAATGGGTCGATAATCCACCGCTGACGTCCCTCATAGCCAATCTCAATTACATAAGGGTGGAAGGCAACTCCACCCCACTGTCCAGTAAATACAGCGACCCAAGATTGTTTATTTTGATCTATCAAACTTAGATGTGTATCAATATTTCCTGAAGCTTGCCAGGCGGTGAACCCGCGTGTTTTTGGCTGAGGTTTCACTTCATAACCAATAATTTGATCGCTCCGTTCAATTTTGATTGGCTCTTTTATTGCTGACTGACTTAATTTGACCTGCAAATGCTGCAAAAAAGTATTATTAGCTTTAAAACCTAGATTACCCAGAATAGCAACCTTTATGCCAGAATCTATTTGGTTTAATAGCCAATCTCTATAATTTATTGGTCCTCGTAAAGTATCGTTGTTGAACCAGGTGACAATCCCGGCATATTGTCCTATCAGTGATTGAGTTGGTAGTCCACTGTTTACATCTAAATAATCAACTGTATAACCCATATATTCTAGTGGCATGGCAAGTAATTTATGCACATCAGTTCGCTGCAATCCTTCTGGATGCTCTTGCCCATCATAAAGCGCTAAAATTCGTCTTGGAAATATTTCCGACAATCCGACACCAAGAATATCTAATTTAGGAGTTGCCACCCAGGGTGTAAAACCTAAGTCAGATATACGTTTAGCAGTCTTTCGCGCCAATTCTCTCTGCTTTGGGTCAACATAATCGATAACAATTATTTGTAATCCATATTGATCTCGTGTCTGCCTTAGCTTCTCCAACAACCAGTGACGATCTGCTTCTTTAACTTCGGTATATTCTTGTTTAGCTGGGTCCCAACCTTCGAATAGCGATTCCGCAGCCAGCGCGACAGCATATTGACCAACTTCCGGTAAAACCTCAAACCCACGGTTAAAAATAAGCTTAACCCCTGGAAAATGTTGATGAATACGACGAATGAGGCTTGCTAATGCTTTTTCCTGAAGTAATCGACCATCAGAATCATGAACAGCACTTTGGTAACTATCCATTGTATCCAGAAAAAAGCCACGATATCCTTCTTTCCACAGCTTACTTAAATATTTATTAATAAGATAGTCATGCCATCCTTGTTGGGTTAAGTCAATAATACGACTCCCCCATTTTTCATTACTGCCCAGAAACCAGGATTTAGGAATTTCTGAATACCAAGAGCGCGTCAGATGGATTTCTCCAATACTTATATAGGCAAATACATTTGTTCCTTTAGCTTGGAGATCATCCAGATTATCCATATTCTCTGGCTCCACTACCACTTGCTTATAATGTGAAAGTAAATTCACCGGAACAGGCCGACCATAGAAAAATGCGATACTCTGGTTTGCATGTAGGGGCAAGCAGATACTCAATAAAATCATGCTATAAATAAGGAGTATAACTGCTCGATAGTTCAAGAAGATTAATTTCATATTTGCCTCTTTTCCATAAGATAAGCACGAAGCCAACTATCTTCAGCAAAACCGAGAAACTTGCCTCTTAGAGGGGTTAAATTAATTTTTAATTTCCGATTTTATGATGGTACTGGGAAAAATTTCTGACAATCCGACACCAAGAATGTCGAGTCTAGGAGTGGCCACCCAAGGCGTAAAACCCAAGTAAGAGATACGTTTAGCAGTCTTTCGCGCCAATTCTCTCTGCTTTGGGTCAACATAATCGATAACAATTATTTGTAATCCATATTGATCTCGTGTCTGCCTTAGCTTCTCCAACAACCAGTGACGATCTGCTTCTTTAACTTCGGTATATTCTTGTTTAGCTGGGTCCCAACCTTCGAATAGCGATTCCGCAGCCAGCGCGACAGCATATTGACCAACTTCCGGTAAAACCTCAAACCCACGGTTAAAAATAAGCTTAACCCCTGGAAAATGTTGATGAAGACGACGAATGAGGCTTGCTAATGCTTTTTCCTGAAGCAATCGACCATCAGAATCATGAACAGCACTTTGGTAACTATCCATTGTATCCAGAAAAAAGCCACGATATCCTTCTTTCCACAGCTTACTTAAATATTTATTAATAAGATAGTCATGCCATCTTTGTTGGGTTAAGTCAATAATACGACTCCCCCATTTTTCATTACTGCCCAGAAACCAGGATTTAGGAATTTCTGAATACCAAGAGCGTGTCGGATGGATTTCTCCAATACTTATATAGGCAAATACGTTTGTTCCTTTAGCATGGAGATCATCCAGATTATCCATATTCTCTGGCTCCACTACCACTTGCTTATAATGTGAAAGTAAATTCACCGGAACAGGCCGACCATAGAAAAATGCGATACTCTGATTCGTATGTAGGGGCAAGCAGATACTCAATAAAACCATGCTTGAATAAGTAATACAACCGCTCGATAGTTCAAGAAGATTAATTTCATATTTTTCTTTTTCCCATGAAATAAGCATTAAGCTGACTACTTTCAGCAAAACCGAAAAACTTACTTTTAAAGGTATATATAATTGATTTTTAATCTCCAGTTTTATAATGTAGCATAAATGTCTCATAAACCAATAAGTTAAGTCTTTTTGAGACGATGACCATTCCAACTACCGTAGTTAACGCAACTGACAAAGCAAAACCATAACCATAAAATACAGGTCCCAGATATTGACTCAGAAACGTCAATATAATATTTGAGGCGAGAAATAAAAAGCAGAGGTAGAGTGCATCTTTACGATAATCAAAATAAAACAATAAATTGAGAACGGCCAGCAGTAATACTTGTATTCCGACCGCAATCAAATCAATATTTAACAGTACTTTATAAAAAGGTGATATCCCCACCCATGTTAGTAATTTATCTCCTAAAGCCAACAGGATTACGATAGTCATTCCCTGCACTTTAATGATTTCGAAAAATCCTCTTCGAATTGTTGCAAGCATTTCCTCATAGATTTCTAAAATACGCTTTAAGGAAGCACCGCCATTAATAGCGCCATAAAACTTTGTATACTTTTCTACAAAATCTGTTTCTATTCGCAATAAAAATACTGCCATCCCAGGTATGATTGATAAATAGGCAAGAAATATCGGAAGATCATAAAGCTCCGATCCTCTTAAAGGAAAAATAATCGAAGCACTTGTTTGAGGATTAAACCAGAAAATAAACTTATCAGCCCAAATAGCTACGTTATAAAGGAAGCCAGTAATTGCCAAGCTTGGAAATATCTGGCTTCGTCGCAAAAAATCAAAAGCAATTAGTCTATTACTTGAATAGGAGTTAAAAACTACAACCATAAGCATAAATAATAAGATGCCTTGTCCTACAACAAACCCAGAAAGCAAGCCTTCCAGTCCAAACTTACCCAATTCTTTAGAAGCCCATACCGTTATCCCATAACCTAACAGAAATGCTAACAAAATTTCACGGTATGCCTTGAGCCCCGATAAAATGATCACTACTATCCAGATAGTAGAAAGAATAATCAAACCACTTAACATTAATAAGCGATACAATACAGAACCAGCAAAAAAATAAATTAAACATAAACTTGCCAGTGTCCCGATTACAGTGATTACAAGACATATTGCACCAATCAGGTTTGGCAGAACTAACTCATCATGCTTTTCATATAATCTGTCAGCAATAAAACGCGTGATTATTAACTGTAATGGACCAGTCAGAATTAAAGATACGGCCATCAGATAAGTTACAGATATCTGGAACTGTCCTACAAAATAAGGTACAGAGGAGTTTTCTGTGCTGATGAAACCAATTAATAGTATCCCAACGATCGATAACACCCATGGGCCAGAACCAATAATTCCGGCGAAACTATATGCTAACAGTACTCCAGAAAGAGTATCTGCCTTCATCAGTTCACGTAGTCTGAACCCAATGCCCGCCATTATTGTATCAATGCCTGATCATAAATTGTTTTATAGCCGTCTAGCATTCTAGACTGCGTATAATAACTCTCAACTCGTTGAATGCCGGCTCTTTGTGCTGAATGCCACCGATTCTCATCGGTCAGCAGTGTAATAACTGCTTCTGCAATGGCTTCTGGATTAGCAATGGGAACTACTATTCCAGCACATCCCAAAGCACGGTCTTCGTCGCTACTGCCTTCGATGATTTCCCGACAGCAACCCACATCAGTTGTCACCACTGGTAAACCGCTTGCATAGGCCTCAAGTAATACTAGCGGAAAAGCTTCACTGATTGATGACAATACCAACAACCCTAGACGAGGAAGTATATCGCTTATTTTTTGGAATCCTAAAAAATGTACATTTTTTTCCAATTCTAGCTCCAGCACTAAATCTCTACATTCCTGCGCGTACTCTTTATCTTCATCATCTGGCCCAATCAGCCAACCTTCAGCTTCAGGTAATTGAGTAACAACTGTACGCATGCCCCTAATAAAAGTTTTAATATCCTTTATAGGTACTATTCTTCCAAGCAATCCAATCACGAGGGGAATTTTTTCTGGCCGTTGTGCACGTAGAGTAAGAAACCGCTCAATTTCCATTCCGTTTGGTATAACCTTTGTACGGTCGCGATCTGCACCATCAGTAATCTGCCGTTCTCTATTTTTCTCATAAAGACTAATAATAGGGTTCGATGCTTTATAAATAAGCCGCCCCAATGATTCAAAATATCTTAGCCATAATAACTCCTGATATTGCATCCCCATATGATAAGCATCACTTAATAAATCACGGTGCTCCTTGATAAAAAGAGACTGTAAATCTATTTTTCTTTCTTTTGTGTAAATACCATGTTCCGTTAGTATTAACGGTCGGTTGGTTAAATAATGCAACAACACTCCTAGCAAACCTGCAAAGCCTGTAGACACAGTATGAAACGTTCCTGTACTAAGAGCAAATTGGTGAGCAATATTGGCAATCCTAAATAATGGAGCATGCATGGATTTAATTGCCCATATGTAATCTATGAATGAATTGTCTGCATTATTTTTATAATATTGCTTACAGATCTGCTCCCATGACGCTACACTATAAAAAAACTCCTCCACAGTAAAGCCAGACGGTTGTCCCAAAGAAACCAAAATTTTACTTACTAGTGCTTCATCGAAGCTTGTACAAGGATTGCGAAACCAATCGTGGAGCTTGCTTGAGTTCTGAATATATTCACTATTACCGTCACAGGCTTTTGGCTTAGAGAATGAAAAAGGATCCCACAAATAATGGCATTCCAGATGAACTACATTATTAGGTACGGCATATTTTGGATCGGTATAATCCTTTTCCTTCGATCCCAGAAAAACCAGTGCAAAGGTATACTGAGGTAGTCCTTCTATTAGCTGGTGTACCCAGCCTGAAACTCCTCCCCTAATAAAAGGATAAGTGCCCTCTAACAAGAGAGTAATATCTGCATGCTTTTGTTTTTGTTGTTTTAATTTCTTTTCTGCCAAAATTGTACTACCGATGTTAATTGAGGATAAGCTGCTGGATAATCTATCTCTGCCATTAATTGCTTTACCTTGTAGTATTGATGTCTATGAAAAGCAATTTCTGCATAGTAAATCAGTAACTTTTTATGCTCCATTCCCAGGCTCTCAGCTTTTTTAAATTGTTCATACGCACACTCAAAATTTCCCAGCTTCAGCAAAATTTGTGCGTACTGGAAGCATAATCCCACATCTTGGGGATAATATTTAAGACCCAGTTCAATATATTTGCAGGCCATATTGAGCACATAATTTCGTGCTTCCCCTTGAGTTAAACCAAGATTTGCTAATTCCCAATAATCATTTGAAATCTGACGATACAAGTGTTTATTTCTTGAGTTTTCTATTTTTTCAAGTTTTTGCTTAGAATGCTTAATTCGTTCGCTGAGACTATGCTCTTTTCTGTCCAATAAAGCGTAAGCAAGCAATCTGATATCATCAACTGGGTCACTAAGTGCCATACGCAAAAGTGGAATGGCATCTCGATCTTTTATTTTTAATGAAGCATATATTGCCTGCAGTCTTTTATCAGGATTTCTAGACCGATACAAACTATGTAAGTTTGCAAAATTATCATCTATAGTCTGCGCCGGTATATCAGGAAGATTCCTAATTTTACTTAAGCTCACAGCAAAATTGGTTTTTTTTGATTTAGGAGAATGACGAATTATGAATGGTATTGCTAAAGTTAAGCCTATTAATCCTAGCACCGGTAAATAAAAAATAACCACAAAAAAGAAAATATAAATCTTCAACTGAGGTTGTTTTCGATTAAATGCCATTATCGATGGAAAAATACAGGCAGCTATGATACTCGCAATAAAATGAAGAAAAAGAGCTGTTATTAAAATTTGTTCGGATATAGATTCATTTAGAATTAACTTAAAGCCGTATATTTCTAATCCTAATGCTAGAACAAGTAGAATTAAATTACACAGAATTAGAAATAATCGCATTCTTATTTCTTATCTTTGGATATTAAAATAAGCCGTTCTATTCTTATAAAATTGATAAATTTCTGATACTAATTTTTTTAGTGAAGTTTTATTATTTAAGCTCCACATATTGAGACTAACTTCACTATCATGGTAGCTAAGGACTTTAGTATTGGACTCATAGCAAACTTTTTTAGCTAATAATTCTGATAGTCCAATACGGTTTAAGAACTCATTAGCACCATTTTCATCCGTATAAGGCAGCAGGATCAGATAAGTTTTATAATTTTGCTCGTCATTGAAAATCCAAATTTTATCGACTCCTCGCAAATTAGCTTGAAATCTAGTGAGATATTTATTTTTCAATTCTTCAGAATCAATAATTGCGCCAATCAACATAGCAGATGTCTTTAAAAGTTTAATTTCATTTAAAACACGCCGCAATTTAAGTTCAACATCTTTTCCTCTATCATCTATATAACTATAGGCCTCTGCACGCCGCTTCACTAGATCACCAATACTTCCCCCTAGTACAGCAAATAAATCCATAGTACTTTCTTGCAATGCAAATAATGGCATCTCATTCACAACAACCAATCCCCAAATTTTCTGATAAACGTCAATTAAAGGAATAACGACAAGTGTTCCTGGAGTATCCATCGCATTTTCATTTTCTAATTTAATACTCGCAACAAGCCCTGTTTTTAGGGCTTCTCTTACTAAAGGATCTGAAATTAATAAAGGTGGGGTATGTCCTAAATAAGCCACAGGCTCAGGATTAATTTCTTTTCGCTCATCATCTGTTATCGCGTAAATTGCAGCTATCTGCACACTTGCAAAGTCACTAAAAAGCTTAAGAATACTTGCACTGATACCCTTTAGAGGTTCGCCTTCATTTTTCTCTAAAGATAAAATATGTCGCTCTAAATCATGCAAAAAAGAACGTAAACTTTTTGCCTGACTTGCTACATGTAACTCTAACTGACGATGTGAGCCTTTGAGAAGGTGATATTCGCGAGTAAACTTATCCATTCTCGCGTTAATATGATGATATTTACTCTCAAAGAATTTGATTTTACGAATCCAAGTTTCATGAAATTCGGCTGAAATTATTGTGACCAGCAATAAACCAACGATCATTTCTTTTGGAAAAAAAGGAACCTCTTGCCAATCAAATAAAAAGCCCGTCGTCACTATTCCTACAAGCACTGTAGCAGCCACTATCCCATAAGCAAGCCCATGTCGAAGGGCGATTAATAAAGGAGCTAGAATCAACCAGGGAAAATGATAATTTACAAAAAAAGGATCCAATGAATCAATCATATAGCCGATTACAGGAAGTAATATAGTAACAATAATGGATTCTACCCATTTAGTTATGTCGTTCTTTCCTGGTGCTATCGACTTATTCAATTTTTGAATATAAAAATTAATAAATAAATTTAAAAATTAGATTTAATATAAAACGCTTTTGCTTAATGCTATTAGATCTCCAAGAAATTTGTCATGCTTTAAAAGCATGACACCAGCAGATGATACATTTGACACACTTAGCATATCTCTTCAAGAATTTAGCTCATCGTATCGTCAATCGAGCTGACTCGACTTTTCAATTTCTATAACATTAGAAAATTTCCCAAATCTTCATATAAAGTTTTGGAATTCAAAGAACCAAGTCACAATATTAATAGATAAACCGCCATGAGCTCTATCTAGGCATAGAATTAGTTAACTTGACGATCTTAACTAGTAAAGCGCCGATGTATCTTGCCACAAAGACCACAGAACTGCCAACCCTAACCCAAATTCTGTGATTTAATTTCAATTATCCATTTATAAAGTATGTAACGAATGCCTACAGCCAGACGATCGAATATGCGCAGATGTGATCAGACCTTACTTTTGTTAATGATAAGAAGAGTGCACGACTTCATACTGCCTGTAGAGCATGTATCTCATATCAAAATCAATTTTAATTTTCTTACCAGAATTTTCTGAATAATAGTTACACTAACTCCTCAATGACCTTGAGAATAAGCACATTAACTCGACCAGCTATGACAAAATTTTATCAATGTTAATAATCAGTCAAAAAAAGAATTCATAAATAGTTAAAGGTGGACTCATGGATCAGCCTGCGGAAGGTTAACCATGGCCTCACATTGACAAACTATCGAAAATCGGCTCTATGCAAAAGTTCGAACGATACCTCTAACTCATCAACAGATAATGCTATACACAACTGTAAAGATAATGTCATTTCCATACTCTAACATATGCAGAGCGAAGGAGATGACTTCACGAACATAAGAATCGAATCTCTTAGCACAAACTACGTGCATCAAACAAGCATAGAACCTTCAATTACACCACATCAATAGTATGATGATGAAATATCTAATTTAAAACAGTAATTATCAAATTCCTTAAGAAATATTCTCAAAAAATGTAATCACACACGAAAATTCTTTAATCAAGTAATTCTAAGGTCAGAAATCAAATCCTTGATCAATTTTTGTGCAGTACCACTTAGTGATTCCGTACTCCAACCAGATCGCGCTCCGCTTGCAGACCAAATAACTTTGCCAGAAGAGAGCTCTATAATTCTGATGGTCAGGCCAACAACTGGTTCACTGCCAACACCAAGCTTATATTGCCATTCATCAACGCTTCCTGTAACTGCATAAAAAACATTCTCTTTGATCGCAAGTGACATGGCATTTTCCTGACGTTTACGGTCATTAAATTCGACCCAGTCATTTTTGTTATCATCTAGCTGATACATTTCTATATTTGGGATCCCTCGAATTCTAAGCAAAGTAGACAGTATTTCTTCAACTTGTTCACCTGCACGTGGTGTCTGTGAATAATTTTGAAAAGGTAAAATTAACCAACGTTCAGAAGAAGAAAGTGGAGCCCCTTTTTGTATATCGATTACCGAACATGCTATTAACAAATTGAGTAAAATAATAAAAAAGAAAAATCTAAATTTTAGATGAGCAAATCGTAGGATTTTTTCGCTGCCAATCAACATAAACTTCTCCTTTTTCGGTTGATTAATTTAATAGTTTCTTCACTACTGTCCGGCTGATCGTAAATCCTTAAGAAATAGGATTTGGAAGGCTTAAAAATCGTGTAAAAACATTTGATCGAAATAAATTTTCAAACTTAAGATTTCAAATTTGCAATATATTAGCATTGTATAGCACCAGTTGCTCAAACACATCGCTTGCTAATATATTTATTGCATATTAATAAACACTACCATTACTAAACAATCTAGAAATTAAGAAAGTACTAGACAAAAAATAACAAAATAATTGTAAATGAGCAATTTAAACAAAATATGCCTAATGGTACTTCAATAAGTGTTTTATTGGAGTATTATTTATGCTGTATCCCTTGTTTCGCAAGCAACATTAATTATTTTTAAGCACAAATTTTTAGGAAAAATTATTCTAAAAACCTGATAAAAACTATGAATGAAATTTGGTTAATTGAATAATAAATTGGCTAAGATAATACTCGGTACTAGGTCGTTGTTTTAAAAAACATACCTAGTTCTTATCATTAACAAGATGAGTTCCACTTTTTAAGAAGGGAAGGCTCGAGTGGAGTTTCATAGCTGTAAACTATTAGCTGAGGAGCTAAGAATGTATTTACACTTGCACACTTTTTACCGCGATCGCAATGGCCAAAAACAATCCGATAGCGTTTCTTTTATTATCCATATTTGCCATTTGCGCGGTCAGGTCGCAATAAAGTTAGCATACGGATTCCTTAAATGTCCTGAAAGGAACAAATACAGCTTGGAATCATGAGTACCGCATGCGTCTATCCTGTAGCTACATTCAATGTTATTGGAAGATTCTTAAAAAACTCTTTCAGTATAGCCGATGCTATAAAACTTTCCGCTTTTCAATAGATGCATGCGAAACTTTTTTCACGATAATGGATCAATAAAATGCAAAATGCATATTTTGTTGTTTAATATTAATTTCTAAAATTTTCGGTAGCTAGCTATGGCTGGCTAATTATATTAATGACAACAAATTGCGTAATATTTGTTGATATTACTTATTTAGGTATTGAGGCGCATAATTTTAAAAGAAATCTAAAATTCTAAAAATTGCAATAGAATCCTTGCTTGAAAAGTCAAACTTATGACATATACAGACATTTTCGAAATCTTTTCGTTAATCCCAATTATGATTGCGTTATATGACATATCGTTTGTCATCCCCAGCACGGATGCATTATTGCTCATAGCTGTTGGAGTTATCTCACCAGCATCAATGTACCCGGTTTTATCTCCGATTTTCTATTCGCTATATCTTGTCCAATTGCGGTTCTTAAGATTATGAATCAAAAATTGCCGGATAAGTCTAAAAGAGCGATAGTTATATTTACAATCACATTAGCTATTATTTTCTCGCTTTTCTTTTATATTTATAAAGAGGAACGGTTAAAAGAATTTCTGCAATTAGTCAAACCCGATAGTATTTCAGTACAATATTTAAAGCTTCTTTTGAACATCAATCCTGATAATGCTGGTCTACGTCTTGAACTTGCCCGCCATTATATTAATTTAGGAGAAGATGATAAGGCTCACTTAGAGTTAGAGCCATTAACATTAATAGTAGAAGATAGTTTCATAGCGTTAGAAGCCAAACTCCTAATGCTAGAAATTGATTTAAGGAAATATTTCACATTGGCGGCAGAAGACCCAAATCGGGAAACAAAGCTAACTAAACTACAAAACATTATCACAGATATTAGTAAAAATCCGATTCCAGTCACTTTAATTTCTAAAGTTATTAAGCTTAGCCTGGAGCTTAATCAACCTGTTATTGCTGCAAATTTGTATGACCAATGGTCTACCATGATTCTCAATCCTACCGAAAGAATTGAGAAATTAAAAGAGTCAGCGCGATGGTATATCGCATCTGGATTACATTATAAGGTAGCAGAAGCATATCATAAATGCTATGAATTATCGGAGGATATAGTCGAGGCCAGAAAATTTGCATTTCTAGCGCTTCAAGCATTACGAGCAGTTGGTGATAGTAACTTAGCTGCGGAATATTTTCGCAACTATCAGCAGAAATTCCCGAAAGATCCAGCACTTCTTGATGAAATGATCACTCTTTATATGGCTAACAAGAGCCCAAGAAATGCCTATGAATTGGGCATCTTGCGTTTGACATTAGACCCTGACGATCCAGAGCAAATTAAAAAGCAAATTGATCGTGCGCTTGCCGTTGGAGAAATTCAGTCAGCGTTGGTCTTAGCTCAGCGGTTAGTAGAAATTGTTCCAGATGACGATGAAGCTCATGAGAGTTTAGCTCGTATTGCAGAATGGGCTGATAAACCGGGGTTAGCATTAAAAGCATGGTTATGGTTAGCTAGAAACAGACAAGATGATGTAGCGATTATCAATTCAATTACTCTTTCAAAAGCACTCTATTTTTTCAATATCACCATAGAAATGCTAGAGCAACTAGCAAGCATGCGTGAACTAACCGATGAAGAAATGGAAAATTTATTGTTTGCTTTTAATGAGGCAGGCAATATATCTGATCAAATTAATTTCTTGAAGTCCTATTTAAAGCGTTATCCGGAAGATATGCAGGTATGGGAAGCATTGGCTAAAGCACAAGAAAATGCGGGACAAATAGGCGAGGCCATAGCAACGTGGCAATCTATCGGATCACAATTCAATCGGCTATCAGATGCTGTGGCCCATCAAGCTAAATTATTGTGGAAAAATGGCCAATCTGAGAAGGCATTTTCAATATTATTATCAAATCAAGATAATGCATCAGATAAAGATGCTTATTACTGGCAGATTTTTGGCGAGCTTTCCTGGGAGTTAGAACGGCCTGAGGATTCATTTTCAGCTTATAACATTCTATGGAAAACGAAAAAAGCTAATACACTTGTTGCAGAGCGATTAATTCAAAGATTACGAGATACAGATAAAGCAGAAGAAGCTATTACAGTTGGTGAAGAAGCGTATGATCGCTTTAATGAACCTCGTTGGCTATTGCTTTCTATGGATATTGCTAATGAGGCAGGTTTATCAGCTCAACTGAAGCAGCTCTTACAAATAGCAATAAATAATGAATCGAAATTCAATGATTTAGAAATGTATTGGCTCTTGCGTGCTCAGTTAGATATTCATGAGAACAATCCAAAAATAGCTATAAAGCACTATCAACAAGCATTGACAGTTAATCCCGCGTCTATTGTTGCCAAAGAAGGCATTTTATGGAGTCTTATTGAGCAAAATGACAGAAAATTACTTCAATCTTACCTTAAAAGTTGGCAATCAGAAGCGTTAGAAAATCCATTGTTATGGGGCAGTTATGGTGTAGCTTTAGCTAAGATTGGTCAGCACAAAGAAGCTTTGTCTTGGCTTGAGCGCAAGTCACAAATCAGCCCTGATGATTATCTGTGGCAGCTTACCTATGCAGATGTCTTGAGCCAGGCTGGGTATGCAGACAAAGCCTGGCACTTGCGGAAACATGTTTTGTTTAACTTAAGATCTCGTTTTAACAAAATTGATAATGAGCTAAGCAAAAGAATTAAGGATATCTTGCGTACTGAATATTTAGCTTTAGTGCGGAATATGGAAGGCGCAAATGCTGAGGTGTCTGTTTTGAAAAAGTTTCTTGAAAAAGGATACGATGATCCCTTTGTTCAAGAGCTGCTTGTTGCTGCATATTTGTCTCAGAAGAATTATTCCGCTGCTCGGCATTGGTTACTGCAAGAACATATTGCCAGGCAAGAAACACCAAGTTGGCAGCGTCTTACCTTAGCTTTGGCAGAAAATAATCTCGCTACTGCTGAGCATATTCTTGAAAAAGAAAGCGATAAGCTTACAAAGATCAACAAAATGGAAGTGCTTAAACGTTTAGACAGAAATAAAGAGGCCTTAGCATTAACTTATGATCTTCTTGAGGAAAATAAAGACCAATCACTTGTATTGCAATCATATCTTTTTCATACCAGAGATGAATTGGCGGTGAAATCAAGCAGGCAAATAATAGGCAATGTTGATTTTAGAAGTCTTGGTGCTATAGATTTTATCGAAGGCCGGGCGCGTTTTAATACTCCCCTATTAGGAGGGGTACTTGGCATGGAACTGAAGAATACGTATTTGAATTCTACAGATCCCAACATTAGGTTACCTGCTGATACTGAAGTTGATCTTAGTACAGAATATAAACATCCTTTTAAAGAAGGAATGCTCCAGTTCAATCTGGGTGGCAATCTCAGAGAAGATGCCTCTCTGGTTTATGGCGCAGCTAGAGTCAACAAAGATATAACCAATAAAGTGAAAACAAGCTTGCGTGTTGGAGTGAATGAAATACCGTTTGAAACAGGGCCATTACGAGCGCTTGGAGCAAAAGATATCCTTTTATTCAATGTTACAACGCAATTACCATCAAACTCATTTATGAGTTTGGATATTGATGGTCATCGTTATCTGACGAGAGAAAGGAGTACTCTCGGTACAGGTTATAAATTGCAAGGAATTCTGGGAAAATCTCTACTTACGGGCATTCAAGATTGGCAAGTTAGATTACAAGGTACATGGGAAAGCAATGACTTAGTAGGAATACTCCCTTCTGAATTGAATGGGTTATTGGGAGCATCTGTAGCGAATGTGGAAACATTCATCACACAAAAATTCGGTACGATGGGTGCAGGAACGGCTTTTCGTTATGGAGGATCCGATCAAGGTGTATTGAGACAACCTTTTATTCTTGCAGATGCTTGGGCAGGATGGGTATGGCCTAATGATGTTTTTGGGTATAACGGCCGGCTAGCTATGGGGGTTTCATTATTTGGCCGAGACACACTTAGTGTCGGAGCATTTTATAGTAATATCCAAGGGGGTAAGACTGATCAAGCTTTTAAGGGAGTTGGCCTTCAATACTCTATTCGTTTCTAAGCTTTGGAGAATTTAATCCAGAAATTGGATCGATTCTTCATTCAAATCCCGGCAGCTTCCTACGAAATTTCTGATCTGCTTAACCCAATTTGCAAGTTTGACAATGCTCTAATAAAGGAATTATTCAAAATAAAATAGAGTATTTTTAAAAGTTCAAACACGATGGGGCTATCTATCAATTCGATAGTATTATTTTATAATATTATCCTTTATATCCATTAGGGTTGTCACTTTGCCAGCGCCATGAATCTGCACAGGCATCTTTAAGAGATTTTTGGGCTTGCCAGCCTAAGAGAGAATGCGCTAGGCTTGGATCAGCATAACATGCTGCGATATCACCGGGCCGCCGGTCAGTAATTTTGTAAGGTATCTTTACGCCACTTGCATGTTCGAATGCATTAACAAGCTCAAGCACGCTTGTGCCTTTGCCTGTACCAACATTTATTGCACGATACTCGTTCGGTGTAGCAGGTATGTTTAGAGCTGCTACGTGTGCTTTCGCAAGGTCGGTTACATGAATATAGTCACGTACGCCTGTACCATCAGGGGTAGGATAGTCATTACCAAATACAGAAAGCTCCTTGAGTTTGCCGACTGCAACCTGACTGACATAGGGCATAAGGTTATTAGGTATATCGCTTGGATCTTCACCGATAGTTCCGGACTCGTGCGCACCTATTGGATTAAAATAGCGCAGTGCAGTAATTTGCCAGTTATTATTGGTTATTGCAAGATCCATGAGCATAGTCTCAATAATAAGCTTTGTTTGACCATACGGGTTAGTAACTTTAGCGGGGAGTGTGGCAGATTCTTTGATCGGAACGATTACTGGGTCACCATAAACGGTGGCTGATGAGCTGAAAACCAATTGCCTGACCTCATGAGATTCCATAGCCTCTAATAATGAGATTGTGGAAATAAGGTTATTATTGTAATACTTGAGTGGCACTCTCACCGACTCGCCCACCGCTTTAAGACCAGCAAAATGAATAACACCGTCAATTTGATGCTTTGAAAATATTTCTTCAAGTGCTTGCTTATTACGGACGTCTTTTTCGTAAAATGCAAGTTTTTTTCCAACAATTTTCTCGATTCGATTTATCGCTACTTTACTACTATTTAATAGATTATCAATGATAATGACATCGTGTTTATTGTTAAGCAGCTCTATGATAGTATGGCTACCAATATAGCCAGCACCACCTGTTACAAGAATATTCATTTTGTATGCCTCAAAGTTAATTTCGGTTGAATCTCACATTTGCCAAGAACAAATTATAGTGTCGGATAATCATGAATAACAAGATATCCGTGCAACACAGATTTATTCTTTCAAAATGAAAATATTAAGCATGATGCTCATGCCATCGTGTTTAGTTCAATAACTCAAATTTTTGCTCACAATCGACTTCAAGCGTTTTGCAAAAAAGACGAAGATAAAAGATGAAGATGCGTGAAAATTCACTTCGAATCACAAAAAATTATGATACATCAATCCCAGTCATATAATGTGAATTAAGAGCTAACTCGTAAAAAATTCCAGAAAAACAGAGCCGCAGCCAGCTTTCCGAATACATGCACCATCAGCCCCTTATAAGAACGAACTTTGCTGGCACATTTAATGCCTGTTTTTTCTTCAATCCAGGCAAATAATGCTTCAATCGGTTGCCGAATACGAGCAACTGCTGTAGATAACCATTGATCCTGTGGTTCCATATAGAGTTGCCCTTTTTGTTTTTAACGGGTGTTAAGACGGTCAGATTCTGAGCTTCTCTGACCTCTTCGGCGCCAGGGCGTTGAGCGCTTACAATATAAGTAACTTATGAAAGAGAGTATGGTGATGGCACGAGTAGCGAGCGGTAAAGAAGTTTCGGAACAAGCAAAGAATTTGTTGGTTAATGGAAGAACAATAGAAGAATTAATTCCATTTCTAAATCAAAACTGACTTTGTTGGCTTCAACTTGCCATATTATTTATACTGTCTGCGGATCGCCTTAGTGTCAGTTTTGATTTGGAAATGGATAAACGGCTGGGTAAGCGCGTAGCACTCTCAACGATTTATCGAATACTAGCACGCCATGGCTGGTGTAAACTTGTGCCAGATATCACTCATCCTCAGGGAAATCCTGCATTGCTCGAGGATTGGAAAAAATTAAAGAGCGGCTAGATGAATGGTAGCCAGCGGAGGTAACCATCGACCGCTACGCTTGATGTTCCAGGATGAAATGCGCTTTGGACGCACTGTAGACTAGCATTATTGTTATGCCGCCATCCAGATGGACCACGGATGAGTGCCGTGGTGGCGAAGGAGTATACTTATGCTTATGGGGCCCGCCAGTCCCACTGACTGATCCTTTGACAGTCTGGTATTACCTCATGTCAGCAGCGATTACATGCAGATTTTCATCAATGGGGTTGCCAACCATTAATCTGATGATAATGTCGTTATGATCCTTGATGGTCCGGCTGGCAGATAAAAGCAAGGATTACCATTTGTCTGATAACCTCCGTTAGTTATGCCTGCTACCGTATTCACCCGAACTGAATCTGCAGAAACATATTTGAGATGAGCTGCAAGAAAAATAATTTCATAACCGCGTGCTTGACAGCATTGATGCGCTCGAGAATCATTTGGTTGGTGTACATTATATGATCTCGAAAATGCTCCTGCGTTAATCAAAGTATAATCGGCTGGGATTAAATTATTAATTTAGTTTTTATTACAAATTAAAATTGGACCTAATTGGCAAATACACGCATCATTTTTGCAGCATATATGTCGCCGTATAGCTTATTTTAGACAGGAAAATAAACAAAGAAATCCATTACAGATTTACGTACCGAATACGACATTAAGTGCGCTTTGATATATCAATTGTAATTTCTTTACTCCCTTTCTTCTTTCAAAGAAAGGGAGTAACAGTAGTATCATATGCAGAAGTTGAAAGAAAGCCTAGCCTCTTTTATTTATTCTACCTATGGGCTGGTTCCAAGATGCCTCTATTTTCTAATGTCCGCGATTTCTGAGTTTTTGAATGGCAGTAAGTTGCGCCGCAGCTTCAATTAATTCAGCTTGTGCACGCGCATATTCAATCTCAGATATTTTATTCTTCATAGCCTCTTCAGCTCTTCGCTTTGCTTCTAAAGCTTTAGCCTCGTCAAGATCGTTACCGCGTATGGCAGTATCAGCTAGTATTGTTACCACGTCTGGTTGAACTTCTAACATACCACCTGATACATAAACTGCTTCTTCGTCTTTTAACGGAGCCTTAATTCTCACCATACCTGATCGAATACGAGTTAGCATTGGCGTGTGATTAGGAAAAATGCCCACTTCGCCCATAAGTGCAGGTGCCGCAATAAACTCTGCGGGTCCAGAATATATTGATTCTTCAGCACTTACAATATCCAGATGAAATATTGTTCCCATTTGGTTTATATATTATATTTGCTATATTTATTGAATCGTCTTGGCTTTCTCAATCGCTTCTTCGATTCCACCAACCATATAAAAAGCCTGCTCTGGCACATCATCATATTCACCATTAACAATTCCTTTAAATCCTTTGATTGTTTCTTTCAATGGCACATATTTGCCGGGTGAGCCAGTAAATACTTCTGCAACAAAGAATGGTTGGGATAAGAATCTCTGAATCTTTCTTGCCCTGCTTACAGTTAATTTATCTTCAGGTGAAAGTTCATCCATGCCAAGAATTGCAATAATATCGCGCAATTCCTTATAACGTTGCAATGTTTGTTGTACTGCACGGGCAGTATTGTAATGATCCTCTCCAACAATCATTGGATCTAATTGTCGAGAAGTAGAATCAAGTGGATCAACTGCAGGATAAATTCCCAGCGACGCGATATCACGCGATAATACGACTGTAGCATCAAGATGCCCGAATGTTGTTGCTGGTGAAGGATCAGTTAAATCATCCGCGGGCACATAAACAGCTTGAATGGATGTAATAGAACCTGTTTTAGAAGACGTAATACGTTCTTGTAAACGTCCCATTTCTTCAGCAAGAGTAGGTTGATAGCCTACAGCAGAAGGCATCCGTCCAAGCAACGCAGATACTTCTGTTCCAGCAAGTGTGTAACGGTAAATATTATCTACGAAAAACAAGACATCACGACCCTCATCACGGAATGATTCTGCCATGGTCAACCCAGTTAATGCTACTCGCAAACGATTACCTGGTGGCTCATTCATCTGACCATAAACCAGAGCGACCTTATCCAATACCTTGGATTCCTTCATCTCATGGTAAAAATCATTACCTTCCCGAGTTCTTTCTCCAACACCCGCGAATACAGAGTAGCCACTATGCTCAATCGCAATATTACGGATCAACTCCATCATATTCACAGTCTTACCTACACCTGCCCCTCCAAACAAACCAATTTTCCCGCCTTTAGCAAATGGACAGACTAAATCAATAACTTTAATACCCGTTTCTAATAATTCAGTTGAAGCTGTAAGTTCATCAAAAGCAGGCGCAGCACGATGAATGGGCATGCTTTTATCAGCACCGATGTCTCCCATTTCATCAATAGGTCTACCCAGCACATCCATAATACGTCCAAGCGTTTTTGTACCAACCGGCACTGTGATCTGCTTTTCCGTATTTTCAACTGTCATTCCACGACGCAATCCTTCTGACGATCCGAGAGCAATTGTCCTTACAATCCCATCTCCTAGCTGTTGCTGTACTTCAAGTGTTAAATCCGTGCCTTTCATTATCAGTGCGTCATAAACATTAGGAACACTTTCCCTCTGAAACTCAACATCAATCACTGCACCGATACATTGAACAATTTTACCCTGGCTCATTATTGTTCCCTAAAAACTAAAATATTGATTAAACAGCGGCTGCACCGCCAACAATTTCAGATAATTCTTTTGTAATAGCCGCTTGACGAGACTTATTGTAAATCAAGGTCAATTCATTAATTAAATTACCTGCATTATCTGAAGCAGCTTTCATAGCAACCATTCTAGCAGATTGCTCCGATGCCATATTTTCCGTAACGGCCTGATAGATTAATGCTTCAACATATCTAATCATAATATCGTCTATTATTGGTTTCGCTTCAGGCTCGTATAAATAATCCCATAATTTCTTCTGCTCGGTATCCTGCTTTCCTACACGCATACGCTCGTCGGATAATGGCAACAACTGCTCCATCGCGGGCTCTTGCTTCATCGTATTCACAAAGCGATTGTAGAAAAGATAAACCCTGTCAAAACGATCCGCTGTATACCCATCAAGTACAATTTTTATAGCACCTATCAGTTTCTCGATATTTGCTGTATCACCAAGACCTGTTATCTGCGAAATGATATTTGCTCCAATACGACTCATAAAACCCAGGCCTTTGTTACCAATACAACAGACTTCGATTTGCTCGCCTTCAGTTTCCCACGTACGCATCTGATTAACAGCTTTACGCAGCACATTAGTATTTAGTCCGCCGCACAAGCCTTTGTCTGAGGTCACTACAATAATACCAACACGTTTTACCGTGTCACGTTGGATCAAAAAAGGATGCCGATATTCCGTACTTGCACGACTCATATGAGCAGCGACATTGCGGATCTTTTCGCCATATGGTCGTGCTTTTCTCATGCGCTCCTGAGCTTTACGCATTTTTGACGCAGCAACCATTTCCATAGCACGAGTAATCTTCTGCGTATTCTTAACGCTTCGGATTTTATTGCGTATCTCCCTGCTTCCAGCCATCAGTTAATATGTCCCAGTTTTTTTAAATTCTTCGATTGCTGCAGATAACGCTTGCTCAGTCGCATCATCCAGATTTTTGGTTGTTTCAATCTTATCCATAATTTCAGCATGTTGATTACGCATATAGCTCCTCAAAGCTGCTTCAAATGCTAAACCTCGCTTGACTTCAACATCATCAAGATATCCCTTATTCAACGCAAAAAGCGTCAACGCCATCTCTGAAACACTCAAGGTAGCAAACTGCGACTGTTTCATCAGCTCGGTTGCCATTTTTCCGCGCTCAAGTTGCTTACGGGTTGCTTCATCTAAATCTGATGCAAACTGTGCAAAAGCAGCAAGTTCACGATATTGCGCTAATGCTAATCGTATACCGCCACCTAGTTTTTTAATTACTTTTGTTTGTGCTGCCCCGCCGACGCGCGATACAGAAATACCTGCATTAATAGCAGGACGAATTCCAGCATTAAATAAATCTGTTTCTAGAAATATTTGTCCATCAGTAATGGAGATAACATTGGTGGGCACAAATGCAGTCACGTCACCTGCTTGCGTTTCAATTATTGGTAACGCTGTTAACGATCCTGTTTTTCCCTTAACCGCTCCCTTTGTATATTTTTCGACATAATCTGCACTTACCCTTGCTGCACGTTCCAACAAGCGAGAATGTAGATAAAACACGTCTCCTGGATAAGCTTCCCGGCCCGGAGGTCGACGGAGCAATAACGATATTTGACGATATGCCCAAGCCTGTTTAGTCAAATCATCATATACGATGAGCGCATCTTGTCCTCTATCTCTAAAATATTCACCCATCGTGCAACCTGAATAGGGCGCTATAAATTGCATCGCGGCGGATTCAGAAGCTGATGCTACAACGACAATGGTATATTCCATTGCGCCATGCTCCTCAAGTTTACGCACAACGTTCGCAATTGATGAAGCTTTTTGCCCAATTGCCACATAGATACAGATCATATTCTCACCTTTCTGATTAATGATTGCATCTATTGCTACAGCCGTTTTCCCGGTCTGGCGATCCCCAATGATCAATTCGCGCTGGCCTCGACCAACTGGTACCATGGAGTCAATGGCCTTAAGCCCGGTTTGAACTGGTTGATCAACAGATTGTCGCCAAATAACGCCTGGTGCAATTTTCTCTATAGGCTCTGTTTCCTTAGCTGCGATAGGCCCTTTTCCATCTATGGGTTGTCCTAATGCGTTAACTACCCGTCCTAACAAACCTTCACCAACTGGTACTTCTAATATCCGTCCTGTACATTTGACAGTATCGCCTTCAGTGAGGTGTTCATAAGCACCCAGAATAACCGCACCGACTGAATCTCTTTCTAAATTCAATGCCAAACCAAAGGTATTGCCTGGAAACTCAAGCATTTCACCTTGCATCACATCTGAAAGTCCGTGAATTCGAACAATGCCATCAGTTAACGATACGATGGTGCCTTGAGTACGAACTTCAGTCGATATAGAAAGTCCTTCAATCCTACTTTTAATCAGCTCACTGATTTCTGATGGGTTTAACTGCATTTTAATAACTCCTAGCTTTTGAGGGCAACAGACATGGTCTCGAGTTTACCGCGTACGGAGCTATCAATAACTTCATCGCCAATTACTATCTTTACTCCGCCTATTAACTCTGGATCTATGTTTACTTTTGCTTTAATTTTACATTTGAATTTATTTTCAAGCACCGACACTAATTTCTCTAATTGGCTATCTGAAATAGCGTATGCAGAAATAATATTTGCCTCCAGTATTTCTTCAAACTGAGCTTTTAATTGTTCATACAGAGCACTCAATTGAGGAAGCACATCTAATCGATTATTTTCAATCAATAAATTAACTAAATTTCTTCCTTCACTATCGAGCTTATTTTCACAAACCTCCAAAATTATTTCAGCTAACTTGTTGGCTGGTACGCCTGGATCTGAAATAAGAGTTCGTATTTGCTCTATTGATGTTGCCTCTGTAAGAGCATTGAGCATATCCGACCAAGAGGATAATGCATTCTTTTCCTTTGCTAATTTAAATACTGCCTCAGCATAAGGTCTAGCAATTGTTATTTCCTCAGCCATTACTTTAACTCTTCTTGAATTGATGCAAGCAGATCAGCATGGACTTTGGCATTTACCTCACGCCGCAATATTTTCGTTGCACCTGCTAATGCTAAATTGGCAATTTGCTGGCGTAAAGCTTCTTTTGCTCCAAATATTTCATGCTCAATTTCAGCTTTAGCGGCTGTCAATATCCGCTCTCCTTCGATCCTTGCACTATCCTTAGCTTCTTCAACAATCTCCGCTGCTCGCTTCTCAGCTTGTGTAATAATTTCTGTGGCGTGCTGTTTAGCTTCTTTTAATGCCTCTGAAGATCTTTGGCTTGCAAGCTCTAACTCTTTTTTGCCACGCTCGCCAGCAGCTAAGCCATCGGCAATTTGCTTTTGACGCTCTTCAATTGCACGCAACAAAGGTGGCCATACAAATTTGACCGTAAACCATACAAATATCGAAAAGGCTACTGCTTGAGATATGAGAGTGAAATTAATATTCATAGCCAGCTTCGTGTAAGTTTTATTAATACAAATAAATATTATTGAATTACTGCTAATAAGGGATTACCGAAAGCAAATAGCATGGCTAAGCCAACAGCAATGATGAATGATGCATCAGTCAATCCTAATAATAAGAAGACTTTACCTTGTAAAGTAGGAATCATCTCTGGCTGGCGTGCAGCGCCCTCAAGAAAGCGACTACACATAACACCCACCCCAATACATGCTCCTGCTGCACCCAACCCAATCATCAAACCAATTCCTATTCCTGTGTAAGCTTGTATCATTGCGAGAAATTGCAAATTTTCCATTGTTTTTTCCTTCCTTTAAAAATTATGTTAAAAAAACTTATATCTATTTAATGTGACTCATGCGCCATTGATAAATAAACCACTGCGAGCATCATAAAAATAAATGCTTGGAGTGTTACTATCAGTATATGAAAAATTAACCATCCCACGCCCAGAATCACGCTAAAAAAGGAGCCTGTAACGCCAGTTGCAGCCCACATCCCTAAAAGGAGGAAAATGATTTCTCCTGCGTAGATATTCCCAAAAAGTCGCAGAGAATGAGACAGTGGCTTTGATACATACTCAATAATGTTAAACAATAAATTCAGCGGCCAAAGTATCGGATTTTTACCGAATGGCGTACAAAACAGCTCATACGTCCACCCTCCTAATCCCTTGACTTTAACGTTAAAGAATATCATTAAGAGCCATATGGAGAGTGCTAATGCAAACGTGGTATTCACATCGGTAGTTGGAACAGTGCGCCAATTATGCACTCCAAATACATGATCATAAATCCATGCCATAATATCAATCGGCAACAAATCCATTGTATTAAGCAGCAATACCCATACGAAAATAGTCAAGGCTGCTGGTGCGACAAATCTATGCCTATCACCATGAAATGTATTTTTTACTTGTGTATCGACAAATTCCACAAGTAATTCTACAAAAGCCTGTCGTTTAGTAGGTACACCAGGGGTAGCTCTACGGACGATTAGCCACAAAACCCCCATTCCCAGGATGCCGAGAATGATAGACATCAGCAATGTGTCCACATGCAATGTCCAAAACGGCTCTTCTCCCAGAGATACAGTTAAGTTAGTAAGATGATGGTTTATATATGAGGTTGGAGTAAGCTCAAGATCTGATGCCATTATTAAATTATCTGCTATTTAATTTTGTTATTTAATATCTTTAGTATTATCAGGCACAAATAAAGCCATACTAAAGATGATTACTGTTATGATAAATACCCCGATAAACGCACTAGCATTAACTTCTTTATACACTACAAACACCGTCCAAAGCAGAGCTATTATAACGACTATTTTTATTGCTTCTGCTCTGAGAGCAGTACGTATTGCCCCGCCAGCTGTAAATCCCTTATGATGAGAAATTATGAATGCATAAACTGTAGAAGAAACTACATTGACCATTCCACCAAGAAATCCTGAAATAGCCCCATGTAACCCCAATACTCCCCAAAATACTAGCGCAATAAATACTGTAAATAATACTTGCCAGCGTATCACCACGTGCAGTGGCTTATTCCGTATCCAAGGCATAAGTATTCTCGCTTAGAACCGAAAAATTTTCAGCTACACGCACATATAAAAGTACAGGATTCTAACCCGCTTAGGCTTATCAGTCAACGCGGACTGATTCAAAAAATATAAAAAATGCAAATATCATAGGATGATTACAAATTGATTTGTGAAATAGATCATGTATTTTATTCTATAGAGACTGAAGAAGTATGCTTTGAAAACAAAATTCTTCTATATATCTAGATTGGTTACTCGTAATGCATTTTTTTCAATGAATTCTCTACGAGGCTCTACGACATCTCCCATGAGGGTGGTAAAAATTTCATCTGTAAGAATACTGTCTTCAATTTGTGCGCGTAACAAACAACGGTTAACAGGATCCATAGTAGTTTCCCATAATTGTCCCGGGTTCATTTCTCCCAATCCTTTATAACGCTGAATATTGACTCCTTTTTTTGCTTCTTCCAATAACCAATCGAGCACTTCCTTAAATTCTTTGATAGACTGCTTTTCTTCACCACGCTTGATTATTGCATTTTCTCCTATTAAACCATCAAGGACTTGTGCAGTTTTTTGAATTTGCAAAAAATCAGAACTTTGTAGAAAATCATGATCCAGATAACTAATCTGAACATTACCGTGATATACATGAATGATCTTTAGACGGAAATGTTCAAATACATCATTGAATTCTGCTGTGATTTCAATATTATGTAGTAATGAAGTTAGGCTAGCTGCACTATTCAATGCCGCTATCTCATTACTTAGATCGATATTAGGTTGCTTAAGCAAAGCGTATAAAACATCCCTGTCAATAAATCTACTCATACGGTCGATAACGGCTTCTGCTAATAAATATTCACGGGCAATATTTGCCAGAGTTTCACCGGCAAGAGGTGGTTTATTTTCATGAGCATAAAGTTGAGCTCTGGTCAGAGCTAAACCAAGCATATATTGTTTTAGTTCATAATCATCCTTGACATAACGCTCTTCTTTACCATTTTTAATTTTGTAAAGTGGTGGCTGAGCGATGTAAATGTGTCCGCGTTCGATCAATTCAGGCATTTGTCGATAAAAGAATGTCAACAAAAGCGTGCGAATATGTGAGCCATCGACATCTGCGTCAGTCATAATGATAATGCGATGGTAGCGTAATTTGTCAGGATTAAACTCATCTTTACCAATGCCTGTTCCAAGCGCAGTTATAAGTGAAATAATTTCCTGCGAAGAAATCAATTTATCAAAGCGAGATTTTTCCACATTTAGTATTTTTCCCTTAAGCGGCATGATGGCCTGAAATTTTCGATCTCGTCCCTGTTTAGCAGATCCTCCAGCTGAATCACCTTCTACCAGATAAAGTTCACATAATGCTGGATCTTTTTCTTGGCAATCAGCAAGCTTTCCCGGCAGCCCCATACTGTCTAATACGCCTTTGCGACGAGTTAATTCACGTGCTTTTCTAGCTGCTTCACGTGCCCTAGCTGCATCGATGATTTTGTTGCAGATCATTTTTGCATCACTCGGATGCTCTAGCAAAAATTCTGAAAGTTTTTGTGTCACGATTTCTTCCACTACAGGACGCACTTCGGATGACACAAGCTTTTCTTTTGTTTGTGATGAAAATTTAGGTTCAAATAACTTAACCGATAGAACACAGGTCAATCCTTCACGCATATCATCACCTGTTGTATCCACCTTAGCCTTTTTAGCTAATTCATTTTTTTCGATATAGCTATTAAGTGTGCGTGTCATCGCAGCTCGCAACCCAGTCAAGTGAGTGCCCCCATCTTTTTGTGGAATATTATTTGTAAAACACAAAACTTGTTCTGTGTAACTATCATTCCACTGCATCGAGACTTCTACCGCTATATTATCTTTCATGCCATTAGCGTAAAAAATGGCAGGATGCAATACTGTCTTTGTTCGATTAATATATTCAACAAAATTACGAATACCTCCTGCGAAAGCAAATACTTCTTCCTTGTCATTACGCTGATCAATCAGCTTAATTTTGATGCCATTATTCAGAAAAGAAAGCTCACGTAACCGCTTTGCAAAGATGTCATAGTGAAAGGTTATATCTCCAAAAATTTCCTTACTCGCTAAAAAGTGTACTTCGGTTCCATGCTTTTCAGTTTCACCAATCACACTCAATGGTGAAAGCGACACACCTTTTTGAAATTCAATATAATTAATTTTCCCTTCACGTCGAATGGTTAAGTGCAACCACTCTGACAGAGCGTTTACTACGGACACGCCGACTCCATGCAATCCTCCAGATACTTTGTAAGAATTATCATCAAACTTTCCACCGGCATGTAATTCGGTCATAACGATTTCAGCAGCTGATCGTTTCAACTCATCGTCTTGCTTTATGCCAGTTGGAATGCCCCGACCATTGTCGTGTACACTAATAGAGTTGTCAGGGTGGATAATCACGGAAATTTCGTCACAGTAACCAGCCAAGGCCTCGTCAATAGCATTATCGACTACTTCAAATACCATATGGTGTAGCCCGGTACCGTCACTGGTATCGCCGATGTACATACCAGGACGTTTACGAACAGCATCAAGCCCTTTTAGAATTTTAATGCTATCTGAATTGTATTCAGGAGATTTACTGAGTTTTTTTTCGTTCATCATGCTTGCACTTTTATCAATACATGTTTAAAAATATTTTGCCTACCAAAGTAATTTTGGAGTTTTTTTCTTTTTTACAATCGCATCGGCATCACGACATATTTAAAATGATCATTCTTTGGAATGGTTATTAAAGTACTACTATTAGCATTTTCAAAAGCACATTGAACGCTATCGCTATTGAGATTATTTAATACATCCAGCAAGTAATTAATATTAAAGCTGATATCGATAGTATCTTGGTTATAGTCAATTTCAAGATCTTCTTGGGCTTCCTCTTGCTCACTATTTTTACAAACGATACTTAACATGCCATTTGAAATCACTAGTCTTACGCCGCGAAACTTCTCATTTGCATTGGATAGAATGGCAACTCGCTGCAATCCTTGCAAAAAACTTTGACGATCTATACTGAATTGCTTGGTATTATTCACGGGAATCGCACGATTGAAGTCTGGAAATTTCCCTTCGATGACTTTGGAAGTTAATACAATATCTGAAAAAGCAAAGCGTATCTTTTTTGGAAAGACTTCTATAATAACGGGTTCTTCAGTTTCATTAAGTAATTTTGAAAGCTCCTGCACAGTTTTTCGGGGGATGATAGTTTCTTTTCTTTCCCATTCATCTTCCAATTCAATTGAAGCATAGCTAAGACGATGACTATCCGTAGCTATAAACTTTAGATATTTGCCTTCGATTAAAAGCAATAATCCATTCAGATAATAGCGAATGTCCTGCTGCGCCACAGCATATTGTACTAAGTGAAGAAGATTCTTTAAATTTTGTTGCGAGAGCGTAAGCGTGCTCTCTGGCATTTCTTCCTTTGGCATTCTCGGAAAATCATCTGCAGGAAGTATTTGCAAGCTGAAACGGCTTTTAATCGCGTTAATTTGTAGACGATTATCAATTTTTGCTAGGGTAACTTCTGTATCGGAAGAAAAAGTACGCAATATCTCCAGCATCTTTTTTGATGAAACGGTAAGAGCAGAAAATTCCTGTGAGATTACTGTTTCAGAAGTTTGTAAATACGTTTCAATTTCTATTTCAAGATCAGTGGTTACAAAAATGATTTTCCCGTTCTCTTGCTTAATAAACACGTTGGAAAGTATTGGTAGAGTATGACGCCGCTCAACAATGCCATTAACAATTTGCAAAGGCTTAAGTAAAAAGTCCCGGCTAGCTTTTATTAAATTCATATTATTTAAACTTTAATAAGAGTATATAAATATAATTCAATTCCGGTATATCTATAAAAATAGAATAAATATCAAAAACTTAAATAGAATTCCAGGCTTGTATAAAATAAAAGTTTTAATTGAATAATTTGGGGATAAATTTGAGAAATTAATTTTCTTTGGAATTATCCTCAAACTATTCAGATTTTATATACAAATTATCCACATCAACCCCGTAGAATATGTAATAAAGCATTATAATCCCGGCTTACGATGGGATCAGATGAGCGTAATTCTGTGATTTTCCGGTGAGCATGCAAGACAGTTGTGTGATCTCGTCCCCCAAATGCTTCCCCAATATCAGGTAAGCTTAATGGCGTGAGTTCTTTGGCAATTGTCATAGCAACCTGCCTAGGTCTTGCCACGATGCGCGTACGTTTTTTAGAGTACATCTCAGCTACTTTAATTTTGTAGTAATCAGCGACAGTTTTTTGAATATTTTCGATAGAGATTTGTCGGTTCTGGACAGCTAACAAATCTTTCAACGCTTCTTTTGCTAACTCCAAGGAAAGGGGATGGCCTGTAAAACGAGAATAAGCCAGTATCCGCTTTAGAGCGCCTTCCAATTCACGAACATTGGAGCGGATATGTTTCGCAACAAAAAAAGCAACATTCTCATCTAGAGCAATTTTCTCTATCAATGCCTTTTTCAAAAGAATAGCAACCCGCATTTCTAGCTCTGGTGGCTCAACCGCAACTGTTAAACCCCAACCAAATCTTGATACCAGACGCTCTTCTAAGCCCGATATTTCTTTGGGATAACTATCGCAAGTAATAATGACTTGTTTATGAGCTTCAACGAGTGTATTGAAAGCATAGAAAAATTCTTCTTGAGTACGATTCTTGCCCCCAAAAAACTGAACATCATCAACAAGTAAAACATCTAGTGAGTGATAATACAATTTAAATTTATCAAATGACTTGTGTTGGTAGGCACTGACTACATCTGAAACATATTTTTCAGCATGTACATAGCGTATTTTCGCTTCATGATCGTTTTCAAAAACATAATTACCAATAGCTTGAATTAAATGTGTTTTGCCTAAACCAACTCCACCATAAATGAATAAAGGGTTGTAAGCGATACCGGGACGTTCGGCAACTTGAATTGCACCAGCCCGAGCGAGCTGATTGGCTTTTCCAGTAACAAAGCTATCAAAAGTAAAATTGGGATTTAGATGACTAGCGTTTCTTTTTTTGGGTACAGGTTTAGTAATTAATGATTGAACAGAAGAATTGTTATTTATATTGTGTAAGCTTTCATCTTTAGAGCTCTTTGCATCAAATGTATTTCCAAGTATTAATTGAAAGTGAATTTTCTTAGAAAAATGTTGTTGAGCCATTACCTCAATATGAGGTATAAAATTGTCTTTAACCCATTGTAAGACGAATCGATTCGGTGCAATCAAAACTGGTTGATCATTACAATTTTCAGAAATATCTAATTGTAATGGTTTAATCCAGGTATTAAATTGTTGGGCATTTAGCTCTTTCTTGAAATGCTTAAGACAAGAGTACCAGAAAGTTTCTATTGCCTGCATAAGTGGAGATTCTAGTTAATCTGAAATTTATCTTAAACTGCTATTATTTTTACAAAGTGTATTCTACACTGATGTTTGAACATGCGTGGAAATCTCATTTCCAAAAATCCTAAAAGTGCTTGATCATTAGAACAAAGTTTGCACTTTTAAAGAGGAGAATTGATACCAAATTTTTGAGAGGCCATCGTTTTGTAGCCAACAATAGTATAATAAATAGTTTTCGATTTAATATTTTTCTTGAGGAAATAAGTTTACATTTTCTATGTTGGCGCCATGTTTATCAAACTGAAACTACTTCTCAATCGTTGCTGCCAGTATTTATAGCGGATGCACAAAATTCTGAATAAAAAAAACATATAAGGAATTGTGGATGAATTTGGATAACAGCCAAATATCAGCGTCCCTACAGCCCGCCGTCTATACACGTGATCTTGGTAAATGTTATCAGCTTTACGCACAACCTAAAGATCGTCTAAAGCAGTTTTTATGGCGTGGCAGACGCCGATATTACCGGGAATTATGGGCATTACAGAAAATCAATTTAGAAATAATGCCTGGTGAAGTAATAGGAATAATTGGGCGCAACGGCTCAGGTAAGTCAACCTTATTACAACTCATTTGTGGCACGTTGACACCCACCTGTGGCAAAGTCGAGGTTAATGGCCACTTGGCAGCCTTACTGGAGTTAGGAGCGGGATTTAATCCAGATTTTACTGGGCGTGAAAATATTTGGTTAAATGCTGCCATTTTGGGCTTAACTCAAGAAGAAATTGCAGAGCGAATTGAGTATATTATTGATTTTTCAGAAATTCGGGATTTTATTGATCAACCAGTCAAAACTTATTCGAGTGGAATGTATGTACGGCTGGCGTTCTCAGTAGCAATAAGCATTGATCCTGATATTCTGATCATTGATGAAGCATTATCAGTTGGCGATGGTTCATTTGCACGAAAATCTTTTAATCGCATTATGCAATTAAAGGAAAGTGGCAAGACCATCTTATTTTGTTCCCATTCTCTTTTCCAAATCGAGTCAATGTGTTCCCGAGCGCTTTGGATCAATCAAGGTAAGTTGATGGCAGAAGGGGATGTAAAGCACGTGGTATCCGCTTATCAGACGTTTTTAGATAGAAGTGTCCTAGACACAACTGAGCAATATACTGCGCCTTGTGAGGAAGTCATGCCGGCTGATACGCCCACTGTTGGCGGGTATGTAAGTGGACATGCGCGTTTAGATAAAGTAGATGTGGATATCGAGGGAAAAAATTTTCGTGACGCTATTGTTAAAAGTTGTCACTCCACGGTTAGAGTAGAAGTATCGTTCGTTTCTGATCCTGCAATTCCCTGCCCGACTGTTGCGGTTACATTGCATGCCATGGATGGACGTATGCTCACGAGTGCCGCTACTTGGGAAGATCATGTTACATTGAAGCGTTCTCTTAATGGAACTGGGCAGGTTAGTGCTGTTTTTGAGCGTATACCCTTACTCAAAGGGGAGTATTTGATCAGTGTCTATCTACTTTGTGAGCAAGGAATACACATTTATGATTCAGCTAGCGGGATAGCTACGTTACGCGTCCAGCAGAAAGGAAGATTGCAAGGTTATTTTACTGTACCGCATATCTGGAAAGTCGATAATGGAAAATAAGGCCCTCCAGCTTGATCAATCATCCCGGTTAGATGCAAATAAAGTATCTTCCAAAAACAAGGCCCTTCCCTACTCTTATCATGGTAAGGATGTCTGTATAAATTCTGAAACTGCTTCTCCCTCTCCCTATAAGGATTTATCTTTTCCGCTTAACGTTTTTGCGCATGTCTTGTTGATTCAAGAAGGTCGAGCGGATTATTTGCATTATGGATTGTTCCAAGAAAATCAAACGGATCTTCGCGCAGCGCAGCAATATTCAACAGATTTACTTTTGAACCGTTTACCTGTTGCGCCCTGTCGCATCTTGGAAGTAGGAATAGGTCTGGGAACCACATTTTCTCTACTTATCCAGAAAGGATATCAAGTCTACGGCATTACACCGGATGCTCAACAAATCGCATTGATACATAAACGCTTGGGCACACAAATACAGGTAGCATGCCAGCGTTTGGAGGATTTTGAAGCAGCGCAAGCTAGTTTTGATGTTCTTTTATTTCAGGAATCTGCTCAATATATCGAGCCATTAGTGATTTTTAATAAAGGGTTGGATTTACTGCCTGAAGGCGGTAGTTTGCTCATTATTGATGAGTTTGCCTTGGGTCGAGTCGAAGCTGGCGTGGAAGGATTACATTTGCTAAGTGATATGTTGGCATTAGCTTATCGCTTGGGATTTGAATTGGTTGAACAGCTGGATTTATCCAGAATGGCTGCACCAACACTGGATTATTTACTTTATGTGACGGCGCGCCAGCGGCAACGATTGATGGCTGATCTTTCATTAAATGCTGAGTGTCTTAAGCAATTGGAAAAATCCAATCGTTTATATCAGGAAAAATATGCGTGCGGACGATTTGGTTATGCATTACTGCATTTCAGGAAAAAACAGCAACCACGGTGGCGTTTGCGCTTGCTCGAAAAAAATCAGATTCCTGATATGCTAGCTTTATTTGAGCGAACTTTTGGCCACAGCATGACCCCTGCCATGTGGCAATGGAAATATGGTGCAGGGCGAGGCCGTGCAATCGGGGTATGGCATGAGAATCAATTAATTGCTCATTATGGCGGGATAGTCCGGAAAATTTTTTATTTTGGTCAACCGCAAATCGCGGTCCAGATTGGTGATGTTATGGTTGATTCAGCTGAGCGTGGTATTTTGACAAAAAAAGGCCCTTTTTTCCTGATGTCAGCTACTTTTCTAGAAAATTATATAGGTTATGGTAAGCCTTATTTGCTGGGATTTGGATTTCCCAACGAACGGGCCATGAAAGTAGCAGAGCGACAGGGATTGTATGCTGAAACGGGGCATATGAGCGAGATAGAGTGGCAGCCCTTAGCCAAAACACCGCGATGGCTAACACGATTATATGTTGTGGATAGCTTCAATGTTAATGAGGCTTGGATTGCTACGGCGATTGCTCAATGCTGGCAAGGTATGGCTGCGGATTTGCAGGAGGCATTAGTTGGCGTGCGCGACTGGACATACGTGCGCGATCGTTATCTCACTCATCCTCACCAGCATTACCAGGTGGTATTGGTCATTAATCGGTTTGGTAGGAAAGTACGCGGAGTGTTAGTACTACGACATAATCCAGAGGGTTGTGAAATCACCGATCTCATTTCGCCATTGAAGGAGATTCCGTTACTAGTCCTACATGCAAGAAGGATAGCTGGTATGAATAGCCATCCTCGGCTAAGTTGTCAGATTACCGAAAATTTTGCTTCGTATTTTGTCGCGACAGGCGGCATTCAGCAAGCATTATCTATTCGTATTCCAGCCAATGCCTGGAGTGCCGGCCCAGCAGTAGAGACATTACGTAATCGCTGGTGGCTGATGAGCGGAGATATGGATTTCAGGTGAAAACAGCTTAACTGTTTTATCATCGTTTTGAGTAGTTATTCTTATTCATTGAGCGAGAGAAGTTATTGGAAAATTTGCTTATACCCTATCAAGCGACGTCATTCATTCCCAGTAATAAGGTATTAGTGATAGCACCTCATCCAGATGATGAGGTATTTGGATGTGGAGGGGCCATCATGCGCCATGTTGAACAGGGCACTCCAGTTCATGTCATTGTGGTTTCGGATGGTAGTTACGGTGTTCTGGCAGAAGAACGTGCAAATTATACGCTTCAACGTCAGCGTGAATGTGAAGCAGCTGCCAAAGTATTGGGGTATGAAAGCTTGGTTTTCTGGTCATATCTAGATCGAGAGGTTTGCTATAGCGAGAAACTGGTTCAAGAAATTTTAACTGCTATTAATGAAGCAAAAGTTGATCTGATTTATGCCCCTTCTGTGTGGGAGATGCATCCAGACCATCGTGCAGTAGGGATGGCAGCAGTTGAAGCTGTACGAAGAAAAGGCAAAGCAATTCAGTTAGCGTTATACGAAGTAGGCATACCGTTGCGTCCGAACCGTTTGCTAGATATCAGCGATCTTGCTGAACGCAAGATGATGGCGATGCAATGCTTTGTTTCGCAGAATGAAAAGCAGCGCTACGATCTAGATATCGCTGCGCTTAATCGTTATCGAACTTATACTCTACCTGCTGAAGTGACTGCTGCCGAGGCTTATTTTCTGGTTGTTGCCGAAGAATTGGCCAATGATCCGCTCAAACTTTATCAATCTGAACACATGCGTCAGAAAGAATTGGGATTGGTACTGGATAGCCGAGATAGGCCCTTGGTCAGTGTCATCATTCGTAGCATGGATCGTCCTACCTTGCTGAAAGCTTTAGATTCAATAGCATTGCAAACTTATTCGAATATCGAAATCGTTGTGGTTAATGCCAAAGGTATTGGCCATCATAAAATGGATGAATGGTGTGGACGTTTTCCTCTACGCTTGATAAGCGATGTTGAGTCGCTGGCCCGCAGCCGAGCAGCTAATGTGGGTCTTGAAGCCTCCAAAGGAAACTATCTGATTTTTTTGGATGATGATGATTGGCTGCATCCGCAGCACATTGCACGTTTGGTTGGTATGCTCCAGGAGCACCCTGAGGCAATTTTAGCTTATGCAGGAGTTGAATGCTTACGCGGTGAACCTGCACAGCGTACCCATGTATTTGATGCGGCATTTTCACGAGCGCGGTTATTCACGGAAAATTACATTCCTATACACGCTGCTTTATTTGCTTACCGAGCTTGGGAGCAGGGTTGTCGCTTTGATGAAAGCTTTGATTTACATGAAGATTGGGATTTCTGGCTGCAGCTTCTGCAGTTAGGCGAGTTTGTGCACTGCCCTGGGGTTAGTGCTAGTTACCGCATAGATGATTTGGGTTCAGGCATATGGACAAATCAGCAACGTATTGAAGCAAGCGTGCAGCGAATCCTGGAAAAATGGTGGCATTGCTTGGACGCACAAATAGTATTAGCTAATTTGCAAAGTCTTCGGGAAGATTTGCACCACAGTCGGGTAGAGCTCGATAACTTTCATCAGCGGGCAACTACTCAGGAGGAAGCGCTGAGTCATGCACTTAGCGAATCAAAGGTCTATGCAGATGCATTGCGCGAGCATCTTAATAGTAAAGAGTTGGAACTTAAGATTGCTCATGAGCACCTTCATAGTATTCATGAGCAGCTTAATAGTAGAGAGTTGGAGCTTAAGTCTGCTCATGAGTATCTTCATAACAAAGAATTAGAACTCAAGGCTGCTCATACTGAATTGGCTCTTCTTCAGCGTTTTACGCTACGTCATGTCATGCGTCGTGTGCTTGGACGCCATTGAATCTTATCTTAGCCATCGCGAGTAATCATGAATCCTTCCACTTGTTTATTTACCATAGTTTCGCGCAATTACCTGCACTTTGCTTGTACTTTAATGGAAAGTGTAGCTGAATATGCCCCATGGATGGAACGAGCGGTCTGTCTATGTGACAGTGCTGAAGAAATCGATCCGCAGGACTATAACTTCCGCTTGATGACCTTGCGTGATTTGCCCATACCAGAGATCGATGCTTTTATTTTTCAATACACCATATTAGAACTGAATACCGCAATTAAACCATTTGTATTCGAGTATCTGGCTCAGCGTGAGCACTATCAGCAGATTTTCTATTTTGACCCTGATATTCGTGTGTATAGTTCACTCCAGCCAATGAGCGAGATTTTACAAAATTGCCAGATTTTGCTGACGCCTCATCTCAGTGACTGGTTAGACGATGGCAAACATCCTAACGAGCTATCAATTTTGCAAAGTGGCAGCTATAACCTCGGCTACATCGGTCTGCGCAATACACCCGAAGCACTAAAACTGATGAAGTGGTGGCAGTCGAAGATGTTGCGCGAATGCGTGGTGGATATTCCGCGTGGTCTGTTCGTCGATCAGAAGTGGATGGATATGGTGCCGGGTATGTATGACGGGGTACATATTGAACGCCATCCGGGCTGGAACACTGCTTATTGGAATATCAATCACCGTACCGTATTACACGAGCAGAATGGTTACACCGTCAATGCCCAGCCACTGGTGTTTTTCCATTTTTCTGGCGTAAGTCTAGATGGTAAAACCTTCAGCAAGCACCAAGATCGTTACACCTTGCAAAATCTCACACCAGCGGTACGCGAATTGATGGAGGACTATGTGGAAGCACTACGGAGGCATGGCGGAGTACGCTACAGTAAAATTTCCTATGCATTTGCCAAATTCAGAGATGGTACGCCAATTCCTGATTTTGCCCGGATGATTTTTCGCGAGCAGCGTGATCATCTGAGTTTTAATCTAGCCCAGACCGAAGGCGAGCGAGCATTTATTGAATACCTCAATCAGCCCATGGTGGAAATTGGCCGCAGTCACCCACTGATTACTCGACTAGCGTATAAGTTTTATCAGCAACGTTCCGATCTGAAGCTCGCTTTTCCCGATGTGTTAGGTGTCGATGCATTGCGCTATGCCAATTGGTTTGTGAGCAACGCTACCGAGCAGGCTAAAATTGCTGAGCGTTTTGTCGAACCCATCCGCCATCGAATGCAAGAACAAACAGTTAATTCAACATCCGCCGGCGGCATTGCAATGGCACTTCCGGCTCTTGGAACAGCACCTAACCCAGCTTTACTACCACGACTAAAGGCAGCACTGTGGCGCCACCTGTACAGTGTGGCATGGCGTGGACGTGGTCTAGTCCGTCATTTTGTCGGATATAACATCCGGCATAGATTGCATGCTTGGTTATTACGGTCTGCTTTTGAAATCGAGGCTCATCCAGCATCAGTCGCAACGTCTACTCATCCTGTGCGTCCAGAAGATCATCACGATGGCTTGAATGTTGTAGGTTATTTGTTTGCTGAAAGCGGCGTTGGTCAATCAGCGCGTTGTACACTTACTGCTACCCAAGCTGCCAATGTAAAAATTGCAGCATTGGATTTTCGTGTTGGTAATGTCTCTCGTATGAATGCTGAGATTAAGGTACCTCTAGCAGAACTACCGCACTTTGCAGTTAACCTCCTGCATATTAATGCTGACCAAATTCCGTTAGCATATGATCACTTGGGATCAGAGTTTTTCCGTGGACGCTACAATATTGGATATTGGGCATGGGAGCTGCCGGAGTTTCCCGAAGCATGGGGCCAAGCTGCGCAACTACTTAGTGAAGTGTGGGTGCCATCGTTTTTCTGCCAAGAGGCAATCTCAGCTAAAATCGATCGGCCGGTGCTGCGTATGCCACATTGTATAGATGTACAGCCATTGAGTAGGTTTAGGCGGGCTGATATAGGCTTGCCAGAGCAAGGCTTTTTATTCGGATTTATGTTCGATGTGCTTAGCGTAGCCGAACGTAAAAACCCGCTGGCCATATTAGATAGTTTCCGCCGTGCTTTTGGACGCAATCGACAAGACGTACGCTTAGTGCTTAAGTTAATGAATACCGACCATAATCCCGAGTTTACACGAATACTGCAAGAGCGTATTAATGGTGATAGCTCGGTAGTCGTGCTAGAAACCTATTTCAACCGCGAGCAAATCAATGGCTTGCTGCAAAATCTCGATTGTTATGTTTCGCTGCACCGTTCAGAAGGTTTTGGTTTGACTTTGGCCGAATCAATGCTACTGGGTAAGCCGGTAATTGCTACCGGCTGGTCGGGTAATATGGATTTCATGACTCCATGGAATTCACTGCCCGTCCGTTACGAATTGGTTGAATTGCAACAAGACTATGGCCCCTATAAACATGGCTGCCATTGGGCAGAGCCGTCGTCAGAACATGCGGCGGAATGCATGCAAGCGCTGTTTAATGATCCACAGCTCTGTGCCCGAATCGGCGCAGAGGCACGTCGTACCATAGAGCTGGATTTTTCGCCGTCAGCTGTGGGGGAACGAATCCGCGCCCGATTAGCTAGACTGGAATCAGGTTATTAACGCATGACACAATTATTAATCCTTCTGGCGAGCTATCAGGGGACAGCATTTCTTGATCAGCAGATCCACAGCATTCGCTGCCAAACCTATCGCGACTGGCGATTATTAGTGCATAACGACGGTCCTGACACTGCTGCTGCTGCCTTGGTCGCTCGACATGCGATGCAAGATTCGCGAATTGAATGGCTCACCCCAACATTTAAGCAGCGCCTTGGCGTGTGTAATAATTTTGGATTCTTGTTAACTTACGCTCAGCAGTACGGTTGTCGCTATTTTGCGTTGGCAGATCAAGATGACGTGTGGTTTGAAAATAAATTAGAGTGCCAAATGAGGCTGCTACAACAAGCCGAACAGCGTTTGGGATCATCTGTTCCCATGTTGGTGCATAGTGACTTACGATTGGTAGATGCACAACTTCAACCACTGGCTGTATCATTTATGCAACAACGTGGCTTAAATCCACAACCCAATTTAGCTACATTGTTAGCACAAAATAGTGTCACGGGTTGCACTTGTGTTGGCAATCAAGCATTACTCCGGTTAGCTTTGCCGCTGCCAGAGTGCATAGTGATGCATGACTGGTGGTTGGCATTGTGTGCTCAGGCAGGTGGCGAGCTATTGTATCTAGCTAAACCAACTGTTTATTATCGTCAACATCAAAAAAATACTGTAGGAGCAGGGTTAATACCAACCCACCTTGGTAGTATTATTTGCCGTACCCAGCAGGCATTCCGCGCTAGTTTTTCTCAAGCAGCGGCACTACAAGTACGGCTAACAACAGATAAACCTGCAATGAGCATACTTCAGCAGTACGCAGCATTGCCGCAAAGCTCATACTTGCAACGAGGTAGTCAGTTTCGGCGTTTGGCAATAAAACGGGCAGGCTTGATGGCTGATTGGTTTTATCGTTTGCAATTACTATTACTTTAACGAAAGTTCAAAGCAATATAAATTAACTGCAAATATAATCAATTACACAATCCTATGCTAGAACAGAAATTTAGCCAAAACTTATGGATAAATAATTTAAACCCATGCGTTTCTGTAGTGATTATAAATTATAACGCAGGATTGTTGCTTATAGATTGTGTTGATGCAGCTTTAGATCAGGCCCAGCAGGTGATCGTTGTCGATAATGCTTCCTCTGATTCAAGTTTGTCTGAATTAATAAGAAAATTTCCATCAGAGCATCGTTTGCAAATTATTCCTCTTGACAAAAATGTGGGTTTTGCTGCAGGGTGTAATATTGGTCTTAAAGCGGCGGCGGCACCTTTTATTTTATTTTTGAATCCAGATTGTATGTTAGCGCCGAATACCATTGAACGAATGTTGCAAGTAATGAAACAAGATAGCCATATAGGTATGGTCGGTGGTCGATTACTTAATTTAGATGGAAGTGAACAAGGCGGCAGTCGACGCGCGATCCCGACTCCTTGGCGTTCACTGGTGCGGGCATTGGGGTTATATCGCTTAGCTAAATATTGGCCGCGCCTTTTTTTTGATTTTCATTTACATCAGCACCCTTTACCAGAGAAACCGATTGAGGTCGAGGCGATCTCAGGCGCGATGATGCTGGTTCGTCGAGAAGCGATGGAAAAGGTTGGTGTCTGGGATGAAGGCTATTTTCTTCATTGTGAAGATCTGGATTGGTGCATGCGATTTCGACAAAGAGGTTGGAAAATTATTTTTGTTCCTGATGTACAGATTTTGCACTACAAAGGAGTCTGTAGTCAGACCCGCCCTATTTTTGTAGCGTGGCATAAACATCGAGGGATGATACGCTTTTACAAGAAATTTTTTCATGATCAATATCCGAATATTCTGATGTGGCTAGTTTTTGCAGGTATATGGATGCGTTTTGCAGCAGTCGTGACATTTCATATGATTAGCTATCTTGGTAGTTTAGCGGGATTACGCCGTGGCTGATCAATGCATGGGCGTATTTGGTGCGACCAGCTCTGTCGGGAAGTGTGTATTATCGTTGTTGGAGCAGTATGGCTGGCAGACGGTGGCATTTTCCCGTAAGCGGGTTGAAAATGAAATTCTGCAAAAGAATTTGTCAGTGACCTGGCGCCAGCTAGAGCATGAGTTCTTGTTAGCAAGAATGGAAGAATTTGGGCCAAGTGACCAAAAAATAACTTCATGGGTATATTTGGCACCGATCTGGACCTTGCCGACTTACTTCGATTTTCTGATAGCATATGGAGTGCAAAGAATTGTGGTATTGTCTTCAACAAGTATCTTTACCAAAGATGGTTCTTCTGATAAAAGAGAAAAGGAAATAGCACAACATCTCGCTGAAGGAGAAGCAAATTTACGTACATGGGCTGAAAAGCATGGGATAGAATGGATTATTCTGCGTCCGACACTTATTTATGGACAAGGTCGCGATAAAAATATCTCCGAATTAGCCCGATTTATTCGCCGCTTTAAATTCTTCCCGTTACTTGGCGATGCACATGGTTTGCGCCAGCCGGTTCATGTAAAAGATGTTGCCGCTGCCTGCTTTGCTGCTTTTTTAGCAAGTAAAGTGGTCAATCAGGCCTATAATATCAGCGGGGGAGAGAAACTTACTTATCGTGAAATGATCAAACGAGTTTTCACAGCATTGGACCAGCCTCCTTATTTACTAACGATACCTCACTGGATTTATCGATTAGCAGTAAATATTTTGCAAAAATTACCGCGTTATCGTCATTGGACAGTAGCAATGGCTGAACGAATGAATCGTGATTTGGTTTTTGAGTGCGATGAAGCAGCGCGTGATTTTGGCTATTCTCCTCGGCCGTTCGTGCTGGCGAAAGAGGATTTACTTTAATGGCTGATATAAAAAACATTATTTCACGTGAGAGAAATATCGCAGATTACCCTATCATTGCTCTGCTAAAAAATAATAGTAAATTTGCTTTTTAGTCAAGCTAAGAAATATTCCAAAATGAATTCCTTTTTTCATAACAGAGCAGCTGATTTTTCTGGCATATTGTTTGTCCTGGAAATTTTGGCACTCATTGACCTATTTAGATGAAAGCAAAAAATACGCCTTATAGCGAACTTGCCGAGGTATTAATCAGTTTTAAGCACGCATTTCGTACCGTTGGTGTTTTCAGTGCAGTGATTAATTTGCTGATGCTGATGCAGCCCTTATATATGCTGCAACTTTATGACAGTGTGTTGACAAGCCACAACGAAATGACATTGTTGATGCTAACATTGATCATGCTGGGCGCTTTTTTATTCATGGGTGCTTTGGAGTATATTCGCAGCTTGGTTCTGATACGAGTAGGGGCACAGTTTGATATGAAATTGAACAAACGTGTCTATACCGCAGCTTTTGAGCAAAGTTTACGCCAAGGAAATAGTAATGCAGGTCAGGCCTTACAAGATTTAACCAATTTACGCCAATTTCTGACAGGCCAAGCCTTATTTGCTTTTTTTGATGCGCCCTGGTTTCCAATCTATCTGCTGGTTATTTTTTTGTTTAACCCCTGGTTAGGTGTGCTTGCTCTGTTCGGCACGGCTGTGTTAGTGTTGCTCGCCTATATTAACGAGCAAGTATCACGTAAACCCCTTGCGGAAGCCAGCACCATGGCAGTAGCATCGACATCATTGGCCACCAATAATTTGCGTAATGCAGAGGTAATTGAAGCTATGGGCATGCTGCCCAACTTGCAGGCGCGCTGGTACAAACTACATGGTAAGTTTTTGAACTTACAGGCAGAAGCAAGTGAAAAATCAGGTTTAGTCAGCGCCTTAAGTAAAACGGCTTCGGTTACATTACAATCACTAATGCTAGGAGCGGGTGCGCTGTTGGTCCTGGATAACAGCATTTCTCCCGGCATGATGATTGCTGGTTCGATTTTAATGGGCAAGGCAATTGCTCCGGTACAGGTGCTCATCAATGTCTGGCGGCAATTCGGGAGTACGCGTAATGCCTATGAACGGCTAACAAAATTACTCGAAGAGAATCCTCTCCGTCAGCCTGGTATGTCATTACCCCAACCAACTGGTGTAGTTTCAGTTGAAAATGTCATGGCGGCTCCGCCAGGATCGAAAGTGCCAGTTATCAAGGGATTAGCATTTGCTATTGCGGCAGGAGAGGTATTGGGTGTTATTGGGCCAAGCGGCTCAGGTAAGTCAACTCTTGCGCGATTACTGGTGGGGGTATGGCCTGCTACTGCAGGTAAAGTACGGCTCGATGGCGCAGATGTGTATCAGTGGAATAAGGATGAACTCGGGCCCCATATTGGTTATTTGCCGCAGGATATAGAGTTGTTTGCTGGCACCATTAGTGAAAATATAGCGCGTTTCGGTGAGATCGACTCTGAAAAAGTGATCCTGGCAGCTAAGCGAGCAGGGGTCCATGAAATGATCCTGAGCATGCCTAAGGGATATGATACCTTGCTGGGCGATGGCGGAAGTGGCCTTTCAGGTGGACAGAAGCAGCGTATTGGCTTGGCTCGGTCGATGTATGGTGATCCATCACTGATTGTGCTGGATGAACCCAATTCAAATCTGGATGATGTCGGTGAGCAAGCATTATTGGCAGCGATTGTCGACTTGCGTAAACGTGGTAAAACAATCATTCTAATTACTCATCGGACGAGTATTATTGCTGCCACTACCAAGCTACTGTTATTACGCGATGGTGTGCGTCAGATGTTTGGGCCAACTGACCAAATTCTAGCCGAATTGAGCAAACAGCAGCAGGCACAAAAAGCGCTGTTAGCGCAACGACAGTCTAAGGAGCAGAGTACTCAAAGTGCTCAGACTGCTTGATAAAGAGTAAATCCATGAGTGATGAGGCTGGTTTTGGTTTGATCTAATGACACATGACCGGCAAGCAGCGAGATAATAACCCCTCACGAAAGTTTGAAGACGTTCTCAAATTGCGTGACTGTGCAGGAAATAGAAAGATATGAAGCTCATTAGTCAAAAAGATAAAACAGTGGCTGACTCTGCGGTAATAGATATGGCAAGCTCAGTCAAGACGGATGAAACAAGCCATGCTCGTCTTGGTTGGTGGATCGTGCTAGTGGGGGTGGGGGGCTTTTTTCTTTGGGCAACATTTGCACCTTTAGATAAAGGGGTGCCGCTATCTGGCTCGGTTATGGTAGCGACGAATCGTAAAGCAGTTCAACATCAGACTGGTGGTATCGTGGATGATATTCTGGTAAAAGAAGGGGATGTGGTCAAGGCTGGGCAGGTACTCGTGAAAATGAATGAGGTGCAGGTTAAAGCACAGGCAGAAATAACACGTGCCCAGCTCATTACCGCCCGAGCAGTCGAAGCGCGACTGATTGCCGAGCGGGATAATAAAGCTGAGATCGATTTTCCTCCCTTTCTGCTTTCTACAGCTGATAACGCTCGTGTAAGCAATAATATCGCCTTGCAGAAACAGTTATTTATTTCGCGGCAATCTGCACTGAAGCATGAATTGGCCGCACTGGATGAAAATATCGCGGGCTTGAGTGTCCAGTTGCGCAATTTGGAATCTTCGCGCGCAAGTAAACAGCAGCAGCTGCAGTTTCTGAAAGAGCAGCTCGAGAATATGCGGGAATTAGCGCAGGAGGGCTATGTTCCACGCAATCGTGTGCTTGAGCTAGAGCGTACACATGCGCAATTAACGGGTGATATTTTTGCTGATAGCGGTAATATCGGTCGCACTCAGCGTCAAATTTCAGAACTCAATCTCCGCCGAATCCAGCGTCTGGAGGAGTACCAAAAAGAAGTTAGGCAGCAGTTGACGGATATTCAACGAGAGGCCGAATCGCTTGATAGCCGACTCTTGGCGCAGGATTTTGAATTGGCTAACGTGCTAGTGAAGGCACCAGTGGATGGTGTTGTTGTGGGTATCAATATATTCACACGTGGAGGAGTTATCGCTCCAGGGTTTAATATGATGGATATTGTTCCGACAGAAGATTTGCTAGTCATCGAAGGACAAGTACCAGTTCATCTCATTGACAAGGTGCATGCAGGTCTTGACGTGGATTTCATATTTACGGCCTTTAATCAAAATAAAATTCCGCGCATACCTGGGTTTGTGACGCATGTATCGGCAGACCGTTTAACCGAAGAAAAAACGGGTAATCCTTATTATCAATTAAAAGCCAAGGTCAAACCGGAAGGAATGAAACTGCTTGCTGAGTTTCAAATACGGGCAGGGATGCCTGTGGAAATTTTTGTAAAAACCGGGGAACGTTCGCTGATGAATTATCTATTGAAACCTTTTCTCGATCGAATTCATAAAACGCTTGTGGAAGATTAGCCGTGCCACTGCGTGTGTTTAAGCCATCTTTATTATCAATTCTTGTGCTTACTTTATCGTGGCAGGTGGGGAGCGTTCAGGCAATGGGTTTATTAGAGGCTTATGAAGCAGCATTAATGAATGATCCGACATTTCGTTCAGCAATCCATGAAAATGAAGCTGGTCAGCAAGCAATCGCGCTTGGACGGTCTGGGCTGTTGCCGACCTTGTCTCTTTCTCATTTACAGTCATGGAGCCGGGGAACGCAAAGCACAGGTAATGCTCCTTCATCCTCTCTGAATTTTGATAGTCAGGTGACTACGCTAACATTGCGGCAACCGCTTTTTAATATGGAAGCAGTGGCGGGTTACGATCAAGGTTATGCGCGTGCAAATTCAAGCGAGGCTAAATTAATCAGTCAGAGTCATCAGCTTATCGTACGATTGGTGGGAGCCTACGCCGATACACTGCTTGCTCAAGATCGACTGAATCTAGCCAAAGCAGAGCATAATGCATTAGAAGAATTAAAACATGTCAATGAAAATATGTTGAGGCGAGGCGAAGGTACTCAGACAGATTTGATTGAGACGAAATCCAGACATGCTTTATCACAGGCCAGAATGATTGAAGCACAAGATGAACTGGAAGTTGCGCGATTGGCTTTGGAGGCAATTATAGGCAAACAAGCGGCGCAGCTTGATTCATTAGCAGGTGATTTTAAAGTACAGCCGATTTACCCGGCTGATTTTGAGAGTTGGCGTGAGATAGCTATGGAGCGGAATGCTGAGTTAGTTAGTCAGCGGCATCTCGTGACATCCAATCAACTTGAGGTAAAGAAAAGTCGTGCTGGCCATGCACCTCGCGTTGACTTGGTAGCAAGCCTGAACAGACAAAATGCTGCATCATTTCTTTTCCCTAATCGGGATGCAGAATTTGGGACTGTAGGTGTGGAAGTTAATTTACCGTTGTACGCAGGTGGACGAGTGGTTGCAACTACTAATCAGGCGCAAGCAAACAAAGCGCGTGCAGAGGCTGATCTGGATGCATTGAGTGATAGAGTTCTTGTCGAATTGCGTAGGCAATATCAATTACTGCAAAGTAGTATTCGGCGAATAGAATCATTGGATTTAGCAGTTGATTCAGCACTTTTACTGGTACAAGCCACCGAGAAAAGCATCAAGGGAGGGATACGCATCAATCTTGATTTATTGAACGCGCAAAGCCAGCTTTTTTCCGCACAAATAGATTTGGCAGAAGCACGGTATAATTATCTGCTTGCCTATCTAAGATTGCGTTTAGCGGCAGGTACGCTGGTTCTGGAAGATCTAGAAAAGATTGCGGCCTATTTTGTTGCAAAAAATTGATCCTCATAATTTTTTGCTTGCTTCGGGAATTTAAATGAACTGTTTAAGCTGTTTATTAAGTGTTACTAATTGTTAGTAGCGCCAATTCGTAACCGATTAGCGTGATATAACCAAACAATATCAAGTAGAGCAAATGCTTGACTTGTAGTTTCGCAATCAGCTGGTAGTTATGATGAATAATAAGAAAAATCAGCGCCAATGAAGTAAGTGCGAGCTTGAAGTGAACAAATTTTTCTGTGCTGTCTTCAATCAATATTGCGATAAAGGTATTAAGCTCTATCCCTCCCCTAGCTAGAATATTGAGTGTGAATAAGGCATCCATCGCACTTAACAAAATAATTGCAATTGTGCATAACACAAGATGGGGCGCATATGAATCAACATAAGCGGTCCCTGCACCTGAGCGTCGTTTATTAATACGCCTTCCTTTCTTGATTCCCAAATGATAAAGGCAAAAAAAAGGTATGCTAGTTCGACGATCCCGAGACCGTTGATAAATTATTATCTTCATGTTAATCCAAAAGTATGCGCTCTCAACAACAAGCACAAAACAACGCTCCATCGCTAATGGTTAAAATTGTAGCAAAATGATCATGAATGGAGATTATTTGTATAATGCTTAACTAGTTCAAGTGTACTGATGTACAGGTATTGCAATAAATTAGCGTTATCAGCCAAGTTTATATGGTCTATCATAAAAATAAAGTTGACATCGATGCCCATAACAGGTTGTAATATGCGGTTCTATTGAGTAAGTAATTATCCAATTAATTAATAACCTATAAAACACAATGAAACGTACATACCAACCATCTGTTATTCGCAGGAAACGTACACACGGTTTCCTTGTACGCATGAGAACTCGCGGTGGCGTAGCGGTCATTCGTGCGCGCAGAGCCAAAGGCCGAGCTCGTTTGAGTGTCTAGAAGACAATTCATAAAAAAATGCAAATGCGCACCCATTATCGAATGGATAGGTGAGGAATTATTCATTCTCTAAGAAACGTCGGTTGCATAATGCAACGGAGTTTCAGGCTGTTATTCGTTTTAGGTGCACGGCTAGTGGTGAATTCCTCCAGTTCTGTGTAAAGCCGAACAATTTGGATCATCCACGGTTAGGATTGATCGTTGCAAAGAAGCTGGAGCGACATGCAATTAAGCGTAATCGTTTAAAACGATTACTGCGAGAGGTATTTCGTAGGAACCAGCAAAAATTGGACAAAATGGACTGTGTTTTTCGGCTACAGCGCTCATTAACTCAGATTGACTCTGTTCGCATCTGGCAGGAAGCCGAAATACTGATACATAAACTTAGGACGAAACAATGTTACGATTGATGATAGGTCTTATCAAGCTATATCAATATTGCATTAGTCCTTTTTTTCCACCTTCCTGTCGTTTTAGCCCAACTTGTTCAAATTATGCAAGCGAGGCACTAACAAAATATGGGCTTATCAAAGGAATGATATTGAGCATAGGCCGTATTTTACGTTGTCATCCGTGGAATCATGGTGGTTATGATCCTGTTCCCTAAAAACTTTAAAAAAGATTATCGCTATAACTAGTTTGACTAGATTAAGATGGAAACAAAAAAAATTGTATTGATCATCATTTTTAGCACATCGTTGCTATTTCTTTGGGATGCATGGATAAAGGAGCGGGAGAGACTAGATAAATTAGCAGCTGGCCCAGCAGTCAGTACTGAGAATGTACAGTCTCAGCAGAGCCATGATGCGCTACCTGTGCCGGGCGAGACACTCGCTTCTTCTCAATCAGACACTGCACAGGTACCAGGAGCTGAAGGGACACCATCAGCTGTGACACCACGTTTATTGGCAACAGGCGAGCAAGTTAAAGTCGTTACTGATATGGTGGTAGCAGAGATTGATACCGTTGGAGGAGATTTTCGCCGCCTGGAATTACTCAAGCATCCATCCCGTGAAAATAAAGAAATCCCATATGCATTGCTGCAAAGTCAAGGCTCCCGTATTAGCGTGGCACAATCAGGCCTGATTGGAGATAGTCTGCCCAATCATAAGACGGAATACAAGCTAGATTCCGATACGCATAATTACAGCTTGGCGGCTGATCAAGACAAGGTTGTCGTTCGCCTTATTGCCCAAGAAGTAAATGGTATACAAGTTGCTAAAATCTATACTTTCCATCGTGGTAGCTATGTCATCGATGTTCAATTTGAAGTGAAAAATCTGGGAGAAGCAACCGTCCGACCATTTGCTTATTTCCAGATATTACGGGATAACATCCCACCCGCTGGCGAGACAATGATGATTCCTACTTATCTGGGTGCTGCTATTTATACCGAGGATGAGAAGTTTCAAAAAATTCAGTTTTCTGATTTAGATAAAAATAAAGCCGATTACCCACAAAATGCAGATAATGGCTGGATCGCCATGCTGGAGCATTATTTCGTTTCAGCCTGGCTGCCAGAACAAAAAACACCTCGAGAGTATTTTGCAAAACGGATAAGTGATAATTTATACACGGCTGGTGTGATCGCGCCGGTTGGTGCCATTGCCCCTGGTCAAGCAACGAGCATAACGATGCCGCTCTATGAAGGGCCGCAGGAGCAGGATAAACTAGCAGGATTAGCACCTGGTTTGGAGCTGACAGTCGATTATGGTTGGCTTACGGTGATTGCTGTTCCATTATTTTGGCTACTTTCGTTTTATCATGAATGGGTGGGTAACTGGGGGGTAGCTATCATCCTTCTGACAATGACGGTCAAGATCTTATTTTTCCCGTTGTCAGCGGCAGGTTATCGATCCATGGCTAAATTGCGTTTAGTGACACCGAAGCTACAACGTATCCAGGAACAATATAAAAGCGATCGCCAACAAATGCACCAGGCAATGATGCAGCTTTACAAAGAAGAAAAAATTAATCCGATGGGCGGGTGCCTTCCTATTCTGGTGCAAATTCCAGTGTTTATTGCCCTGTTCTGGACGCTGCTTGCTGCTGTTGAGCTACGTTATGCACCTTTCGCATTATGGATTACGGATTTGTCTTCACCTGATCCTTACTACCTGTTGCCGGTGTTGATGGGGATTTCAATGTTCGTTCAATTTAAATTGAACCCCAAGCCGACTGACCCAATACAGGCTAAAGTCATGCAGATCATGCCGCTCATGTTTAGTATATTTTTCTTCTTCTTCCCGGCTGGTCTGGTATTGTATTCATTAGTGAACAATGTGCTATCAATTGCGCAGCAGTGGCAGATAACACGATTATATGGACAACCTGCTGCAGAAACAGCAGATAAAAAGAAAGTAAAAGCAAAAAGAAAATCTTAAAATGTTGTTCTATAGAAGTGAGCGTATTATGCTTCATAAGCGCTCACTCTCTTTAGAGAACCTTCGTTACTATCAACATTAAGTATCAAGTCAGATTTACTTTCTTAAACAATAAGGTTTAAAGCTTTACATACAAAAATCATATGCATAGCAATGATATCATTGCTGCCATTGCCACTCCACCTGGAAGAGGAGGTATTGGTGTTATTCGTATTTCCGGCAGAAATTTGCAATCTCTCGCTAAAGCCATTCTTGATTCAATTCCGCCCCCCCGTAATGCGCATTTAAGTCATTTTTTTGATGAGAATGGCCATTCGATCGACCAAGGTATCGCCATTTATTATCCATCTCCGCATTCTTACACCGGCGAAGATGTGCTTGAATTGCAAGGTCATGGTGGTCCGGCTGTTATCAGCTTACTCTTGTCGCGTTGCCTTCAATTGGGTGCTAGATTGGCTGAACCAGGCGAATTTACTCTGCGCGCATTTCTTAACAATAAGCTTGATCTAGTCCAAGCTGAAAGCGTGGGGGATCTAATCGACGCGACTACAGCAGATGCCGCACGCTGCGCCATGCGTTCCTTGCAAGGAGAATTTTCTGCAACGATTCAAACATTGGTAAGAGCATTAATCGATTTACGCATGCTGGTCGAATCTACACTCGATTTTCCAGAAGAAGAGATCGATTTCCTGGAATCGGCACATGCGGCAACGCGATTGCAGGATATTCGTGGAAAGCTGGAACGCGTTTTACTTTCATCTCGCCAGGGTATTCTGTTACAAGAAGGAGTAAAAGTCGTGCTGGTTGGGCAGCCTAATGTCGGTAAATCTAGTCTGATGAACCGATTGTCTGGGGATGAAGTGGCCATTGTGACAGAAATCCCTGGCACAACGCGCGATACCATTCAGCAATTGATTCAGATCGAAGGCATACCGGTGCACATTATCGATACTGCTGGATTAAGAGAAACCACAAATATTGTTGAGAAAAGTGGCATCGCTCGCACTCACGCTGCGATTAAGAAAGCAGACCTGACACTGTTGCTGATCGATAGCCGCTATGGCCTGACAGATGCAGATCAGCAAATATTGCAAAGCTTGCCGGCTGACCTGCCGCTACTCACGATTTTTAACAAAATCGATTTATTGAATGAAAGTGCTCGAATCGAGAAGGAATCAGGCAAACCTGTTGTTTATCTTTCAGCTAAAACAGGCGCTGGCCTAGAATTATTACGCATGAAAATGCTTGAGATAATCGGTTGGCAATCCAATATCGCAGGTGAAGGCATATTCATGGCACGACAACGGCATTTGCAAGCGCTGAACAAGGCTAAAACACATCTCGATAATGCAATCCCATGGGTGGAAAACGGAAGACAATTAGAGTTATTGGCGGAAGAATTACGGCTGGCACAGATCGCATTGTCATCAATTACAGGAGAATTTACTGCTGATGATTTATTGGGTGAGATTTTTTCACGATTTTGCATTGGAAAATAACACTAAGTTTCATATCATCCAGCAGGGTAAATATAATCAACTAAACAGGCCGTATAATCTAGGTTCTGTTTTAACATCTTAGCAGAGCCTAAGTAATGCTGAGACAAGCCGTAAAATGTTAATAGAATTTATTCCATTTCTATTTCATAAGTAAATTTATAATCCAAGGCTATGCAACGATAGATTAGACATATTCACGATCTTTTTCCATGTCGCGCATTGCTGCTTCCAGGTAATTTTTAAGTGCGTCCAGGCTGTCTAATACACGGTTGTAGAATGATTTCTCTCGTAGCCACATCACAGAATTGTGGTCCGTTTCTGGCTCAGTTTAATTGGCCATTCTTCTCTGGAACTAGGTTAAACGCATCTTAAGAAGCTGTCTGGTAAAACATTAGACGCATTTTGCAAGTGTTATTTTCATCATGGCGATTCGAATCATATTTTCAGCAGTACCGGGCAAGATTTCGAAATCCTTAGATAAACGGCGAAAATTACCCAACCAGGAAAATGTGCGTTCAACCACCCAACGCTTCGGTAAAACAGCCCATTTACCTTCGATTTTTTCTGAAATGTGCAAAACCCGGCCTAGTTCATTCACGACGAAATCAACTGC
>NZ_FOUB01000023.1 GCF_900114745.1 Nitrosomonas communis | reverse complement strand
GTTGGTCCAGCATTTGTTCCAGTCTCATCCGAAAAAGATCGTCACAAAGGGTGAGTGCTTGCTTTTTGGGCTTCATCAATTCACCAGAAATAAGGGATAACTAACTCAATTCTGGCAAATTCCATACCTTTTGGGTATCCCTCAATGCCAATATTCATGCTAATTTCTGTAGTATTTCAGGGACGATTATTTAAGGAGGAGCACACATGGAAAACACATTAATATCAACAAATGAGTTAACCTATAAGCCAATGACACCAGATAAAGTAAGAAGCATTGATGATTTTATTAATTCGATTTAGGAAGAGATTAACCATATTAGACAATTAAGCTTAGTGGCATTAATCAAACCATTTGCAGAAACACAAGAGATCATAAAAAATGATCGTAAACTTGCCGAAGCACTGGCAGAATTATATGGTCACCAAAGAAATTTATTTGTAGGTCTAATGTTCTTCTTGAATGGTTTGAAAAGCCAAATACATGGCTTGCTGCGGTATTAGCAGAAAGAGAAGATTTTGAAGAGCTAATGGAGCTTGCAAAAAGCAAAAATTAAACAACAAAGCCCGCCAGATTGTTAAAGGTCTGGTGGGTATTTTTTTGCTATCTGTTCTCCCGGACCAATTGCACAATCTGAATATAAGAAAATCCCACCGAATCAGCTAAAAAATCCGGTGGGGGAGAGGCATATCAATATGAACTTCATGACAAATACCACATCATGAAATACTTTTAACGGCTCTTATTTCTGGAACTTTAGGAAAAAAAGAGTAGGGCTCATAAAAAAAACCATTCCCGCCAAAAAATAATCGTTCTAGCGCAATCCTAGCGGGTTTTAATCTAACCTCACACCCGCCGTCTTTTTTGTACAAATCAGTTTGCTCCATGTAAAACTCTTTGCAGTAAATTAGGGTCTTCCGCTACTGCTGCCTGACAATGTGGGACTGTATGAGTATTCCTCGACACATCGTTACCTCACCAGCTCGCGCTTCATTTACTGCTTCTTGAATAACGATCTTTCGAAAGTCTTCCTTGTTAATGGGCAAACCTATTTACCATGCTTCCCGTGATCAACAGGTCCGTCCTTGTCTATCAAAACACTCTCATTTTGTGGAGTCATATTTGCAGCTAGATATAAATTGTTGAGATTTTTACTGCTTCCTTTTTGTTATAAGTAATTGAATTTGCAATAATTATTCATTATAATTACGGAATTAATAAGGTTTAGGTTTGTTATGATAAAAGCTAGATCAAGCCATCATCAAAAATATAGAAAATACCGAGAGTTTTATTAAAATAGGAGATTCTATTTTTTTTGGCACAATAGAGTTATAGAGCGCACCATTTGGGAAATTTAATTAAGTCTATTTAAATAAACCAACAGACTTATGCCGGACGCATTTATACCAACCATTCCAGACGATTTTGAGAGATTAATTGCTCTTTTGTATCAAGAAACAGGCTTTGAGGTCATGAAGCGACTATCAAACACTAAGGGTTATGACATTGAAATCCTTTTATCATAAGGAATTCAGATTCCTTTTGCTGCTTTTCTTATCCCGAACTCACGTTATCTAAGAACTGGTGGGATGGTGGGCGTTAAGCTCAATGCTTATGCATGAACTTATATATTATTTATACATCTAAAAAATGTAGATGAGCATGTGTAAACTGACTCTTTTAATCTGAAAGCATCAATGGATGTGTTTTAGTTCCATCAATCCTTTAGGAGGGTTTTACCATGAAACAACTAAATAATCGTTTTTTTAATTTCTTATCAATTGTCCTATTGGTTTTTTTCTTGGGTGGCACATCAACGTCAATGGCAGAGACAGCTGGAGAATATATTGATGATTCAGTTATTACTGCGAAAGTCAAAAAGGATATTTACGATGAGCCTACTCTGAAATCCTCTGAAATTAAAGTAGAAACTTCAAAAGGTGTCGTGCAACTGAGTGGCTTCGTCAGTACCCAGGCCGAGATTGATAGAGCGGGCGAAGTTGCGCGTATGGTTGAGGGCGTGAAATCTGTCAAGAATGACTTGCAGGTCAAGCGATAGTAGATAGCTACCTTCATTATATTAATGTACGAGAGAATTACCCCACGAAGATGACTGAATATATCAGGAGTTTTCCACATTTTCCGTGGATAACAGCTATCTCTTGAGTAGGGGTAAAGCTTATTTGGTTTGCCTCAAAAATATGTGCTAAAGCTTGCCTAAATCCAGCCAATAAAGAATTTGTATTAATGTTGTTGTGTTAATACATGTCATAAGCTGTCACAACCCGGTGAGTTTTTCTGCAATTCTTCGCTGGGTTATTCTCTGCCAAGTACTACTACCTAGTGCTTGTCAGAAAACTCCCAAACCCAATAAAAAAGCAAAAGGTTGCGCCTGATTTCAAAAATGAAGATTTCTAGGAATTTGAGTAAAACCAGCGCAATTCAATTAATCAACCTCACTCTGCCTCAATCTTTTAGAAATCTTCATTTCTTAAATTAAATGCAACCCACTGTTTTTTATAGGAACAAAGGGTTTCCGGGTAGACACTACCTACCATTGATTTTTGTTTGCGCTTCTTTTATTGAGAATCAGTCTTATTAGTGCTTCTATCATATTTCTGTAGCTATGTGCCGCACGCTCGTAATGGTTTTGCTAGAAGCATATTTCTTTTGCTGCTTTTCTTATTCCGAATTCACTTCTGGCAATATCCGCGATTATCCAAATGCTGGCAATCTGTGCATTTATAACGATCATTCTCCCTCGGCTCGCCGACGGAAGACTCTACATTTGCTTCTTTGTGGTACAGCCGTCAACCACGACCACACCTAAATTTTTAGATGTCTGTAACTGCTTAGGAACTGTTTGAAATTCCTGTTTTATGTCAAGCGCCTCAATATAATGCGGGATATGGCGATGTAAACCCAGGTTTCATCCGTCCGGGTGAGGCGCTCATAGCTTTTACTAAGCCTGCGCGAATGGTTCAGCCAGCCAAAAGTGCGCTCGACTACCCAGCGCCAAGGCAATAACACAAATTTCCTGGTTTCCCTGGGGCGCAGTACCATCTCCAGACAGAATTTAAACCATTCTGCGGCCCAGTCTACTAAACCCCCCCATAGCCATCATCCACCCAACCTCCTCAATTTTTTGTACCCTCCTGGCATGTGACGCAACACAGGCGGGCCCCGTCTCGATCCTGCACACTGGCAACACCCATTTGTTACCTCCTGGACCGCTACAAGTACTTCCGGCTGGAGCGATAGTTAGCCAAGTCGGATTTGCACCGACGAATCAGATGCGCCTTAGCAAGGCACACACAACAATGCGGTCGAAAACACTATTCGCTCCATCGCGCTCGGCAAGAAAAACTGGTTGTTCACCGGCTCCGAACGCGCCGGAAAACGTGCCGCCGCCATTCAAACCCTACTCGGCACAGCAAAACTCAACGGCCTCAATCCCGCAGAATGGCTAGCCGACACCCTCGAAAAACTCCCCTCCTGGCCTAACAGCCGCATCGACGAACTGTTGCCGTTTACGTCAGAGATTATTAAAACATTCATGAAAGAGTGTGGGTAGGTGGTGGGGTTGAAGGCTTACGACTTAAATAACATTGAACCAAAATGAGCCCAGGCCAAAGCCATCAGAAAAAGGGAAGAGTATTGCATCGAGCAGCTCTTTGCCGCTTATGAAATTTGAATCATTTTATACGAGATCGGCTATACCCAATCCGAGGATAGCCCGGATAAGCCTTCTATCAAAATTGACATCGAGACTTTGGCGCAGGACGTCAAGAATTACCCAGACGTGTATCAGTACGAGTGCGCAGACGGCCTGGAGTCAGACCCAGAATATCAATCATGCTTTAAGGCGTTTGGGTGTGTCTTATAAAAGGCCTGCGTCACCCAAAGGCTAACGAAGAAGATAGGCACATATTTCAAGAAAAAATTGAAAGCTATGAGTGTGAAGGTCGCTAATTCATGAAACAGGGGATCGCTAAGCCGACCCGGTATAGCGCAGCTCTATCCGCTCTCGAATGCGCGCGCGGCTTTCGTGCGGTGATAAATTAAGGCGCTCGATTTGCGCAATCTCTTGGGATAATTCGTCGTCCTTGATGGCGTTGCGTATCCAGCGCGAGTAATCACCTTGATGCAGATGGAACATCCAAGTTTCGTCATCCACACCTTCGGCCGATTGCAGGAAAAGGGACAAGTTTTGAGCCCGCAAATTTAGTTTTCCCTTGGGACCACGAAAGTAGAAACTCCGCTCCGGAGGTAATTCCCCTGCCGCATACTTGCGTACATGGCGTCTACGCTCGCCTTGTGGAGGAATCGATTCGAATACGAACGGCGGCGCTTCAGAGCTCAGCCACCAAGCTACCGCCTCTCCGGTATCAAGATGGGATGGCGGGTCAGGCAGTATCGGACGATCCAGGGCGCGGGCGAGAGAACGCAGCGTTTCCTTCGGCGTGGGGCCAATGGCAATTAGCAACTGAACGAAAGACAAAGCCGCGCCCGAGACATGGTCAGGGTGGACCGTAATCATCATAAGACCATGCAGTGCTTGCGGCAACGCTACCCTAACTGGACTCCACGACGTGGGCAGCAGATGGTGGGCCTCATCAATTACCAGCCAGTGCGGGCGTCCGGTGCGTGCGCGCAGGGACACGAGCGCCGATAGCAGTTTTTCAAAATAAGCAGGGCGGTCCTCCAAGGTAATACCTAGCAGGTTGACAACCACATTCTGGTTAGGCTGTTCCAATAATTTAAGTACTTCATCAAGAACTGGTGGTTGCCGGCTATCGCCTAGTGAGATCGCCCCCTGCAATTGTTGATAGTCACCTTCCGGATCGACAATACAAAATTGATACGCTTGCTCTCGCAAGCGTTCCATAAAACCGGTCGCAAAAGTGGATTTCCCGCTAGCCGAGGGACCAGCCAGCAAGATAGTAGTAGCATACGAATCAATGCTCACCACTTCATCATCACGCTTGCCTAAAGCGATCTGATGGCGTACTTGGCTCGGGGCCAAGCTGCGCAGGTCATCAGCAAGCAATCGCTTAATCAGCTCCTCTACTCCGGCACCATGGTCGCGCGCAGTCACCCAGTCAACGCGTGCTTTCAAGCTTGGCAAAGCATTGTCAACCGCCACTGCGCATTCGCTTATGCGCAAAAAAGCATGGTCATTCTCCGCATCACCGATACTGACTACATTGTGGGGTGACAGTCCCAGTTCGTTCAACGCTGCGAGTAACCCACTAGCTTTGTTAACCCCAGTCGGCAACACCATCACAGCTCCTTTGTTGAAGATAACCTCTAGCTCGAGACCGAGATCACGGATAGTTTCCAGGACTGTAGTCTCGTGTGGTTCCCACGTTGCAACGATCACTTGACCTACGGAGAGCGGCGCCACCTTGCGAGCTTGTAGCTCCGCAATTAATTCTAGGGGTGGCGGCGGGGCAAGTGCAATTGCTTCACGCGATTCAGGACGGTATAATAGCGCACCGTTTTCAGCGACAACGCGGGTAAACAAATCGATTCGAGGAAATACCCGCATCAGATCGTCGAGTTCGCGCCCGGTGACTAGAATAAGTGAGCGGCCAGAGTTCCGCGTATGCTCCAACGCTGCCATGGTCTGCTCGTCCACTTTCCCATCCAATGCAATAGTGCCGTCGTAATCGCAAGCAAGCGCATAATAACGCATCGGCCATCTCCTGTATGCAATATAGGAAAAATAAACGCCTTTCGATAATGAGAAATGTACTGGAAGTTAAATTTACTGTCAAACACATGTGTGGAATAGGAGCCACCATAGTATGAAACTTACATGCTCATCATCGAGCCCAGCTCTGCATGATCTTTTAATCCCGATCAAAAATATTGGCAAATCTGAAGATATTTAAAGCAAAATTAATATCAAAAGTAGACGCGTATGATTAGAGATCTGTTTCCTTGGGCTTAGGTAACCAATGCAGAACCACCAATGCCAGCAAAGTCACACCGATCGCAAGGATGTATTGCTGCAAACCCACAGCAACGCCGATAGATGCCGTTAATAACAGTGAAGCAGCCGTTGTGAGTCCGAGGACTGAGTTATGTCGCGAGTGCTGGATGATGGTGCCCGCACCGATAAATGCTACTGCAGTAACTACAGCTCCGATAATGCGGATGGGATCGGCTCTGATCAGCTGCGAATAGGTTTCCTCGCTGAAATGCTCAGCCAGGAGATCGCCAATACCAAGCAGCAGCGCGGCAGCGCCTCCGATCAGCATATGGGTGCGCATGCCGGCCGGGCGCTGACTAATTTCGCGCTCAAATCCTATGCAGCCTCCGAGCAGCATTGCGAACGCAACGGTTGCCACTAAGGTGAGTTGTAATTGCCAATTACCAAGTAGATTCATCTTTTTCTTTGCATCTATTGTAGAGAAATAAACAGACCAGTTTCAGCCGAAAATTGCGCGCTCAAGCTATAAATTAGTTCCACTTCCATCTATCGCCTTAATCGCTTTGCTTATTTGACTTTAATCTTGTTGTCTACTTGCTTCACATTAGGTACTTTTTCCGCAATAGAACCGGCTAATTTACGTTGAGATTCTGTTTCAACAAATCCACTTAATATCACCACTTCATTAGATGCTTCCACATGTATAGCAGCGGCACTAAGTTCCTTCGTTTCAATCAGTTTTGCTTTTACTTGCATGGCTAAAGTTAAATCTTCTTGATCTTCTTTTTTAATTAGAGGCTCATGGGTAAATGGCTCATGGGAAAATAAACCAGCGCAGCCACTCAATGCAAATAGGATGAGTAAATAACTAATTACTCTTATGATAGGGGGTGCTTTATAGCTCATTTATTTCTCCACATTTTATAAAAATAAATATAATCTTTATTTGTGAGCTTCTTTTAATGTGTCTATAAAACGGGAACAGCGGTCACTCTGTTGATTATTATCTTTCTGCCCTTTTTCTTTTTCTTGAATGAGTGCATATAGACTTACAATTGGCGCTGAAGGTATTAACGCAAGCGAGAATGCGCCCCGTACAATCGCTCTTGCACCAGGAGTAAAATCTGGTTCTTTAAAACTACCTTTTATGTAGAGAGGCGCACGAGCTGAAAATACACTCAAGTCTTTAGGGTTAGGGTCAATGACCAGATCTAATTGTTCCTTCTTGAAATCAATAGACCCTTTGCTGAAAAATACAGTGTCCTCAGTATCTATAACAAAATTACCTATTTCCATGATTCCGCCAGTGGTGGGAAGATCAACAAAAGCACAGTTGATTTCGGTATTATCCTCTTTATCGAATAAAGATACCAAAGCTTCCCCAACGTCAAGGCCGCCGAGTTCTACCAACAAATCATCAAGCTGGCCGCCTGTCATTAACATCAATAAGCCGCCATCAGCCGAGGCTAGCATTTCTGCGACAGAATTTCCTTTGAACCAAAAGGTAGCTTCGCCACCGATTAAACCTGCACTTTCATCAGAAATCTTAAGGCGACGTAAAATTTCATTTAAACGAACGTGACGTATTTTAGTTTCTATTTTGCTTTTGACAGGTTTGGTTCTTGTATCGAGCTCAAGATTGGACTGTATACTTCCAGTCGCGATCTTAAAATTTAGAGGATCAAGAATTAAATGACCATTCTTAATGATGGCTCGCGTAGAAAGCTTATCCATTGGCAGCTTTGACTCAACATGCTTGCTTTGCAGAGTAATATCGGCATTTATCTTCTGTAAGTCATCAAATTTGATAGACTTTTTGGGCAGTACATAGGGACTGGCGGCTTGCTTTTTTGCTTGCTCTTTCTGTTCTGCAGAGGCAGTTTCTCCAGGTCCAGTCTCGGGAGCCAGGCCAATTATTAGTCCAAAATCATCTAAATCTATTTTTTTTGAGGTCAGATTCGCCTTTATAAAAGGTCGCTGCTCACCTATCTTCACGCTAACATTCCCCGCAAAATCACTATCTCCCACACGCCCATTCAACTTTTTAACTTGCAAGGTATTTTCATGAAAAGACAAGTACCCTTTAAACTGATAAGGTGGTAGGCTGGGCATTGGTAATCCGGTTATGTCTGATAATTGCTCAGGATCAGGACCTTTCATGGCAAACTGCAAATCTACGCCTTTAAACTGCAGAGGTTCCGTCACAGTACCCTTAACTCTAATCGCGGTGTCCCCCGTTTTCAAATCCAGGGTCAACGGGTAGGGTGCTTTTGCTTCGCGAAGCGCAACTAATGGCCCCGCAGTTAATTTTAAGGCTAATGGGCTTCCCTTAAGCTTTCCTTTGGCTTGTAAATGAGTCGCTTCTTCGCCGTCAGCCTGTCCTTTAGCCGTCTCAAAATTTGCGCTAATCTCTGTATTCGCGGATAAATCATGATAACGGAGGCGACCTTCTTCAATCTGCAAGCGCTCAATAATTGGTAATTCTGCACGCTCCTTCGTCTCATCTTTCTCAATTGGTAATTCCCAGTTAGGTTCGCCATTGGGAGATTTTTCTAAAATAATATTGGGTTTAGTAAGGATAATTTCAGGGAGTATTACACGGCCATGAATGAGTTCAATCAGATCAATACTGAGATCAAGAGCCGCAAGCTCTAGCATATCCGGTTGTTTGCTCCATGCTGCGTTTTCAAACTGTATTTGTTCAACCCTTATGTGGGGCGTCAAGGACCAATTGATGCTCAAATCACCATTAATTGTGAGTTTTCGACCTGTTCGCTCACTGATCTGTTGCGCAGCTATATCTCGCACCCAATTTGAACTCATTAACGCGAGCAGCAATACAACTAAAATAACCAGCGTAAGGAGGGCAATTCCGATCCATTTTATGATAGCCATTTTTATCCTCATTAATTACTCACTCCGGAGAACCTTAATATTTACCCATTTAGTGGAGGTGTGAGTGGAGTGTATAACCGACTTTCCCTGCTCTCATATACAACAAGGACAACAACAAGGTGAAATTTTACTTTTTAAGTTTCTCATCGCGGAGAAAATCAGTCTGTTCGGAAGCGCACATTATTCTTTTTTTCCTCTAACCGGAATGTATGCCAGACATGGTCTTGAAGCCTTACATGACAGACGAGTCCTGGGTGAATGAAATTAATTCTTACTATGGGATTAAATAGTAAGTAAATGATCTGCGTGCTCCGCTGGCCTATTTGCGATAGTTTAACCATATCTGCAAATAATACGGCAGTAAGAGGGAGCTTCTGAGCAGATTGTTTAGTATCTCGTTAACATGCTGAGCGCATAAGTGTGCCAGCGTACAGACCGTTTTCAGTTGCGTGTGTATTGTTATGTTTACAGCGTGTCGAGATGGAAGTGCATGTTTAACTTGTTAAGTTTAGCGATTGCAAGGCGATCGCAAGAACCTTTTCTAAAATCGTTTTGATAGGAGATGAACATGAGTTATGAAGATCGCGATACCTATGGTATGTACAAAAATAGAAATGATGGACCTGGACCTCGGTTGATGGGTGCCGATACATTGATTGGAGATGATGTCTACAATCAAGCAGGTGAGGATCTGGGTGACATTAAAGAAATCATGATAGATACGACCAATGGTACTGTAAGTTATGCAGTGTTATCCTTTGGCGGCGTTCTCGGCATAGGAGAAAAGCTTTTTGCGGTGCCTTGGAAAGCATTAAAGCTCGATCCGGAGAATAAGCGTTTTGTGTTAAATGTTGATAAAGAGCGTCTTAAAGATGCGCCAGGGTTCGATAAGGATCGTTGGCCAGACATGGCAGACGAGTCCTGGGTGAATAAAATTAATTCTTACTATGGGATTAAACAGTAGGTAATTGATCTGCGTGCTCCGCTGGCCTATTTGCGATAGTTTAACCATATCTGCAAATAGTACGGCAGTAAGAGGGAGCTTCTGAGCAGATTGTTTAGTATCTCGTTAACATGCTGAGCGCATAAGTGTGCCAGCGTACAGACCGTTTTCAGTTGCGTGTGTATTGTTATGTTTACAGCGTGTCGAGATGGACGTGCATGTTTAACTTGTTAAGTTTAGCAATTGCAAGGCGATCGCAAGAACCCTTTCTAAAATCGTTTTGATAGGAGATGAACATGAGTTATGAAGATCGCGATACCTATGGTATGTACAAAAATAGAAATGATGGACCTGGACCTCGGTTGATGGGTGCCGATACATTGATTGGAGATGATGTCTACAATCAAGCAGGTGAGGATCTGGGTGACATTAAAGAAATCATGATAGATACGACCAATGGTACTGTAAGTTATGCAGTGTTATCCTTTGGCGGCGTTCTCGGCATAGGAGAAAAGCTTTTTGCGGTGCCTTGGAAAGCATTAAAGCTCGATCCGGAGAATAAGCGTTTTGTGTTAAATGTTGATAAAGAGCGTCTTAAAGATGCGCCAGGGTTCGATAAGGATCGTTGGCCAGACATGGCAGACGAGTCCTGGGTGAATAAAATTAATTCTTACTATGGGATTAAATAGTAGGTAAATGATCTGCGTGGTCCGCTGGCCTATGTGCGATGGTTTAATCACATCTGCAAATACGGCAGTAAGAGGGAACTTCTGAGCAGATTATTTAATAAGTCGTTAATATTTATAATATGCTCAACTCATGGAACTTACACCGTTAATCATTTAATTAAGCAAATCCAATAGATTCTTCTCAAGAATTAACGGTGTAAGAGCCCATGCTACTAATCAAGAGCGAGCAATAAGCTACCTCAAGCGATGCGATCACTTTAGATAGATAATCAATATGATCTATTACAAAGAATGTGCCCTGGATCGGCGCACACTCTAGGTAAAGTTGATCTAGCCAGCCCGCGTTTCACCCCCTAAAATTGTCATTATTTCTCCGCTAATGTAGCTGGAATCGGCTTCCGAAGCGAAAAAAACAAAAGCAGGTGCTACTTCCTCAGGTTGTCCCGGACGTTTCATGGGCGTATCAGCTCCATGCTGGGCCACGGCTTCGGCGGGTTTCGATACAGGTTGCAATGGTGTCCAGATCGGACCAGGAGCGACGCAATTAACACGGATTCCTCTTTCGGCCAAATTTTGGGCAAGTGATTTTGTGAAGGCATGGATAGCCCCTTTTGTCGAAGCATAATCAATCAAATTTTTGCTTCCTTCTAAACCCGTGATCGAACCACAATTGATAATCACCGCCCCTTTTTTCATATGCGCCAACGCGGCCCGTGCCATATAAAAATAGGCATAAATATTCGTTCTGAATGTGGTATCCCAATCCTCATCGGAGATCTCGGCCAAACTATGTCGCGTTTCTTGATAAGCAGCATTGTTGACTAAAATATCTAACTTTTCAAAACGCGTGACGGTTTGCTCTACAGCTTGCTCGCAAAAGCTGCGTGATGTGACATCCCCAGGAAGGAGGAGCGCCTGGCGACCTTCCGCTTCCACTGCAAGTTTGGTTTCTTCCGCATCTGACTGCTCTGAAGGCAAATAGACAATGGTCACGTCTGCCCCCTCACGGGCGAACAGCACGGCCACTGCTCGTCCAATTCCAGAATCTCCACCGGTAATCAATGCCACTTTGTCTTTAAGCTTATCGGAACCCTTGTAAGCCTGCGCTTTATAGTGCGGCTGTGGGGTCATTTTAGAATCCAACCCGGGCTTTTCTTGAGTTTGCTCAGGTAACGGTGATTTCGGCTTGTCATTTTGTTGATTCATTGTGATATCTCCTTATTGATAACCATACTATCTGTTGAGATTGAAGTACTGCCAATGCATCGATCAAAGGTTTGCTGCGCGAATTGCACCTAAGTTCAACTTAATAATTGAGCTAATGCCTAGAAAAAAAAGCAAATGATTTTTTACTCAAGTTCAATGTACCGAAAGCCAAATGGACTGTCAAATATATTGATTATTAATCAGAAAATTACTTAATTTTGATTCAATAGTATAAGAAAAACAAAGGATTAAAGATATTTTTTTTCAGATAAATATCCATCAAGAGGAAAGGTCATCTCAATTATGGAGAGAAAACTGAAAAAAGGCGAGCACAGCCAATAGATCTTTACTTTAGCCTTTAGGTGATAATCCCTAAGCTCACTCAAGCTTTATTCATCAAGGTTGATATCGGCTTTGATAAACACTTCAGAGTGCATCATTGTGACAAAGAATTCGCTACTGGTGAGCGATATATTAACGGTATTGAATCTTTCGGAGATTTGCCAGATGTGGTTGGCAAAATTCAATGGCGATCCTGCGCATACTTTTATTTGCCACTTGAGAAAACTAAATTCCATTTTAATCATCGACGTAATAATCTCTATCATAAAATTCTCAAATTATTTACGTTTAAACTCACCCTAACTTCCTAATTATATTTTTAAATCAAAACTAACTTTGTCGGCTTCACCTTGCCGTATTATTTATACTGTCTGCGGTTCGCCTTCGCGTCATTTTTATTTGGAAATGGAATAAGACCCGTTTGTATAGCTACAAGTGTCAGTTATAATCTCTACCAAAATCTATTGTTTGTGGTATATCTTTCTGAGCAACTCAAACAAACGTTCTTCATTCAACAAAATACGCAGAATGGTTCAATTTAGATTTTTTATTATTTCCACGCTTCTTCTAGTATTTTTTCTCACTACTGCTCCAGCACAATCTAGAAGAATTGAAAGCGAAGGCGTTAAGCCATTCGAATTCGCGCTGATTGGCGATGTGCCCTATGCTAACGTGGATTTTCGCAAATTTGATAATTTGATTAAGGAAATTAATGCTGATCAAAAGCTAGAGTGGGTACTTCATGCAGGAGATATTAAAACAGGTTTATCACCTTGTTCAGATGAGCTGCTTCGCGATCGCCTGGAACGTTTTCAGCAATTTCAGCTTCCTTTTATCTTGACGCCGGGTGATAATGAATGGACAGATTGCCATCGTTTCACTGCAGGTTCGTATCAACCTCTCGAAAGGCTCGCTTATTTACGAAAACTTTTTTACCCGCAGCCCGGTGTAAGTCTGGGACAGAGGACAATGACGGTCACTACCCAGGCGAGGGATCCAGATTTTTCAGAATTTGTAGAAAATGTACGCTGGAAGAAGAATCTCGTCGTGTTTGCTACATTGCACATCGTTGGCAGTAATAATGGGTTGCTGCCTTTTTCAGCACGCACTCAAGCTGATGACGATGAAGTCAAGCGACGTATCAATGCCGCTCTTTCTTGGATAAAACAAACTTTCACCGAAGCCAGGAAAAGTAATGCCCGTGGTGTCTTCTTACTTTTTCAGGCAAACCCAAGATTTGAATTAGCTAAAGGTAACGACAAGCGGCTTGGTTTTGAGGAAATTCTTAACGTTTTTGAACAAGAATCAGTAGAATTTGGCAAACCCGTCATTCTCGCGCATGGTGATTCGCATCACTTTCGCTTAGACAAACCTTTATTCAGTAGTGGTACAGATAGGAAGCGCATAGAAAATGTCACTCGCATAGAAACGTTCGGTGACAGGGATATCAATTGGGTGCGAGTAGTGGTTGACCCCAATTCACCAGAAGTTTTTATTATCCATCAGCAGATAGCCGAGAAGAATTGACCAGCTTATGTTTTTTATCCGTTTTCGATCAGCAGAGATGAGTAAGAAGGAAATACAACGTGATTAGTAATGTTTCAGAAGCCGATCGGAAGGTGTAAGAATTTTTTGTAATGGAATAAACCTATAACTCTTAATGAATAGAAATTTCTAACTAATAATATTTGGCGGATTCAAGTTTGAAGTGCAACTTTTATAACGTTAACAAGAGGCAAGCTGCGATAGCAGCTGATCTTCTTGATCGATCAAATAAAAGGAGCGCAGATGAAAGACTATCAACAGCTTACCTGTGAGCAACGCTATCAGATTTATGGATTACGGAAAGCAGGATTTAAGCAAAGAGAGATAGCGAATGAAGTAGGCATGAACAAATCTACCATCTCACGAGAACTCAGGCGCAATAGAAGGCAGCGAGGCTGGCGCGTCCAAAGCAGGCGCAGGAATTACGAGATAAATGTGTAAGGTAGAAAGCCCAAACCAGGCGATTTAGCCGGGAAGACTGGAATAAGGTGGAGAGGATGATTCGGCAGGATGTGAGTCCTGAACAGGTATCCGCTCTCGACTTAAACTAGAAGATGAATTGTCAATCAGCCATGAAACCCTTTATCAGTACCTATACGCAGACAAATTGGCAGGGGGTGATTTGTGGGGACGTCTGCGCTGCCAGAAACCGCGACGCAAACGCTATGCAAGTGGGCAAGAACGACGTGGCACTATTCGCAACCGAGTCAGCATCGATGAACCACCCGAGATCTCGTCGAGCAGAAAACTCGTATTGGAGATTGGGAAGGCGATACGGTGATCGGCAAGAACCATCAAGGAGTACTGGTAATTCCATTTCCAAATCAAAAATAACACGAAGGCGAGCCGCAGACAGTATAAATAATACGGCAAGGTGAAGCCGACAAAGTCAGTTTTGATTTAGAAATGGAATTACACTGGCAAAGAGGAAATCGCGTTATATCCTGGCAGGTCAATTGCAAGCTAAACTTGCGCAGGTAGTAATCGTAAAGATCAATAGTTTGCTACGTCCTCACAAGCACAAATGCCACACTGTGAAATTCGACAATGGAAAAGAATTTGCTGGACATGAAACCATCACTCAAGAATTGGAAGCAGACATCTACTTTGCACTTCCCAACCATTCATGAGAGCGGGGGTTGAATGAGAACAGCAATGGACTACTATGACAGTATTTCCCCAAGAATATGAAATTGACTGAGGTTACCGAAGAACAAGTGCAGTGGGCAGTCGGTCGTCTCAATCACCGACCATGCAAAGTACTTGGATTTAAAATACCGCATGAGATATTCTTTGGAGTGTCGGTAAGTTATACCCATCAGCCTTCAGAAGTTGCAATTCGAATTTGGATCCACGATAAGAAGATTCTTTTACTTGCTGTAATTTTATATTCCTTTATAGCCGATATCATGCCTCATCTGACATCCTTTAAAATGAATTTTGCTTGCGATGTCGTAAGCACGATTATGAGCCAGTTTAATATTTTCACCTAGTGCAGTTACGCACAATACACGTCCTCCAGCTGTTAAGATTTCACTTTTAACTTGATTACCAAACACAGTACCTGAATGAAATATATGAAATTCATCTGTAGACGTTTGATTGGTCATTATTTCAATTAAACCAGTAATCACATCATTTTTTTGCGGTGCACTTGGATACCCTTCGGCAGCCATAACAACACCTAATGCTGCCCGCCGATCCCATTCAATTTCAACCTTATCTAATGTTCCATTAATTGCGTGCTCCAGTAAGATGGTGAGATCACTTTTCAATCGCAGCATAATAGGTTGCGTTTCTGGATCACCTAAACGGCAGTTAAATTCCAATACCTTAACTTCTCCTCTTGGAGTAATCATTAATCCAGCATAAAGAAATCCGGTGTAGATCTCGCCATCACGTGCCATACCTTGTATAGTTGGTGTGATAACTTCACGCATAATCTTAGCATGTAGCGTAGGAGATATTATTTGAGCAGGTGAATAAGCACCCATGCCGCCTGTATTCGGTCCTTTATTGTTATCTAACAAACGTTTGTGATCCTGACTAGTAGCAAGAGGTAAGCCATTTCGACCATCAGACATAACAATGAAGCTAGCTTCTTCCCCTTCAAGATAATCTTCAATTAGAATTCGAGCGCCTGCCTCACCCAATTTATTTTCTATCAACATAGTATCAACTGCTTCATGGGCTTCTGTGAGTGTCATTGCGATAACAACACCTTTTCCTGCTGCCAGGCCATCTGCTTTAATTACAATCGGAGCTTCTTTCTGATCAATATAATGATGAGCTTCAGATGGATTATCAAAACTTGCAAATGCAGCGGTTGGAATACTATGGCGCTGCATGAACGCTTTAGCAAAAGTCTTTGATGCTTCTAGTTGTGCAGCCTTTTTAGTTGGCCCAAAGATCTTAAGACCTGCAGCGTTGAAAACATCGACAATACCATCAGCTAAAGGGGATTCTGGGCCAACTATGGTTAATGCAATTTTTTCTTTCTGAGCAAATATCACCAGATCGGATATTGTAGTGAAAGGGATATTCTCTAATCCTGGTTCGAGTGCGGTTCCTGCATTACCTGGTGCAACATAAACTTTGCTGGCACGTGGAGATTGACTCAATTTCCAGGCCAATGCATGTTCTCTACCGCCACTTCCGATTACGAGTAATTTCATATGCCAAGAAATAAGAACCTAACAAATATTAAAAATTGCAAAAGATAAGAGAGAGGTTTGGGTGTAATTTTATGGATAATCCCATTTTAGTGCCTAAAATGTCGCACTCCAGTAAAGATCATCACGATACCATGTTCATCGGCTGCTTTAATGACTTCTTCGTCTCGAATACTGCCTCCTGGCTGAATAACGACTCTAGCACCTGCTTGCACGACGACATCTAGCCCATCTCGGAATGGAAAAAAGGCATCTGAGGCAACAGCAGAGTCCATTAAACTTAATCCTGCTTGACTAGCTTTAATTGAAGCGATACGGGCGCTATCGATTCGACTCATTTGGCCTGCGCCAATACCAAGTGTTTGCCCTTGAGCACAAAATACGATGGCGTTGGATTTGACAAATTTCGCGACACGCCAGGCAAATAAACAATCTTCAATTTGTTGTCGTGTCGGTTGAGCTTCGGAGACTACTTTTAACTGATTTTCTGTGATATTAAGACTATCCGGTGTCTGCACCAATAACCCTCCGCCTACTCGTTTTAATTCATAGCGGTTAGGTTGCATCTGCAATGGTACCGTTAGCACACGTATATTAGGCTTCTGATTTAAAATACTGCTGGCTTCAAGTGAAATTTCAGGTGCGATAATGACTTCTACAAACTGCTTCGAAATTGCCTCGGCTAATTCGGCATCGACCGAGCGGTTAAAGGCAATAATACCTCCAAATGCAGAAGTTGGATCAGTTGCAAAGGCTAGCTTATAAGCGGCGAGAAGGGTATCAGCAATAGCAACACCACATGGATTAGCATGTTTGACAATGACACAGGCAGGACGATTAAAGGTTTTTATACATTCCCAAGCTGCATCTGTATCCGCAATGTTGTTATAAGATAATTCCTTGCCTTGTAACTGTGTATAGTTTGCCAGGCTTCCAGGCAGATTTATTGCATCACGATAGAAAGCAGCTTGCTGGTGCGGGTTTTCACCATAGCGCAACGATTGAATGATATTGAAATTGAGATTGAGGTGATTTGGAAATAATTGTTGTTGGTTTGAATCAATGGCTGTTAAGTAGTTACTGATAGCGCTATCATAACGAGCAGTATGCGAAAAGGCCTTTTGTGCAAACTGAAAGCGACGTGTTAATGCTACTGTGCCATTGCCTGATTCCATTTCAGTCAATAAAATTGGGTAATCCTCCGGATCAATAATGACTGTAACATGCTGATAATTTTTTGCAGCTGCTCGAATTAAAGTAGGTCCGCCGATGTCAATATTTTCAATGGCATCTTCAAGCGTACAGTCAGCCCGTGCGATCGTCTCAACAAATGGGTATAAATTGACAATAACTAATTCAATAGGAGATATCCCGGCATTTTGTATAGCTTGATTATGCACGGGTACATCCATTTTAGCCAAGATACCAGCGTGAATTTTGGGATGAAGCGTTTTTACTCGCCCATCAAGCATTTCAGGAAAATTTGTGTACTCACTCACTTCTGTCACAGCTATACCTGCTTCTTGTAATAACTTGGCAGTGCCGCCAGAAGAAATGATATTGATTCCAAACTGATGTAGTTTTTTGGCCAGTTCAACAATGCCTGTTTTATCTGAAACGCTGATTAATGCTTGTTTTATTGTCATTTCACAAAATTTATTTGATCCGGTGTTTAGCTAATTTATTACGCAGTGTATTTCGATTGATCCCAAGGAATTCCGCTGCCTTTGTTTGATTTCCTTCAGCATAATCCATAGCCAGTTCAAATAATGGCTTTTCCACGCTCTGGATGACCATTTCATAGATTGAACAAGGTCTCTCCCCATCCAAATCTTTGAGATAAGTTTCAATGGATTTACGTATATAGCAGGCAATTTCATTTTCATTGAAGGTATTCATACACCCGTTATTACCTCATCTTCGATATAAGTGAGTCTTTGTCCATAATTAGCAAGTTGATAAAAAAAAGTGTTAGTGGCTGCTAATTGTTCATCTATTGTTTGTAGCTGGTTCATAGTGTGACGAAAGGCAGCTGAACCGATAAGTCCTTTGGTATACCAGGAAATATGCTTACGTGCGATGCGCACCCCTGAATATTCCCCGTAAAACTTATAAAGGTCATGTAAATGACTAATCAGTACCTGATGTATTTCGGTAACTTCTGGTGTTGGGAGATATTTGCCCGTTTTAAAATAATAATCGATTTCTCGAAAAATCCATGGCCTTCCCTGCGCAGCACGACCGATCATGACAGCGTCCGCACCGGTATATTCAATCACCTGTTTAGCTTTCTCTGGCGTTGTAATGTCACCATTGGCAATGATCGGTATCTTCTTAGTAGAAGCTTTTACTGCTGCTATGGTGTCATATTCGGCTTCGCCACGATAAGCACAAGCCCGTGTACGGCCATGGATAGCTAATGCTTGTATTCCAGCGTTTTCGGCAATCCGTGCTACGGTTACAGCATTTTTATGCTGAGTATCCCAACCCGTACGTATTTTTAAGGTTACTGGAATATCAACAGCATGAGTAATGGCATCAAGAATTTTTCCAACCAACGATTCATTCTGCAACAACGCAGAGCCTGCCATGACATTACAGATCTTCTTGGCAGGGCAACCCATATTGATATCGATGATCTGCGCACCCTGGTCAACATTGTAACGCGCTGCCTCAGCCATCATTTTTGGATCGGCTCCAGCAATCTGTACGGAAACAGGCGCAACTTCTCCCTCATGGCTCGCACGTCGTCGGGTTTTTTCTGATCCCCATAATAGAGAATTGCTTGATACCATTTCTGAAACCGCCATGCCGGCACCCATGCGCTTACAAAGTTGGCGAAAAGGACGATCTGTCACGCCAGCCATTGGGGCAACAATCAGCTTGTTCTTGAGAGCATAAGGACCAATCTGCATGGTGTGACTCAAATTCGATACAGGGTTGATTAGAAATTAATATTAATTTTGCCAGCTTTTTAAAAACAAAAGATTAAAAAGCAATAAGTGATAGTATTATCCGATAAATTAACCTCTTGCGCCAAATATCATGCGTCGTGCGACAAAACGTTTAATTGGCGGTAAACAATCCAATATACTCAGCCCCATACCGCAGAAAGTCTGTAGAAGAGGGAGATCGCTTATAAATATTCTTGCTAGAGAATGGGTAAATAATTTTCCTGCATCTCTATCTATCTGTCGTTTATTGGCATACGCTTTCAGCATTCGAGATAATTCTATTTCAGAAGTTAAAGCTGAAGACTGAATGATTTCATGAGTCAGTTCCCAAGCATCACGCAACCCTAGATTAAAGCCTTGCCCAGCAACTGGGTGCAGAGTTTGAGCAGCGTTCCCCACAAGAGCTGTTCTACAAGCTATGGTAGGGGAGGCATACTTGAGCACGAGAGGAAATCCTGAACGTTTACCAGTACTCATAAATTCTCCTAATCGATCGCCAAAATGATGATGAAGCTGAGCAAGGAAAGTGCTGTCATCTAAGCTTAGTATCGCCTCAGCTGAGGAAAATGGAACAGTCCATACCAGTGCAAAACCGTCTCCCGATGGAAGTAACGCTATTGGTCCTTCAGAGGTGAAGCGCTCATACGCTATTCCATTTTGAGAAGCAGATGTTTTGATATTAGCAACGATCGCCCACTGGTGATAGGTATGTGTCTGATAATTTACCCCTTCAATTTGGGTAGCTAAACGCCCCCCATCGGCTAAAACGAGTAGTTTTGTAATAGCTTGCTTATTTTCTCCAGCTTGTTGATATTCAATCTGCGCTTGCTTAGGAGCTATTTTTATGGTTGTTACCGTTGCACCAACCTGATAATTAACGCTATGAATTTGCAACTGTTGGTGCATAGCTTGATACAAATCATAGTAATTCACCACATATCCTAAGGTCGGTACGCCCGCATCTTTTGAAGTTAATACGGTACGGCCAAAGTAACTTCGATTGGAAATATGGATATTTGTAATGGGAGTTATTTGCGGTAATGCTGACCAGACACCTAATTTTTGCAAAATCAGATGACTTCCAAAGGAAAGCGCCAATGGACGAGGATCTTTAACTTGCTCGGGTACTCCTTGAGCTTCCAGGAGCAAACTTGACATTCCTCTTTCATGCAAGCTAATGGCTAGCGCCATGCCAACCGGTCCACCGCCCACGATGGTAACGTCAAAGTGGTCAACAACCATGGATATAGCCAATGAGAAGAGCGTTCATAAATAACGTATTGGGAAATAGCGCCTGTAACACAATTTAATGCTTTATTTATAATTTGGTTTTACGTTAGCGAGGATAGCACAGGTAATAAATAGAGAGAAATAACATGTGTCGAGTGATTCAAATAGACCAATTAGTCGTTGTAATTTTTTATATTACTTGTTACCAATTCTGGTAGCCAATTAAAAAATGATTGCCTGGAGATTATAAACTTATTTACTTTCTTGCATACTTTTTAGACCTGCTTCGGCACAGGTTTCGTCAAGAGATGTTCCTGGCGCACCGCCCACCCCAATTCCTCCAACCACTTCACCATTAATTTTGATAGGCAAACCTCCTCCTAAGAGAAGAATATTGTTGGCCATATGATGCAAGCCTTGTAATTCAGAATCCTTTGCAGCAATCTGCGCCAATTTTGATGTAGGTAATTTCAAACTAGCAGAGGTGTAAGCCTTGCGAAAACTGCTTTCGATAGTATGTGCACCGGCATTATCCATTCTTACTTGTGCTCGTATTACACCACTTTTATCGACAACTGCTACTGATACTTGAAAACCATCTCGCTCACATTGTTGCATCGCTGCTGCTACTATCTTATTTGCCAATGATAGGGATAACGGTTTTTGTTCCGGGGTCGCATGTGTAGTAATAGATAATCCGCTGAGCAACAATAAAAACAAGAATGTTAATTTTATTTTATACATAATATTCCCAGAAGATTTTTATTTAATTGTAAACATCGTAAGGTTTAAATTTATAAGGATTAAAAATTTATTTATATATTAACAAAAGGCATTATCAGAACAATATTATCGATATTGATAGCATTGTATCATTGGATATTAAGAAAACTTATCTGGTGGATCGAGAAAGATGACCTTATTCCAAGAATATCTTTTATTGAGTTATATCTCGGGTTAGTTTAATTTTTAAGTTATTTATTTTTATCATTTTTATATCCTTTTTGCTGGGAGATGATTATGCAAAAGCTATTGTTTTACTTAATAATGCTCTATATGCTGGCTCTAAGTGGCTGTGGATATAATACATTGCAATCTACAGATGAACAGGTTAAAGCAGGTTGGTCTGAAGTAATTAATCAATATCAACGCCGAGCGGATCTGATCCCAAATTTGGTTAATGCAGTAAAAGGATTTGCTGCCCAGGAAAAAGAGGTGTTGCTGGAGGTGACTAACGCTCGCGCGAAAGTAAGTAGTATCCAAGCCACACCGGAATTGATCGAGGATGCGGAAGCCTTTGCCAAATTTCAGAGTGCTCAAGCAGAATTATCAAGCACACTCGCACGATTAATGGTTGTAGTGGAGAACTATCCACAACTCAAATCTGATGCTAATTTCCGTGACTTGCAGGCACAATTGGAAGGCACAGAGAATCGCATAACCGTGGCTCGTAACCGCTATATTAAGGCGGTTCAGGAATATAATGTGACCGTGCGTTCGTTTCCGAGCAACCTTACAGCAATGCTATTTAGATTTCAGGTAAAACCTAATTTTACGGTTGAAAATGAAAAAGAAATCTCCGTTGCACCAAAGGTTGATTTTAATGTGCCAGTGCAAGCCGAGTAATATGAGTATTATTGATTTTTTAAATTGCCGCATAATAACATGATTTTTCCAAGAATGATCGGAGTCAATGCCAAATCATTGATGATGGTCCTATTGTATATTTTCGCTACGCTTTCTTGGGCCGAAATCGAAGTAGCGATTCCCCCGCTAAAAACTCACGTAACTGATTTAACCCATACGCTAACAAAGAGTGAAATTGCTCAACTGGAGCAAAAGCTAGCAGATTATGAAATTAAAAAAGGGGCTCAAGTGGCAATTTTGCTCGTGTCAACGACACAACCCGAAACTATCGAACAATACTCTATGCGGGTAGCTGAAGCTTGGAAGCTTGGGCGCAAAGGAGTAGATGATGCTGTCCTTCTTCTCATTGCCAAAAATGATAGAGCGCTACGCATCGAAGTAGGCTATGGACTCGAAGGTGTGCTTCCAGATGCTGTAGCAAAGCGAATTATCGATGAGTTCATCGCACCGAAGTTTAGGAAAGGAGATTTTGCAGGTGGGATTCAGGCTGGTATTGATCATATTTTAAAAATCATCGAAGGTGAACCGCTGCCTTCACCTTCTATCAGGCGTGGCACAGACATATCAAATGGGCCAAGTTTTATTCTGAACAACATTATTCCCATTTTACTGCTATCTCTCGTGCTTGGCAGAATGCTGCAGGCTATGTTTGGACGCCTGATTGGCGCCTCTGTTACAGGAACTATTGCTGGCTCAATCGTATGGTTTATTTTCTCTTCCTTGGCAATCGCTATTTTCATTGCAATAATCATTTTTATTCTCAGTTTATTTGAGAACACCAATCAGGGAATTTATCGAGGCGGGCGCAATAGCTGGCCCGGTGGAGGTGGTTTTGGAGGTGGCGGATTCCGAGGAGGAGGGGGCGGTTTTGGTGGTGGCGGATTTCGAGGGGGAGGGGGCGGTTTTGGTGGTGGCGGTGCTTCGGGGAGGTGGTAAATGAATTTTCTGCGGATAATCAGACATCTTCTTCTAGGTCAAGTCGCAATAAAGCGCTTACTTCCTTCTGCTTCATTAGCAAGAATTGAACAGGCTATCAGACAGTCTGAGATAAATCATGATGGTGAAATATTGTTTGCGGTAGAAATTTCATTAAATCTAATCTCTCTACTGAAAAAACAGTCTGCACGAGAAAGAGCAATTGATATTTTCTCATTGTTACGGGTATGGGATACGCCGCATAATAATGGTGTGTTAATTTATTTGTTGCTTGCCGATCATGACGTGGAGATTGTAGCTGATCGCGGGATAGATGCTAAAGTGGATCATAAAGAGTGGGAAAATATCTGCCAGGAAATGGAAGCAGCTTTTCAAAAAGGACAATTTGAAGAAGGTATATTGGCTGCCATCAGTACAATTGATAATCAATTGAGAAAATATTTTCCCGTAGCATCAAAAGGAGGAAAAAATGCACTTCCAGATAGACCTGTTATTCTATAAGCATAAGTAAAGTTTTTATTAATAAACCAAGTATATATCATTTTATCAGTTATAAATAAGATAATACGCAGGTGATACTGCTTGATTTCAGGTATTTCTCCATCATGTTTGTAATAGGCTTCTTGCTAACTTTACAGCTAATTTCACAACCATCAAATGCAGTAGAGGAAATCCAGCAAACATTTATTAAAGAAAATGAGCTTGAGGTTTTTATACGTGATGATTGCCCACATTGTGCAAAAGCCAAAAAATTTCTTTTAAGATTTGGAAGCGAACGGCCTTGGTTACGCATTGTTTACCGTTCAGTCGATCACGATGTATCTGCTCGTGAAGATTTGATGAAATATTCTCAGAAAGCAGGGGTCTGGCCACCCGGCGTGCCTGCATTTCACTTCAAAGGTCAATTACTCGTTGGTTTCGATAATGCTGATCATATAGGAGCTTTATTAGAATCTTTGGTGGATCAAACTACGACAGACCGAGAGGCAAAGCTCAATCAGATTGAGACAGCGCTATTCGGTACTATCAGTGTTTCCCAGTTGGGTCTACCACTGTTCACGTTAATAATAGGCTTACTTGATGGCTTAAATCCATGCGCGATGTGGGTATTGTTATTCTTACTCTCAATGCTTGTGCATTTGCAAGACCGCAAAAGAATGGCGCTTATTGCCAGTATTTTTGTTTTGGCTAGTGGAATAGTTTATTACGCATTCATGGCAGCTTGGCTCAACGTTTTTTTATTGATTGGTTTGTCGACTGTCGTGAGATGGATATTGGGTGGAATGGCATTAACCATTGGTGGATTGAATGTGAAGGATTTCTTTTTCTGGAAATGGGGGTTTTCATTATCCATTCCAGATTCTGCTAAGCCTGTTTTATATGCTCGAATGAGAGCAATTTTGGCAACAGACAGGATGCTATCTGTTCTGATAGCAGTTGCGGTATTGGCTGTCTTGGTTAATTTTATCGAATTATTATGTACAGCAGGTTTCCCCGCCATCTATACTGCAATATTAACTCAGCAAGATTTAAATCCAATAACTTATCATGCATATCTAGGGCTTTATATTCTTGGATACTTGGCAGATGATGCGCTCATGGTGGGAGCTAGTGTAATTGCACTAAGTAGCCATAAACTTACCCTGCAAACAGGGCGTTTACTCAAGCTAGTTAGTGGATTATTGATGCTGGGATTGGGGGGAATACTCATTCTGCGTCCAGAATGGTTGGTATAACTTTCTGAAAAATTAAAATTAATTAGGGCACCTCTAAAAATTCATATTTCGTCACAATACGTTGTTGTTCGCAAATAATATTTCCTTACATATCAGTCATATGCAGTGCCAACGTTTGTTATTCTCGCCTCGTTTTATTTAAAACTCTGAATTTTTAGAGGTGCCCATTAGTTTTCTTAGATATTAATTATTAGATTCTGACTGATTTCCAATATGTGGATTCCCAATAACGATCATCTAATCTGGATATCGTTACTCCTCTAGATCTGGAAGCATGAATAAATTTTTTATTTTCTAGATAAATACCTACATGATTTGATCTTTTATTAGTTCTAAAGAAAATCAAATCACCTGGTTTAAGATCATTTTTACTTATTATTTTTCCTAGCCTTGATTGTTGGGTTGCTGTTCTTGGTAATTCCTTACCTAATCCTTTTTTATAAACAATATGAACGAATCCTGAGCAATCGATTCCGTCTTGACTTAACCCCCCGAGCTGGTAACGCACTCCCTGCCATTTCTTATAATTTTCATACAAAATATTTTTTACAGAGTGTGAATTTATTTTGTCATTATTTTGGATGTGAGAGGGCTGTCCATTAAAATTTGCCTCCTTTTTTCCTATTGATCCACAACCAGTTACTAAACATATGTAAATAAATAAAATGACAATGTTCTTAGCAGACATGCTTTTAATTTATGCTTACATGATATATTAGTAAAAAGTATATCAAGGAATAATATAAATGGAAAGTATTGTTTATATTAAAATTTTATGAAGCTTTTCTTATCTGAAAATTTTTATGGATAAATCAGTTCTAGAGATTAAATGTTTTTTTGCATAAGGATATATAGTAGAAAAAGTAGTAGCTAGACATTTCCTTCAACTTATTTTCCTCATTTGAATCTATAAAAAACCACAAACATAGTATTATAAAAGCCTTATGGTTGAATGAAAAAGTCACTCAATGGGTAAATTATTCCATTTCTAAATCAAAAATGACGCGAAGGTGAGCCGCAGACAGTATAAGTAATATGGCAAGGTGAAGCCGGCAAAGCCAGTTTTGATTTAGAAATGGAATTAGATTTTGTGCAGAATTTGAGCGAAAATTACTGATTAATGTAGTAGATGCTGCTGCTGTGCAGGAGATAGTGCAATTTGAGGAGAAGATGCGTTGTTCAACACTGATAGCTGATTTCACGTATGCTGCGATCAAGGCGGAAGTGCTATATAGCTTCGGGTCCAGGCTTGCGTAGCAAGAATACTCAGAAGGTGAATAATGTTAAAACTAGAACCAGCAATCGATCTATGTTTATCGTTATTAGAGGAGAGAGAATATAATTATTGGAGAGATTGTTTGGGTGCTGTGTAATTCCATTTCTAAATTGAAACTGACTTTGTCGGCTTCACCTTGCCGTATTATTTATACTGTCTGCGGCTCGCCTTCGCATCATTTTTGATTTAGAAATGGAATAAGAGGTTAGATTGGCGACCAATAATTGCATAAAATAAAAAAGATAGGAATTTCTGGACTCTTTTGGGGGGGTATTAAAAAACAACCTTCTCTTTTATGGAGCTAATTTTTTCATTTCATTATAATAGTTGGATCATTTCAATCTCATGATTTAGCTGCTGAAGCATTAAGAGAGGGTCGGTAGATTGTGTAATAGGTCTACCAATCACCAAATAATCAGCACCATTTTGTATAGCTTCTTGGGGTGTTGCTACGCGAGCTTGATCATTTTTATTACAATTCAGAGGGCGAATTCCTGGCGTTACTAAGCAAAAATCTTTTGAAATGATTTTCCTAAGCTGCGATGCTTCCATGGCTGAGCAAACCACACCATCCAGACCACAATCGCTGGCAAGTAGAGCAAGGCGCTGCACAATATCGATGGGTTCTTCATTCAAGCCTATCTCATAGAGGTCGCTCTTATTTAAGTTGGTAAGTAGAGTTACCGCGATGAGCTTTGTTTTTTTTGTGGAGAGTGCTTCTTGAGCAGCAATAAGCATTTTTCTCCCTCCCAACGCGTGAACATTAACCATCCATACGCCCAGATCTGACGCAGCTCTACAAGCATTAGCTACCGTATTTGGAATATCATGATATTTTAAATCAAGAAAAATATCAAAACTGTAACTCATTAATTGTTCTACTAATTGTGGGCCAGCAGTAGTAAAAAGTTCTTTACCAATTTTTATTCTACATAAATTCTTATCCAATTTTGATGCAAATTCAAGTGCCTGTTTTTTATTAGAAAAATCAAGTGCAACAATAATACGTGGATTATTCATGTAGTCACATTAGGGGCATTATAATTTTTTGCTTAATCTTTTGATTAAGCAAAAGAAATATCCCAAAATAATACCTGATGCAAAAAATGCTAATAAAACTACAATTAGTGGAGCTTGCCATTCAAAACCAGAATAATAATGAATAGTTATTATTTCAGTATTTTTTGCAGCAAAGCTAAGTAGGAATAAAAAAACTATTATATTTAAAAGCCAAATAAAAAAATACATAAGCTTTAACATTATATAAAATATAAAGATGCTCTCTTCGAGCAATAATTGCTTTACTATTAGTTCAAAAAGAGCATCCTCTGCATTTTAAATGGATTTATTATGATCGATCTTTTGTTTTAAAATCAACGCGTTCCCGCATTTTCTTTCCTGCTTTAAAATGTGGAACATACTTTTCAGGTACATGAACCTTCTCTCCTGATTTTGGATTGCGGCCAATACGAGCTGGCCTGTAATTTAAATCAAAACTGCCAAAACCGCGAATTTCGATACGCTCCCCTCTAGAGAGGCTATTAGCCATCGCATCAAGTATCATTTTGACAGCTAACTCAGTATCTTTTGCCAAGAGCTGAGGGTATCGAGCAGCAAGCTTGGAAATCAATTCAGATTTCGTCATCGATGTCCTTTATTGTTCTTCAGAGTTTTTGCTATCCATTTTAGCTTTGAGCAATGCTCCCAGATTGGTAGTGCCTGTACTGGCAGGAGTTTTGGTAGTCACCATCTGTAATGCACTATTTTCTTCATATTGATCTTTTGCTTTTATGGAAAGATTGATATTACGATTTTTACGATCAATATTGATGATCATCGCTTCAATCTGATCCCCTTCTTTGAGCAGGGTCCGTATATCTTCAATTTTGTCACGAGATACTTCAGAAGAACGCAAATAGCCTTCTACTTCGTCAGTTAAAGCGATGACTGCACCTTTGGCATCGATTGATTTTACAGTACCTTTGACAATACTATTTTTATCGTGTGCTGCGACAAATATAGTAAAAGGATCTCCTTCTAACTGTTTTATTCCCAGGGAAATACGTTCTTTCTCAACATCAATAGATAATACAACAGCTTCTACCTCGTCGCCTTTTTTATAATTCAATATGGCTTCTTCACCTGGCTGAGTCCAAGAGAGATCAGATAAATGAACTAGGCCGTCAATATTGCCGGGTAAGCCGATGAATACCCCAAAATCAGTGATAGATTTTATTTGACCCTTGACCTTATCACTTTTTTCATGAGACATTGCAAATTCTTCCCATGGATTAGGTTTGCATTGTTTCATTCCAAGAGAGATGCGACGGCGCTCCTCGTCTATCTCAATAATCATGACCTCAACTTCATCACCTAATTGTACTATTTTCGAAGGATAGACATTTTTGTTGGTCCAATCCATTTCAGAAACATGCACTAAACCTTCAATTCCCTGTTCAATTTCTACAAAGGCACCGTAGTCTGTGAGATTAGTTACTTTACCAAAAAGGCGTGTGCCCGGAGGATAGCGTCTTGAGAGACCTACCCATGGATCTTCGGTTAATTGCTTCATGCCTAAGGAAACACGATTTTTTTCTTGATCAAATTTAAGTACCTTGGCTGTTACTTCGTCACCGACATTAATGATCTCTGAGGGATGTTTTACACGACGCCAAGCTAAATCTGTGATATGAAGGAGTCCGTCTATTCCGCCTAAATCAACAAACGCCCCATAATCAGTAATATTTTTGACAATACCATGCACGATAGCGCCTTCTTGCAAGTTTGCCAATAAAGATTCTCGATCAGCGCCTTGAGTTTCTTCTAGTACTGCGCGTCGAGATATAACAACATTATTGCGTTTACGGTCGAGCTTAATGACTTTAAATTCCATTTCCTTATTTTCATAAGGAGTAGTGTCCTTGACGGGTCGGATATCTACTAATGAACCAGGTAAAAATGCACGAATACCGTTGACCATGGCAGTTAATCCACCCTTTACCTTACCATTGACCATGCCATTTACTATAGTACCTTTTTCCATAGCTTCTTCCAGGTCATGCCAAGCATTTAATCGTCTAGCTTTGTCTCTGGACAAGCGCGTTTCACCAAAACCATCCTCGAGCGCATCAATAGCAACACTGACAAAATCTCCTACTTTAACCTCAATCTCGCCTCTGTCATTTTTAAATTCCTCAATCGGAATATAACTTTCGGATTTGAGGCCTGCATTGACCACTACAAAATTATAGTCAATTCGCACAACTTCTGCGGTAATTACCTCGCCCACACGCATTTCTTTACGTGTAAGGCTTTCTTCGAAGAGTTTGGCAAAATTTTCTGAGGAAGGAGTTACGTTGGAAGCAATAATCATTATAGAAAAATACCCGATTTTAATTTCATCCCATAAATGAGATGGTTAGTTAGTTAAAAGTTAATCAAAAATTACTTGAATTATAAGATATGGTCTTATTTAAAAAATAAAACCTCTTCTCATTAAATTTAGTTCTTGCAGACCGCATTGTGCAACCGCAGTACTTCATTAACAGCATCCTCAATACTGAGGAAAGTCGTATCTAACAATTTTGCATCTACTTCTTGCCTTAGAGGAGAAATATCGCGATTGCTATCACGCGTATCGCGTTCATAAATATCCTGCAATATGGACTGCATGTTAGCATTTATTCCTTTCTCTATCAACTGCTTATAACGTCGTCGTGCTCGCTCTTCAGCGCTAGCAGTAAGAAAAATTTTAAGAGAAGCATCTGGAAACACAGCTGACCCCATATCTCTGCCATCTGTTACTAGTCCAGGTGATTGGCGAAATGCACGTTGACGCTGCAGTAATGCTGCTCTTACTGCAGATTGGCCAGCAATTATAGAGGCCAGTTTACTGCATTGTTCGCTACGTAACGCATCTGAGACATCTTCTCCATTTAATCGAACAGATGAGCCATCGAAATTTACATCTAAATGTAAAGCAAGATTTGTTATGGCTGACTCATTAGCACAATCAGTATTTGATCGTATTGCTACCAACGCCACTAGACGATAAAGTGCGCCACTGTCAAGATAATGATATGCAAGTCTTCGGGCAACAATTTGTGCGACTGTGCCTTTTCCAGAAGCTGAAGGACCATCAATAGTAATGACTGGAATAGTGCCACTTTCCATAAAAACCTCTTAAGTAAAAATATGAAGATTGGTAGTGTCAGGAATGCACAATCATTGCAAATTTTTTAAAATAATCTGGGAAGGTCTTAGCGACACAACCGGGATCATTGATGCGTAGAGGGACACCTAGAGATACAAGTGAGAAACACATCGCCATCCTATGATCATCGTAGGTATCGATAATTGCATGAGGAGTCAATGCGGTAGCAGGTGGTGTAATTCGTATAAAATCCTTCCCTTCCTCAACCAGAGCGCCAACTTTACGCAATTCCTTTGCCATTGCTGAAATACGGTCAGTTTCCTTGACCCGCCAACTCGCGATATTTCTGAGTGTAGTCGTTCCTTTTGCAAATAAAGCCGTTGTGGCTAATGTCATGGCTGCATCGGGAATATGATTGCAGTCGAGATCAATAGCTTGCAGAGACTGACGAGAAGTGTCGCTAATTGGCGAAGAAGACTCAATCCAATTTTTCCCTTTTCTGATATGAGCGCCCATTTTTTCTAACGCATCAGCAAAATGAATATCGCCTTGTAAACTCTCTATACCAACACCTTCAACGCGTACCGGCCCTCCACCAATAGCTCCAGCAGCCAAAAAGTAGGATGCTGAGGAAGCATCTCCTTCTACAATTATTTCACCTGGACTCTTGTAAGTTTGTGGGGCAGGTACTGTAAAGTGTTGCCAATTTTTTTGTATAACTTGGACACCAAATCGTGCCATTTGAGCCAGAGTAAGTTCAACATAAGGTCTTGAAATAAGCATGCCATTAACGATAATTGTGGTAGTTTTATCTGTTAAGGGTAATGCCATTAAGAGTCCACTGAGAAATTGACTCGAAACATCTCCCTTGATAGAAATGGCTTTGGTTTGTAGCTCAGCAGGCTTGATCTCTAAGGGAGGAAAACCTTCATTTCCAAGATAAGCAATATTGGCATTTAATTGACGTAGAGCATTTACCAAATCAGCAATAGGGCGTTCATGCATGCGGGCTACGCCAGATAATCGATAATGACCGCCCATTATGGCAAGCACAGCCACGAGAGGGCGAAAAGCAGTACCAGCATTACCCAGAAATAGATCAGCTTGTTTGACTGGGAATTTCCCTTTAGCACCTTCCACGCTGTAATCATTTTTACTAATTTGATTGATTTTAATACCGAGCGTTTCAAGTGCATTCAGCATTTGTGCCGTATCATCAGAAATCAGCAGATTCCGAACGAGGGTTTTACCGTTTGCTAATGCAGCGAGTAAAAGGATCCGATTGGAGATGCTTTTGGAACCTGGCAGTTCAATGAAGCCACGTGCAGCATTAGCAGCAGGAAGATCAAGCCAGTCCATAAATTTCTAGGAAAGTAAATATGCTATAGGTCTTCATGTCTTTTTTATAATGGCAGATTAGATTGACAGGTTAGTTTAGATATAAACAAAAGATATGATATAGAAGCAGAACGTAAATTTGTAGTGCCTGCTATAATAACTAATTTTATTGGGATATTACTAGCTAAAAACTCAATAGCTAGGATTCATATTTAATTAAATTATAGTTGATAGATTAATGGGACTGAGCAATGGAAGATGATTCTTTAAATTCACTACTTATTTCTGTACTGGCTATTCCGTTTGTTATTGCAATCCAGCTCTGGATAAAAGATCGGAAAGATCGTCGACGTAATAAAGATGGTGAAGAAGAGTTTAAGACCACGCGCGAAGCACTCTTTTCCTTTTTTATAGAAGGAATAGCGGTAGTTGGAGGATTGGCCATTCTTATTGCTGCAACATCTGGAATTGCTAAGTATATTATTAATGTTTATGGTTAATTGAGCCTCAAAAAGGCTATCAAGGCTACAGGGTGTGAATACTGTAATTGAAAGTAAATTTCATTATAGTATTCACTTATTTATTTTGAGAAATAAAGAAATAGTAAAAGATAAAATGTGAGAGGTAATAAGTCTTATGAGCGTGCAGTTAGATTCTTACGCACGTTTTTTCTTGCTTAAAGACGATGATACTTTAACTTCATTTGTATTTTCTATTTTTTCTTTTGAAGCCTTCTGCTCAAATTCAAACTCTATTTTACCATCCTTTCCGATTACTAAATAAGCCGAGAATGGTCGTCCTTTCTTGGAAATAAATTTAGTTAATAAATTAGTTTTCCCTGTCTGTAGCAATTTAACGATTTGCTCCTGTTCGATAGCTCGGTTGAGAATAATTTTTCCGGTTTTAAAGTCGCATGTGTGAGTTGCACCCACTGCCTTTTCGCAGACATAATATAATCCGTGCTCATAGACAGGATTGCTGCATTTGGGGCACTTGCCGAGAGGGTGTTGGTGGGAAAAATCAATTGCATCAGCTTCTTCCATCTCATTGCTACCAAACTCGAATTTCATCTCGAAGGTATCAGTAAGCTTAATGATAGCGTTAAATAAGCGTCCCATTTTGCTGCGAAACCCTTGCAATGGACCAATTTCACCTTTTGAAATCAGTATTTCCATTTCTTCTATTTCAAATTGCCGTCCAGCCAGAATTTTCCATAGAGCAAAATCACACTGTTGGCATTGAAATTTCTTGTATGTTTCGTGTATAACTCCTCCGCATTTTGGGCATGGAACTTTGAGTATAGCAAAATCGCCACTGATCGTTTTCCCACGATGATTTTTCGCTTGCTCGACAATATGTTTCGTCATGTCAGCAATTTTAGCCATGAATGCTTCACGTTTTAGTTTACCTTGCTCGATCTGGCGTAATTTAAATTCCCAATCACCTGTTAATTCTGGAGAGATCAACTCTGGTATTTTTAATCCGCGCAATAAGGTAACAAGCGAAAATGCTTTGGCAGTTGGATATAATTCTCGCCCCATGCGCTGTATATAATTTTCTGAGACGAGACCTTCAATGATAGCTGCACGCGTTGCCGGTGTGCCAAGCCCTTTTGCACTCATTGCTGCCCGTAATTCTTCGTCTTCAACTAGTTTTCCCGCTCCTTCCATGGCAGATAAGAGAGTTGATTCATTGAATCTCGCTGGTGGGCGAGTTTGATTGGAAATGACCTTGATTTCCTCAGTAATAGCTGATTTATCAGCGCTGATCGCAGGTAAAACAGTGCCATCAGCATTCTCATCTTGTATGAGAGACTTGCCGTAAACGGCTTGCCATCCAGCATTAATCATAATTCTACCCTCTGTTTTAAAGGGCTCGCCTTCAACACGCGTAATACGAGTTGTCACAAGAAATTCTGCAGCTGGATAGAAGATTGCAAGAAAACGTTTGGTTACCAGATCGTAAAGCTTTGCTTCTGCATCATTTAATTTTTTTGGCTCAAGTGAAGTTGGAATAATGGCAAAGTGATCGGAAACTTTTGTGTTATTAAAAATACGCTTATTGGGTTTTATCCAATCAGAATCCAGAATTTGCTTTGCGAATTGGCTATATTGAGTGGTTTCAAGTGCATGCAGAGTATCTTTAACAGGCGCAATGTAATCTTCTGGAAGTGCGCGTGAATCAGTACGTGGATAGGTTAATACTTTATGTTTTTCGTAGAGCGCTTGCGCCAGCCCTAATGTTGTCTTAGCAGAAAAACCAAAGCGACTATTGGCATCTCGTTGTAAGCTTGTGAGATCGTACAATAACGGACAGGTTTCTTTTGCTGGCTTGCTTTCTTCGCTAACTATTCCTGGTTTGCCTTGACATTTGGTCTTGATCGCTTCTGCTTTATTTTTCTCCCATATGCGTTCTGCTCTGGCTTCAGTATTCTCCTTATCTTTTGAAAATTTTTCATCAAACCATTTTCCTTTGTAGGGATCATTGTTACTAGAAAAAATAGCGTGGATCTCCCAGTAATCTTTGGGCACAAATTTTTTGATGGCTTCTTCTCGCTCAACAAGTATGGCTAGTGTTGGGGTCTGAACACGTCCAACAGTGGTTTTATGGAAACCACCTTCTTGAGAATTAAACGCCGTCATTGCACGTGTACCATTAATCCCAACTAACCAATCTGATTCAGAACGACTGACAGCGGCTTCTGCTAATGGCTGTACTTCACTATCATCGAGTAATTTAGAGAAAGCCTCTCGAATGGCAGCAGGTGTCATGGATTGCAACCATAGACGTTTAACGGGTTTTTTTATATCCGCGTAGCGCGTGATATAACGAAAAATTAATTCTCCTTCTCGTCCAGCATCACAAGCATTGATTAGCGTATCCACATCTTTCCGTTTGATAAGTTTTATCAATAATTTCAATCTATTAGCTGTTTTTTCGATAGGGACAAGATCAAAATAAGGAGGGATAACTGGTAAATGATCAAAGCTCCATTTGCCGCGCTTAACCTCATAATCTTCCGGTACAGTCAGCTCAAGCAAATGGCCAACTGCAGATGATATAACGTATTCGTCACTTTCAAAATAATCAGTTTCTTTAGTGAAATTACCTAATGCACGGGTAATATCTGTTGCCACGGAAGGCTTCTCAGCGATGATCAATTTTTTGCTCATGAAATTTTGGCTAGATAATTATATTTTTTGTCAATTACAAGATTGGAATATTCAGATTATTGAGGAAAGTCAAAGGTACATTTTGTGCGCCTAGCACCCTTTATTTTAAGGGCATATATTGCCCATTAAAATAAAGAGTTTATATAAACTCGAACAAGAGTTAATTGTTTCTCAACAATTAATGCCGGTATCGCGGATTACTCGCTATGAATAATGTTTCCAGAACATTTGGGTCAGTTAATTGATTTTGTATCCATAGATCGAACAAAACGACGAGCTTAATCTTTTCAAGACTGGAATTATTTCCATTCATTTTAAGAACACGGTCAATCAATAATTCTCGTTGTAGTGGATTAAGAATACCTGCCTGCTCAAGAAAAAGAATAAATCCACGTCCTTCCTTATCAATTGCTTCCATTTCAGAAGGCATATACCATCGTAGTGACTTGCTTTGAGCAAGCGTTGCCGGATAGTGATCATTATCACCTTTTGTAAGATCTGATAACCAATTAAGTGCTTGGTTAATTTCATCCTCTCCAAAGCCAGCTATAGTTAATTTATGCGTTAAGGTTGCAGAATCTGGGCAACCTCCTCTTTCGAAATAATTTTCGAATAAGTAAATTAGAATTTCGTACATATAGACGCTCTCTTTCGCTGGATGCACATTAGCAGATTTTTTGTTGTATGGATTTTATCAATGGCATTAACGAACTCTTTGATAACGGCCGCCAGGTAAGCTGGCAACCATACCATTTAGCTCTAGTGTCAATAGCATGGCGGATACTGCTTCTACCGTCAAGCCACTTCGCATACATAGGGTATCGATATCGATCACGTCATAGCCCAAGTGGGGCAGCAATAGTGAATCCCCTTGTGAGTCACTAAAATCAAGTGTTATGTTGATATTTTCATGAGATAACACAGTCTGGCAGTTAAGCTCATCTAGAATATCCTGGATATTTTCTATCAATTTGGCCCCTTGCTTGATTAATGCATGACAGCCCTTTGACAAAGGTGAATGTATAGAACCGGGTATGGCCATTACCTCGCGTCCCTGTTCTAATGCTTGTTTTGCAGTGATGAGTGAGCCACTGTGCAAAGTTGCTTCAACGACTAAACAGCCAAGACTCATGCCGCTGATAATTCTATTACGACGAGGAAAATTTCTGCCCAATGCAGGCATTCCTAGGGGAAACTCCGAAATGAGTGCGCCTTCTTTTGCCAGCAGGTGTGCGAGCTCTCGATTTTTTGCAGGATAAACAATATCGAGCCCCGTCCCTACCACAGCAATGCTCGCTGAGATCCCGCGCAAGCCACCTTGATGTGCGGCAGTATCAATTCCTTGTGCCATTCCACTAACGATGCAAAATCCAGCATTACTTGCAGCTTCCGCGAAAGCACTCGCATTGACTATGCCTTGGGGTGTTGCATTACGACTCCCAACGATAGCAAGGGCGGGTGAATTGAGAAGTTTGCGTTGCCCCTTTAAGTAAAGCAAAGGAGGAGGATCGACAATATTAAGTAGCAGTTTTGGATAATCATGATCTGCAAGTGTAATGATATTGTTAGAAGGGTCTTCCAACCATTTAAGCGCTACATCGACTTTACTTTTGTCTGCACGTCGGCCGATGCTATAAGCGGCTTGCTTTTTTACGATACGTTCCAGTTGATATGTATCCGCTGAAAGAATATCTCTTGGACTACCAAAAGCAATGAGTAGCTTTCGAATGGATTCGCTACTTAAACTATCTATTAGAATAAGATTAAGCCAGCATTCAACATCTGGCGGAGCTTTCATGGTAAAGGATAATGCTTATTATGATTATAAAAAAGATAGTAAATCTAACTTATCGTGGAAATAAGAAAGATTATTTTGCATAAAAAGTCTTATGAAAAATTTCAACTCATTTTGACACGAACAATTTTAGTTCTATATATGGTTTATCAGGGTGTTTTAACCGCATCCAATACTTTGATTGCTTGAGAACTTTGAGTGATTAATGCATAAGATACTTTATCAAATACACGAAAAATAAGTACTAGGCCAATGCGTTCATCGGGCAACGCTATCATTTCACCAGTAGGTGATTTTACTTCACTTTTCCGATAAACGGCGAGGACATGACCTTCCTTCAATCCGTCATGTGTGCCTTTATTAAGCGTGATAATAGCATTTTCACCGATCTCAGTTATTCCACCATACACAGAGATAATACGTCCCTTGATAGCAAAATCTGGTGCATGAGGCACATAGTGGACGTCTTTATCAGGAGGGGAGGGAATCAAGCGATCGCCTTTTAATATTTCTTGGACAGAATGTGTTATTGATACAGAGCTGATCGTGGCAAAATTTTTTACTTCAATATCCCCCAAATAAATTGCTTCATACCCAAGGATGCGATTATTATCATCCGGATCTGTCAATGCTTTACTAGTACGGAAAACTTGCCATAAGGAACCTTTGTCATGAGGTAAATCCCGTACATAGATGATTTCTCCCGTGCTTAATATTACTCGGTTGTCACTAGAGCCTAATATAAGGGGGGCTTTATCAAGAACGTGCTTTTCAATGACTAATGGTTGACTCAAAAATGGTTTTATTTTGTGGGCAGGAATCGTTGGGATACCATGCGCTCCTAATTTTTCTATTCGCATTTTAGGAGATAATTTTATGATCGCCTTTTCATCAGAAAGTTTTAATTGAATTCCTTTGGCTGTTTTTTCGAGGACAATGATATCGCCTGGATAAATTGTATGTGGATTTTTCATCGACTCCCGATTTTGATTCCATATTTCTGGCCATTGCCAGGGAGCTTTTAAAAAACGAGAGGCAATACTCCATAGGGTATCACCTTGAACAACAATATAGCGATCGGGTGCATTATGATGTAGCTCAATTTCTGCTGCCTTAACGGCCTCATCAGAAAAAGCGAATATAAGTAAAATCGCGGATATAATCACACGCATAGATTTAACCTAGATTTCTCATTTGGACGAAAGGAATAGCGTGGTGTATGTAGCATGGTATATGGTTGCGCAACCACAGGGCAAGGCGCAACGTCGTAGAATGGCTGTTCCATTCCAAGGAGCTGCAACGGAGCCATGTGCTTGCAAAACTACACAATCCGCACTGGAATCGAAACACCCGAAAGAAAAGAATAAAACTTATCGAAAAGATTTTTGTACTCATAATATTAATGCTAGAACGAGCGATCAATTGAGGAATCTAGGTTTAGTTTCTAATAGTTAAAGAGGCTTTCATTTAGATACGAATCTTTAAGTTGAATTGAACAGCTTCCAAAGCTTACGATCTAACAGCAGAATCTATTAAACCGAATTACGCTAGTTTGCTATGGCAATTCTGAAAATATTACAATACCCGGATGAAAGACTGCATAAAGTTGCAGCTCCTGTATCGGCAATTACCGATGAAATTCATGTACTCGTTCAAAATATGACCGAAACTATGTATGCCGCAGCTGGAATTGGTTTGGCGGCGACTCAGGTTGATGTGCATCAACGTGTGATTGTTATTGATGTTTCCGAAACTCGTGATCAGCTTCATGTTTTCATTAATCCGGAAATTATTGCAAGCGAGGGAGAATTTGATTATCAGGAAGGATGCTTGTCAGTACCCGGAATTTTCGAGAAAGTAAAACGAGCTGAAAATATTTCTGTTAGAGCAATGAATCTGAATGGCGATCTGTTTGAACTTGATGCTAGTAGTTTGTTTGCAATATGTATCCAGCATGAGATGGATCATTTGATGGGTAAGGTATTTATTGAATATTTGTCACAACTAAAGCAGTCACGAATTCGATCAAAATTAAGAAAGCGACAACGTGATGCCAAATCTTAATTTACTATGTCTTGCCTGAATCTTTTTCTTTCCAAGAAATGATTATGTTGATCTGAAGTTTTTTCCATGAGAATTATTTTTGCTGGTACACCAGTTTTTGCCGCCAAAGCATTGACTTCTTTGCTGAGTGCTGAATATCAGATCATATTAGTGTTGACTCAACCAGATCGTCCGGCAGGGCGCGGAATGAAAACCCAAGTAAGTGACGTAAAAAAAGTTGCGCTGGCATATGATATTCCTTTGTTGCAGCCGCTTACATTAAAATCGGAAGCCATTCATACTCAATTAAAAGCATTTAATGCAGATGTGATGATTGTCGCTGCGTATGGATTAATTCTACCCAAAGAAGTTTTAAAAATTCCACATTATGGTTGCTTGAACATTCACGCCTCCCTCTTACCTCACTGGCGAGGTGCAGCGCCTATTCAACGATCCATATTAGCAGGTGACCAGGAAACGGGTATTACTATTATGCAAATGGACGAGGGGCTTGATACTGGTGATATGTTACTGCAGCGTCATATTCCTGTTGACGCTGAGGATACGGCGCAAACTCTTCACGATAAACTTGCTGATTTAGGCGCCCAGAGTATTGTCGAAGCATTAGAATTAATGCAGCTCGGTAAATTGATAGCGACTCCCCAGGATGAAACACTGGCTTGCTATGCTGCAAAAATCCAAAAAAAAGAAGCAGAAATTGACTGGCGAATGGATGCGGTTCAAATTAATCGAAGTATTCGTGCTTTTAACTCTTATCCGGGAGCTTATACGTACTTCCAAGGTAATTTATTGAAAATATGGCAAGCTAAAGCTGTAAAAAATACTTCTGGCAAAGCAGGAGAAATTATTACGACCGGCAGTGGGGGGGTTGTTGTGGCTTGTGGAAGGGGAGCACTGATTCTAGAGGTTGTGCAAAAACCTGGAGGAAAAAAAATGCCTATCGCAGAATTTCTGGTGGGGCATTGTTTACAATCAGGTCAGTTTTTTTCTACTGTGATGGACTGCTAACTCGGGAAATGATTAAAGCTCAGCACCTCGCTGTAATCGCTATAAGGCGTGTTCTTGCAGGCAAAAATCTAACGGAGGTTTTACAGGAAATATGGCAATCGAATCTGCCTCTTTCTCATCAACAGCAAGGCGCCATTCAGGATTTGAGCTATGGAGTGCTACGTTATTACGGGCAACTTAATGCATTGCTTAATTTATTATTAGATAAAACACTACAAGATCTTAAACTGCGCTACTTACTATTGGTAAGTTTATATCAGCTGCAATACAGCAAAGCGCCTTCCTATGCAATTGTTGATCATGCTGTTTCTACTGCCCGCATTTTAAGTAATAAACGAGGCGCACCAGGATTAGTTAACGCTGTCTTGCGGAATTTTATACGCAATAGCTCTGTATTATGTGAGCAAATTAATAATGATGTTGGGAAATATTCCCATCCACAGTGGTGGGTTGATAAACTACGTAAACAATACCCTAACCATTATAAAACTATTCTGAATGCAAGCAATCAGCATCCTTCAATGACATTACGAGTTAACGTCCGGAAAATCGGAGTTAAAGCATACCAAAAAATGCTTGAGGAGCACGGTATTGAAGCTGATTTAATATGGTATGCCGCATTGAAGTTGGCGCAGCCATTGCCAATAGAGAAGCTTCCAGGATTTGAGGAAGGTTTGGTATCAATACAAGATGCAGGCGCTCAGTTGGCTGCACCTTTACTGGATGTGCATGAAGGTATGCACGTATTAGATGCTTGTGCAGCGCCAGGGGGAAAGAGCACACATTTAATGGAATTAGCGCCAATAAAATTGACTGCGCTTGATAGTAATGCGCAGAGACTTATGCGTGTAGCAGAAAATTTTGAGCGACTCGGGAATGAACCTCATCGTCTGGTATGTGGGGATGCGCTTTATCCTTCAGAATGGTGGGATGGGCAAACATTTGACCGAATTCTGGCTGATGTACCCTGTAGTGCATCGGGCGTAGTCAGTCGTCATCCTGATATTAAATGGTTGCGGCGGCAAACTGATCTATCCATTTTTGCAAGCAACCAAGAGAGTATTCTCAACACTTTGTGGAAAATTCTGAAAAGAGAAGGAAAATTGCTGTATATAACTTGCTCTATTTTCCATGAAGAAAATTTGATTTTAATTAAGGAATTTCTAAAATCGCATCAAGATGCTCGTTTACTACCTCTTTCGCATTCTGATATGGTTAATGGGCAGTTGCTGCCAAGTTCTTCACATGACGGCTTTTTTTATGCCTTGCTTTGTAAGACTTGATAGAACACTACGACTTAAAATATTGTTGCAGATGATGGCGACAATGTTACTTATTTCGCTGCTATTATTAGCAGCACCAGCTCGGGGCGAAGGTGGAGGTGGAATAGAGATAAAATCGTTTACTCTGGAAGCAGTAGACAAAGGTTACCAAATAAATCTTGATGCCGATATCACACTCAACAATACTTTAGAGCAAGCCTTAGAAAAAGGCATCATACTTTATTTTGTATCAAAATTCACGCTCATAGATAGTCATTGGTATTGGCTAGATGAGGAGGTGGCTCGCAGTAAACAGCGTATAGAGTTGAGTTATCATGCGCTCACCCGGCAATATCGTTTGAGTGGTAATCGAATGGTGCCACAAGGATTTGACACGCTGCAAGAAGCACTCCAGACATTGGGAAAGCAACATAATGTTCCTATTGAAATGAAGTCCACACTGAAACAGGATGTAGAATATATCGCCACTTTGCAAGTATGGCTGGATATTTCTCGATTAGCCAAACCATTTCAATTGGAATGGTTTAGTTCAAAAGATTGGAATCTAAGTTCAGAAAAAAAGGAATGGCGTATCAAATTGCCTGCACCCCATAAGAACCTACTATAAAGAGCATCTATGAAGTACCTCATCATCATAATTACGGGGCTTAGCGTGGTCATGCTGTTTTTGCTGGCAACAGCGGGTGCTAATACTGAATTTCTTGAGCGTGTTTACCGCTGGCTGATTGGCTTTAATGTGATTTTTGTATTATTTTTGCTGATAGTTGTAGGGCTCTTGCTATGGAGGTTAAACAGGAGGCTAAAATCAGGGGTATTTGGCTCTAAACTCGCACTTCGCTTACTGATGGTTTTTTCATTGATGGCTATTCTTCCAGGAGCCCTGGTGTATGGTATTTCAGTCCAGTTTTTAGGGAAAAGTATCGAATCCTGGTTTGATGTCAAAGTCGATGAGGCATTAGAAGGTGGATTAAATTTAGGGCAAACCATGCTTGACAATTTACTTGAAGAGCTCGAGAAAAAAGCCAAGGCTACTGCATTAACATTATCTGAATCACCTATAATGCCATTGTCAGCATTGAATCAGTTATTGGTTCAGTCACAGATACAAGAAGCAACATTGTTTAACCAAGAAGGTAAAGCAATTGCTTTTTCAAGCATAGATGACATGGCGCTGTTTCCAGAAATACCCAACGCTGTCGCTATGCGGCATATCCGAATGCAGAAGAGCTATAGTGCAGTGGAATCTATTCCTGGTAATGGGCTGTATTTGCGAGTACTCGTTCCCGTGAATGTATTAAATCTTGATGATGATATCCGTGTATTGCAAGTTTTGCAGCAAGTGCCCCGATTACTCGCGGAGAATGCCGAGATTGTTCAAACAGGGTATCGCAATTACCAAGAATTAACATTATCTCGCCATGGGTTGACTCGACTTTATGGCGTAACATTAACATTGGCATTATTTTTAGCCCTTTTTTCTGCTCTTGCTGCCGCATTCCTTATTAGTGAAAAATTAAGCGCACCGTTGGGTATGTTGGCTGAGGGAACAAGAGCTGTAGCACAAGGAGATTTTAGTAGACGCCATTCTGTGCAAAGTAACGACGAACTTGGCATACTGACAGAATCTTTTAATCTCATGACTGAGCAGCTTGAAGTAGCACGTGCTACCGCGCAACGGAATCAGCAGGAGATCGAAAATGCCCGGGCTTATCTTGAAAGTATATTGGCTAATCTTTCTTCTGGCGTGATGGTGTTTGATGAAAAGTTACGCATCAGTACTGTCAATCATAGTGCTGAGCAAATTCTACAGATTCCGTTGACTAATCTGGTAGGGTTAACGATTGAAGAGTGTGCAGAAAAAGAATCGAAATTGCGTATGCTCGCAACAGAAATACGGATAGGATTCAATTCCGCGGAAATGGGAGAGTGGCAACGTCAAGTATTACATTTTAGTGAAAATAAAGATCAAGTTTTGCTTCTTCGAGGGTCACACTTGCCTCAAGTGACTGGAGGAGGTGTTGTGGTATTTGATGATATTACCAGCTTACTACAAGTTCAGCGCACAGTCGCATGGGGTGAGGTTGCACGTCGACTTGCTCATGAAATCAAAAATCCTTTAACACCTATCCAACTTTCTGCAGAACGTATGCAGCATAAATTAATGGAAAAATTAACTGGGCAGGATGCAAAAATTCTACAGCGCTCTACTGAAACAATTGTCAATCAGGTCGAAGCACTTAAGAAGATGGTCAATGAATTTAGCGAATATGCACGCATACCTGAACTGGAATTGTACCAGCTCGATTTTAATAGGTTGATACGTGAAGTACTTGCCTTATATGAGACTGCAAATACTCAATCAGGTCGCAGTCATAGTCCAAAAATTAATTTAGAATTGAGCGTTGATCCTTCATTAATTCGCGGAGATCCAACAAGGTTAAGGCAAGTTATACATAATTTGCTGCAAAATGCTCAGGACGCTTTGGTTGATGTAGTAGAGCCTACGATCACAGTGCGAACCGAAACACTCCCTCATAGTGTTCAGTTCAGCGTAAGCGATAATGGCAAGGGATTTGCAGAGCAAATTAAAGCGCAGGCATTTGAACCCTATGTAACGACCAAAGTAAAAGGTACGGGTCTCGGACTGCCGATTGTCAAGAAAATTATTAATGAACATAATGGTACAATCCAAATCGAAAACATCCAACCACACGGAGCCAAGATCATCATTGTCTTACCAAGATTATTATCTGATCGCCCTATATCGATTCCTCTTCAAGTAACATGATATAGAAAATAGTATTTACGTTGTTGACTTGATAATAATGCTACAAAGCATTAGTTGCATTCCAGTTCTGGGGAGGGTAATTACAATATAATGGCCAACAATACGATTCTTGTTGTTGATGATGAAGTTGGCATACGCGAGCTCTTATCCGAAATTTTAAATGATGAAGGATATCAAGTAGCTTTGGCAGAAAATGCAGAACAAGCTCGCAATTGGCGTAATCAAACTCGCCCCGACTTGGTACTTTTGGATATCTGGATGCCAGATACAGATGGCATAACATTACTTAAAGATTGGGCCAATAGTGGATTGCTTACCATGCCAGTTATAATGATGTCTGGACACGGTACCATTGATACTGCAGTAGAAGCAACGCGTATTGGAGCTGTGGGTTACCTTGAAAAACCCATACCTTTGCAAAAATTACTTAGCACTGTTGGGCAAGCTTTACGTGGCGGGCAAAGTAAGCCAATTCCGACTTTTTCCCTGGTGAGTCTGGGTCGGGGAGCTTTAATTACAGAATTAAAAAAGAAACTCGAGCAAATAACTAATTTGAAAGTGCCTGTACTGTTCATGGGGGAGCCAGGTGTGGGAATAGAGCATTGTGCGCATTTCTTGCATCATATTAATACTCCATGGGTTGAGCCGGAATCATTTTCTTTTCTCGCAGAAAATCCACTCAATTTACTTGAGCAAGCAAAGGATGGTTTATTATTTCTTAGAGAAATTGGCGATCTCAATAAATTAGAACAAAAAGGATTGCTTCTGCTCTTGAATAAATTAGAGAAATATAATGTGCGCCTAGTGTGTGCCACGACTTTGCCCTTGGCAGAATTAACTGCGCAAGGTATTTATAATCCTAAGTTATACGAGATATTAAGCAGTCTTTGTATCAGTGTCCCGTCTCTTAGAATGCATCGTGAAGACATTCCCGAGCTAGCTAACCAAATACTCTCAAATTATATTGAATCAGGTGAAGCACCCTTCATTCACTTTAGTACAGCTGCATTGAATACGCTACGCAACTATGATTGGCCGGGTAATCTGGCTCAATTGACAAGTGTGATACATTCGCTAGCTTTAACTTGTACCAGTAGTGAAATTTCAGCAGAGCTTGTGCAACAGACTTTAGCCCCTCCTTTATCGACAGCTATATCAATTGCGCCGGATATACCTTTAAATGTGTCTTTGCGTGAAGCACGAGATTTATTTGAGAAAAATTATTTCGAAAAACTGATTGACCAAGAAGGCGGTAATATGACACGTGTTGCCGAGCGTGCAGGGTTGGAGCGCACGCATCTTTATCGTAAGATAAAGGCATTGGGTATTAAATTGCGTAACCAGAATAGTTGAAATAACAACAAAAACTATGTTTGAGTAATCAATAAATCGATGTTGTAGAGCACTTCGTCTTAGGAGATAATATTGGTTTTTGCCAACTTTTGTTGTCATGTGGCGCGGAAGATGGATATTCTGTTTTTTGAATTTTTTAAGGGATAGTGAAGATGGGAGCATTTGAGGATTTTAACGCGCCAGTATTCAAGAATTTGACGAGTGCTATTCGTGCCTTGGCGATGGACGCAGTAGAAAAAGCTAAATCAGGTCATCCCGGCATGCCTATGGGTATGGCGGAAATTGCAGAAGTGCTTTGGATTCATCATTTGCGTCATAATCCAAATAACCCCGGATGGGCTGACCGTGACCGCTTTGTTTTGTCCAATGGGCATGGTTCCATGTTGATTTATGCGCTCTTACATTTGACTGGTTATGATGTGTCAATTGAAGATATTAAGAATTTTCGACAACTTCATTCCAAAACTCCCGGACATCCAGAATATGGCTATACGCCAGGGGTAGAAACAACAACAGGGCCTTTAGGTCAGGGTATTACCAATGCTGTGGGTATGGCACTGGCTGAAAAAATTCTTGCGCAAGAATTCAATCGTCCTGGTTTTGATATTGTTAATCACTATACCTATGTGTTTCTTGGCGATGGATGCTTGATGGAAGGTATTTCACATGAGGCATGCTCTCTGGCGGGCACACTCGGGCTGGGTAAGCTCATCTGTTTTTATGATGATAACGGAATTTCAATTGATGGGCATGTGGAAGGCTGGTTTACTGACGATACGCCTAAACGCTTTGAAGCATATGGATGGCATGTTGTGCCAAATGTAAATGGTCATGATCCAGATGCCATTGAAGCCGCTATCGAATCTGCTAAAAAAGTTCCAAACAAACCCTCGATGATTTGCTGTAAAACCGTTATTGGAATGGGTTCTCCCAATAAAGCCGATACACATGCAGTTCATGGCGCAGCATTAGGGGAAGAAGAAATTGCGGCTACACGACCTCATATTGGGTGGCATCATCTTCCCTTTCAGATTCCTCAAGAAGTCTATGATGCATGGGATGCTCGCGCAAAAGGTCAAAAACTAGAAAGTGAATGGAATAACAAGTTTGCAGAGTATGAAAAGAAATATCCTGAAGAAGCAGCCGAATTTAAACGCCGTATGGCTGGGGAATTACCAGCTAACTGGCCAGAGCATGTTAACAGTGTTATAAATCGCGTTAACGCGAAAGAAGAGACGATTGCGACGAGAAAAGCATCACAGAATGCAATTGAAGGATTAGCTCCTATTTTACCGGAACTGGTCGGAGGGTCGGCGGATTTAGCTGGTTCAAATCTGACGCAATGGTCTGGCTCAAAAGGAGTAAGTGCAGAAACCGGCGGGAATTATATTTATTATGGTGTGCGTGAATTTGGTATGAGCGCCATTATGAACGGCTTATCGTTACATGGCGGTATCATTCCTTACGGCGGCACATTTCTGATGTTCTCAGAATATGCCCGCAATGCTTTACGCATGGCAGCTTTAATGAAAATCCGTAACATTTTTGTATTTACTCATGATTCAATTGGTCTAGGTGAGGATGGTCCGACACATCAACCGATAGAGCAAACGGCAACGTTACGCTTGATACCTAATATGGATGTATGGCGACCCTGTGATACGATTGAATCAACTATAGCCTGGGCGCGTGCAATTGAACGCAAAAATGGACCAACGACACTTATTTTTAGTCGTCAAAATTTGCCTTTCCAGAAAAGAGATGCGGAAACTGTCAAACTAATCGATAAAGGAGCCTATATCTTATCTGAAGCCGCTGATGGCAACCCACAAGCAATTATTATCGCAACCGGATCAGAAGTGGCGCTGGCCATGGCTGCGCAAAAAGCATTATCTGCCGAAGGTATTCAGGTACGTGTAGTATCCATGCCATGCACTAACCTGTTTGATCGCCAAGACCAAGCATATAAGGAAAGTGTACTGCCAACAAGCATTAACCGAGTTGCAGTAGAAGCGGGTGTGGCAGATTACTGGTATAAATATGTCGGATTTGAGGGAGAAATCATTGGCATCGACACTTTCGGAGAATCAGCTCCTGCTGAAGTATTATTTAAATACTTTGGTTTCACTGTCGAAAACGTCATTGAGGCTGTGAAAAGAATTATATAAATCGTGTCGCCCATTTAGTAGACAGAAGAGACACACTTAGTTATGGTTTTTTTTTGTTTTGAGGAGCTTATGTAATGACAATAAAAGTAGGAATCAATGGGTTTGGTCGTATTGGGCGCATGGTGTTTCGTGCATCTGTTGAAAAATTCAACGATATCGAAGTAGTGGCTATCAACGATTTACTTGAGCCAGATTATTTGGCTTACATGCTGACGCATGATTCTGTGCATGGTCGTTTTAACGGTCGTGTTTCAGTGGAAGGAAATACTTTAGTAGTAGATGGTAAACGAATACGCTTAACTGCGATTAAAGATCCTGCTGAGTTAAAATGGAACGAGGCGGGTGTTGATGTGGTAGTGGAGTCAACAGGGCTTTTCCTTACTAAAGAAACTTGCGAAAAGCATCTTGCAGCAGGCGCCAAGAAAGTTATCATGACTGCACCATCCAAAGATGATACGCCAATGTTTGTATATGGTGTTAATGATAAATCTTATAATGGACAACCTATTGTTTCCAATGCTTCTTGCACAACTAATTGCCTTGCTCCTATCGCCAAAGTGTTGAATGATACCTGGGGAATTAAACGTGGGTTAATGACCACTGTTCATGCAGCAACTGCTACCCAAAAAACAGTAGATGGTCCTTCTAATAAGGATTGGCGAGGAGGGCGAGGAATTCTTGAAAATATTATTCCTTCTTCTACAGGAGCGGCAAAAGCAGTGGGTGCCGTTATTCCCGAATTGAACAAGAAACTCACCGGAATGGCTTTTAGAGTACCGACTTCTGATGTATCTGTTGTAGATCTTACTGTGGAATTAAATAAAGACGCTACTTATGATGAAATCTGCAATGTCATGAAAACTGCGTCAGAAGGTCAACTGAAAGGTGTGCTTGGCTATACTGCCGACAAAGTGGTCTCTACCGATTTCCGTGGTGAAAGCTGTACCTCTGTTTTCGATGCTGAAGCAGGAATATCATTAGACAAAAACTTTGTTAAAGTTGTTGCCTGGTACGATAATGAATGGGGATACTCCTGTAAAGTGCTAGAGATGGTTCGCGTTATTGCCAGCAAATAAGCCTTCTAAGAATCTAGGCAAGCATATGATTTACTCCGAGTAACAAGCTCAAAAATTTAAACTTCTTCATTAGATGTTAAAAAAACAAGATTATGATTTTACTCGGAGTTATTTCTTTCTTATTTCATCATGACTAGTCTATTTTTTTGAGTAAGTAAGCAATCAACACTACAAGTTATTCCTATTAATACTGGTATTTATATTGGAGTTAATGTGTCTGTTATCAAACTCATCGATCTCGATTTGAAAGACAAGCGCGTTTTTATTCGCGCTGATCTTAATGTACCCATCAAAGATGGCAAAGTTACATCCGATGCGCGCATCATAGCATCGATGGCCACTATAAAATATTGTTTAGATCGTGGCGCAAGAGTTATGGTAACCTCCCACTTGGGTCGTCCGGAAGAAGGTATATGGAATGAGGAGAATTCGCTGAAACCTGTTGCCGATAATATCGCAGAACGTCTGGGTAAACCGGTCCGTTTAATCAAGGATTGGGTGAATGGTGGGTTTGATGTTGCACAGGGTGAGTTAGTTGTTCTCGAAAACTGTCGTTTTAATAAAGGCGAGAAAAAGAACGATGATGCTACCGCCCAGAGTTATGCTAAGTTATGTGACATATTTGTCATGGACGCTTTTGGTACCGCGCATCGAGCTGAAGCCTCCACGCATGGGATTGCAAAATATGCTCCCGTTGCTTGTGCCGGCATACTTTTGACAGAAGAACTGGAAGCCTTGACTAAAGCTTTACACAGCCCAGCACGACCTATGGTTGCGATTGTTGGAGGGTCAAAAGTATCGACCAAGCTGACAGTACTTGAATCACTCTCTGAAAAAGTAGATCAACTGGTGGTAGGTGGTGGCATTGCTAATACATTCCTTAAAGCTGCTGGAAAAAATATTGGTAAATCCTTATGCGAGGATGATTTAATTCCAACTGCAAAAATGTTGATGGATAAAATGAAAAAACGAGGTGCAATCATACCCATCGCTGTAGATGTCGTGGTTGGTAAGAAATTTGATGCTAATGAGCCAGCTGTATTAAAAGATGCTGATGCCGTATCAGATGATGACATGATTTTCGATATTGGACCAAAAAGCGCACAAGAATTGGCTGATATTATAATGAAGGCAGGTACTGTTGTTTGGAATGGACCAGTCGGTGTATTTGAATTTGATCAGTTCGGTGCAGGCACATATACTATCGCAAAAGCAATTGCTGACACCAAGGCTTTTACATTGGCTGGAGGGGGCGATACTATTGCTGCAATTCAGAAATATGGAATATACGATAAAGTGTCATATATTTCGACCGCAGGGGGGGCTTTTCTTGAATTTTTGGAAGGGAAAAAGCTTCCAGCAGTTGAGATTCTCGAATTGCGTGCACGTTAAAATTTAATCTGAAAATTCTTTTTAGAATGATTAGAAGAACAAAAATCGTTGCCACGCTGGGGCCTGCTTGTAGCGATTCTACTGTTCTGCGACGTATGATTCTCGCAGGCGTTGATGTCGTGAGAATAAATTTTTCACACGGTACTCGCGAAGAACATATCGCTTACGCTGACCTGACTCGTAATCTTGCGCGCACTACTGGTTATAAGGTCGGGATATTAGCGGATTTGCAAGGGCCAAAAATTCGCATTGGTAAATTTGATCATGGGAAAATCTGGCTCAAAGCAGGTGATGAATTCATACTAGATGCTGACTGTGAATTAGGCAATGAGGAAAGGGTAGGGCTTGACTACAAGGAGTTACCTAATGACGTGGAAGTTGGTGCGACATTGTTATTAGATGATGGCCGCATTGTTCTTAATGTCACCAAAGTAGTTGGAAATGAAATATATTGCCAAGTCAAGCAAGGGGGGGTGCTGTCAAATAATAAAGGCATTAATCGAAAAGGGGGTGGGTTAAGCGCACCCGCACTAACTAGTAAGGATAAGCAGGATATCCAGACCGCTGCAGCATTGAAAGCAGATTATTTGGCGGTATCTTTTCCTCGCACAGGTGAAGACATCCGTCAAGCACGAACTTTAATGCAAGAGGCTGGAGGTAATAGCCTGATTATGGCGAAGATTGAACGCTCTGAAGCTATCTTGGCATTAGATGACATCTTAGACGCATCAGATGCGATCATGGTTGCGCGTGGTGATCTGGCGGTTGAAGTAGGAGACGCTGCCGTACCGGCATTGCAAAAGCGGATGATACGATCTGCTCGTGCTAAAAACAAACTCGTCGTAACTGCAACACAGATGATGGAATCCATGATCATTAATCCGATTCCCACTCGTGCTGAAGTTTCAGATGTAGCCAATGCGGTATTGGATGGAACGGATGCGGTTATGCTATCTGCGGAATCTGCAGCAGGACAGTACCCGACTGAGGCAGTAGAAGCCATGGCGAGAGTATGTCTGGAGGCAGAAAAAGAATACATAGTAAACCAGAGCTCTCAGCGTTCGCACGAAACTCAACTAGTTAGTATTGAAGAGGCTATTGCTCGTGCAGCTATGTATACTGCCACAGGTCTCAAAATTCGTGCTATTGCAGCACTTACTCAAAGTGGTGTAACGGCATTACTTATGTCACGAAGAAGCTCAAAAGTGCCCATATTTGCCCTCAGTCCCCAGGAGGATACGCTTGGTAAAATGACTCTATTTCGAGGCGTTTATCCCATAGAATTTGGTCAGGGTTTATTTGATCCTGAAGTTATTTTAGGTCTGGCAGAAGATGAGCTATTCAAGCGTGGAGCAGTCCGTGATGGCGATCTGATAGTGATGACTATAGGAGAGCCTGTTGGCAAAGCCGGAGGGACTAATACCATGAAAATCGTTCGTGTAGGTGATCACAGAAAATCAAGAAACGTAAAAAGCACTGAAACAAATTCAGTATCGATAACTTCTTAATTTTTCTTATCATAATTCGATTTAAGAGATTAATAACACCCTTTATCGAGATACTTGCTTCGTATCAACTATTTTTTTGATAAATCCGATACAAAATTTAAAATGAAGGAGACCTAAATGGCACTTGTATCATTGCGACAACTGTTGGACCATGCAGCAGAAAATGGATATGGACTACCAGCATTTAACGTGAATAATCTCGAACAAATTCACGCGATTATGCAAGCAGCGGATGAATGCAATAGCCCAGTGATCATGCAAGGCTCAGCCGGTGCGCGTAAATATGCTGGAGAGCCTTTTTTGCGCCATTTGATTGAAGCCGCAGTGGAAGCCTACCCACATATTCCTATTGTGATGCATCAAGACCATGGCGCTTCACCTGCTGTATGTGTAAATGCAATTCGCAGCGGCTTTTCTAGCGTCATGATGGATGGCTCCCTTGAAGAAGATGCCAAAACGCCTTCATCCTATGAATATAATGTTGATGTTACCGCAAGAGTTGTTGCAATGGCTCATGCTGTTGGCGTTTCTGTTGAAGGTGAATTAGGCTGCCTTGGATCACTTGAATCCGGGATGGGAGAAGCAGAGGATGGTCATGGTGCGGAAGGTGTGCTGTCGCATGATCAGCTACTGACCGATCCTGAGCAAGCTGCCGATTTTGTGAGAAAAACTAACGTGGATGCGCTTGCTATTGCCATTGGCACGTCACATGGTGCATATAAATTTACACGCAAACCAACCGGAGATATTCTGGCAATTGAGCGTATCAAAGAAATCCACAAACGGATTCCCAATACTCATTTAGTAATGCATGGCTCAAGCTCTGTCCCTCAAGAATGGCTTGAAATTATTCGTGAATATGGTGGCGAAATGAAAGAAACTTATGGTGTGCCTGTCGAGGAAATTCAAGAAGGTATTAAAAATGGTGTGCGTAAGGTAAATATCGATACAGACATTCGATTAGCTATGACTGGAGCCATCCGTCGTCATTTAGCCAAGAACAAGAGCGAATTTGATCCGAGAAAATATCTAAAAGATGCTACTGCCGCAGCTAAAGAAATCTGTAAGGCACGGTTTGAAGCATTTGGTAGTGCAGGGCAGGCAGGTAAAATCAAACCTATCTCGCTAGAAGCAATGGTTAACAGATATGCCAAAGGCGAACTAAAACCTATCATTGCCTAATAAGTAGAGAAAGGGTATAAAAAAGGCTGCTCGAAATGGGTTGATTATCTTCCCAAATACCAGCAGCCTTAATTTTTTGCTATGCTTTTTTAATATTGATATAAGAGCGCCTCTAAAAATTCAGAGTTCTAAACAAGACAAGAGGAGAACAAAAAATGTTGACGCAGTATATAACTGATATGTAATTCCATTTCCAAATCAAAAATGACACGAAGGCGAGCCGCAGACAGTATAAATAATACGGCAAGGTGAAGCCGACAAAGTCAGTTTTGATTTAGAATTGGAATAAGGAAACATTTTTTGTGAATAACGAAGTATTGTGACGAAATATAAATTTTTAGAGGCGTCCATAAAAGCAAGATACGGTATAGCAGCTTCGTATCTCAATAAGCATCCCAGAAAAGGGGAGCGTGGTAGAAAAGTTGCGAGGCATCCTTTATTTCTGCATTCATTAGCTGGAGTCGTTGCTTATTCCACCCTAGAATAATTCCAATCGCTTCTCGCGATACTAATGTCTTTGTCTTCGAACCCGGAATTTCTTTAAGCAGTCTTTGAGTATTTATGCTGTCATTAATGGCACCCAGTGTATCTTGTAGCCCAGATAATGAATGGATATATTTTTTAACCTCTACAGGAGTAAAAAGAGCTTGAAAAAATTCCACGGTATAACGATGTTTTTTTATGCTAATGCGGAGCGAGTGGATTGATGTGACATCAAATTCTTCAATTCCATTTATAGTATCAATAATTTGCTTATGGTAATTTATCAGTACGGATTTCGTGAAATTAATTAATGCCATGTTAGTAGCTGCTTTTTTCAAGGTCTTCGGTTGGCCTGGGTATTTAAATGCTTCTTCAAGATATAAATTTAAATGCAAAATCAGTTTTGTATAACGTTTTGATTTGATACTATTGCGTGCAGCTTTATTGTGTTTTTTGCGTAATATTTCACATGTTTTTATGAGCGCAGCTATCCCTGCATGCTCTTCAAAATTCTTCTGAATTTTGAGAAGCTGTTCCGTAACAAAAACATCCCAGTCACGTGCTGGATTCAATTGGTGCGTTAACCATTTGAGCTCATGTATGAGTGACACCTCATTTGGGATAGCGGTGGCAAAAACATCAAATGCTGTGCGGAGCCGACGCAGCGCAATACGCATCTGATGGAGATATTCAACATCACTACGCGTTATCACGCCATGTTCATTTCTGGTCAATTGATCAAGGCAGTTTTGGACAATCAGGGTAAAAGCTGCAGTTAAATCCATATTAGCTTTAAGCTCGACAGGCAAGGCTTTAACAGGAGGATTTTGATGTCCTGTATAAAGCATATAGCCTCGTTCAGCCTTACTTATATTTTCCAGTCTGAGTGGGAATGGAAGTGTCTGGATAAGCGTAAGGGCAAGCAGGAATAGTTGAGCGGGCTTGCCCGACTTTAATTCAAGCTCGATTTCAGTAAATGATTCCTTTGTGTGGTCTATGATAATTTTGCCATGGTCAAGGCAGAACTCGATTTGACTATCTTCATCCATTTGCAGGATATGCGTATGGCGGGTAAATCGCGTAATGAATACCTGCCGTAGTTGCTTCCTTAACTCAGCATCACTCAATAATTTGATCATTCCAGGATCGCCTAATTGAGTGAAATCAAGTTGATTTCTGGGAACGGATACTTCCCATTCATTGCGCTCATGTAATCCAGATGCAACACTACCTTCTGTTTTAATGGTTTGTAACCAGTTTTTGCCCATTTGACGTAAGCGTAGCGCGCAATTTTGCCGTTTTAAAGCTAAGTCAGGTGTGTCAAAATAAATCGTATAAAGCTTTTGTTTAATTGGCTGGGAAATATCCAAAGTCTTAAGTAGCGGTAAGTGCTGCAAATGTTTAATGCAGCGTCGGGGAAGCGATAGCTTGAGCTCGATTTCTTTAGGCATAAGTCCATGTCCATAAAGCTAGCTTTGTTTTGCTGCAGCGAGGTTTGTAAGTAATGCCTCTTGCGCACTAAAACGCCTGCTCGGACGAACAGATTTACGTTTGTAATGCCCATTGGCATCCATTTCCCACGCGTTAGTGTTATCTTTAATATAAGGTTTTAATCCTTCAGAGATCACACGTTTCTTAAGGCGCGGTTCCAAAATTGGAAAGCATATTTCAATTCGACGAAAAAAATTACGATCCATCCAATCAGCACTCGATAAATAAATATTGTGATAGTTATTATTACAAAAATAAAAAATTCGCGTGTGCTCAAGAAAACGCCCAATAATGGAACGCACTTTTATATTTTCTGACATGCCGGGTACGCCTGGGCGTAAGGCACATGCACCTCGTATAATAAGTTGAATTTTTACGCCAGCTTGCGAAGCTGCATAGAGGGCTTGAATGATATTGGGCTCCAGTAATGCATTCATTTTTGCAATGATGCCTGCAGGTTTACCTGCTTTAGCATTCTCCATTTCGTTTCCAATGGCAGCAAGAATTTGGCTATGAAGAGTAAAAGGAGATTGCCATAGATATTTCAGTTTGCTGGCTTTGCCAAGGCTGGTCAGTTGTAAAAAAACTTCATTGACATCGGCACAGATTTCTTCATGGCAAGTGAGTAATCCGAAATCAGTATATAGCCGGGCGGTACCAGGATGATAATTACCTGTACTAAGATGTGCGTAGCGACGGAGTTTGCCTTCTTCACGCCGCACAATCATTGCCATCTTCGAATGAGTCTTATGACCTACCACACCATAAACAACATGCGCACCCACTTCTTCAAGGCGACTAGCCCAATTTATATTAGCTTCTTCGTCAAATCGCGCCAATAACTCAACAACCACAGTGACTTCCTTCCCGCGACTGGCTGCAGCGATGAGCGCTTCCATGACAGTAGAGTCTGAACCTGTGCGATATACCGTTTGTTTAACTGCGACGACATTCGGATCCACTGATGCTTGCTGGATAAACTGAATGACTGGCTGAAATGACTGATAGGGATGGTGCAATAAAATGTCACTCTTGCGAATTAACTGGAAAATATCGGAAGTTTTCTTTTTCTGAGTGGAAAAAGGTAAACCAGGAATGAAGAGAGGAAATTTCAGGCCGGGGCGATCAATTTGTCCAGGAACTTGCATGAGACGTACCAGATTGACCGGTCCATTAACTTGGTATAAATCATCCAGAGTAAGGCCAAACTGGCTAAGTAGAAATTTAGTCATATGCGGTGAGCAGTTATCCGCCACTTCGAGTCGTACCGCATTACCAAGATGCCGTTGAGGTAATTCACCTTGCAAAGCTAAGCGCAAATCTTTGATTTCCTCTTCGTCCACGAACAAATCGCTATTGCGAGTGACGCGAAATTGGAAACAACCAATCGCTTGCATGCCTGCAAACAGCTCACCGACATGCGCATGAAGAATCGAAGATAAGAATATAAAATTATATTCTTCGGTGCTTACTTCTTTTGGGAGTCGTATAATACGCGGAAGAATACGTGGCGCCTGAACTATTGCCATTCCTGAATTTCGCCCAAAGGCATCTTTTCCTTCTAGTTCTACTGCAAAATTAAGACTTTTGTTCAATACGCGTGGAAAAGGGTGGGAAGGATCCAGGCCAATCGGTGTGAGCATGGGCATAAGCTCACGAAAGAAAAAAGCTTTAATCCATTCTTGCTGGCAGTCATTCCAATCGTTTCTGCGAAGGAAACGAATCTCGTGTAGTGCTAACTCTGGGAAAATACATTCATTAAGTAACTTATACTGTTCATCTACAATTTGATGTATTTTTTCGGAAACCAGCTTGAAGGTTTGGCGAGGTAGCATGCCATCTGGCCCAAAACCTGGTGTATCTAATTTGATTTGTTCTTTTAATCCAGCGACTCGTACTTCAAAAAATTCATCGAAGTTGCTGCTCACAATACACAAGAACTTCAATCTCTCTAATAAGGGCGTATCTTTGTTTCGAGCTTGAGCAAGCACACGCCGGTTAAATTCGATTTGGCTAAGCTCTCGGTTGAGGAATGGAGTAGAGCTAGTCGAATCACTCATAATGGCTGAATCTAGCATTTTCGGCTTATCTTGTTTAATGGTTGCAATCCATGATCTGTTAAGATAAAAAATTATGCTTTTCTTTCAAGTTTACTTGTCAGGTGGAACATACCCTGTTGGCTGATCAGCACCCTCCCCAAAAAAATAGGCTTCCATTTGCGCTATCAGATACTTACGTGCTTTGATATCAGCAAGATTTAGACGGTATTCGTTAACAAGCATAGTCTGGTGCTGGATCCACTTGTTCCATGCTTCTTTAGATACACTCTCATAAATTCGTTTTCCCAACTCACCTGGAACAGTCGGAAAATCCAACCCTTCCGCTTCACGTCCTAGCTTGATACATTTCACTAGTCTTGTCATTTTGTTACCCACACGAATTAATTGAAGAAGTTATATTTCTCCCAATTATAAGTTATATACTGCTCGCTCATAAAATTTTGGTTTTTATGGATTATAACCACATATTTTTGCTGAAAAATATGAAAACTAATTACCGAAATTTGACGAGTAAAAGGTATATTAAAACAAATATTGTCAAAACAGTTATTTAACGCACAACTTTGTGGTTAAATTCATTTTGATATTGATGTAATGAGGTTGCTGATCTGATAAGTATTTCATCATCTCGACAGTTAAATTACCTCCGGCAAAGCCGGAGGCTTATTTCTGTTAGCCCCTCAAAGGGGCAAGAATTGGCGCCACCTAAAGGTGGCATCACATCCCAAGCTTGAGCTGATCAT